>NZ_JBBCUB010000004.1:0-489826 GCF_037148075.1 Gordonia malaquae | reverse complement strand
CCCCATTCCGAACCCGGAAGCTAAGCCCTCCAGCGCCGATGGTACTGCACTTTAGTCAGTGTGGGAGAGTAGGACACCGCCGAACTCAACATATATTCGAGCCCCTCAACCCTTGTGGTTGAGGGGCTCGAATACTATCTGCTACTTGTCAGACAGATAGACTGGCCCCATGGCGATCGACAGGCCGGCGAAAGGCGCCGCGGACGTGGTGAAGGCTCCCCGAGCTCGAATGACGGGTGCACAGCGACGTCTCCAGCTCATCGAAGTGGCACGCGGCCTGTTCGCGGAGCGAGGCTTCGAAGGAACCTCGATCGAAGAGATCGCGCAGCGGGCCGGCGTCTCCAAGCCGATCGTCTACGAGCACTTCGGCGGCAAGGAAGGTCTGTACGCGGTCGTCGTCGACCGCGAGATGGACAAGCTGCTGGAGATGGTCACGGCGTCGCTCACACAAAATCGATCCCTGTACCGCATACAACAGGTGGCGCTGGCTCTCCTGACCTATATGGAGGAACGGACTGACGGGTTCAAGATCCTCGTTCGTGGCGAGTCACCCGGCGGAGACGGCGACACGCGGTACTCGAGTCTCCTCAACGATGCGATAAGCCAGGTGGAGCACATACTGGCGAGCGACTTCGACCGTCGCGGGTTCGATCCCAAACTCGCTCCGCTTTATGCGCAGGCCCTCGTCGGGATGGTGTCGGTGACCGCCCAGTGGTGGCTCGACGTTCGGGAGCCCGCGAAAGAAGTTGTTGCAGCCCACCTGGTGAACCTGTGTTGGAACGGTCTCACTCGACTCGACCCGGAACCCGTGCTCGTCGACTCCGAGTACAAGGAGTCGACGCAGGCGACGGTTCACCCTAACTTGAACTCGTCTACCACCAACGCATCGAACGACGGTGACTAATCGTTCCGGCGCCCCACAACAGGATCGCTAGAACTGCGGTCGAAATGATCTGACCGCGCACTGCGTCGGTCGTCAGCCCGAGCACCACGATGCCGACCAATGCCGCGAACGTGAGCCACGACAGATACGGGTAGCCCCACATCTTCATCGGAAGTGTGGCGCCGTCCTGCTCGGCGCGGCGTCGGAGGACGATCTGTGCAACCGTGATCGCCATCCACGTGACGAGCAGTGTGGAGCCGACGAGCGACAGCAGCTTGTCGAGCACCTGGCCGCCCCAGAAGTACGTCGCGGGGACGACGAGAAACCCGACAAGCACACTCGCGAGGACAGCGACCCACGGGACACCGTTGTCTGCGGTGCGCATCGCAGTACGGGGCGCCATACGCCGCGCGCCGAGCGAGAACAACATGCGAGAGGCGCCGTACAGGTTCACATTCATCGAGGACAGCAAGGCGATGACGATGACGGCCCCGATCGCCGATGCGACGGCTGGAAGGCCTGCCTGTTCCAGGACACCGACGAACGGACCCGATTCGAGTCGCTCGTCTCCGACTGGCAGCACCAGCATGATCACGAGCACAGAGCCGATGTAGAAGATCAGGATCCGCCACACGATGGTGCGGATCGCCTTGGTGACGCTCGGGCCGGGGTCGTCTGTCTCTGCGGCCGCGACGGCGATGATCTCGATGCCGCCGAAGGCGAATGCGATCACGAGGAGCGCCGCGCTGATGCCGCCGATCCCGTTCGGCATGATCTCGCCGACATTGCTCAAGCCGGGGGAGGGTTCGGACAGCCACCCGAACAGGTACGCGGCGCCCAACGCGAGAAACACCACGATGAACAGCACCTTGATGAGTGCCAGCCAGAACTCGAGTTCACCGAAATGCGCCGCGCCGCTGAGGTTCAGGACGCTGAAGACGGTCATGAAGATCAGCGCCCAGGCCCATGTCGGCAGAACGCCGATCAGCCCGTTCAGCCCCTCGGCAGCGGCCAACGCCTCGGCGGCGACGACCACGGTCATCTGGATCCACCACAGCCAGCCCATCATGAACCCGGCGCCCGGACCGAGAGCCTTGCCCACGTAGTACGAGAACGCGCCGGGATTCGGGTCAGCTGCGGCGAGTTCACCGAGCATCCGCATCACGGACACGATGATCAGACCGATGATCGCGTACGACAGCAGAGCAGCCGGGCCTGCGAGCGTTATGCCCTGTCCCGATCCGACGAACAGTCCAGCACCGATCGCGGACCCGAGACTCATCATGATGAGGTGGCGAGGTCGAAGCCCCTTCTTCAGGTGCCCGTCGGCATCAGTGTGATCTCGCGCGGAATCGCCCATTCACTAGAGCCTAACGGGCTGTTCATACGAGACAATCAACGGATGCTCACTCTGCGCACCGCTGAACCCGCTGATTGCGAGGCGTTCGCCGAGATCTACCACCATTACGTCGAGACATCCGTCGCCACGTTCGACCACGACGCACCCGACGTCGACGAATGGCGTGCCAAACTCGCGGCGACTCTTGATGCCGGCCGACCGTTCCTGGCCGCGGAGGATCCCGACATCATGCCGGGTGTGATCGGATACGCCTACCTCGGGCCCTACCGTGGCAAGGCCGGCTGGGGATGGACTGCGGAGGACAGCATCTACCTCCGGCCCGAAGCATCCGGTCGTGGCCATGGCTCCGCACTTCTCGCTGCACTGGTCGAAGCGACCGACACATCCGTCGTTCGCACCATCATGGCCGTCATCTCCGACGAAGTCCCCGCGTCGATCAGACTGCACGAACGGGCCGGATTCGCCGAGGTCGGACGTTCCGCGGGTGTCGGGTACAAGTTCGACCGCTGGCTCGGCTGCGTCTACATGCAGCTCTCCTTGGTGGCCGGGGACACGCAGGCGTGATTGGTAGTCTCAATGGGTGATGATCAGCCCGAACACCTCTGAGTCCCCGGTGCATGCCGCGACTCATGGGGTGCTCGCGGCTGCGGCGTCGGTGATCCTCGGGGTCGCCGCGCACGTGCTCGGAGGAGGCTTCGGCGGTCACGGACCCTCCACCGCTCACGTCCTGGTGCTGATGGCGCTGGCGATCGTCGTCGGTGTCGTCCGAGCGAACCAGGTACGCCTCACCGAGGAACGGCGCTCCCGCGGCCGCATCCACAACGACTGGATCGGTACGGCATCCGCTGTGGTCGGTGGCCAGATCGCCGCCCACCTCGCGCTGTCCATGCTCGGCCACGGCTCATCGGTTCTACCGGACGCACGCATGACCGCGTGGCACGCCATAGCCGTGCCCGTCGTGGTTGTCGTCCTCGTCCTCGCCGAGCGCGTCGAACGCGCCTTCGCGTCCCGGCTCGCCGACCTGACAAGGCTCGCGGCCGGAGTGACCGTAGTCGCCGAGGTCTCGTGGAAGCCGGTCTTCGTCGACCTCCCACCTAGCGTCTCGCAAGACGTGTTCTCCTCCGCGGGCATCCGTGGTCCGCCCGTGGGCCATCTCGTTTGCACTCGTTGACCCAGCACGCTCCGCACCGCTTGTTGAGCGTGTCCGCTCTGACTGTTCGTTGAGCGCCTTTCGTCTCGCAGGCTCGCTCAAGACCCGCGAAGCGAGTCGAAGTGGGCGCCTACCTTCGACGCGGACGGACAGACTTCACACAGCCATGACTAAGCGGGCATGTCACGACGCTTCGACTCGCTTCGCTCGCTCAACGAGCAGTGGGAATGTCGGCGCTCAATGAGCAGTGGGAGCGTCGGCGCTCAACACGCAGGGTGGCGCTCGCTCGACGAGCAGAGCGGGCGGCCGGCAACGAGCAGACGAGAACGGGCGATTTCATCGCGCCGGACCATGTCCGGCGCGGACACACACTTGCAGATTTCAGGAGAAACTCATGGCACGCAGCCAACTCATTCGCTCGGCCGGCATCACTGCATTCGCGGCAGTCGCCGTCGCATCCGCCGCACTGCTCGGAGCATGCGGCACCGACTCCGCCGACACCACTCGAGACGCGGACGCGATCAGCGTCTCGCAACCGTGGGTGAAGGCGGCCGACAGCGGTATGACCGCAGCATTCGGTGTGCTCGAGAACAGCACCGGATCGGACGTCCGCCTGGTGTCGGCGTCGAGCGACGTCGCCGACAGCGTCGAACTGCACGAAGTGATCGACGAAGGCGGCACCACCACCATGCGTGCGAAGGCGGGCGGCTTCGTCATTCCGGCGAACGGATCGCTGACGCTCGACCCCGGTGGGGAACACCTCATGTTCATGGGGTTGAAGAAGCCGATCCGGGCCGGCGACTCGGTTCGGGTCACCGTCCGCTTCGCCGACGGATCCACCACGAACATCGACGCGATCGCTCGCGACTTCGACGGCAACCAGGAGAATTACGCGCCGTCGGAACACAAGTGAGTCGTGTATCGCGGCGCACCCTCCTGACCGGCGGTGTCGGGCTGGCCGGACTCGGGGTCGGAGCGGCGGCGGTGGGCGCGGGGCGCGAGATGTCGGCCCCGCAACCGGAGGCGTCGACGCTGCCGTTCTACGGCCGACACCAGTCGGGGATCGTCACACCGATGCAGACGCACGCCAGCTACATCGGAATCGATCTCCTCGACAAGGCCGATCATCAAGCGCTGCATGGCATTCTGCGCATGTGGTCGCAAGACGCCGCGAACCTCACACAGGGAAAGCCGGGGTTCTCCGACACCGAGCCGGAACTCGCCACCTCACCGGCCCGTCTGTCGATGACCGTCGGCCTCGGGCCGGGCGCGTTCACCTCCGCTGCACTGGCGGCGCGTCGGCCGTCGTGGCTCGCGCCGCTTCCGGCATTCGCGATCGACCGGCTGCAGGAGCAGTGGGGACAGACCGATCTGGTGGTCCTCGTCGCGTCGGATGATCCGATGTCGCTCGCGCACGCGGTCCGTGCCGTGATCGCGCCCGTTCGCAGGCGAACCCGCTTGAGGTGGGTGCAGCAGGGGTTCCACCACGGTCGGAACCTGTTCGGCCAGGTCGACGGCACCGTCCAACCCGCCGATGACAGGCACGACGACCTGGTGTGGAACGACGGCGCCGAGCAGAAGTGGTTGGCAGGCGGCACATCGCTCGTCCTGCGTCGTATCGCGATGAACATGGACACCTGGGAGGCGCTCGACCGTCGCGGCCGTGAACTGTCCACCGGACGCACGCTCGACAACGGGGCGCCTCTGACCGGCGTCGACGAGCACGACGAGCCGGTGTTCACGGCGACCCGCGGTGGTGTTCCGGTGATCCCGGAGTCGTCGCACATCGCACGAGCGCATCAAAGGTCCGATCGGGAGCAGTTCCTGCGCAGGCCGTACAGCTACGACTCGCCGCCCGACAGCGGCCTGATCTTCGCCACGTATCAGCGGGATCCGCTGGTGCAGTACGTGCCTGTTCAGCAACGGCTGTCCGACCACGACGCGCTCAACGAGTGGACGACCCCCATCGGTTCGGCGGTCTACGCGATGCTCCCCGGACCGAAGGAGTATCTCGGGGAGACGCTCTTCGCCTGAGGCGGTCGGCACGGTCGCGTGAGTCGGCAGTGTCAGAGCGGGCGAATAGAATGATCCGAGTGTCGACTTCGGAATCGTCTCTGTCCGCTCTGACTCCGCTCGCTCTGCGGGACGGCGCGTTCGCGTCGGTCCGAGAGCGGGCGGATCGAACGCGCCTGGATGTGAGCGCACCCGACGCCGTGCGGCCGTTCCTGGTGGCAGCTCTCGCCGACATCGACGCGGCTCCGGTGCTGGTTGTCACGCCCAACGGCCGGGAAGCCGACGACCTTACAGCCGAACTGAGCGAGTTGCTCCCCAGCCGGAGCAGCGTCGCACAGTTCCCGTCGTGGGAGACGTTGCCGCATGAGCGACTCTCGCCGAGCGCCGACACCGTCGGCGCGCGACTCGCGGTGCTGCATCGACTCGCGTCACCGGGAACAGACCCGCTCAAGGTGGTCGTGACGACCGTCCGGTCCCTGGTGCAACCGATGGCTCCGGGGCTGGGCGGCCTCCGGGCGCTCGCGCTGACCGAAGGCGTCGAGTTCGAATTCGACGTGCTCATCGAGCAACTCGTCGAGATGGCGTACGAACGTGTCGACATGGTCGGACGGCGAGGTGAGTTCGCGGTGCGCGGCGGCATCCTCGACGTGTTCCCGACAACTGCCGACTACCCGGTTCGTGTCGAGTTCTGGGGCGACGAGATCACGGAGATGCGCGCGTTCTCCGTCGCCGACCAGCGGACACAGCCGGAGATCAACGCGTCGACGGTACAGATCCATCCGTGCCGTGAGTTGGTGTTGACCGCGCAGGTGCGTGACCGCGCGGACGAGTTGGCGCAGTCCACGTCGGACGAGAGCCTGCGCGAGATGTTGACGAAGCTCGCCGTCGGTATTCCGGTGGAGGGGATGGAGGCGCTGATCCCGGCGCTCGTCGAGGGCGACATGCAACTGCTGACCGAGGTGATGCCCGAGGGGATCCGCGTGTTGGTCCTCGACCCGGAGAAGGTCCGGACACGTGCGACCGATCTCGCACGGACCGGCGAGGAGTTCCTCGAGGCGTCGTGGAACGCTGCGGCGCTCGGCGCCGACGCCCCCGTCGACGCTCGTGCGATCGACCTCACGGCTAGTGCCTATCGCGGTGTCGACGATGTCGAGTCGGCGACCCTCGCCGCAGGCCACAAGTGGTGGACGCTGAGCCCACTCGCGACAGGTTCCGGCGACGAACTCGAGCTCGACGTCGCGCCCGGCCCCGCGCCGCACGGTGACGAGAAGGAACTCGCCGCATTCATGCAGTCGTTGCGGGCACAGGTGGCCGCGGGTGGACACGCGGCCGTCGTCGCAGCCGGACGCGGGACCGCCGTCCGGTTCGTCGAACGTCTCGGTGAGGCCGAGGTGCCGGCTCGGCTCGTCGACGCCGGTGACGACGCTCCGACCGATGCGGTCGGCGTCTACCACGGGACACTGCGACGAGGTGTGGTGTTCCCGTCGGCCCAGGTCGTCATCGCGACCGAGGGCGACATCACGGGTGCGCGCGTCGCGAGTGTGAAGGACGGACGGCGGCTCCCCGCCAAGCGTCGCAACCAGGTCGATCCGCTCGCGCTGACCGCGGGCGACATGGTGGTCCACGACCAGCACGGCATCGGCAAGTTCGTCGAGATGATCGAACGCACCGTCTCCGGCGCACGTCGCGAATACCTCGTCATCGAGTACGCGCCGGGCAAGCGCGGCCAGCCGGGTGACCGGTTGTTCGTGCCGATGGAATCCCTCGACCAGTTGTCGCGCTACGTCGGTGGAGAGCAGCCGTCACTGAGCAAGCTCGGCGGTTCCGACTGGGCGAATACAAAACGTAAGGCGCGCAAGGCCGTTCGTGAGATCGCGGGAGAGCTGGTCCAGCTCTATGCGGCACGGCATGCGGCGCCGGGCTTCGCGTTCAGTCCTGACACCCCGTGGCAGCGGGAGATGGAGGACGCGTTCGACTACACCGAGACCATGGACCAGATGACGGTGATCTCCGAGGTCAAGGCCGACATGGAGAAGCCGGTGCCGATGGACCGGGTGATCGTCGGCGACGTCGGTTACGGCAAGACCGAGATCGCGGTCCGAGCGGCGTTCAAGGCCGTGCAGGACGGCAAACAAGTCGCGGTGCTGGTCCCGACGACCATTCTCGCCGGCCAGCACCTGCAGACGTTCACCGACCGCATGGCGGGCTTCCCGGTCAAGGTGAAGGGCCTGTCGCGTTTCACCGACGCCGCAGAGTCGAAAGAGATCATCAAGCAGATGGCCGAAGGCGAAGTGGACGTCGTCATCGGCACCCACCGACTCCTGCAAACGGGTGTCCGCTGGAAGGACCTCGGTCTGGTCGTCGTCGACGAGGAGCAGCGATTCGGCGTGGAGCACAAGGAGCACATCAAGTCGCTGCGCACCCACGTCGACGTGTTGACGATGTCGGCGACGCCGATTCCGCGAACCCTCGAGATGTCGATGGCCGGAATCCGCGAGATGTCGACGATCCTCACGCCTCCGGAGGAACGGCACCCCGTCCTCACCTACGTCGGGGCGTACTCGGCGAAACAGGTGGCCGCGTCCATCCGCCGCGAGCTGCTGCGCGACGGTCAGGTGTTCTTCGTGCACAACCGAGTGTCGACGATCGACAAGGTCGCCAAGGACATCGCGAACATGGTGCCCGAGGCGAGGGTTGTCGTCGCACACGGGCAGATGGGCGAAGACCAGCTCGAGAGCACCGTCGACGCGTTCTGGAACCGTGAATACGACGTGCTCGTCTGCACGACGATCATCGAGACCGGTCTCGACATCTCCAACGCGAACACTCTGATCGTCGACCGCGCCGAGAACTTCGGCCTCTCGCAGCTGCATCAGCTGCGCGGTCGTGTGGGTCGATCGCGCGAACGCGGATACGCCTACCTGCTGTACAGCGGGGAGAAGCCGCTCACCGAGACCGCCTACGACAGGTTGGCGACGATCGCTCAGAACAACGAGCTCGGTGCAGGCATGGCGGTCGCGCTGAAGGACCTCGAACTGCGCGGCGCGGGCAATGTGCTCGGCGCACAGCAGTCGGGCCACGTCGCCGGGGTCGGCTTCGACCTGTACGTGCGCCTGGTCGGCGAGGCCGTCGAGGCGTACCGGGCGGCGGCCGACGGCCAGGTCGTCGAGTCGCAGGAGTCGGCGGAGGTCCGCATCGATCTGCCGGTGGACGCGCACATCCCGACCGAGTACGTCGAAGCCGACAGGCTGCGCCTGGAGGCGTACCGGAAGCTGGCGTCGGCGACCAGCGACGCCGACGTCGACGAGGTGGTCGCCGAACTGAACGACCGGTATGGTCCGCCGCCGGAGGAGACTCTGCGACTGGTGGCGATCGCCCGCCTCCGACTCCGGTGCCGCGAACGGGGGATCACCGAGGTGACGCTGGCCGGGCAGTCGGTCCGGGTGGCGCCGATGATCCTCCTCGACAGCCAGCAGGTACGCCTCAAGCGCATGTACTCGTCGGCCAACTACCGGGCGACGACGCACGTTGTGACGCTTCCGATTCCGCGCACCGCGGGTGTCGGATCGGCACGACTCCGCGACACCGAACTCGTCGACTACCTCGTCGCGTTCCTTCGCGCGATCCTGCCGGTGGAGTGACGCGTGACTGAAATCGTCCCTGAGAGCACTGTCCGAGGGCGGCCTGCCCTCGGACGACGCCCTCGGGGACGATTTCAGTCAGTCGAGTGATAGCCGGTCGGCGGTCAGACGCGAGGATCACGCCCGGACAGGCCGACGAGCCGCTCCAGGGCGGGCGCGTCGTCAGCGACGTCCACCCGTGGGCCGAACGCCTTGCCTTCGCCCTGGAAATCGGGTGTGAGCATGCCGGGAGCGAAGGCCAACGACGCTTCGACGCCGTCGTCAGCCGGCGACCAGCTGACGCCGGCGGCGTGCGCGAGGTCCCACCCGTGCACCTGGTATTCCCACAGGATCATCGATGCGGCCATGTCGCCGGGCATGGCGGCGTCGCCGATCTTGAGCGGATTCGACAGCGCCGCGGGAAACACTTCGGCGAGCCGTGCGGCGCAGCGCCGAACCTGGTCGGCTCCGCTGCCGTCAACGGCGACGGCCTGCGGGTCGCTGCACAGGTGATCGTCGGACGTGTAACCGTCGGTGAAAGCCGTGAGCCATCCGACGATGTGAGCACGCAGCCCGGCGACGTCGAAGTCGGTGCACGGCGTCGATGCGGTCGGGGGCTGTCGGCCGTCCGGTCGAGGAGATCGGCGAGTTGATCGAGGACGCGCAGGATCGCTGTTGAGGTTTCCATGTGTTCGACGTTACGAGCATCGTCTCCGGGCAATCCTCGACTTCCGCGAAAACGCTTGCGGTGCACGAGTCCGGGGTGGGTTGGGTCAGTCGAGTGGCCTGCTCGGTGGGCGAAGCCGTCGAGTGCGGACAGAATCTCGTCACTGCGCCAGCAGCGATTTCTCCTCATACCGCTGAACTCGACGACCACCCCGGAGTCTTCCAGGACTCTCAGTGCTCGCGCGGCCGCGGATTCGCTGACGCCGAGTTCCCGGCGGACGTATGCGGATTCGATGACGGGCTGGCGCGCGAGACCATCGAGAATCGCTGCGGTCGCCGAACCTCTGCGTGGGGTCAGCAGGCTGTGCCAACTCTCGGTGACGCGTCGGATTTCGGTGACGAGGATCCGCCGACCCTACTCCCACTTGTCACGCCGACGCCGGCACGCGACTCTTGAGGGCGGCCAGCACGAGTGCGGCTTCGGCCCCGGTTGCCTGCTCCAGAGGCGGGCGAACCGTGGCGGAGGCGATGACGCCGAGCTCGACCAGAGCCAGCTTCGTGGTGACGGGAGCGGGCGCCGCGCCGTTCAGGGCGGCAGTCGTCTCGATGATCGCGGCATTGACCGACCGGGCGGAGACGAGGTCGCCCATGCGGACGGCCGCGATGAGGCGTGCCTCGTCGGCTGCGATGACCGCGCCGACAACACTGACGATGCCGATGGCGCCCGCAGCGAGGAACGGGAGGTTGAGTTCGTCGCTGCCGCAGTAGAACTCGAGCGTCGACGTCGCCATGATCGCCATTGCACGGGGGATGTCGCCTGTCGCGTCCTTCACGGCGAGGATTCGCGGATGACCTGCGAGTTCGATGAGTGTGGCTGGCGTCATCGCCAGACCGGTGCGGTGGGGGACGTCGTACAGCATCACGGGGAGGTCGGTGGAGTCGGCGATCGCGGAACAGTGGGAGACGACCCCGGACTGCGTCGGACGGGAGTAGTAGGGAGTGACGACGAGGAGACCGTCGGCGCCTGCGTGGGCTGCGAGGCGAGCACGGCGGACGCTCGACACCGTGTCATTCGTTCCGACGCCTGCGACGATCTTCGCTCGACCGGCGGCTGCGGCCACAGCGAGCTCGATGAGACGGACGAGCTCGTCCTCACTCAGGGTGGGGGATTCACCAGTCGTGCCCGCGACGACGATGCCGTCGCAGCCGGTGTCGACGAGGTGCTTGACGAGCGAGGTGATTCCGGCGTCGTCCAGCGAGAAGTCGGAGTGCATCGGTGTCGGCATGGCCACCAGGTTGGTGCCGAATGCGCGCGCGGAAGGAGTCGTCATACCCACTATGGTCCGGGCGCTGACTGTCCAGGACAAGCGAACAGTTTTTGGCGTCAACGTTTACGATCGCTTCATGATTGACGTATCCGCTCTGCAGGCGCTCCGTGCACTGGCTGATCTGGGGACGATGAACCGTGCGGCAGACGATCTCGGTTACACGGCGTCCGCGATCTCGCAGAAGATCAAGCGCTTGGAGACGGAGGTCGGCGTCAAACTGATCGCCCCTGCGGGCCGTCGGGTGGTGCTCACTCCTGCCGGGCGTGCACTCGTGGAGACGACGCCGATGGTGGTGCAGGCGTTGGAACGGTCGATGTCGGCTGCGCGCTCGGCGGACGCCGGAGTTCCGCGTGGCAGGTTTCGGATCGTGTCGTTCTCCACGGCTGTCCGCGGAATCGTCGCACCGGTGTTGGCTGAACTCGGGCGGAACTACCCCGACCTGCGGGTTGAAGTGACCGAAGCCGATCCGGTTCCGGCGGTGTACGCGGTGGAGTCCGGTGGCGCCGATCTCGCGCTGGTCCATGACGCGGACGGTGTCCCCACTCCGGTCTCCGCCGGCGTGCGGCCGTCGCTGCTGCACGTCGACGTCGGAGATCTCGCCGTACCTGCCGACCATCCGCTCGCCGAGCTGGAGGGGCCCGTCGGCCTGGATTCGCTCGACGGCTGTCGGTGGGTGACGAGCCCTCCCGGAACGGTTTGTCACCAGTGGTTCCGTCGGATGTTCGCTGGTGACGGCCCAGAACCCGACGTTGTGCATTCCGTCGACGACTTCAGCACTCAGCTCGCTCTGGTCGCATCGGGAGGGGTGGTCGCGCTGATTCCGCGGTTGGCTCGTCCCGCAGTTCCCGAGGGCGTGGCGATTCTGCCGTTGCGTCACGCGCCTCGCCGCGAGGTGTACGCGGCGTGGCGGCGCAGCGCGGAAGACGATCCCGCGCTGCGCGCCGTTCTGGCCGCGCTCGGACAGTGATGCGGCTCAGGCCTTCGGCTGTGCGTGGTCGGTCGGGGTGTGGATGATGTCGACGTAGGTGGTCTTGTCGCCCTCCACCGGGTAGGTGCGGTAGGTGAACTCGGACGAGGTCAGGGTGATGATCTCGGAGTCGCGGGTGAACTTGACCGTGCCCTTGTCGTCCTTCGAGACGATGGTGCGGGTCTTGCCGTCCGCGGAGACCTTCCAGTCGCCCTGCATCTTCGGTGCGTCATCCAGGGTGTACATCTGGAAGGTGCCGTCGGCGTTGAAGTAGGCGAACCCGACGTAGTTGGATGCCGACTTGTCGGTGAGCGGAACGTCCTTGCCGTTCTGGTCCTTGGCGCCGGTTGTCTCCCACGCGGTCGACGACGGGGTCACGTCCTGCGCCGCCACAGACGACGTCGTCGAGTCGGCGGAGGTTGAACTGTCGTTGTTGCTGCACGCTGCGAGCGGGACTGCGATGAGGGCTGCCGCAGCGGTGCCGGCGAGGATCCGGGAGAGCTTCATGGGGTGCCTTTCAAGCGATGAGGGGGACGGGAGCCGCCTCGTGACTAGGTAACTTCCACGATCCGGAATTTTCCTGGCAGCGTCAAAGACCGGTTCTCGATGGTCCTGATAGATGACGTCTATGCACCGCGGTGCTCTGCGACGAGTTCCCGAACGATCGCGTCGAACGCTCGGGATGCGCTCGACTGGTAGTCGGAGTCGCGGCGCAACAGTGTCACGTCTCGCGTCGGGAGTTGGGGAGTCACTGGAATCCTCACTAGTTCAGGGTGATTCAGCGTGATCGCGTACGGAAGCACCGTCAGGAGCGGTGCGCTCCGGACGGCTTCGATCAATGCGCTCACCGAGCTCACTTCGACGGTCACCCGCGGAGGCGCGTCGTGTGCGTCGAAGTGGGCGTCGAGCTGTCGGCGGGTCGCGAAATCGTCGGTCAGGAGTACAAGCGGGTGCCGCATCGCTGTGCGGAGCTCCAGTGTGACCGACGATGACGCGAGCGGATGGTCGGCGTTCGTGACCAGGCTGAGCGACTCGGTGTACAGGGTTGATGCGACGATTCCCGGTGCATGCGGCGCGCCGAATGCGATGCCGGCATCGATCTCGTCGAGTACGAGGGCGGCTTCGATGGCGTCCTGCGTGGCCTCGCGAATGGTCAGGGTGAGACCCGGGTGCGCGGCATGGAAACGGTTGATGAGCGGTCCGACGAGGTACGCCGTGAACGTCGGCGTGATCGCCACGCGGAGATGCCCGCGGGACAGGTTGACCACGTCGTCGACCGCCCGTCGTCCGGCTGCGAGATCTCGCATCGCGAGCCGTGCATGATGGGCGTACGCCTCGCCTGCGTCGGTCAGTCGGACTGTGCGGCCTGATCGGTCCACGAGGACGACACCGAGCGCCTTCTCGAGTTGGCGGACCTGATGGGACAGCGTCGGTTGGGAGATGTGGAGCGACTCCGCTGCTCGTGTGAAGCTGCCGTGGTCGGCCACGGCGAGCAGGTATCGGATGTGCCGCAACTCCATTCGTCGACGATAGTTCGTGTCGTGCGCCGTTGAAGGGCTGACCGGCGACGTTCACCGACTAGGGTCATCTACGAACTGGTAAGTCTGCGTGGAGGATTGATCATGGCCGTCGTTCTGCTCGACCCGTCGCGCCCCGACTTGGTGCCGGCGGGCGCCGTCGGGCTGCTGTCGACGACGGTCGCCGTCACCGAGGACGTACACCCGAATCTGTTGTGGCAGTTGACCGACTACGTTCTTGTCGGCACCGACGAGCGCAAGCTGGAGACCGTCCTCACCTCCGACCCGACGCATCCGGTAGTCCGGGCCCGGATTGCGGCGGGGGAGCGTGTGGTGCAGGGCGAGGTGGTGCGCGGAGCGCCGTTGATGCGGGCGGTGGATCTGATGGATCGCCTGCGCCGCACCGGACCGTGGGAGCAGCGTCAGACGCACGACTCACTTCGCCGCTACCTGCTGGAGGAGTGCTACGAACTGCTCGACGCGATTGAGTCGGGGACCCGCGACGACCTGCGCTCCGAACTCGGCGATCTGCTTCTCCAGGTGCTGTTCCACGCGCGCATCGCGGAGGATTCGGCCGACGGTGCATTCGACATCGACGACGTGGCCCAGAGCTTTGTCGACAAGGTGTCGTATCGGACCCCCGGAGTTCTCGACGGCGAGCACGCCGACCTCGAACGGCAGATTGAGGAGTGGGAGGCCGCGAAAGCCGCTGAGCGGGCGAAGGGGAGCGTTCTCGACGGAATCGTCACGACCCAGCCCGCACTCGCGCTCACGCAGAAGCTGTTCGAGAGACTCGCGGGCGCCGACTTCCCGATCGTCGCCGTCAGTCCGTCGCTCTACTCGGTGAACGTCCCGTTCCGTCGCCACGCGACCACCAGCGTGGAAGACGAGCAACGTCGCCGAGCCGTCGTCTTGATGGACCTCGTGCGTGCCGCGGAGGAGGCCGCGACCGCCGACGGCGTCGCGCTCCGCGATGAGAACACCTGGCGCAAGTACCTCGGGATGGACTACGACGAGTCGCTGTTCGGCGATGACCTCACCGACACCGGCGAGATCCCCGTCGTCGTTGTCGACGAGCCCGCCGAAGACGACGTCGAGTACGAAGACGTCTCCCTGGACAAGGACCCCATCGTCGCAGGCAAAAAGCCTAAGAAGGTCAAGGACATCGCCGTCGGCGCCGTCCCGCCGGTAGTCGTCGTCGAGAAGTGGAGTGCTGCGGAGGAGTGAGCGGGAAACAGCCGGACTGGACATGGCCCGAGATTGTCGTCGCTGGGGGAGTGCAATTTGCCGCTGGCTGGTCGGGCACGATCCGGCAGTCCGACGAGCGGGCGATCGAACTATCGAGCCTGTTGCGTGATGCGAATCCCTTGCTTGCGAACGACCTGAAGTTTCGGAGTGTGGGTTCGCTTCAGCGCAAACTCGAAGACCTCCGGACTGCTCATCCGGAGTACTCAGGTAAGAAGACGCGCGGTGGTCGGGTCACGGCCGCGGTTGTCGAGGCGTACGTTCAGAATCCGACGCTGATGCGCGCCCTTGCTGCACGGTTCCGGGCGGAACCGGCGCTCTTGGCCGTTGATGCGGATCTCGACGGCGAGGACGGCGCGATCGATCTTGACGCGATCTATGAGGATGGACCGGCGTCGGCCGTCGAAGGTGCTGTGAGGCGTCGCATTGCGACATTTCGAGAGCGGGACCCCAAGCTGCGTCAGCGAAAGATCGATCATGCGCTCCAGAGGAACGGATGCTTGGCGTGTGAGATCTGTCAGTTCGACTTCGAAGCGAAGTATGGCGCGCTTGGGCAGGGATACGCGCACGTTCACCACATCGTGCCGCTGCACGTCACTGATGAGGTTGTGAACACCCTCGATGACCTCATCGTGGTGTGTGCCAACTGTCACGCCATGATCCACCGCCGTCGGCCGTGGAAGACCCCGGAGGAACTCGTGGAGATAGTCAGCCTGCATGGCTCGGCTGTAGGGCCATAGGACTCGCGCTAAGTTCGAATTACTTGAGAGTGGCGTCAATGATTGGAGATGCCCCTTTGGACGCATCGATGGTTGTAAACCTGATCACTGTCCCGTCAGTGTCACGGGCAGACGTGGGTGCAGCGAATGCGAACGCCATGATCGTCTCACCCGGATTGAAGGAATCGCTAACCACCAGTCGGTCCCGATTTTCCGCTGTTACGACGGGAAATAGTGCGATTACTCCGCGTCGAGGAATTGCGAGGCGCTCAGTTTCAGGTCTGCCGTCGATCGCAGTATTTCCTGCAATGCGAAGTAGTGCCGGGCGATGATGGGTTGAACTGACGGCTCCTAAGGTTTGGCCCGTATCGCTCCGGTAGTCACGTGCGAACCACGAATACCGCACGTCACTTGAGATTGAAGCGGATTGCTCCTGCGCTGTGTGTTGAGGAGCGACGACGAGCCAGTCGTCGATCTTCCGTTCGGCGGTCGCTCTGCGCAAGAACTCAAGGTGGGGGAGGAATGTGTCATCGCGAAGCCATAGGGTCCTCTCGAAAGCATCGAGTGCCGCCTGTGCTGAAATTGGCGCTACGAAAGCCGAGAGGCGTTCAGTTCGGCCGCTATTAGGATCGACCGCTGCCAACTCTACCAGATCTGGCCGAACGCGTTCAAGTAGCGGTGCCCAAACATTGAAGTTGTGACGGATGTCGGCACTCTTCGTCGGGTATGCGCGGACTTCTTGCCAATCACCGGCAGAGCTAATTTCTGCGAGGCGGGCATTGAACATCTTGGTGCGTGCGACAGGTGGCAGCCACGGTAGGTGCTGGTAGACCAACGGCGGGACCTGAGCCGGCGTGATCTGCGCCTTGCCTTCCCCCGGATCGGCGTACCGTGACAGCTCATCACGGAACCGGGCCTCGTCCAGGCAGATCGCCTCGAACGCATCGAGGAGGTCGACCTCGCGTCTGCCGAGTGTCTCACTGCGGCCGAGGTACAAGCGGACGAGATCGCGGTAGCCTTCGCGGAATCCGAACCAGCGACCCATCTGCATGAGAGTCGCCGCGGCGCCGGGCGCTCGACGGAAGTAAGAGACTGTCAGACCCTCGACGGTGAATCCGCGCGAGAGCTTCTGTCCACCGATCAGAATTTTCCAGATTCGGCGCTTATCGAAGTCTGCGACGCCGGTCTCGATGTCGCGGTCGCCGTTGACGACGATGACAGGGTTCTCGTTGCCGCCGATGTTGTGAACGGTTGGACCGATGAATGGGGCTATATCGTCGAAGGACGACGGCACTGGGTATCCATCGGCCCTTGCCTTGGACACCGCGGCGAAGTCGTTGTCAAACAGCTTGCGGAGACGTTCGCGGCCTGCCGGGCCGACGTATCCGGAATCGAACCACAGGCGCTTCGTCTTGACTAGCAGCTCGCGGTGGTCGGCCATCCGCATCGACTCGTGAATGAGCATCGTGTGATGCTCAAAAGTCTTTGCTTTGTAGCCGTTGTCTTCACGGTACATCTTGATCGCGCCGGCGAGAACGAAGGCGTCAATTGCCTCGCGAAGTGCCGAATCGTCGTCGTCAGCGGGGACATCACGAACGTGTGCCTTCTCGTTGGAGTTGACGACGGTCCGCTCTGTCAGTGGAATGTCGGAGCCTGCATCATGAAACGCGTTGACGCCCATATAACCCTCGGGCTCGGGAAGCGAGACGATGAAGTCCTTCGGGAAGATGTCCTCGGAGTCGCTCGGGTCGATGAAGACGTTGGCGAACGGTGTTGCCGTGTAGCCGACGTATTGGGATCTCGGGAGTAGTTTCAGGAGGTCTGAGATCTTCTGGTTGATCGCCGTGCGTTCAGCGTTCGGCTTGCGGAGGTCCCGCACATTAACCGAGGCTTCATCGGACTCGTCATCTACGATGAGGACCGGAATCTCATTCAGGGGCGTCCTGATTTTGGAGAGATCTTTGACCAGTTTTGCGAGTACTGTCTTGTTCTTCTTCACAACCATCAAGCGAGCGTTCGAGCGGTGTAGATTATGTGCGTCGTACAGCGGTTTCGTCGGTTCTGACTTCTCAAACTCGAGAGCCACAATCCCGTGGAGAAGACTTTTGTAGTCATCGTCTCGTGTGGTCATCCGCACGATGTCGAATCCTCCGAGGGTCGACGGGTATGCACCGAAGCTGACGAATCCATCCTCGATCCAGGCCCGGTCGTCGGCGTAATCAGATTCGAACTCGCCGCCATTGCGGACGATGTTCTCGCGGCCGACAAGCTCCATGTCGAGACGGCGCTGCGTCTGTCCTCGAAGCAGGTTCAATGTACCGCCGAGGACAATCACCAGGCGGTAGCCCGCGTCGACCGCCTTCGCGATCACACCGGTGAAGTTCGCGGTCTTGCCCGACTGGACGTATCCGACGACAAGCCCTTTCGACTGGTACGCCTCCTCTCGGGTCGGGTCCGAAAGGCGTGAAACTACGGCGTCCGATGCCGCATCCAACCCTGTCACAGCGTCTGGGGTCCACCCCTTGTCTTCGAGGAGCTTCCGGTACGAGGGCCAGTAGAAGGGGCGCCCGTGATGGGCGTTGCCCTTGTACCATGGGTCGAATTCGTCGCTGATCACCACCGGCTTTTCCCCGGCCATGACGGGCACCAGCTCACGGAGGTGCTCCTGGAGTGCGCTTCCGATGCCCAAGAGTTCATATGCATCGGAACGTCGAGCGCTGCTGTTCATCTCGCTCGACGACCACGACGGGCCGACTTCGGAATCCCAGGTGCGCAGAGCCTGCTCCCACATGGTGACCAGAGGGTCGTCCTTGGTCGCGACTGCGAGCGCACCGAGGAATACCGCCGAACTCGCGATGTGTTCAGCACCCGCGATGTCCTCAGCTTGGTAACGGAGAGCCCGATCGAGATTCTTTGGTCGCGTCGCCTTCATGTCGGAGAGCGCGGCGGCATGCAGTTCGAGCAGAATCGGGTCTTGTCCGGTCACTGAGCGATCCTTCGTAGTTGGTGAGCGCGGCTGAGGCAGCCGGTCAGCGATCGAGTTCGGCTTCGGCAGCAGACGAGAGGACAGTTTGCCAAAGGCTGATGTTGTCCTTCTCTCGCGAGCCGCTGTACTCGTGCTCGAACGCCTTGTGTAGCAGGAGATACATTAAGGTCTTGATGACGGGCGCGTCGTTGAGTGATCCGTCCCGGCCGCCGAGAATCGCGGAGCGGTACTTCTTGTTCAGATGAATCGCGCGCTTGTCGCGATCGATCTCGAAGAACTCGCCCGACTTCAGACTCGCCCACCGAACTTCGATGGGATCCTCTCCAACGATGAACTCCAGTTCGTCGGCGAATGAGTCCTTGACGCCCTTCGCGATACCGCTGCCAGGTTTGATCACGGGCTTCCTGGCGGCGACGGATCGCTTCTGGGCCGTTCGGTAGACATCCTGGGCATCCATCGTGAACTGTCCGAACGACGTTCCGTCGTCGTCGACTGCCTGCTCGAGCGAGGTGGCGAATGCGGGTGCGGCCTCGACCCCGTCCTTCTTGACGGTGAGTCTGAATACGTCGTTCTCGATGTCGGGCAGTTCGACTTCCACACGAGCGAGTGACAAGTGCTGTTCAGGCTGCCGGAAGTTGTTCCACCCTCCCGCCTGCACCAGACGGTTGTTTCGATAGAAGTACAGCCCCTGGCGGTCCATGACACTGCCGACGGCCTTGTACGACTCCAGGTTCGATTTGGGCGGCCAGATGTGAGCCCGCATCTGGATCTGGCCGACGCCGGGGACGTCTGTCGTGAACTTCTTCGGATAGTCGGCCCGCCCAGGAGTCGGATACCCGAACGGATCGAGAGCTTCGACTCCGTAGTTCGAGTACTCGGTCCCTGTTGCGACGTCCTCGACGGCGATCGTGATGTTGAAGTCAGGCGACTCGAGGAACCTGTGCAATTGAAGCCCAAGGTGACGTGCCAGTCTGGCGATTGTCTTCGTGAGGTATCGGTCCGTTTGGCCGGAGCCGCCATGCTGCGGAAAGTCCTTGACGTTGTCCCACCGCACAACCGTGCCCTGCCACTGGATCGGGCAGCCGGCGTATCGGTCGATGAGGGATTGCGCGTACGCGGGATCGACGATGTCGCACTGAAACCCGGCCTTCGCATTGTCCATCACCCACCGGCGCCCAACAGGTCGAGAGCTCTTCGTCCGCGTGGCGACCGTGACGGCGCCCGCGTGGCTCAGCGACGCTGATTTCAGTCCGGTGCCGAACATGCCGAGAGATCCGGGCTTATAGTTGCGCCTGCCGCCGACGGTCATCGCGATATCGAGTTCGGCGGAGTTCATGCCGTTGCCGTCGTCGATGATGAGCAGACTCACGAGGCGGTCGGCGTCGCGCAAGAAATGCACGACGACGTCTTTGGCTCCGGCGTCGATCGAGTTGTCGATGAGATCGGCGACCGCGGATTCGAAGCCGTAACCCTGGCTGGTCAGTGCCTCCATATAGCGGGAGTCGGGCGGCAGTGTGATGGTTCCAGTCGTCGGAACGTCGTACTGCCAGTCGGCCTTCACAGTGACACTCGACCTTTCGCCCGTGCTTGAGACTACGAACGCGACCCTACGTGACGATACCGACAATCTGATCTGCAGGTCAGTGGCATGTCGGCTGTTCGGGCGACAGTGAAGCGATACCGAGTCGAGTCAGGTCGACTCGTCGCTCAGGACCGATCCGATGAGTTCGAGGGAGTCGATCGCAGTCGGGGAGGGCGAAGGTCGTCCTTCGACGTACGCGAGGCGTTCTGCGGACAGGAATGCCAATCGAATCGCCTGGATGACGAGGACTCGTCGGAGGCCATCGGAGACCTCCCCTCGTTCACGAACGACGTCAGACAATCGCGAGATCGTCTCGGCTCGCCGGGCGATCCGAATGTCGGGGTGGCCGAGTTCTCGTCGGTCAGCCTCGGAGACCAGGGAGAACCGCAGAGACGGACGCATCTCGACTCGAGGAGACACCGGCGGGATCTTCTCGTTGAGGATCGCTTTGAACTTCGATGCCTCAATCGCCTTCAAGTAGGCCGAGTACTCGTACGAGTCGAGTGCACGCCGAGCTTGGTCCCGGGCTTCCTTTCCGCCCTCCGCCTGCTCGGCGAGGTGCCAGAGCGGCCAGATCTCGACCTCAGCCACTTCCATCACATCAAGAACACGCATGGCCACTGCATCGGTGCGCTGGTTCGTCAAATGGCGTCTCACACGTGTCCGCAGTTGCTCATTGGTCTGGCCGACGTAGATCGGCTCGCCATCGAAGTCGTAGAACGCGTACACGCCCCATTGCGAGTCCGCCCACTTGCGGCCGCAGTCGTCGCGCTCGTCGAGAAACTCGCCGAGTCTCGATCGGAACCGCTGAACATCGGGTGCGGGCAGGGCGCTTCGAGACGGTGCCGTCGACGATTTCGACGGATTGACGCCTGAACCCTTACTCGCCACGGATCGCTCCGCTCGTGGCCGCGGTGTCCTCGACCTCCGCAAGGCTGCCGTCGAGCAGTGGGCGGAGGTAGTTCTTCGCTAGCCATGCGACGACTGGTACGGCGACGGCGTCGCCGAAACCGAACAGCGCTTGGTTCGTCCGTGCACCCGACAGGTTGTATTGCACGGCGCCCATCAGGTTCGCGTATTCGCGGGGGGTCATCCAACGAACGCGAGCTCGGCCGTCCCCAGCTTTGACGACGGCCTGTTTGGATGAGCCGCCGCGGGCCGTGCGTAGGCAACCGGACACCTCGTCAGCGCGCATCTCCCAGACTGCGACGCTGTTGCGAGTACGCCGGTAGGCCGTTCGATAGTGCTCGTCAGGTGACGCCTTCAGCGTTGCGACTCGCTCTGTCTGAATCGCCGACATGGAGTCGAAGAACGCTGCCGATCGAGCCTCGTCCCACCATCGGGGATCGTCGTCCGACATTTCTTCGATATACGCGCCGAGACCTCGAGTGAGGGGTGCGGGAGGCTCAGGCAACACCGCGCGGTGAGTCCTCAGATCGTCGTTTCCGAACACGTGCTGTAACCAGTCCGGGCGGAGCTCAGAGGACCGCTGCTGAGCCGCAGGGGGATTCTGCGTGCCCACGATGAAAAGCCTCGGCCGAGACTGCGGAATGAACCGTCGCGCATCGATCATGAGGACATCCGCGGAGTATCCGAGACTGTTGAACTCGCGGATCGCCGCGGCGAGGTCCTCGCCGCCGTGAGAGGTTGCGAGCCCGACGACGTTCTCAAGCACTGCGACCTTCGGACGTTCGTCGAGTGGGAACTCGCCGAGAACTCGGGTGAACTCCCAGAACGCTCCGGACGCAGTGCCCCGAAGTCCGGTTCGAGTTCCGGCGAGTGAGAGATCGGTGCAGGGCGAGGATGCCCAGGCGATGGATGCTCCGGAAGGAAGGTCCGAGGCGTGGACGTTTCCGAGGTCATCGAGGCGGAAGTGCTCGTCGGCAGGTGCTGAACCGAAATGGCCTTCGTACATCGCCTTCTTGTCGGACTCGATATCGTTAGCCCAGGTCACGGCGATGTTTGCATCTTCGAGCCCCAGGCGCGCCAATCCGATTCCTGCAAAGAACTCGAGTGCTGTGTAGTCGCCTGGGGTCATGGGTGAATGGTACCGATCGCCACCGACAAATCGGTTTCGGCGGCAGCAGTGGATCCGCAACCAGAACGTGGCTGGCCGATTTGTCGTACCTCTGTGGTTCCATGCCGTTACGCGAGGCGAGGGGGACGTCATGACCGTGTACAGAGTCGATATGACTGAGTCAGTTCGACGGACGGCGACAATCGAGGTTGCGGATTGTCGCAGATGGGATCCGAACGAATTGCGGATGCGGCTGGGCGAGCTCGCGGAGGAGGTCGCATTCGAATCTGGGCGCGAGCGCCTCAGCTTGGAGATCGTCCGGGTCGCGACGCGGGTAGGAATAGACGCTCACCTCGGCCCCGGAAGTTGACCGGGCTCGTGAGCAGTTCTCACGCAGTGTCGCCCGATCGGTGGACGTGCAGCGCAATCTGTGGTGATGATCGAAGTACGTACCTACGTCGAAGGGACCGCGATGCCGGAGATGAGCAAGCAACAGGCCGAGGAGTTTCTGCGTGACGTTCACGTCGGCGTGCTGGCTGTGGAGCGGAAGTCTAACCCGCCGCTTGCCGTTCCGATCTGGTACGACGTGGACGAAGCCGGCGACGTCTTCGTCTGGATGGATGAGAACTCGTTGAAGGCCAAGCTGCTGCGCAAGGCAGGGCGGGCGACATTTACCGTCCAGAAGGAGGTCGACGGCTATGCCTACGTCAGCATCGAAGGCCGGGTGACGTTCCTTCCGCCGGACATCGCAGTGATGCAGCGGATCGCCATTCGATACCTCGGGCCCGATATCGGCGCGCAGTACGGCGAGAACAGCACGGAAGACGGAGCGATGATCGTCGTCGTCCACGCGGACCGCGTCAGGTCATTCGACTTCGCCGGCTGACGGACGGCGCACCAACTCCAGCGCCACTGACAGGAACGCGAGGGACACGAACAGCCACGCGATGGAGTTCATCGTCACCGGCCTCAGCAGGACGAGCAACACAAGGCCTAAAGCTGTTGCTCCGCCGACGATCACCGACCGGAATCGGTCTATGAGGCGACCGAACGCGCCGGTGTCGCCGCCGTTTTGATCGAGCGCAGCGCGGACACGGGCGAAGCCCGAGCCCACGACGGTGCGGAGGGCCGTGGCGAAACGTGACGGTCCGTGGAACCATGCGGACACGGCTACGAGGGCCCCGAGAACCGCCAACACGCGCACCGTCGTTGATACAAGGACGGTCAGTTGGACGAATACGACGTCTGCCACCGCGGCAGGCGCGTAGGTGGGGCCTATCGCGTCCGCGAATGCCAGACCGGCCCAATGGATGGTGATGGCGAGCGCCACGAACAACACCGCGAAGATGGCGGCCGTGATCGACAGCGCGCGCCGGCGTCGATTCGCGACCAGCACGCCGGCGGCCAGCAGGCAGAGCGAGACCCACGGCAACCAGTAGCCTGCGACGACTGCGTCGCGGTAGACCAAGCGGGCAGTCCCGAGGTCGCCGGACTGTACGATCACAACCGGCTGCACCTGGACGTCGACCCGATCTAGGAATGTCAGTCCACGATCGATCAGGATCGACTTCAACGATTCGACGAACGGCTCGATGCGCAGTGTCAGGTCACCGCCGTCGGAAAGCTGTACGGCGTGGTCGGGATCGGCATCCAGCACCGCCGTTACGTGCCGATGGCTCAACCTCAGGCTCGACTCCCAGAGCTTTGAGAATTCAGAGCTGCGAACCAGTCGCTCGGCGGTCGCGCTCATCAGCGAGCGGACGCCCGCGACGGCCGGCCCCTGCAAAGCGTCGAGGGCAGACTGCAGTGCAGGCGGTGCCCCATTGTTACTGGCTCCTGTGAAGAGGCCGCCGACCAGGCCTGGAACATCAACCTGACTCTCCACTTGGGCGACTATCTGGTCCGCCACGAAGTCTTGGACCGCGACGTCGTCGGCCAGCGGGGCGAAAGTCGACACAAAATGCTCCGTGTCGACCAGATGTGAGTGAGCCCAGGACCCGATCGTCGCGACCGGAGCCAGGATCAACCCGGCGGCGATCATTACGAACGCCAGAGCGGCACGGATGCGGGACGGGCTGGGGCGTGCCTCGGTGGGAGTCGTCACCGAGTAATCATCGAGTAGCGCGGGTGGAAAGACTACTGGGATCGTCGAAATAGGTTCCAGTGCAACGTGTTTGGTCGTCTATTCGAGGATGGAAGATCGAACGTACGTTTTTGTCATAGGTGATCTATATCATTTAACTAGTTTCCGGTTGATGCTGGCGACAGAGGTTCTTTGACAAGTCGATAGCGCGCTGCAGTCAGGCGAACCCGCTAAAGACTGCTCGTTCCTCGGGTGAGAGTGCGAGCCGCGGGAGACTCGCAGCGGCACTTGGCCGGGCTGGTGACCCGGCACCACGTGACAGCCGACGGGCACCACCCGCCTTTGGATGAGTGGTGCTGTCGGAGGTCACTGCCGAACCGCTGGTCGGTTCACGTTTGTTGCCACGCACCTTTGCTTTACAAGCCGGTCGTCCGCCCCTTCCCCGTGCGTCAGTTCGATGTCGATGACGACGAGGCGGACGCGGCATGATCGCCAACGTCGAAACCTCGAAGTCCGGCCGCTACCGCGCGATCTGCGCTCACTGCGACAAGCGCTCCCGGTGGATCGACCCGAACGCGTGGGGGCCGAACAACTACCCGCCACGTTGGGCTAACGCGCCATACCCCGATTCATTCGTCCATCCCGACGGATCGACAGGTGCCCTGTGGACCTGCCCTGCGTGCCTCCGCCTCGCCGCTGAACGACAGCGCGCCGGCATCACGCCGCTGCTGACGGCAACGGCTCAACGGCGGACCGCCTGTGCGTCACGTCGCAGAGCCTCCACTCAGGGAAACCAACAGCTAACAGCACAGATTCATAACCGAGACGGCGAGTCTCAATGACGCGCCGAGAGACCGTAGGGCCAAAGGTCCCGAGTCGCTTGAACGGTATAGCACTTTCGGCGATCGCACTCGATGGTTCTCGGATGAACGTTTCTTTAACCCCACATGAACTGTCAGTTACTACCCTCGCTCTCGACGACTTCGAGCTCTGGCAGACGGCCCGTCGACTCTCACGTCGAACGATCGAGGAACGCCTCCGCGTGATCCGCCGCTTCCACACCGAGACCGACATCCAGCCCATCAACGCCGAATCCATCGACATCATGCGATGGCTCACGGACCACGACGACGACTGGTCCGATGGCACCGCAGGTATCTACGCGGGCCACCTGCGCGCGTTCTACAAGTATCTGCAGATCCACGACCGACGCGACGACAACCCCATGATCAAGGTCGGCACACCGCGCATCGCTCAGCGCGAGCCACGACCTGTCTCCGACCGCGCAGTCATCGACATCCTGCAAGGCTCGATGCGATCCAAGACCCGAGCCATGATCCTGCTGGCCCTGCTCGCAGGCCTACGAGTACATGAGATCGCGAAGATTCGCGGCGAAGACTTCGACCACCGCGCCGGCCTTCTCTGGGTCAAGGGCAAGGGGCGGAAGACCAAGAGCGTGCCGCTCCACCCGATCCTGTCCGAGCTCGCTCAACACATGCCCGACATCGGGCTGTGGTTCCCCCGCCGTGGCTACCCGTCCGAACCCGTGCACTCGCGCTCGGTGTCGCAAGTTGTCGGCCGAGCGATTCGACGCGCCGGTGTCAACGCGAGTGCCCACCAGCTACGCCACTGGTACGGCACGACACTGCTCGACGATGGCGTCGACATCCGCGTTGTCCAGGAGCTCATGCGCCACACCTCGATCGTGTCTACCCAGAACTACACAGCGGTTCCGCAGGGGCGGCAGCGCGGCGCGATCGAGGGTCTCGATCCGCTCCGAGGTCTTCGCCGCAAGGACCGCCCCGGATCTCCGCTGCGGGCGGCGCACTCGTGCGCCGACTGTGGTCGGGGACCAGACGACGGCGAACCGTGTCCGTTGGTCGCATGACATTCGATCCGCCCGAGCCTGACACCCGCTACGATCCCGGCATGAAACGCATTCTCACCGCCGTCCTGGCGCTCGCCGCCGTCGCCTCGTTCTCAGCGTGTTCGAGCGACGACGCCGCCAGCGACTCGACCACAGCCCCGGTCGAGACGACCGCCACGACCGCGACCACGACGACCACCACGGCGAAGGCATGGACTCTCGATGAGATCTCGTCGACCGTCCAAGGCCTCGGCTACGACTGCTCGACTCAGACCGGGTACATCATGTGCACCAAGGGCAGCGAGAACTGGCAGATCAAGGTTCCAGCGAAGGGCGACGGCGACGTCGCTTTCCGGACCGCCGCGTGCGAGGGCGGGATGGTCAGCAACGCCGCCGAGAAGGAGGTCCTGACCAACGGATCGACGCTCGTGGCGTTCGCGGGTAACGACGGCCAGGACCTCGAAGCGTTCGCGAGCAAGCTCGACGGCGCAGGGATCACTGGCCTCGAGGTCGAGAAGTACTGCCCGTAGCCACCCCAACGCGAATGACGCCCCCGACCAGTCGCGGTCGGGGGCGTCATTCGTTTGGGTGATTCCACCCGAGTTGTTGACGTTGCAGTGCTAGCGCTGTATAGTAATAGTTACCCGAGAGGGACGGGACCGGAACTAGCCGGAACCGAAACGAAGGAGTCACTGATGAGCCCACCGACCTGGATCGCCCTACTGGTCGCCATCTTCGGAGGCATCCAGACGGGAATGAAGATCAGGGAGCACCTGATCGACTACCCGCTCCGGAAACCCGACGACGACGCCCAGCAGGGCGACTAGACGGGAGGCCCCACATCCTGACTGGTAGCAACAGTCAGGCTGCGGGGCCCAACCCCCACGGTAAACCCCACCACCAGAAAGGACACAAGTCATGACCAAGTTCATCACCGTCCCCATCACCGTCGCCGCCGTATTCGCGGTCACCGGCGTACCCGCATGGGCGTACATCTTCCCCGCCGCGCTACTCGCGATCCACGCGGCGATCATCATCCGCACCCGCCGGATCGAGGCACACCGGTGAGGATTGTCATCACCGATGCCGATACGGGCACCGAGCTGCTGACCTCGGCGCGTTGCGCCGAGGTCGCCGGGGTCTCAGCGACCACGTGGACCGGCTACGTCGCACGCGGCCGAGCCCCCGAACCGATCACCCATCTCAACGCCCGCACTCCCCTATGGGATGCGACCGAGGTCCAGGTCTGGCATGACAATCGCCCTGGACGCGGCGCGCGCACCGACCTGTCAGTCGACGCGGAAACGTAAGACCCCGTCAGGCCTCCGGGTCAACCGGACCATGCAGCCACCCGCCGCGACCGTGCGCGGCCGCACAGGACTTCAGGCTGCGGGCAATCCGTTCCTTCTTCCGATCGGGCACATCCGGAAACATCACAGTCACGTGGTGCTCTGGCGCGGGCGGCTGGCCCAATCCGGCATCTTCATGACAGGACAGACCCAACTCCGCAGCCTCTTTAACCTGAAACCCCCAGGTGCCTAGGGTTTTGAGACCTGACGCACGGTGCGCCAAGAAAGCACCTTCCGCGCCGATGTCCTCGTGCCGCGTAGAGAGGTCGTTCCCCGACTCCGGCTTGAAGTTTGACTTCCCTACCTCGATCTCATGTTCGCACCCCGGAAGGAATGCGCCTCGGCTCGGACTCCCCCCCTTGATCAAAAGGGGATGAATCTGACGAAACAGCATCGTTTCACACGGCCCGATCGCGGTGCCGACCGAGTTAGACATCCATGCTCCTCGGGTCACGATAGAACTCGAGGAGCCTGTCGATGCCGTGAGATGAGGGAACATAGACTTCGATATCCGTGTCTTCGGACTCTCCGAGTGCGCACAAATAAATGCCACCGTCTGGACGAAACTCAGCCACACAGTCGAAGTCTGTTCGCTCCCATTCCATCCTGATCCCGCCTGCCGGTGTCGGCATGGGCTCGAAGTCCAACGAGACAGGATCAAATCGAGCGATGAACGCGACGTACTGATTCTGGACCGGAATCCCCACCGCCTTACTGTGCGGACCATTCCATCCATCGGGCAGCTCAGCGATCTGTTCTAGCTTCGCCATCGCTACCCTCCAACTGCTGGAAAACGAAACCCTTGGGGTCACGGAGCTTACCGCGGAGCCAAAGTTGACGCTCCGACCAACATCACTAACTGATCGAACAACAGGCGGGATCTGCGTTTGCGGCGCAAACGCAACCAGAGTTGCCGACACTGTCAACCCGATGACCGCCGGAACGTTCCTCCGAGATAGAGCAACGCTAGCCGTCCTCACTCGGAGTTCGTTCTTCCGAGTTGCTCGCCGAGCGCGCTGTAGATCTGCTCAGCAGTCTTGCGTGAGACAACCATAGTTCCTCGGACCGTGATCGGAAGGACACCGCCGCACTGCCGGAGGCCGTCGGCGCGATCTTCTTCGGTAAGCCACACCGGATTCGGCATCTTGCCGAACGCGAGGTACAGGTGGTCAGGATCTGCACCCGCCGACGACACCACGAACCGATCGGCGAATGATGGGGCCGCGACAGTGTCAGCGGGCCACCGCTCAGCCAGCTGTTCAGACCAATTGAAAATTGAGGGTTCTTCGCCTGCCATAGCTCCGGATTCTGCCAGATCCGACACCCGGACAGCGATCCGACGAACGAAATCGGCACACCGATGCTGGTCAGATCTTCAGCTATAACGCGTGCGCGGTGTGACGTCGACCGCGATCGGGCCTCCCGCGTTGACGGTGATCGTCGCGTCGAGCGGCTGCCCTCGCAGGAACGTGCCACCCGACCAGATGCCGTAGTGCGTGACGTTCGTCGACGCAGGCACCTGCAGATTCACTGCCGATCCCTGGATTGTGGCCTGTGTACCGTCATCGGTTGCAGCGGCCCACGTCGTCACACCTGACGCGGGCGTCGTCGCAATTGCCGACGCCCCTGTCGTACCGGGGTCTGCTGAGTGCAGGGTGATCTTTCCACCCATGCCGCCGATCGCGTCCGCGACGGCCTTCCGGTGTGCTGCTGTCTTTGCCATTGTGTTGCCTCTCTATTGATATGCCCGAAATATCGCCCGGCCTGCTGCTCCGGGGCGCCCCGCTTTATCGCTGCCGAATATGCCGCCGGAACCCGCGCCGCCACCGCCGCCGGGAGCGGATCCGTCGGTGTCCTTGCTGACCTGAGATCCACCGACATACGTCTGCCCCTGGAACGTGTAGTTCCCAGGTGACTGGCCGACGGTCGCACTGCCTCCGGCGGGGTTCGTGCCGCTGCCTCCGCTGCCGCCGATCGCCGCGAGGTTGCCCATGCTCGCGGACGAGACTGTTGTCGATCCGCCCGCTGAGCCGCTGCCGTTACCTCGCGCGCCACCGTTGCCACCAGCCCCGACTGATCCGGTGATGGTGCTCTCGGACCAGGGGACGTCGACACCTCTGGTCAGCCGGACCGCTCCCCACGTGCCTGCCGAACCGCCGCGGCCGTCGGCGCCGAAGCTGTTGCCGCCAGCGCCACCGCCGCCTGCTCCGAGCAGGACGACGTCGACGAACGTGCACCACGGCGGGATCGCGTAGGAGAACGTGCCCGTCGAGTACGTCGTGGTCGCCGGTGCCGTCGCAGGGAACGCCGCAGCGGCACTATCGACACCGGTAGACAGATCGACACCTGCCAGGTGTGCGGCCAGCGCTGCGACGTCGACGCCCGTCGAGGTGTCGACGCCAGTCAGGTGCGCGAGCATGACAGCGGCGTCGATGCCGACGCCCGTGTCGGTGCCGGTCGCGACCCACTTCTCGATCCACGACGCGCCGTCTGACCCGACGCCGGTGTCGGTGCCGGTGAGGATCGCGCGCAGGATCGCGGCGTCGACGCTCGCGCCGGCCGAGGTTCCGCCGAGTGCGGCGGCGAGCTGCGCGGTGTCCAGCCCGGCCGCGAGGTCGGTGCCGAGCACGTGCGCGAGGAGCTCGGCGAAGTCTTCGCCGATGCCGCCGTCGACCGCGGCCCGAGCGGCAACCGTTCTCCACCCTCGGACCGGGTCGCGGGTCGTCGGCCCGGCACTGCCCGCCCAGCCCTTGCGCGGGGTGAGCGTCGGGCCGGTCGGTGACCAGGTCATGCCACCGGGCGGAACATCGCGCACACGTCGACTTGGCCGCGACCGCCAGCGCCGCCGTTTCCGCCACTGTATAGCGAGGTACTTCGCGCGCCGCCTCCTCCTCCGCCACCACCTGGAGCGCCGCCAGCGGCTCCAGCCTGTCCACTACCGCCTGTGCCGCGACCTCCTCCTCCGCCGCCACCACCACCGCCTGTTGTGGTGGCGCCTTGAAGTGCGCCGTCGGCGCCAGCGGTTGGTGACGTTGGTGAGCCCCACCATGCCGATTCGAGGCTGCCGCCGCTCCCGCCCGCAGCGCCGGAGGACGACACACCGTTCGATCCCATCTGACCTACGAATGTGCCGTCCATCGCGTGGTTGTGCGAACCCGATGAACTCGTAGTGCTCCCCGTCCTCGTGTCGAGGTCGACCAGTTTGCGTTCACCACCAGCACCACCATCTCCAGGGCACGCACTCGATGGAAGATCTCCGAACACGGTCGGAATAGCCGAGGAACCCACAGTCGAAGCGACTAGGTTTCCGAACGAGCTGGTGCCACCCGTTCCGCCGTACCCGTCCGACGTGGCACCATTGCCGCCTGCGCCGACGGTCACTGTTTGTGAGGAGCCGACCTCGGCAGGTGAAAGGCGTGCGGTTCTACGCCCGCCGTTCCGACCACCGGGACCGCCCGTTCCGGCGCGTCCTCCTCCTTGGCCCCCTCCGTAGGAGGTGACGATGTAGTGGTCAATCTCAAACCCTGACGGGACGCTGTGCGCCGAAGGCGTCCACGTAGCGGTGCCTACGGTCTTGTAGCTGACGAGGTGGTACCGCATGTTTTCGAGCACTCCGACAGTGATCGCCTGACCGCCGATACCCGTCGACACCTGCTGCTGCGTCGTATCGGTGGTGTCTTTGAGCCCACCCAGATCGGAGATGATGTCGGCGAGCGTGCCGCCAACGACCGGGATACCGCGGAGCGCGCGGAGCAGTGCGTCGATCAAGTCCTGCACGAAGTCGTCGATCCCCGCGAGCGCTGACTCAAGACCAGCGACCATCGCCTTCGGAATCGACCCGAGCACAGCAGCCGGATCATGGAGCAGCTTGTCGAGCAGCGTGTCCAGCCCGGCGGCGTTGTCCTCACCGAGCCCGAGCAGATCGCCGATTGCGTCTGCGAAGTCGCCGATCCGGTCGCCGATGTCGCCGAGTGTCGGGATGCCGAGCGCCGTCAGAGCCTGATCTACGAGGTGTTCGATCCAGTCGCCGAGGTTGCTGAGCGCGTCGAGGAGTCCGGTCACCCACTGCTGCGGGATCGACGTCGCTGGTTTGCGCAGTGCGGCGTCGTCCCACCAGATCGATCCGGCGGTGACGACGTCCTCGACGCTCAGTGTGAGCGTCGCGAGATCCGCGCCGGCCGGGGTCGTCGCGGTCCCGTCAAACTTGACCCAGCCGCCCGCCGTGGTGGGCGAGGTCTGCGTGTCGAGGACGGTCTCGGCGAGCAGTGTCTCGCCGTCCCACCAGCGGATCGCGAGCTTCCACGCCGCGGTGCTCGCCGACGTCGCGACGCCGGACCACTTCGCCCACACCTCGGCGTCGAGCTGCTGCCCCTCGGCGACCTGCACCGGCTCGGACATCTGCACGCCCCGGATCCCCGACGCGGTGAACAACGCGCTGCCAGGCTTGGTGCGGCCGACCGTCGCGTCGTAGGACCAGCCCTCGCCCGGCGTCATCGACACCGCACCGTCGAACCCACCGTTGACGAGCATGTTCGGCGTCGTCGCCGACAGCCACCCGAGCGGGATCACACCCGAGAGCAGGGACTCGATGCCCGCCCCGATCTGCGAGAGCAGATCCGAGGCGGCGTCGAGGATCTCCGGCACCGTCGGCCACGTCTCAAGCGGCAGACCCGTGACCGCCGAGAGCAGTTGACGGATCGGACCGAAGATCAGCTCGTCACCGAGGCCGACGAGGTCGAGGTCGAGGTCCCAGTCGCCGACACGCGGCGGCTGAGTCGGGTTGTAGTGGGACGCCGGCAACCCATCTGGTGCCGTCATCGTGCGGCGTCATCCGGGTGGTACTTGGCGATCACACGCTCGGTGCGCTCGACCGTGGCCGCCAGATCACGGCGGATCTCCGCATCGGCTTCGCGACGCATCGCTCGATCCGTGCGGACCTCTTCACCGATCCGCGCCGTGCGATCGTCTATCCGCGCGACCGCGGCGTTCGACGTCGCCTGCACTTCGGCGAGTCGATCGATCTTCGCCGACAGCCGGTCCAGATCGTCGCGCAGGTTCGACGAGTGATCGTTCTCGACCTGGTTTCGCGTCGCGAGTGAGTGCCGTGCGGCCCGCAGTGACCCGACGGCACCGATCATTCCGGCGATCGCGATGGCGGACCAGATGACGAACTCGAACCAACTGTCCACGTTTCCGGGCCCCGTCACTCGTGGTCCCCAGTCGGAACGTTGCGGTCGGCCAGGACGTTGCCTGCGCCGCCGAGGATGATCGCCGCGAGACCGACCCACTGGGCGGCCTCTGCCTGCGACATGCGGCCATACACCACGGCGACCGCCGCGAGCGCCACGAGAAGGCGATAGATGAACCGGCGCTGCGCCGGGGTCAGGGTGATGCGCTTCATGCCGACTCCCCGAGCTGCACGACGATGCCCGACGGGGACCACGTCAGCCGACCGTGCTCGAAGCGCTGAGTGACGTTGTCGGTGCCGGGCACCTTCTCCTCGTCCGACAGCGGCCATCCGAGCGGGCCCTGCTCGGACTTCATCGCCGCGTAATGCTCGCCGATCCGGCCATGCACGACGTGGCCCTTCGGATCACCGCCCGACTGGACGAACAGCGTGCCGCCCTCGAAGTACTGCACCCGGCCGCCGTCGACGACAGCGTGCGGGTAGAACGGGAACCCGAGCTCGCCGCGCTCCCATCCGCGCGCAGCCCACGCATCGAACAGCCCGCCGTCATGCGGGACCGCGAGCGCACGCTTGGCGCCGTTGCGCCAGTAGATGTGACCGTTGGCGAACTCAGCCCAAGCACCGATCAGCTTGCCGTCGGCGAACAGCTTGTTCTCACCGAGCGTGAGTCGCTTGCCGATCCACGCCTTGGACGCCTCGGCCGCGAGGTTGATCAGGTTCGGCGGCGGTGTCGGCGCAGGCTTCGGCGCGGTAATCAGTCGCGCGACGTCGGCCCGCGCGGCGACCATGTTGATTCCGAACGGGTCGATCTTCCCCTCGGAGCTGTATTCCTTGTGCCCGGCAACCACGTTCGCGCCGAACCTGACCTTGCGTGCGATCGCCGCCGTGCCGCGCCGGTAGGCGTCGAGCTGGACGGCGGGCCACGGCTGACCGCGGCCGTCGTTGACCGCCTCGATTCCGATGGTGTGGTAGTTCGCGTTGTTGGTGGGCCAGCCCGGCCACGAGCCGCGGCCGGCGTGCCAGCAGACTCCGGCGGCGATCACGCGGTAGGTGCCGTCGCGTTCGAGGACGAGCTGCGCGAGCGGGCCGGGCAGATCGGGCCGGCCGTCGCGGACGATGCGCCAGTCGCCGGACCCGCCGCCGGCGGTGTGGTGCCAGATGATTCCGCGGATGTCGAGGAAGTCGCCGTGTCCGCGTTGCTTCCAGCCGGGCTCCTCGATGACCTTGAGGCCTTCGGCGCGCAGCACGTCTGCGAGCCATGTGGGATCGCCGGTCCAAGCCATGGTGTTCTCCTCCTTGAAATGCAGAAACCCCACTGCGGTCACAGTGGGGTCGGTATGGGTCGGCGCGATGGCCGCTCGTCGGGTGTTACGTCAGCGGTGCGATGTCGGCCTGCAGCCGCTCGATGAGGGTGGCTGTCTCGGCCGGGGTGAGTGCGTGCGCGGCCGCGGTGTGCACGGCGTCGACCGGGTCGACGTCGGGGACCGGTTCTCGCATGTCCTGCCAGCGCGCCGCACCGCGAGGGAGATCGACGCGCCGGATCTTCGCCTTGGACTCGTCGAGGACGAACCCGCACAGCTCGACGTGCTCGGCGAGGCGTGCGGCTGACTGCGGCAGCATGATCACCCCGCCGGCCGCGGCGTAGATCCCGGACGGCAGGCGCGGCATCGACGTCGGGATGTCGAGGAACAGCGCCTCGTTCGGGTGACGTTTGCGGGCGGTCGGGTCGTAGCGCACCGAGTACGTCGGGTCCTCGTCGTCGATCGGCCGGCCCGGCGGTCGGCCGTTCACATCGTGCCCCCGTCGGCGAGGACACCCTGCTGCTGAATGACTGCCATGAGCTGCTCCTTGTAGCGTTCGGTCTTGGCGGCCGGCGACTCTTCGGCGCGGCCGTCGCCGATGGTCAGGCGGTACTTCACCGGCTCGGACACCGACCAACTGACGCCCCAGCGGGTGACGTGGTCGACGTACAGTCCGCCCGCGATCTCGAACGCGATCCGCGACATGAGGTCGAAGTGCTTGCCGAGCTTCCACGCGAGCGCCGCCGGGTCCAGCTCGGCGGTATAGCTCGTGTAGTAGCGGGTGTCGAAGAACCCGGTACGGACGGCCTGCAGCGTCGAGAGTGTCGCGCCGACACCGGGGCCCTGCACCCACGCTTCCCAATCGGCGTCGGGGCCCATGAGGTCCGCGCGCACGAAGTTCGGTACTCGGTGGAACGCGAGGATGGTGTCCTCGACGAGGAAGTCGAAGACGCCGAGGGCCAGGCCCGGGTTGCCGATCGTGGCGCCCAGCCATCCCAGGGCGGCGTTCGCGGCGAGCTTGGCCAGGGAGTTGACCCACTGCGGACTCTTGCCGCCGGTGAGCATCGCGTACGCGATCGCCTTGTGCAGCGTCATCGTCGACGACGACAGCGGCGTGAGGTTGCCCTCGGGGATCGTGACGAACGGCGTCGTCTTGTGGGTGCCGAAGATCCCCGGCAGCTTGTAGTCCGGCGGCACCGTCCGCGACAGCTCGTGGGCGATCTCGTTGATGAAGTCCTCGGCGATCACGCCGACGGTGTTCAGCAGACCATCAAGCGGCGTGCCGGTGAACCCGCGATACCCGCTCTTGTCGATCGTCTTGAACACCCGCACCGAGTGCTCGCCGGACAGGTTCACGCCAGGGATCGGCGGATCGCCCGGCCGCCACCGCTGCACCGACATGTGCAGACCGCCGTCCTGCAGCGTCGGCAGGACGTGATCGTGCAGCATCGGCATACGCGCCGTCATCGCCGTCCACCGGCTGCCGTCGACGAGCGGGTTGTTGGGGACCCACGTCGTCCACCAGTTCTCGGGCAGGTAGTTGTCCCAGTGCGACGGGTTGAGGATGTCCTGCGGCAGCCCGTTCAGCGGCGACTGGTTGCGCCACGCGTTCATCAGCGCGTACGTGTTCACGCCAGTGACCGACGGCCCGACCCACGGCATCGCCTTGAGCGGTTGGAACTCGGCCGGCGACGGCGGCACGGGAAACAGGGCCATCTTCTTGGCGCGGTCGTAGTCGTGCAGAAAGTGGATCTTGACCGCGACCATCTCGCTGCCAGAGACCACACGCTGAATCGACTCGGCCTTGCCCGCCCACTGCTTGTACGGGGTCGTGATGATCATGCCGACGTCGGCCGGGTGGTTCTGTTTGGACAGGAGCCACGGCACCAGCTTGTGCGTGCCGGGGACGGTGACGTCGCCCTCGCCGGTGTCGTTGGCGATCTCCTCGGCGTCGGCCATCAGCTCGCCCTGCAGCCACGCGACCCGCACCCACTCCTTGTCGGTGATCTCGATGTCGGGCCGAGCAGCGAGCCGTGCGTCCTCGAGGCGGCGCCGATTGAGAATCGTCGAGCGGGCGGCGTCGAGCCGGATCTCGGGTGCGGTCACCAGGGCCGCTTCCACAGCGGCGTCATCCACGCCTTCGCCGTCCCGGTGCCACCCACGCACGAGATCGGCACCGAGACCGGCGTCAGCGTCTTCTTCGGGATCGGATGACGGAACCGCAGGCCGAGCAGGCTCGCGGCGATCTGCGAGTCGACGACCGACTCGAGCTGCATCGCGAACGGATCGGTGTCGACGAACAGATCACCGACCGACGCGTCGAACACCTCGAGTTCGATGTTCACTCCGCTGATGCCGTCCGGGATAGTCCACTTCTCGACGCCGGTGTTGGTCAGCGCGATCTGCACGTAGATGTCCTGATCGGACGGGTTGACGAACTGCAGCGACCCGGTGCCGGTGCCGGTCCACGTCGAGGTGATCGCCTGGGACCGCCAGCCCGGCCGATAGCTGATCAGCGGTATCGCCCACGGCCAGTCTTCGTCGGGCTCGTAGTCCATCGAGTCATCCGGCCAGGTCTGAATGCGGACCGGCTGCTCGCGGTACTTCGTCCCCGCGCGGTTCCACACCCGAATGATCGAGTCCTCCTCGTCAGACCAAGCGTTCCACCACGCCTCCTCGACGAGTTCCCACTGCTCACCGGTCGGAGCCGACGAGAAGATCTTGAGGTCGACCGCCGTCGGGTCCGTCTTTGGTGCCCCGGGGATCGCGCCCGGCATGAACGCCGGGGTCTGCGACCGAGGGACACGAGTCGGGTGATACAGGCCCTTGACGCCCGACATGATCACCCCGTGCGCGCCCATCCCCGGACCGTGAATCAGCCACTCCGACCCGTCGCATCCGAAGACCTCGACCTTGCGCGCGACGCCCATCAGCGGCTCCTCGATCCGTATCCACCGGCGCCGCGCCACTGATAGCGGCCGAGCTCGGAGACGATGTCCCCGGCCGTCAGGCCGTTGACGGTGATGTTGTTGGTCGTCCCGCCGCCACCGGCGCGCACGAGATCACGCACGGCGTCGGTCTGGTCATCGACCGAATCCCAGTGCGACTGACGGAGAACCATCTCAGGCTCGTTGAGTCCGTTGAACCCGAGCTGCCCCGGCTTCCACAGACCACCGGTGTCGAAGAGCGCGGCCTTGTCGACGAGCTCCGTCGCCCGACCGACCTTCGCCGCGTACCGGTCCGGGAACGCCGACCGCTGCACTGCCTGCGCGGCGGCGCCGGGGTCCATCGATTCCCACCCCGGGACCTTCTTGAGTGCCTCAAAGAACATCTTCGCCGCAGTCGGCGGATTCATCCGGTCGGCCACCGTCCCCCACGCACCATTGCCGCGCTGCTGCAGGATGCCGATCGAATCGAAGTCAGTACCCACCGCATCGTGCGGGAACTTGAGCGACTCCGGAACGTTCGAGTTCGCGTAGTTCTTGAGCGGATCACCAACCTCGACGAGCGAAGCCGCGTTGCCGATGATCGCCGCGCCCTTGGGCAGGCCCATGTCCTTGGCGGTCTTGGTGATGTCGAAGCTGTACCCGTCCGACCCGGTCGGCCGCGCCGGTGCGACAGGCGGCGTCGGTGCCGTCGTCGTCGGTGCCGTGCCGGTGGGTGCGGTCGTGGTCGGCGTCGTCGTGGTCTTGCCCGAGTCGGTGGTCCGGACGTTCGATCCGTCGTCACCCGACACGGCCGAGGCCGGGTCCATGATCCACGACGGCAGGCCGAACGTCTCCCCGATGCCCTCGGCGAGGATGCCACCGGCATCCTGCCCGAGCTCCTTGAACGACTTCATCCGCTTCTTCTCCGGCTTCTCGCCAGTCGGAGTGCCTGTCGTGTCCGGCGAGTTGTACGTCGGAGTCGCCGTCGTCGTCTCGGACTTGAGCGGCGCCGCCCCGGCCGGCAACTGCAGCCCGTCGGGGATCTTGTTCGGATCCGCGGCGGGCGGGGACCCGATCTCGCCGAACAGTGCGTGGATGTGGTCCATGTGGTTCTGCGTCGGCGACCCGCGGTCGCCCATCAGCTCGCCCGGGTTCTGCCCGGCCTTGGCGTACTTCTGCTGCCAGATCGTGTAGTTCAGGCTCAACGGCGACTTGTTCTGGTGGAGCCAGTCGTTGACCTCGGTCCCGACCTTGACGTCGGAGGTCATGATGTCGAGAGCCTGGCCCGACGGGTGGTCGGGGTACGGGTCGGACGCCCGGTAGCCACCAATGGTGCCGATCGACGGCCACCACTTGTGAATCATCCGGCGCACCATCACCGCGATCGGCTTGAGGTTCCCCTCGCCGCCGCCACCGGGCCACGGCTCAAGCGCCCCGCCGGCCACCGGTGCCGCCGGTGCGGCTGCCGGGGCCGCGCCGATCTCGGCCGACTGACGGGTGTGCACGTGATCCTGGTGACCCGGGTAGTCGCTCGCGAAGTACGAGCCGTCGTCCTGCGTGCGGCCGTGCCACCCGATCTTGGCCTGCGTGTTCGGGTTCTGCCAGATGATCTGCTCGAGCGCCGGGACCGTCGGCGCGATCGACAGCAGCCACTCGGCGAAGGCCTGCATCTTCTCGAGCGGACCCGACCAGTCGATACCGCGGTTCAACCCGTTCGGATTCGGCGCGTAGCCAGCCTCGTTGCGGTCGGACTCCTGGTGCCCCGGGTACGTCGAGGCCTTCACCCCGTACTTGCTTTCGAGCTGGTGAACCCAGTCCGGGAACACCGAGCCCGACGAGCCGTAGCCACCGGTGTTCGTCCCCGCCGGCAGACCGTAGCCACCGCCGACGACACCACCGGTCGCGTACGCGGGCAGACCGAGAGCGGCGAGCGCTGCCTTGCTCGGCCGCCACCCGCGGTTCAGCGCGGCGACGATACCGGCGCCACCGCCGTCCATCGCATCCTCGGTGACGATGCCCTCGCGGTTGGACACCAACGCCGTCGGAACGCCGCGCACGTCCATGCCGAGGATCGAGTCCGACGTGCCGGTGCCAGGCCCCCACAGGACGCCGTCGCGGGTGCGGCCGGCGCTCGACCCGACGACACCACCGGTGCGAAGCGACTGCATCGATTCGCCCCACGACTTGATCGTCGAGATACCGGGGATGTCGACACCCATGATCGACCCCGGCAGGGACGCGAGGAGCTTGCCGACTGCGTGGATCGGAGCCTTGAGTACGTCGACGACACCGTCGAACGCGTTGCGCATCGCGTCGCCGACCTTCGAGGCGATGTCGCCGAGAGCCTGGATACCCTTGCCGATGTTGTCGAGGATCGGCTTGATGAAGTCCCAGACTGCCGAGATCGCACCCTTGATCGCGTCCCACGCCGGGACCATGACCGTCTGCCACAGCCACATCGCCTTGTCGCCGACGAACTGCAGCACGTTCATCAGCCCGTCCATCGCGGGCTTAATCACGCCGTCCCACGCCGCAGAGATGCCGGACTTGATGCCCTCCCACGCGGGCTGAATCGCGTTGGTCCACAACCACATCGCGACGTCGCCGACCATCCGAAACGCAGCCTGCAGCGGCGGGAACACCGTCGAGGACAGCCACGACCACACCGCGCCGATCGCGGCCTTAATGCCGTTCCAGGCCGGGGCGATCGCGTTGTTCCACAGCCACATCACCACCGCGCCCGCGAGCTTGAACGCGAACTGCCAGAGCGCGAAGTAACCCTTGATGATGTTCCACGCGATACCGATCGCGATTTGGATACCGGCCCACGCAGGCTGAATCACGCTGTTCCACAGCCACATCACGACGTCGCCGATGACGCGGAAAGCGGCCTGCATCAGCGGGAACACCGTCGTCGACAGCCAGTCCCACACGAGCGCGATCGCGCCCTTAATGCCGTTCCACGCGGGCTGAATCGCGTTGGTCCACAGCCACATCGCGATGTCGCCGACCTTCTGAAAGAACCCCATCAGGCCGGGCCAGAGCGTGCCCGAGATCCAATCCCAGACCGCCGAGACCGACGTCTTGATCGCGTTCCACACCGTCTCCCAGATCCGCTTACCGGTCTCGGTCTTGGTGAAGAACCAGATCAGGCCCCCGACCAACGCCGCGATCCCGGCGACGAGCCACGTGATAGGTGAGGTCCACAGCGCGGTGTTGAACAACACCTGCGCCACGGCCGAGGCTCGGGTCGCGACCGACAGCGACCGGATGAAGTTCAAGAATCCGCCGGCGGCGGCGATCTTCATCTGCACGTTCGCCGCGACCAGTCCGAGAGTCAGTGCGCCGAGCGGGATCGCGATTCCGGTCAGCAGGGTGCGGTTGCGGCTGAGCCACCCGCCGAACTCAGACATGAAACCGATGGCCTTACCGAGCGCGTCCACGACGCCCTGCTGCAGGCCCCGCGTGAACGCGGTCAGCTTCGCCTGCGCGGTGTCGTTGAGCGTGTCGCCCATGCGGTCGGTGGCGCCCTCGAACCCGGCCATCGCGTTCTCGCTACCGGTCAGCGACGACAGGAACTCAGGGATCTGATCAACCGACAGATCCTCAAGCGGCGTGCCGAACAGGGCGATGGCGTTGTTCGCTCGCTCGGCCGGGTCCTTGATCGCGAGCAGCCCCTTGGCGGTCTCCTGCAGCGCGGACTGAGCGCCCGGCCCGCCGGCGGCGATCTTGCGCGCCATCTCCTCGGCGTCCAGGCCGACAGCCTTGAACGCATCAGTCGACGCGGTCGACATGTCCGAGCCACGGATCGTGAATTCTTTGAGCGCGTCACCGGTCTTGTCGAGCGCGAACTTGCCCTTTTGAGCAGCAGCGATGAGGACGTTGAACGAGGTCTGCCCGTCGAACCCGAGCGCCCGAAAGTGCGTGCCGTACTCGTTGAGGATCTCCGGCAGCTCGCCCTGCATCGCGGCGGGCACACGCTGGAACGCGGTCGTCATCATGTCGAACGCAGCCGTCGAATCGGCGGCCAGACCGTTGGTCACCAACTGCGACGCGGACTGCATCGCCTCGGTGACGTCGACCTCGAAGACCTTGCCGAAGTTCATCGCGCGCGTCGCGACCGTCTCGAGCGACGCCTCGCCCTCGAACCCGAGAGTCTGGAACGACGTCGTCGCCGCCTTGACCGCAGCGGTGACGTCCTCCATCGAGTCGCCCATGCCGGCCGACCACAGTGACCCGGCGACCTGCCCGTACTCCTCGGCAAGCGCACCTGTCGCACCCAGGCCCGCGTTCATCGCGGCCGTCGCGGACTCGAAGTCCATCGCCGACGACGCCACTTCCATCGCCGAGGAGACACCAGCGGCGGCGATCGCCATCTTGCCGAGATCACCGATCGCGCCGCGGGCACCCTCACCGACGCCGCTGAGAGAGTCCGAGAACGAATCAGTCTCGGTCTCGGCCTCGTCGGTCGACTCAGCCAGGCGGGTCTGCGCGGCGTCGAGATCCCGCGACGCCGAGCGGGCGGCGTCGGTCGCAGACACCGACCGGCGCGTCGCCGTGGCCAGTCGCTCGGTCGCCGCGGTGAACCGGGCACCACTGGTGATGCCTCGGTCGCGGAGCTCCTGCAACTGAGCCTCGGCGACGCGGACCTTGCCCGCGGCGTCCATCTCTTTCTCGCGGGACTTGGCGACCTTCTCCGAGGCCTTGTCGACGGCGGCCTGCTTGGCGGCGATACCGCCGGCGATGCCCTGCCCGATCTGGCCACCCACCCGGGTGCCGATCGCGCCGAGTCCGGACATGCTCTGCTCGACGATTCCCGATGCGTTGCGCATCGAGGGGATGATCTGCAGAGTCGCGTAGCCGATAGTCGACATGTCCGGGTCCGCCTCCTAAGTGCCGTAGTAGGCCTGGTACTTGCGGCGGTGACGACGCAGGTTCGCGTCGTCTCGGCGCTGTTGCTCGGCGGTCTTGACCTTCTTGGCCACGGGTCGGGCCGGGTGCCGCTTCATCTGCCGGCCGCGCTTGCGGCCTCGGTTGGCGGTCTGCTCCCACAGATCGGCGAGCAGGTAGTCGGCGACGTCCCAGACGCGTTGCCCGCCGTTCTCGGCGGTCGCCATGCCGGACCGAGGGGTGAGGTTGACGGTGTAGACGTGCAGTTGTCGCAGCGTCAGTCGTCGGCGGCCGTCCTCGTCGCGCCGCCACAGGTCGCCGAGCACCACCCCGTACTCGCGGCGTAGATCCGCTTCGAGGGTGTCGAGTCGGTCCGACCGCAGCAGCGCGACGAGGGCGGCTAGTTTCCCGCCGAGACGAACCCCAGAGCCTTGGCGATCTCCTCGTACAGTTCGTTGAGCTGACGCATCCGGTAGCCCTTGCGGCGCTTGACTTCCATCAGGTGCGCGAACCCGTCCCGGCCGTCCTCGTCGGGCTCGAGGATGCCCTGCAGGAACTTCATTGCCTTCTGGTTCTCGAACGCCATCATCGCCTCGGGGTCCCAGTCCAGGACGTCGGCAGGGACCCAGTACGTCTCGCCGTCGTATTCGATGCGGGCGACCGTGATTCCGTTCGCCTCGCGCTCGACAGCGGTGCTCTTGCGTGCCGCTGCGCGGCGCTCCTCGCGGTTCCCCGGGAGCTTGGGCCCTGCGGCCTTGGCCTTCTTCGGCTTGCTCGCCTTCGCGCGCTTGGGAGCGGCAGGGACGTTATCGGCGTACTCGTCGGCGTCGTAGTCGTCGATGCTGATGTCGGTGGTCATAGCTGTGCGGTTTCCTCTCGTACTCCACGCCAGAGCGCCGCACTCATTGCGGCCACTACTCCGGCGGTGGTCTGTGGTGTGACTCCGGCCGTGATCAGCTCGGACTCAAGGGCGGCGACCTCGGCGACGAACCGGGACCGGTTCGTGTTCGCCTTCGCCGCCGACTTACGCTCGGCGCACGCGATCATCACGGCCTTCGCCAGGTGCCCGCGCTTGGCGCGGTCGTAGCGGCCGTGCTCGTCTAACAGCCCGAGCTGCTCGGCGGCTGCCTGAATCTCGGCCTCGGTCGGGGCCTTCGGCGCCATCAGGCACCGGCCTTGGGCAGCGGGAAGTCCTCGGGCAGCTCGATCCGCCGCAGCGTGTCCTCGATGAGCACCTCGTCGCCGGTCGCATCGGTCGGGAGCAACTGCTCGTCGACGTCGACGACGAACACTTCGACCTCGACGAACGGCTTGTGCAGGGGCGACTGGACGATCCACCCGCGGCCGTCCGGGACACGGACGACGCCGTTACCGAGGCACAGGTCCGGTTGGGCCTGCAGCAGCGGCAGCAGCGCGAAGTACTGGTCGGGGTAGGTGTCGCGGGTGATCTGAGTGCGGCTCATGATCTGACTCGATTCAGCGGAGGATCGACGCCGCGCTGAATGCCAGCGCGAACGGGTCGATGCGAGGGGGCAGCACACCGATCAGGTGTGCGGCGGTGATGACGATGGCGGCGTCGACACCGGCCCGGTGGCGTGGTGAGCGCGACCGGGCGCGGGCGACGCCGCGAGTGAGGAGATCCTCGGGTCGGTCCCGTGCGACGCACTGCGCCTCGTAGGCGACGACCGATCCGAGCAGGATCGACCAGGCGATCACGGGGGCAGAGCGCGAGACCGTAGCCACGAGTGCTCCTCGAGGAGGTGATCGTGCGGTGATGTGGGAGAGCGTCCCGGCCGGGCACCGCACAAGAACCCGGCCGGGACGAGTCGAGCCCCTAGAGGGCCCGACGACTAGAGCGAAGGTCAGGGGGTCGTGACGACCGTGACCTTCGGGTTGGTGCCACCGGTCAGCGAGTTGTCGCCCGGGACGAGTGCGCCCTCGCCGGTGTAGACCACACGCCACGGCGTCGCGCCGGCGCCGCTGACTGTGACGGTCCCTTCGACCGTGGACAGTGCTTCGAGCGCGGCCTTGACCGCGGTGTTGGCCGCGTCGAACGGCAGCGCGGTCGTCTCCTGCCCTGCGACGATGAGCTTCCAGGTGCCGCCGGTCGGAGTACCGACCATCGCGACCGTCAGGTCGAAGGCGGTCAGGCCGAAGTCGTCGGCGGTCGACTGGACCGCGAACAGCTCCTTGTCCGAGTTGGGGACGATGGTCTGCGTGAACTCGACCTCGGGCAGGTCCGACTCGTTCTTCGTCCGGCCGCCGTACTCGGTGGTGGCGGGCATCAGCGAGATCAGGCGCTCGATGTCGCCCTCGTCGGTGCGGGTCTCGTACGCGGTGTAGACCTCGGCGGGCTTGGACACCTTCACTCGGTCGGCCGTGTCGTTCTTCGACCGCAGGTAGCGGGTCGTCGGGTTCTCCTCGAGCGTGGTGAACTTCCGTTCCATCTTGAAGTCCTTGAACCCGATCTTGATGACGCCGTAGCCCCACGCGGTGTGCTCGGTCTTGTCCCACTCGACCGACTCCTCGAACCCGGCATCGCCGGACAGCAGACCTGCCGGGCGCCACGCGGGCGGGAACGGGTCGTTGACCGTCGCCGGGATCATGTCCTCGATGCTCTGGCCCTGCGGGATGTCGGACGGCTTGAGCACGAGCACATCTGCTCCGGCCCAGATCTTGACGTTGTTCGGATCACCAGCCATGGTGAGGTCCCCTCTCTAAGGGTGTGGTGGATGAATGGATCAGTGCGGTAGCCACCCGAGAGGGGTGGTGGATCAGAGAGCGTCGCCGCGAGTTAGACGACGACAGTGCGCGCCCGGACGCGGACCGTCGCCGAGGCGAGGTCCCCGCGGGTGCGCTTGTCCCGGGCCTCGATGACCGAGGTGCCGGGGAGAATCGATGCGATGCCGGGGACCTTCTGCGACAGCAGCAGCCCCAGCGCGCGGCGCACGTACTCGGTGTCGCGGCCGGTGGTCATCGAGTAGATGCGGATCGTGTGCGCAGTGAGGATCGGCCAGACGACCGGGCCGGCATCGTCGGCGACGACGAGCACCGGATCCGCGCCGAGTTCCCAGTCGTCGGGCAGTTCGAGGACCACGCGGACCTGCGGCCAGATCTTCGGCAGCTCGACGGCGAGCCAATCCTTGATGGTCTGCGCCGGATCGGCAGGCTGACGGATCGTCACGCCTTCACTTCCAACCCGACAGCAGCAGCCGCCCGGGTGAGGACACCGTCGCGAGCCTGCAGCGCCATTCCGTCAGGGTCGGCGATGGTGACCGTCGCCGCCGATCGGTCCGTCGTGTACGGCGTAACCGTGACCTCGACGGTGTCGTCGTCGATCGCCGAGGCCGCCTGCGCCCGAACCTGCTCGGCAAGCTCGTTCACCAGCGGCGCCGCCTGCGTCTTGAGGATCTCGCCGATACCGCGGTGATCGCGGCGGAAACCGGACCTGGCCATGTCAGCCCTTCCGTCGGTAGCCGACGACGTCGTACCCCGACAGTTCGGGGTCATCGTCAGCGATGAACGCGAGAGAGTCGCCGTCGATCGTGTAGCGCAGACCGCGCACGATCAGAACCGAATCCTTGGTGATCCCCGCAGTGATCGGCAGTTGGACGCGCACGAGCGAGTCCGAGCTTTCCCGGCCCCGCTCGATCGCCTCGGCCGAGGACAGCGGCGTCACCAAGCACCCGTCGATGTCGACCGGCGCGCCGCCGGCCGGGACGACCTTGCCGTCACTGTCGCGGCGAAGGTCACCGGCGACAGTGACGGTCTCAGTACCGAGCATCAGAGCAGTCGTCGAAGTAGGCCTGAGCGAGTGTGCCGATCGGCAGACCGAGCTGCTTGCGGTGCCAGTCGGTCAGCTCAAGCGAACCGCCCGGCGCGATCAGCGTTCCGCCCTTGGCGCGCGGTCCTTCGGTGCGAGAGTAGGCGGTGTGCCCGGCGTAAGCGCCAGTTGAGATCGCGGTCCGCACCATGTCGAACGACACGGTCACCGCCGCGGGGTGCGCGTCATCGATGTCGACGCCGCGGGCCTCGCGGTACGCCTCGCGGATCGCCACACCGGCCGAGTCCAGCAGAGACTCGGCGAGTGTCTTCTCGGCGGTGGTGAGGCCGCGCCACTGGCTTTCGAGCTGCTGGACAGTCAGGAATGCCGGTGGCACGGCCCCGCTCACGACAGTGCCTTGACCAGGTCGGCGCGGTCGGTGCCCTCGGCCTCGGCGCGGTCCATGCCCTGCGCGACGGCGAACTCGATCCACTCCGCGTGCGGTGCGGTCAGCTTCGGCCGTGCCACGGCGGCAGGCTCGTCGCCGTCGGCCGGCGCATCCCCCGTGGCGTTGTCGCCGTCGGCGTCGGTGTCGAGGCCGGACAGGACGTCATCGTCGCCGTCGCCGGCCGACGCGTCGCCTTCACCGGTCGAGGTGCCGGTGTCGACAGTCGACTCGTCGGCGGGAGGCAGCGTCCCCTCGTCCGGTGACGGCGCGGGAGACTGCGGGCGCTTGGCCGAGGCCAGTGCGCCTGCGGCCTCGCCGCGCTTGATCTCCGCGGGAGAGAGGTCGACGACGTCGCCGAAGTATCCGCGGCGCCGCTTCCCTCCCTTGACGAGGTACTCCCAGGTTGCGACGGCGATTGTGCGCTTAGCCATCAGATCTCCTCCGATCAGCCGGCGAGGCCGGTGATCTTCTTGATGCTGTAGGGGTTGGTGACGCCCATGATCGGCAGCACCGAGGACTGGACCCAGTTGCGCTTGGTCGCCTGCTCGCGCCAGGTCTCGGTGGCGAGTCCCTGCTCGTAGTCGAGGAACCCGACCTGCTGGCGAGCTACGCCGTAGGCGGTACCAGCGGGGACGCGGTTCGAGTCGAATAGCTCGAGTCCGGAGTCCTTGAGGATCTCGTCGAGGTCCGGGCCGTACGCGATCTTCAGGTTGTGCTTTTCCTGGGGATTGATGAGCCACAGGTCGTACACAACACCGAGCTCTTCCACGTCGGCGGCGAGCTGGACACCGGCGAAGTCGGCGAACGGCCGTTCGTTGTTGGGTGTCGGGCTCGTGCCGGACAGCGTGACGTTCGACCAGTCGTGGCCCGGAACGACGCCCGCACCGCCCAGCCCTGCGATCGCGGCCTCTAGGGTCGCGACCGCGCGGGTGTTGACTTTGCGGACGATGGTGTTCGCCAGCGACGTGACCTGGTTGTCGAAGTGGACCTTGTCGTTGCGCCGCACTGCCTCGTCCGAGATCCAGATCTTGCCGCCCCAGTCCTCGGACTTGGCGACGTTGGGCTGGCCTCGATCGGAACCGACGATCGCGTACTCGGTGCCGGGTGCGCGCTCTTCGACGTCGCGGTCGGTGTAGAGCTCGTTGCGGGTGACCTGGTCGTAGATGACCGCGCCCGAGGCGACTGTCGTGCCGGACGAGGCGAAGATGCGGTCGACGATGAACTTCTGCAGCGTCAGGTCCGCGATGCGCTTGGTGATGCGGCCGGGCTGCTTGAGAGCCAGGTCGACGGTGAGCTGATTGCCGGTGACGGTCGGCGCACCCAGCGGGTACGCGACCGGTGCAGGACTGGTCATGGTTGTTGTTCTCCGATCAGTACAGGGAGATCTCGGCGTCGGCGCCCGACGCTGCTCCGGTGACGGCGTAGCCGACGGCTACGCCCGATGCCTTGGGGATGGCCTTACCGTCGGTGCCGACCTCGACCTCGGCGAACGCCGTGATCGCTGCCCCTGCGGTGACGGCGCAGACGCGGCTGTTGCCGCGCAGCACGTTGACCAGTTCGCCGGTGGCGGCGTCTCGGCCGGACACACCGAGCACGCGCCCGGCAGCGTCAGCGTGGGCGGCGGCGATGTTGCCGTTCACGCGGTTGCCGGAGATCTTGAGGAACCGCTTACCCACCACCGCCGCTGTGCAGCGGACGCTGAGATTGCGGCCGGGCTCGTAGATTCCGATGTTCTCGTTCGCCATGATCAGGCCTCCTTAGTCGGTGCGGTGTTGAACCATCCGGTGTCGCCGCCGGCGGCGGCAGACACTTCGGGTGTGACCGAGTGGCCGCGTTCGGCGATCGGGAACGCGGTCTCGTTGGGAATCCCCGCGAGGGTGTCGGCGGTGCCCTTGGGGTCGGCCGACATTAGGGTCAGCCAGTGCGCGCGGCGCGACGGCGGGATCTTGCCGAGCTGGATCGCGTCGTCGACGACCTTCTCGCGGGCCTCGCTCTCCTGGCGTTCGTGGGCGGCACGACCGAGCTTGGCGTCGCGCTGCAGCGACGCGAATGCCTCGCGGTCGATGCTCACGACGCTGCCCGCGGCGGCGGCCACCTCGGTGCCCTCGGGTGCCGCTGCGACGAGCGCTTCGACGGCGGCGATGATCGCCGCGAAGTCGGCGGTCTCCTCGAGGCCGAGCGCGGTGCGCAGCGCGGCGATCATCTCGTTGAACGTGGTCATTGTGTCGGTGACGGCGGCGATGATCGCCGCGAGGTCGGCGGTGTCGTCCAGGCCGAGCGCAGTGCGCAGCGCGGCCAGGTCTTCGTTCGTGATCTCCACGACCGATACTCCTTCGGATGGCCCGTCCGCTGCTGCGGCGGGAGTGGACGCCGCGACCGGACGGTCGGGGCGCGATTCGGTACGGCTGGCGTATCGAACGGTCTGAGATGCCGACGCGGCGACGGACTCGCCGTCGGCGTCGGCGGCTGCCGGTGCGGCCGGGGTGACGTCCTCGTACCGGACGACGACCGCGACGGGCGTACCGAACTCGACGCCGTCGGCTCCGTTGCCGTCGGGGTCGACGATCACCGGGACGCGCAGGCGTTCACCGGTCTCGTCGTTGACGACGATGAGCTGCAGCGGTTCGAGGGATATCTCCTCGATCCACAGTTCCCACGGCGCGTCGTCGTAGTAGGCGCGGCGGACGTCCTCAGTGCTGACAGTCGCCGCGACCGTGGTCGTCTTGGACATGGCGGGTGGTCCTTTCAGGTCGATCGTGAACGCTGGCCCGCTCGCCTCGGACAGTTCGACGCCGTACATGCGGCCGACGTCCTGCAGGCTCGCGAGAGTGCCGATCGCCGGGTGCGCGACACCGAGCAGCGCCAGGCCCGTCAGGACGAACCCGTGGTTGTGGCCGATCGCGCAGCGGTAGTCCCACTGGCCCTCGATCGACCGGTCAGGGAACGCCGAGGCGAGGATCGGGCCGAGCCATCCCGGCATCCCGACGAAGTCGGCGACGAGGGAGTGCCCGTCGTTTGCGGTGGCCATGTTCGCCAGCCACCCCGCCGCCGGTTCGCCGTCGAACCGCGGGTCGGTGTGGCCGAGCTTGAGAATCGGCCGGCGCACGGCCGGACACTCGAGGGCGGCCACCGCGTTGGCCAGGTCGTCGGTCGTGAACGTGTGGCGCCCGCTGGACGCGTCCCACGTGCCGGTGTGCATCAGCTCGACGCCCGGCAGGTGCGACAGCGGCGGCGGCGCCGGGACGTCGACGGCGGGCGCAGTCATCGGGTCAGGCCTTCGCCTTCTGGCCGATGATGGCCTGACGCACGCAGCAGTCCTTAGCCTCGAGGAGCTTGCGCAGACCGGTCGTCAGCTCGGGGCCATCCGGCAGGCGGTTGGCCACGTCGTGGGCGAGCTGCGTGAATCCGGCGTAGATAGCGTCGAGCTCCGCACTGTCAGTGCGGCGCATCTCGAACAGTGAGAGCAGGTGCTCGGTGGCGGGGTGGCGATCAGCCATCGGCGGGTCCTTAGAACAGCCCGGGCTGTGCCGGGTCGGGAGTGGTGAGACGTCGGCGACCACGACGGGCGGCGACCGGCTGCAGGATCGGGGCCGCGCCCGGTTCGACGTCGGTGGTGTCGTCGAGGTTCGGCGGCGCGGCGGGCAGGCCGAGATCCTGGCGGATCTTGCGCTCGACGAGTACGTCGGGCGAGAGCAGCCCGGCGCCGACGAGCATGTTGAGCGCGGCGGCTGTCGCATCCTGTCGGGTGCCGATCTCGTCGAACACGATCAGCGGGGCGGGCTCGTCCTGCCCCCAGTTCAGGTCGACCAGGTCCCACACGATGTGCCGGTTGGCGGTATCGCGGACGGACTCGGCGAAGGTCTGCACCGACTGGACGAACGTGTCGGCCTGGACCGAGGCGAGCGCGTACGAGCCGCCGCGGTCGAGGTTCAGAAAGTGCGCCAGACCCGCGAGCGCGATCGCCTTGTCGTGACCGGCGATCGCGAGCTGCGTGTCGGGCAGGTTGCCCTGGACGCCGAGGAGCTGTGCGTTCCATCCGGGCGGCAGACCGATACCGGCGTTGTTGCCGGCGCGCATCGACGTGGCGATCTCTTCGGCCCGCTTGACCTGATCGGTTTCGTCCTTCGCGCACGTGACGACCGGGATGCCTGCGCCGTTGCGGCGGATCGCGGTGGCCTGCACGCGCATGATGTCGTCCTTGAGCAACCACTCGCGGTAGGCCGAGCGCAGCAGGCTGCGGCCCATCCACATGCCCGGCGCCATGTCGCGGACGTACATCACCAGGCGGCTGATCGGGATCTCGACCTCGGCCGGCGCGTACAGGACGCGGCCGTCGAACGCAGGCGGCGACTGGGTGATCGACTCGAGTCCACCGTCGCGGGCGACGGTCATCTTGCTGATCGTGTTCTGCGGGCGCGGTGCGAGCTTGCGCAGCCACAGCAGGCCTGTCTCGTCGTCGAGGCGGTAGGCCTGCTCGAACGCGCTGTGCCCGTACTGCAGCATGGTCAGCGCCGTCGCGAGGTGCTCGGCCCACGAGAACCGCGCACCGCCGCGCCGTGAGGTCGGCACGACCGCGTCGTCGGCTCCCACGATCGGGAGGCCGAGATTCTTCGAGATGAACTCGGTGACCTCGTCGCGGGCGCCGTTCTGGTCGAGTCGCCAGGTGGTGCGTCGGATCGGCAGGCCGATCGCCTGCAGCAGTGACGCGACGCGACCGTCTGTCGCCATCCGGTCGTACACCGCGACCGACGAGGGCCACTGTAGGTCGGCGATGCGCTCGGACTCGTCGAACAGTGCGACGTCCTGTCCACGTCCGTTGACGTAGCCGATCTCAGCAAGCGGCATGCTCATGGTGCGCACCTCCTCGGCTCGGTCAGAATCCTGCGGCCATCGGGTCAAAGTCGGGCATGTCCAGCGACGAGGTCTCCCACTCGGCGACGGCGTGGGCTGGCGAGGTCGGCAGTGTGCCGCCTGTGCGCAGTCCGTAGGTCAGCAGGCCCCACCGGGCCAGAGTCGCCGCGACGAGCGGCGCGATCGTCTCGCCGCCGTCGACGCGGTCCCACGCCCAGTCGCCCATAGGCATCGTGCGTTTGGCCGCCGCCGTCCACGCCTGACGCAGCACCGGTTGGGTGGCCATGGCGAGTTGCTCGTCGAGGAGGTCGTCCTCGATGCCCTTGCACGCCGCGGCGATGTGCCCGGCGTGAGTGAGCACCGGTTCGATGCCTGCAGCGACCAACAGCGGTACGAGGACCTTCGCCGGGCTCTTGTTGTCGATCACCACCACGACCGGGTCCCACGCGTCGACGACGGCCTTGATCTTGGCGACGATGTCGGCGTTGGTCGCGGTCCCGGTGAATCCGAGCTCGAGGTACGGCTGATCGTCGGCGGTGAGCTGTGCGGCGGCGATCGACCACTCTCGGCCGGCGTAACTGCGATCGACCGACAGCGCGATCGAGTGCTGCAGGACGAGATCGTCAGCGGCGCCGATGGACTCGGCGTGATCGAGGACGGTGTCGTCGTACATCGACACGACGTCGGTGGCCAGGCGCGGCCACTTGCCGCGGCCGAGGTAGTTCACGTCGAACACTGTGCGGGCGCGCTGTGTGGTCTGCCCGCGTAGAGCGTCGCGCATCTTCGCGTCGGTCTGGATGATCCCGTAGCTCGGGTTCGCGTAGCGCCACGTCGCCGGGGCGAGCCGGTCCATGTTCGGCGCGGCCATCCACTCGGCGAGGTACAGGCCTTCGGAGTTCCCCGCGAGGCCCTCCTCGCGCAGCGCGGTGAGCTCGACGCCGTTGGCGTGGATGTCGAGGTTGACAGCGGACGAGGCGAAGATCCGTTGCGGGTTGGGTGAGGCGAGCTGTGTCGGGTCGAGCGCTGACTTGTCGCCGGCCGACAGGTTGTAGGCCTCGTCGTAGATGACGAGGTCGACGCCCTCGAAGCCGGTCCCCGAGTCAGGCGACCGGGTGATGAAGCTGATCGACGCGCCCGAGTTGAGGACCATCTCGGCTTGGCCTGCCGACATCGTCGGAGCCTTGGCCAGATGACGGCGCAGCGACGACCGCGCGCGCACCATCTTGAAGAATCGGTCGGCGATCTTCTTGCCGGTCTTCCACCGCTGCACCGAGAACACAATCGTCTCGCCCAGCACGAACAGGCCGTACAGAGCGCGGTAGAGCAGGATCTCCGACTTCCCGTTCTGGCGCGGGACGATGATGACGCACGTCGAGTGCGTCCACAGGCCCGTCTCGGGGTTCCAGCGGAGCGTCGCGTGCATCGACTCGTCTTGCCACGGGAACAACCGCTTGCCCGGGGCGACGCGTGACTGCAGCAGACAGGCCGCGTCGCCGTGCTTCTCGCTCCCGGCGAACGCCGGGGTCACCTGCAGGTGGTGCGGTTCCTGTCGTCCCTCGAGTCCGGGGAACTCGAGGATGGTCGCCGTCATGTCGGCATGCCCGCGAGATCGTCGTTGGCACCGCCGCCAGTGCCGTTGACCGGCGCGAGCTTGCGAATGTCGGCGACGAGTCCGCGGTACGCGGCGCCCTGCTGGCGCGCTTCGGCGAGCGCGCCGTCGATCCGGAGCGAGATGTCGCCGTCGTGGCCGTCGGTGATGGTCAGCCAGGTCTCGCGGTCGCCGCTCAGCACGCGGTCGAGCTCGCACAAGCGCCGCCATACGCGGATCGCCTCGGCGGCGAGCGTGCGGACCGCCTCGGACTCGGACTCAGCGAGCAGATCGTCGTAGAGGAGCTGCTCGTCGTCGGTGAGTTCGATGAGGTCGGCGGACATCTGGCAACCTCCTCACCAGCGGTTTTGCACGAAAAAAAGACTGACGACCGAGGCCGTCAGGGTGGGTACCCCCCTTGATAAATCGGACACCCACCCCTGTTTGTGCAGGTCAGAACGGCCAGTCGAAGCGTCTGACGCCCAGCGGGTCAGGTTCGGACGGGTCGACGTCGTTTCCGCCGGCCGGGCGGAGGTGATCGCGGCTACCGTCGCCGCGTTCGCTGTTGCAGGTGCCGTGCAGGAGGCGGTCAGTGACCGATCCACCGGCCGCGCGGGGTACCGAGTGGTCGCCTGAGAGCGATTTGCGGTCCCAGTTGCGGGCCGGGTCGAGGAACATCGGCTGGCCGCACCACCAGCACGGCTCACCATCGGTGTGGTCGGCCTTGAGGGCCGCTGTCTGCTGCTGGTGCGTCCAGCCGAGGCCCTTCTCGGTGGTGGTGACCATCAGTGTGAGCGGCGGGCACGAGCACGGGTCGCGCGCTCGGCCTTGGCCACGTCAATCAGCTTGTAGAGGTTGCGGCCTTGTCGGTCCTTGCCTGAGACCGGTAGGCGGTGCCACTGGCCGTCGACGCCTCGGTATCCGCGGTTAGCCCAGTTGCGGACCGAGATCGCCGAGACGCGAGCCAGCGCGCTGGCCTCGGCTGCAGTGAGCAGCGAGTCGACGCCGTCAGGTGCGGTCAGTGTCGCGGTCATGGTGCCCCTCTCGACCCGTGAGACGACAAAACCTCCACGCCGCTGTGCGGTCGAGGAGGTTTCGGGCACACGAGTGCCGCTGCAACCATGATACGCGAATCACTCACAGCTTCGCCACGGCCTCGGCGTCGAGCGTGTCGACGAGAACCGCCACCAAGAACGGGTAGTTGCCCTCGTCGACCGAGTAGCCGCACGCACCGCACACGATGAACTCGCGGCCGGCCATCCCCGCCTGTCGTTCGAGGGTGAGCAGACCGCAGTCCGACGACGGGCACGGCATCGGCAGGATGTACTTCGGCCGGCCACGGCCCGTCGCGTTGCGGATCTGACGGTGCAGATCGAACAGCTCGTCGAACGCCTCGTCTTCCACGAGCCAGTCCCAGTACCGGGCCCACGGGACGGGCAGCTCGGACTGCGGACGCCAGCACCCGCCCTCAAGCATCGACCCGAGGCGCGGCTCAAGGTACTTCAGTGCGGCCTTCACGACGTCGCTCTCACGGCGGCGGTGCTCGGCTTCGACGATCACTCGGGGCCGCGACTCGTCGAGGTACGCCGCCGTCATGTCGTGCCAGGACCACAGCAGGTCGGCGATGCGGGCGGCCTGGTCGGACGCCCACTCGGCCGGGTGGCCGGACTCGACCGCGCCGGACGGCCCGCGACGCCCTGCGCGGCCCGACATCGGCCGAGGCATCAGTGTGTGGAGCATCAGCCAGTCGGCCGCGAGATCGAGCAGCAGCACCCGCAGGCGAGACGCCGACACCCGGCGACGTGGCCGCAGGTCGACACGGCGCGGTCCCGACTGCCCCCACGACCGGTGAGTGGTCACGTCGTAGTCGGTCATCGTCGACCCTTTCGCCAGTTAGCGGCCTGCGGGCACGAGGCGAAGTGCGACAGGTAGAGCGACTGCTTGGCTGCTCGCATCGCGGCGGCCTTGAGTGGGTTCAAGACGACGAAGTGCGCGCCGCCCTTGTCGTCGACGTACAGACTGACGTTGCCGTTCGGCGACGGATCCGCGTCGATCAGAGTCAGGCTGCGGGTGTTGGCGTCGGTGCCCCAGATGACCTCGGATCGGCACGAGCGGCACGGCTCGCGCTTGGGCTCGCGGGCGGTCACAGCAGGCCCGCGTCCCACTTGCGGACGATGTCGAGCGCCGCCTGCGCCGATGTGGTGCTGATGCGGCCGAGCAGCAGGCCGGTCTCGGCGTCGCGGGCTGTCACCGCCCACAGACCAGTGTCGCGGTTCAGTCGGTTGGTGATCTTCACGGGTCGGGCCATGGTGTGGGTTGTCCTAGTCGGTGTCGGCGATGACGCAGCGGCGGCACGGCATCGGGGTGTTGTGGTCGGGGCAGATCGTGTCCTCGTCGAGGACATCCGGCGGTCCGCGCCAGCCGAAGTACGGCGAGCCGAGCGAACCGGCGGTCGGGACGACGGGAGCTTCACCGGCATCCCATCGCGGAGGTTGAGGGGCTGGTGGTGGTTCACCTGCGTCGTGGGAGGGAGAGATCACCTGTGCGGGCTGTGCGGTGCCAGAGCCTCTACGGCCACGACGACGACGCTTACGCCCGGACTGCTGCTGAGCCTGTGGCTCAGCAGTGTGTAACCCAGTTAGAGAACCCAAGGATGAACCCTGCCCTGACCCTGCCTGGCGCGCGCTCGCGCGCGTCCCGCGTGCGGGCATAGCTGGTTTCGGGTGGTCTTGGTTTGGTCGGGCCGTGGTCGGCGGCGGTGCTGCCTGTGTGGACGGCGCGTGGTCCGCCGTGGTCGAGCGCTGGTCGCGGTCAGCGGTGCCGAACGGGTCCTCGAGGCGTGCGGGTGCCACCGTGGTGGGTCGCGGGCTCTGCGGGGTCGGGTTCGGTCGCGGGGTGCGGTCAGCGTCGGCCACGGCGGGTCGCGTGTCCTTGGTGTCCGTCTCGGCGGGTCCTGGTGCGGTTGCGCGTTCAGCGGTGTCGTCCTGGTCGCGGCGTGCGGTCTCCACCGGGGTGGTGGGTCGCGGGCTCGTCGACGAGGTCGATCGCGGGCGGCGGTCGCTCTCAGGGCCGTGTGTGGTCGCCTCGTGGCCTGTCGGGGTGGCAGGTCGAGGGCTTCCGGTGTCGAGTTGGCGGGGTGCGGGCAGCAGCGTCATGTCGGCCTGTTCAGGCGTTCGACGGCCCTTCTTGCGGTTGCAGTCGCCGCACGCGACGACGATGTTGCGTGCGCCGGTGGCGACGGTGGGGTCCACGTGGTCGAGTTGCGCGCGGTCGCCGGGCTTAGACCGGGTGTCCTTGCGCTTGACGACCTTGCTGCAGTACCGGCAGTAGGCCTGTGTCGGCTTGGCCGGGTCCCTGCAGTCGCGGGCCCACACTGCGTTGATGATCTCGGCGTTCTTGAGCTCCTTCATCTTCAATCGCGTCACCGACACCTGCGCGGCCTTGTCGTAGCCGAGGGCCCACCAGTCGTGAAAGATCCACGACTCGGGATCGACGGCGTCGCAGCGCGGGCAGTCGTGACCGTGGCCGTGGAGCAGTCCGACGTCGACGAGCAAACCGATCCACTGCTCGGCCAGGCCCACGTTGAGAACGACCCGCAGGACGTCTGCACGTGAGACCACGCCGTCGGTGAGGGTGGCTTGCACCTGTGCGCCGAGCATCGTCCACATGCCGATCGCGGCGAACCCGTTCGGGTCGCCGGCAAGGGCCAGTTCCGTCAACGACCGGTGCTTCTTAGAGCTCGGGAGCTGATCGTCGACTTGGAAGAACACTGGACCTCTTTCAGAGCACGGGGAGACGGAACCAAGGGGCTGTAGTTGCTGGTTGGGCGGGCCGCGAGCGCGGCGACCGTCGCGGGTCATCGCGGGCGCCCGGTGCGGGTCAACCCGGCGTGGCGCCGGCGGGCGCGGTACTTCATCCGCGGGTAGAACACTGGGGTGCGCGGCGGGCGGCCGGACGCGAGGATGTCAGCGACCATGGCCTCGTACGCGGCCGACAGCGCGGATACTGTCGGCCCCATCGCGATGCCGAGCAGTTTGAGACTGTCGATCACCGTGCTCACCGAGGCGGTGTAGATCGTCCAGAAGCTCGCGGGGTTCCTCGCGCCGCACGCCGGGCACCGCTCAACGGCCTCGTCGAACCACTCGAACTTGTCGTGGCAGCACGCCTCGACGCGTCCATAGCCGAAGTGGTCGGACACCCATTTCTGCTGCCACGGCAGCAGGGTGTCGAACGACAGTCCGTCGGGTGCGACGTCGTATCCGGGCTGTTCCATGGTCACGCCGCCTTCGCTGTTGGGTACTTGATGAATCGGGGCAGCGGCGAGTCTGCACACGCTGCGATGCACACCTCTTTCGCCTCGTCGGAGAGGACGACGCGCGGGCAGAGAATGACCGTGTCGACCTTGACGTCGGCTGCTCGCCGCGCGACGCTGCGACGGGCGCAGAACATCGCCGCGAACCGGCCGCTGAGCTTGATCGTGGCGGGATCGTGGTTGCCACCGGTCAGCCATGTCGTGCGGTTCCTCGCGAGCTCTCCGGCCGCGACGTATGCGACGTACCCGGCTTCGCTGACTTGCTCGGCGACGACTAACACTCGGCGGTCCCTGTCGGTCTCAGCGACGATCGTCTCGACCACCCAGCTCTGCTCTTTCCGCGTGAGCGGCACGTACTTGTAGCTCATTCGGTTCGGTCCAATCCGGTTCGAGCATCGGCGAGGGCCGAGCGGAACGTTCTGGTCTGCCATTCCCATTTGCGGCGACGGCGATGGCCGCGAACCTTCATGCGCGGGAAGTACACGGGCACGCGAGGTGCCTGCCGAGGCTTCGGCACCGGGTACATCCCCGGGTATCCAGAACGCGTCATGTACGGCGGGCCGATGACGTAGCCGCTCACGAGTGGCGCCTGACTGCTCGGATCTGCCTTGCCTCTCGGATCTGCGCCGCGGCGAGATCAGCGGCGGTCGCGGAGATCACGTGCTTCTCCATCCGCCGGCGGATTGGCGGCGCTAGGAAGCCGTTCTCGCGCAGGCCGCACGAGCACTCGGCCCAGAATCCATTGATCCACCGCCAGCGGTGGGGCTGATACTCCACCCGCGCGGCTCGCTCAGCTTCGACGAGGCGATCAAGGGCCGCCTCTGCCTGTCTCGTTCGACGGTGGTGCCATCGAGCGTTCTCGTCGTAGTCGCGCAGGTAAAAGTCACGCTCGGCGGCGAACCATGCCGCCCATGCCTGCGCTCGGTCACGGTCCGCCCGTAGCTCGTCGCGGTGGATCTTCCAGTCGCCATGCATCGCAGTCAGCCGCTCAAGCTCGGCGATGCACTCGACGAGCATCGCTGCCTCGGTGTCCCCGCTGTCCTCCTCGAGTGCCGCGCGCGCCTTGGCGAGGAGCGTGGCGGTGTCGAAGGTGGGATGATCCCAGATCACCTGATCGAGCGGGCTCGGTCGGCGATCGCTCGAGTCAGCCATGACCGTGCCGGATGGGCTGAGAATGACCCAGTGACGCCCGGACCAGATGACCGAGCGCGTACGGTCGTCGGCCGACTTCGGGTCAGGGAACCGCTCGTCGGTGAGCTTCGAGCCGGCGCTCTTGTCGCGCAGGGTCCACATGTCACTCATGAGGCCTTCTCCTGCAGCTCACGCCACTCCGCTACGGTGCGGCGAGTCCAGATGCTCTCGTCGACCTCGTACGGGACGTCAGCGCGGTCCGGGTCGCCACCGACGTAGGCGATGATGGATGCCGTGCCGCGGAGGTAATGAGGCCAGTACAGGTGTCCAGGCAGGTGCAGCTCGCGCGCGAGACCTGACATGACGCGCTCTGCCGAGGGAACGGCGTGTAGGTCCTTCATGATCCGGTTGGCAGCGCTGTCGCGGTCGGCCTTGGTCCGCCGGATCGGCACGAGCAGGTTGTTCTGCTTGTCGATCCGCCACCCGTCCGGGACCGGGCGGTAGTCGGGGTGAGAGGGCCACGTGCCCATCCCTCGAGGGACGCTGAATCCCTTCAGTGAGGTCCCGCGCGGAGACCTCCACGTGCGGGCCGTGTCGACGCCGAGTTCATCCATGAGCGGCTTGAGTCGGTTGTCGAAGTAGTCGGCGTATTTGAGGCGGTAGAGGTCATACGCCGCGATCTCTACCGGGGCGGTCGTGATCCACCACGCGGCGGGCACATCGCCTGCGGGGATCGGCCCGACGACGGACTGCAGATCGAGGGTCATCGGCGGTTGCTCCTGGTGGTGCGGTTCTTGGTGATGCGGACCTTCGGCTTGGCCTTGGTGATCGTGCGTGTGGTGGTGCTGGTCGTGGTGTGCCCGGGCCGGTCCTGGTAGACGATGACCTGCTCGTCGTAGTAGCGGTCGGTGCTGGTGTCGCGGCACGCAGTCAGTCCGGTGGTGGCGACGGCGGCGGTGAGGATCGCCGCGGCAGTGCGGCGGGTGAATGCGGCGGTCATGGCTTGGTCCTGTCGGTCGAGGTGTGCAGATGGCGGGGCGGAACGGCGTCGGAGAGGAGCGAGTCGAGGAGGCGGACGGCCTGCTCGTAGATCGGGTGGCACATGCCGATGAAGTGCGAGTCGTTGGTCAGGCGGCGGATGCTGTCGCGTGCTTCGGTGACGCGCCGTGCGATGTCGCGGCAGCGATCGAACTCGTCAAGCGCGACAGACAGTGCACGCAGCGACCACAGGCCGTGACCGTCGATCAGGACCGACCGGGTGGCCGGCGGTTGGTCGATCGTGGTTTGCGCGAGGGTGCGCCACTTGGCCTCGGACTTCTCGAGCGTGGCGATCGTGATCTGTGCGGCCTCGGCGATACCGGATGCGCGGACGTACTCGGCGCGGGTGGTCGCGAGTGCCTTGGTCTGTTCGGCGGCGATGTGCGACTGCTCTGCGTGCAGCCACGCGAGGATGCCGATGACGGCGGTCATCTGGCGGTTGTCGGCGACGAGCTGGCGGCGCGTGATCTTGGCCTTCATCGGGTGGCCGCCGCGATGTGCGGGGTGATCGGGTGGCCGAGGCAGGCCTGCAGGACGCGCAGGGTCGTCCAGGCGTCACCGAGCGCGGTGTGCGCCTGTGCCGGGTCGACGGGGATGCCCCAGAGGTTCGCGCACTCGGTCAGGCCGGGGACGTGGGTGAGCTTCTTGAGGCCCATCGTGAGTGCTTCGACGTCGAGGAGTCGGAAGTTCCACGGCGGTTCCGAGGTGTACAGGTCGGGGATCTTGTCGGCGATGAGCGCGTCGAGGAACCGTGCATCGAACGCAGGGTTGGCGCCGACGAGGGTGACGTCGGACAGCTTGCCCTGCAGCGAGATGAGCATGTCCTCGGTCAAGTCGGATCGAAGGGTGCGCTTGTCAACGCGTCGCTCGTAGTAGCGGTTCTTGGCCATCGCCTCCGGCGCGGCGTGGGCGAACACTTCGAGGTGGTGATTCGGGACTAACTCGACGACGTCGAAGACGTGGTAGTCGCCGACATCGTTGGGCTCGTAGATGATGGCGGCAAGTTCGAGGACGACGTGTCGGCCGACGTCGAGGCCGGTCGTCTCGACGTCGACGATCGCGAACGTGGGCAGGTCTGCGACGTAGTCGGCTTGAGCGGAGTCGTCTGTCTGGTCGGTCATGGTGTCTCCTACTGGTTCGGGCGTGGGATGGCGGTGACGAGGCGGGCGCCGGGCGGCAGGGGCGGTGTCGAGATCCGGGCACCGGGCGGGAACGCGTCGGCCGGGATGAGCCACAGGGTGTTGCCGTCGTCGTCGAGACCAGCGGGTCGCAGGGTGACGGGGACGTACGGCTCGACGACCGTTCGCTCGCCGTTCTCGTCGAGGTGGCCGGGGAGTCTGACCGAGTGCCCGGCGTAGACGCGGGCCTTCATGCGCGGTGTCACTGGTCGGTGTCCTTGTCGGTGTCGTCCTCGTCGGGTTCTGGCTTGTCGGTGGGGTCGATGAAGTGCAGGCCGGTCGCGGTCCGCAGATCGAAGCCAGTCGATCGGGGTAGGCGCTCGTCCCAGGCCGTTGACGTCTCGTCGAACGAGGTCCGGTAGTCGGCGACCAGGCGCATCGGCGACACGGCGCCGATGAACTTCTCGCCGCAGTAGGCGACGATCGAGCCCGAGTGCGAGGACAGGATCAGTGACGATCCGTACGCGCTCGCGCTCGTCTTGAGTCGGCCGAGGAGGTCGCCGGCGACGGCGACCGTGTCGAGCGCGGAGAGCTCGCGGGCACGCCACCGGGCGAACATCGACGGGAAGTCCGGGTAGGTGTCGTCAGGCGGCAGGAGCGTCACCTCGAGTGTCTCGCCGGGGATCAGACCCGAGACGTCGGTCAGGGTGATCATCGGGACAGTGACGTCGGGGTCGTCCTTGGACTCGGCGGGGAACTGCTCGTCGTGCACCTGGACGCGCAGGAGGAACTGCGGCGACCCGCCCTCTTGCGGCTTCTCCTTGCCGACCTTGAACACAGCCAGGATCTTCTGGACGTCGAGGGGCGCGATGTCGAACGATCCCTCGTCGATGACGGTGTCTCCGGTCGCCCACACCGGCACCGCGGCCATGCCTGCAGAGAACATGTCGGACGCGGCGATGAGGATGCCGTCGTTGTCGAGGTGGATGCGGACTCGCCACCACCGGGCGTTCTCAGGCCGGGACGCGGCGTGCGCGGCCACGGCGGTCAGCGCCTTGCGGATGTCCGAGGTGCCGACGGTGAAGTCGAACAACATCATGATGATCGGTTTCCTTCGGAGATAGGGATGTCGACGACGTCGAAGATCGCGCGTTGGCCCGGGATCTCGCCGACGTCGTCCGGGCTGTCTTGGTTGCGGACCCACCGGCAGATCTGCTCGCGTCGCTTGAGCGGGAGCGAGGCCCACCAAGCGTCCGCGGACGACGCGCCGAGGTCGGTCACTCGTCGTCCGAGTCGGCGACGCGGACGGCTTGGGCGTACTCGGCGGCGATCTGCTCCTCGACGTCGGAGAACGTGTGCCCGATGCCGCGCAGCCACTCGACGTACGCGACGGCGCGTCGAGCGAGCGTCGTCAGCGCGAACTCGGTCGGCTCGTCTCGGAGGAATCGCTCGCAGGTGTCCATGACGGTGGCGATGACGACTGCGGCGCCGATCTCGCCGGGCGTCGAGGCCGCCATCCATCCCCGGGCGGCCTCGTCGTAGGCCTCCCACCCGAGGTCCTCGAGCGTGACGTCGACGTACCGCAGGTCGCACGACAGCCACAGTCCGTCCTCGGACGGCTCAAGGATCTTCGCCAGGAGCTCCGTCGCGGCATCGGCTGCAGTGGTCAGGCGATCTGTCGACAGCTCGCGGATGAACGTGCGGCGGGCATCTGTTGCCGCCTCGCGTCCCTCGCGAGCGTCGGCGCGCGCCCGCCGGGCTGCCTCGACGTCCGGGTCCGAGTCGACGACGTCGGCGTTGAGTGCCTCGTCGATCTCTGCGGGCGGTGCCGCGGGCTCGTCCACAGGTTCCGCGGCGTCGGTGTCAGGCTCCGCGCTCGTCTCCTGTTCCACCGGACGTACCGTCGCGATCACCAGTTGCGGTCGGGTGGAGTAGCTCAGGAACACGTACACGCGGTGGTCTACGTCGTCTTTCTCGGCTTGGGCGACGGCCTCGTCCATCCACTCGAGTTGCTCGACCCAGGTGGCACCGCGCGCATACGCGACATCGGTCGCGGTACCGGGGGCGAGGTCTCCGAAGTCGCGCTGCGCGACTGCGGAGATCGCCGGGCCCTCGGTCTCCACGGCACCGTAACGATCACGGGCGGCAGCGACGGACGCCTTGTACTCGCGCTTGGCCTTGACGGCGCGCTTGACCGCGGCGACCTGCTGGCCCCAGTTGTTGGTGCCGAGTGCCTCCTCGAGCTGCTCGGTGTAGTCCGGGTGCTCGGCGATGAACAGCGCGTCGGCGATCGTGACAGCGTGCGTGTGGACCTTGTCGAGGATGGTGTCGTCGAGCTTGCTGATCTTCGCGCGCTGCGCGACCCGGGTCCGGGACATGCCGAGATCCTTGGCGATCGCCGACACGCTGTTGCCGAGGTCGAGCATGGCCTGCACGCCCGTGGCCTCTTCGGCGGCCGAGAGCTGGTCACGCTCAACGTTCTCGGCCATCATCACGGCGATCTGCGCCGTCGGGTCGATGAGGTCCGCGCGGTAGCAGCACGGGAGCGTCGTGAGGCCGGCCTTTTTGGCGGCGGCGAGACGACGATGCCCGGCGAGAACCACGAACCCGTCCTCGTCGAAGCCTGCGGCGGTGATGGTCGGCGCGACCAGGAGCGGTTCCAGGACGCCCTGCGCCTTGATCGACGGCACCAACGTGTCGACGTCGACGGATCGGCGAATGTTGCTCGGGTGCGGGATCAGGTCCTCGACCGGAATGTCGAGGTACTCGGGAGCGGTGGTCATGTGCGTGACCTTTCTTCTGCTCGGCGACGGGCCGAACAGGTCGTGTGATGGAGCGGGAAGAGGAGACGGCCGTCGGCGACCGCTTCCGCGAGATCGAGACCAGACAGGACCAGAGCGAGCGGGACGCGTTTACCGGTGTCGGGGTCAGTGCCAATGACCTTCTGCACGGTGCCTTTGTCGTCGGGCGAGAACCCGACCAACACCCACCGGGCGGTGTCGCGGCTGTTGCGCCACCAGTGGACCGGGTCGCCGCAGTCCCGGCAGACGCGCGGACCGTGCCGCGTCCCCGACGGCGCGGTCCGCGACCTGCTCACGGCGGCGGCCCGTCGGCGAGGGCGACATCAAGGACCGCATCCACGAAGATGCGATACCGACTCGGGCTGCTTCCATACCCGCCAGCGAGGTCGGCGTCTGCCGCGAGCCCTGCCTTGATGCACTTCTCCACAAGCGCTTTCCGCTCGCGGCTTGCACGCTCGAGCACGGCGGCCCGATCTCGGATGGCCTCACTGGTCCTGGTCTGGCGACCGTCCTTGTCATCCATCAGTTTCGCGGCGGCTCGCAGGACGTCCACGTCGTTCATGACCGGCCACCGTCCCCGGCGGCGTAAGTCGGCGCGACGGTGAAAGTGGCTTGCGCGTGCCGGCCGTCGTGGCCTTCGGCGAGCTCGCAGTAGACCAGGTTCATGCCGGTGCTGAACGTCGCGCCGCAGAGCCTCTCCGGCTTGCCCTCGTCCTCGATCTCGACGGCCGGCTCCGGCGGTTCCCCCACTGACACCTCGATGAGCGAGAGGACGCCGTACCCGGCGGTGACACCGATGTTCCCTGCCGCGCCGCCGCGCACGATGTGGCCTACCTCTGCGGTAATGACACCTCGCGACGCATCCCGGATGAGCACTCCGAGGAGCCCCTCGCGAACAGGGACAAGCTCGACTAGGTCTCCGACCTGATAGTCGCGATCGAGCTTGCGGACTTCGGCGACCTTCTGGCCGGATGCGACGCGCTCCCACCATTCGGTGCGGATCTTGATGGTGTGGACAGTCATCGGACCGCCGCCGTCTGCTCAGCTTCAAGGCGGTCAGCCAGTGCCGTCACGTTGTACAGGTCGTGGCCGGTTTCGCGTGCGACGATCTCCACCGCCGCGCGCAGGATGTCGCACTGCTTCATCGCGGGGACGAGGCGGTGCGCCTCCTGCTCAACCTCGGTGATCGATTGCAACGTCGCCTGGCACAGGTAGTCTTTTCCGCCCAGGCTGAGGGCCTTCTGTTCGGCCTCCGTCACGTTGCTGGCGAACACCTTCACGTGTATCCCGCGGCCCGGGTCCTGCCTCTCTCTGTGGATTCGGATGTCGTATCTAGCCATCGGAACTGTGGCGGCCGTCATCGGACCGCCGCCGCTTCGCACGGGTGCAGGTGGATCTGCTCGACCACCCGCTCGATCGCCGTGGCCATCGACAGCAGCGACGTGTGAGCGGTCAGGAACTCGTCGCGTGGGACCGTGTCGGACTCGCCGGTGACGTGTGTGCCGTCGGCGAGGACCGCGTGTGCGCGTGACCGGAACCCCTCAGATCCGGTCATGCTCGGGTCGCCGAGGACAAGGCGTCCACTGTCGTCGACGGTCGTCACCTGGATCTGTCCACCGCGGCGGCCGACGATCTCGTTCGCTGTGGCCTTCACCAGGTTGTACGTGTTGAGCGCTCGGACGAACCGCTTGCCGGTGCGCGAGGGGACCTCGATGAACGGCAGGCGCGTGGTCGGCGTGTAGGGCATCGAGACGGGTCTCGCGTCCTCACCGAGGTGTGCGGCGGTGTGCTTCCCGGTGGCCATGTCAGTTGCTTTCCATCGGGCCGTGGTTGACGTCTGGGTAGCGGCAGATCCACGCGTAGACGGGCTGTCCGGTGTCGTCGGTGCCGACGTACTCCCAAGCGTTGGAGACGGCGCCCTCGTCGGGGCAGCGGTCGACGCCGGGCGACTTGACCTCGTTCGAGGTGACGGTGCCGGACGGGCTGCTGTTGTCGATGTCGGTGACGATGATGTCGGACGCGGCGGCCACGCCGAGCGGTGCGAGTGCGACGGCCGCGATGGTGGCGAGCAGGGTCTTGGTTGCTGTGCGCATGGCGGTGTGCCTCACTTGATTCCGGTGATGGTGGTGGTGCCCGGCCAGCAGCCGGCGGGGCTGATGTTGGCCTTGATCGCGGCGTCGACGCAGCGCGAGGTGATTACGTTCGGATCGTTTTTCACCGAGTCGGAGATGATCCGGTTGGCCTCGGCGTCGGCGCGGGCGGTCGACTGTCGCTGCTCGGCGACGCGGGTGTTGGCGACCTCGGTGTTGAACTGGTCGATGCGCTGCTGCGTGGGCTGGTCGAAGCGGATCACCGGGATGATCACCTGCTCGATGACGATGTCGTCGCCGACCTCGCGGCGCAGGACGTCGCGGACCTGTCGTGCGATGCGGACGTTGGCGTTTTCGTTGTTCTGCTCCTCGAGGGAGGCGAGCGGGTTGTACCCGCCGAGGACTTCGTTCAGGGCGGCGTTGGCCTGCCGGACGACGAGGTTGTCGGTGACGCCCTCGAAGCTGCGGTAGTCGAGGTAGAGCTGCGGGGCGGCGTCAGGCTTGATGCGCCACCGGATCGTGTTGTCGACTGTCGCTAGGGAGTTGTTGCCGAGGCGCACTGTTGTGGCCTGCTCGCCGGTGCGCGTGAGGTTCTGCACGGCGCCGTCCATTTCGTGGACCTGCGACAGTGGGTTCTTCCAGTGGAAACCGTTCGACAGGTTCGAGCCGGTCGGCCGGCCGAACTTGGTTTCGACGCCCACGTTGCGGGTCGAGACGATCGTCGTAGACGACAGCAGCAGCATCAGCGCCGAGAGCGCCGCGAGGAGTATGGCGACGCCGTAACCGGCGCGGCTCGTGATCCGTGCGCCTTCGGCGTCCGGGTGGTCGGCGTCCTCGGCGCGTGTCGCGATCCGTGACACGAACAGACCTGCAGCGGCAAAGAGGAGCGCGATCACCCCGAGGGTGATGAACGCGATGAACAATCCGGGCATCTTGTTGCCTTTCTTCTGGATGGTCCCGCCGACTGTTGCGGTGGGAAGTCGAGAGCGAGCGGGTGCGAGCGGCCGACCTAGTCGGCGGCGCGCTGCCCGTCGGGTCGGATGACCGCGTACGAGCCGTTCCCCCGTGCGAGCCATTCGGCGACCGCACGGTTCAGCGGGTCAGTCGGGTCGAGCACGAGCACAGGCGGTTGGCCGGGCGACGGCCGCGCATCCGTGCGCGGCCGTCGGCCAACCTCTCCACCGGCGAACCCCCCACGGATTCGACGAGGAGAAGACGAGAGGCGACGCCGAGCTGCGTCGCGACGACGGCGCGCGGCCCAGGCATCGACACCAGCCACGAGCGAGAACACGGCCATCGTGAGGAGCGCCGACAGGACTAGTGGGTGCATCACGCACCTGGCGCAGACTCGGCCGCACGAATGGCGGCGGCGGCCTCGCGGACCCGCGACGCGTCCGCGCCAACGATCGAGAGGACCGGCTGTACTGCGTCGTCATACAGCGAGACCGTCGTATGGCCGTAGAGCGCACCGGGGCCGCGCGTGATCTCGTCGGGCCGGACGCTGTCCGCCAGCGCTGTGGCGAGCGCTGCCTCGGCGGCGCGCACGCGGTCCTCGGCGACGCTCAAGCTGTCCTCGGCGGCGTGCATGCAGTGCTTGGCGACGGCGAGTTCGCGTCGACGGCGGTCCGCGGTCCGCCGAGCAAGGGTGACTTTTCGGCGGGCCAGATCGATACGCCGACCTTCACCCGACGGTGCCTCTCGCTCGACCACGGGTTCGGTCAGCGACATCCCCGCTTCGCTCGGAGTGCGGTTGCCCTTGCGCATGTTGCATGCGGGGCACGCGACGACGACGTTGTCGACGGTCGCGGGCTCGTTCGGATCGACAACGTCGAAGTGGGCGCGGATTGCTTCGGCTGGTCGCCGCACGCTGTGGACCACGGACGCGCCGCAGTAACGGCAGGCCGCATCCTGTGGGGTGGAGTCACGGCGCCACACCTCGTCGAGCACGTCAACGGCGATATCGCGGGCCATCACGCACCGGCCTTTTTGGCCGCGCGCTTCGCCGCAAGGTCTTCGACATCGGAGCGCTGCAGGAGATAGGCGCCGGTCTTCCCTGGCATCTGCTCGGCAGCCAACTCGCCCGCCTTGATGAGTCGAAGCACAGTCACGGGGTTGACCCGCAAGAGCCGAGCAGCCTCACTCACACCCATCGGGATGTTTGTTTTCGAACTTTTCGTCGTCTGCATGCGAATGACAGTGTAGTAATTCGAACTCTTTGTCAAGCACTTGCGTTCATCCGCGTGATCGACACGTGTTGTAACTCCTACATTTCGCAGGTAGAGTCCCTAATCGCACACAGAAGAACCTTGGCCGCACCGGCCGACAGGCAGAGGGGAAGGCAACACAATGACTCGATCCAACGCACCGCGCGGCATCATCCCGGAGCTGACGGACGCTCAACGGCTGACCGTCGCCAGGGAGTTCGTCGGCCTCAATCAGGGCGAGCTCGCAGAGCGGCTGGGAGTATCGGCGGCGACCGTTCAACGCGCCGAAGCTGGCAAGACTCAGATCCGTCGCACGACGCTCATGGCGTGGTCTATGGCGACAGGGATCGACTTGCACTGGCTAGAAACAGGACACGCCCCCGCCGACCCGGATGGGCCAGACGAGGGCGTGGAGCAGGACAACGAGGCGGCGTTCCGCCGAGAGAGCCCCCTGTCGGGATCGAACCGACGACCTTCGGTTTAGAAGGGGGTTTGTCATGTTCACGTCTATTGTGCGCGAGCTCACCGACAGAATCGTCGACGAACTCGCACCACCCACCGCCACCGAGCCCGACTCGGGCGAGTCGCCGAGGTTGGCGTGCCTGCTGGCGTCGGCGAGCAAGGTCGGCGCCGACGACGCCGAGATTCTGTCGGCGATTGTCGAAGTCGCGCGGGCCCGCAATGTTCTCGACGCGGCCCAAGCTCAGCTGGTGCGCGGTGCTGAGCGGGCGGGGATCCCGTTCCGCAAACACCTCCGGTCGGCGAAGATGCTGCTGACTGAGATCGGTGTCCCACCCGCCGTGGCGGATCGGACTGTTCGCAATGGTCATCACGCGGAGCGGTTCGCCAACGTCGGGCGCGGGATGCGCGACGGGTCGATGTCCGCAGAGATCGCCGATGCCATCGGGGCAGGCGTCGCCCGCGTTACGGCTCGGGTACCACTCAACCCCGACGAGCAGCAGCGATTGGCCCGCAAGCTCGCGTTGAACACCACGCCGGCCGAGGTGAAGGCCGCGGCGAAGCGGGAGGTGATCGCGTTGGCTGCGGAGTCCGATGATCCGGATCTGGTTCCGGCGTCGGAGAATCCGGAACTCAATGAGATGTCGTTGTATCTGAACGACGAAGGACGCGTCGAGGCCACCATGGATCTCGACGTCGTGACCGGTGAAGAGTTGAATGCGGCTTTGGATCCGTTGTGCAGGCCGGTTCCGGAGCCGGATGGGTCACCCGATCGGAGGTCGACTCGGCAGCGCAGGGCTGATGCGCTCGGGCAGATCATTCGGACGTATCTGTCGGGATCGGACCGGCCTATCAGTGGTGGTGTCTTGCCGCATGCGTCGATCGTCATTCCCGCAGTCGGTTCACCTGGTGATGGGGTCGCGAGGCTCGGGTTCACCGGGCCCGTCTCTCCGGCGACGGTCGCGTTGAGTCTGTGCACTTCGGCGGTCACCAGGATCACCGTCGACGGCGAAGGCGTCCCGCTCGATGTGGGGCGGGAGCAGCGGTTGATGACACCCGGCATTCGGAAGGCCCTCGCTGCGAGGGACTGCGGATGTGCCTTCCCCGGGTGTGGGCGGCCCGTGACCTGGACTGATGCTCATCACTGCACGCCGTGGTCAGAAGGCGGGGCGACGAGCCTGGGCAACGGAGTGCTGCTGTGCAGGATGCACCACACCCTGATTCATCAGAGCGGGTGGGAGGTGTTCATCGGCCACGACAGCCATCCTTGGTTCCTCGAACCGGCCGACCCGGCACGGCCGGATCGGCCACGGGTGCCGATCAGATCGCATGCCAGGCGGTCGATGACGAGTCACGCTGACGCTGCGGCGTGACTCGTCGACGCCTCGACTTCGTTCGACCGGCAGAAGCGGCGGTTCAGGTCAGGAGAACAGGTGCTGACCCCACCACTCGCCGTCCTTGAGACCCGGCGGGATCGCGAACAACGCGGAGCCGTTCGGGATCAAGTACTCGGTCATCGCGTCCTTGCGTGACAGCTGGTGCTGCATGGGAACGAACTGCTTGAACGAGTCACGGTTGAACGCGATGAAGAACAAGCCTGCATCCAAGTGGCCGAAGCCGTCCGAGCCGTCGGTGAAGTTGTAGCCGCGGCGGAGGATCTCCACGCCGTTGTTCGCAGTCGGGTGTGCGAGCCGGACGTGGGCGGTCTTCGCGATCAGCGGAGCACCGGACGAGGTGATCTGGAAGTCGGGTTCGTCGAACTCGCCGTCCTGACCGATCGGAGCGCCCTCGCCCTTGGTACGGCCGATGATCGTCTCCTGCTCCTGCAGGTTCGCCCGGTCCCACGGCTCGATGTCCATGCGGATTCGCCGCGCGACGAGATACGTCCCGCCGGTCATCCACTGCGCGGCAGGCGGATTGTCACTGTCTCCGACCCACACCCACTTGTCGAGGGTGGCGGTGTCCTCAGCGCGGATGTTCGCCGTGCCGTCCTTGAACCCGAACATGTTGCGGGGCGTGTCCTGCGAACGGGTCGTCGCCGAGGTGCGGCCGAACCCGAGCTGCGACCAGCGGACGGAGACCACGCCCACGCCGATGCGGGCGAGGTTGCGGATCGCATGCACCGCCACCTGCGGGTCGTCGGCACAGGCTTGGATGCAGATGTCGCCGTACGAGCGCGACGGTTCGATCTTCTCCGTCGCGAACGCGGGGAGATCGGCCAGAGCGGCGGGTTTGCGCTCGGCGATGCCGAAGCGGTCCTTACGGTTCGGATCCGATGCGCTAGGTCCGAACAGGCCGGGGCCGAAGCCGATCGTGAGAGTGAGATGGGCAGGGGAGAGCCCAAGAGCCTCGCCGGTGTCCGCGGGCGGCGTGTACTCGCCGAGCCCGAGAGCCCCGTCTTCGACAGTCTCTTGTCCGCGCGTCATCCGCTCGGCGGCTGATGTCCACTTCTTCAGCATGTCGATCAGATCGTCACGCGAATCGGTGATGACGTCGAACGCGGCGAAATGCAGACGGTCCTGAGCGGCGGTGACGATGCCGGCCTGGCGGTCGCCGCGGAACGGCACCGTACGGTCGACTTCGCCCTCGGCGGCGTCCGACGACGCCGAGTATCCGCCGAACGCACCGACTGCACCGCCCACGACGATGCCGGCACCGGCCGCGCCGAGAACCGCGCGTCGCGAGAATTGGCTCTGTGAGCCCTCCCTGTCAGCCATTACTTCTGCAGAACGATGCCGGGGACCTGCGACAGGCTCGCCGACAGCGCGTCGATCTTGTCCGACAGGTCGCGACGCGTTGCGGCGTCGACCTTGTCGTACGAGCGGTAGCCGTCGCCCTCGCGGAGCGCGTTGATCGCCGAGCGGATGGCCTCGAACTGCTGGGTGATCTTGTCCATCAGCTCGGGGCTCGACTTGGAGATCATCGGCTGCATCTCGGCGATGAGGGTCTCGGCGCCGTCGATGTTGGCGGCGAAGTCCCACAGGTCGGTGTGGCTGTAGCGGTCCTCTTCGCCGCCGACCTTGGTGGCGGCGATCTCGTCGACCAGCGCCTGCGGTCCCTTGACGAAGCTCTGCGTCTCGAAGACGAAGTCGGACTTGTTGATCTCGGTCTGCAGCACCTTCACGTTGGCGAGCAGGCCGTCGGCGATCTTCGCGATCTGGTCCTTGGTGTCCTTGACCTTCGCGTCTGCGGCGTCTGCGGGCGAGATCTGTCCCTCGGCCTCACCGATCTGGGAGGCCTGCGGCGGGAACAGGAAACGTTCGATGCGGTGGAAGCCGGTGAACTCGACCTTGCCGTCCTCGGTGTCGTCCCAGCGCATGTCGATCAGCGGATCGAGGTCGGGGAAGCTCTCCGCGACCGGCTCCACGCGCTCCCACGAGGTGCGGACCTGACCGAAGGTGTTGCGTGCGGTGTCGAGGTCGCCCGACTTCACCGCGTCGACGAAGGTCGCTGTCTGGGCTACGAGGGCGTCGACCTGGCCACGGACGTACTCGAGGTAGCGCGCCTTGGCGGCCTCGACGTCGGCGGGAGCCTCACTCTTCGTCTTCTTCTCGCCGGTGACCTTCAGATCCTGACGGATGCCGCTGCCGACCATGCCGGGCTTGCACGCGACGGTGTACGTGCCGGGCTCGACGATCTCCACGCCGAGCTTGCCGGTGAGGCCGGGGCCGATGTTCTCCACTTCGCCCAGCACACGATTGTTCTGCGCGTAGATGTAGAACTCGGTGACCTTGGCGCCGGAGTTCTTGACCTCGAAGTTCACCTGGCCGGTCTGGGCCTCACTGGTCGACAGGGTGCAGCCGTCGTCCGTCGAAGTGACGGTGATGGCGCCTTCGCTGTCCGACTTCGCCTCACAGGCGGCCAGTGCGATCGGTGTCGCGGCGGCGAGCCCGACGATCGTCGCGGTGCGGAGACCACGAGAGAACGTTGACGAGATAACCATGGGGTGTTTCCTTTCGGGGGTCGAACTCGGGGAGCGGAACGTCAGGAGGAGGCGACGGTCTCGTCGTCAGCCTCGGCTGGCGCATCCGACGGCGGAGCTGCCGTCTTCGCGGGGGCGGGTGTGCGGCCGCGCAGGACGAACGCGGTGCCGACGATGACGATGTAGCCGACCCACACGATCACCTGCAGCCAGGACGGCTCGGGCCGGAAGTTGAAGATGCCCTGCAGCACTTCGCCGTACCAAGAGCTCTGGTCGTACACGGAGGTGATGTCGAAGGCAGTGTTGTGCAGGCCCGGCAGCCAGCCGTACACCTGCAATGCGTGGACGCCGTACGACGCGATGCCCGCGGCGACGACGATCAGGAACAGTCCCGTGTAGAAGAAGAATCGGTTGAAGTCGATCCGGATCGCGCCGCGGTAGAGCAGGAACGTCAGACCGACCGCGACCAGAACACCGAGGAGCAGGCCGATCAGCGGCCACGGCCCGCTGTCGCCGCTCTCCGCGTAACCGACCATGAGCAACGCCGTCTCGAACCCTTCGCGCCCGACAGCGAGGAACGCCAGGCCGGTGACGGCTGCGCCGCCCGCGCCCATCGCGTTCTCCAGTCCCGACTTGAGTTCACCGGAGATGCTCGCCGAGGCCTTGCGCATCCACAGGACCATGAATGTCACGATCACCACGGCGACCAGTGATGCGAGGCCCGCGATCAGCTCGGCCGCCAATGACGACATCGTCGATGTGCCGAACTGGATGATGAGGAAGGTGCCGATCATCAGGGCGAGCGCGCCTGCGACACCGAGCCAGATCCACTTGAGGGCGTCCCGCCGGCCGGACTTCACAGCGAACGCGACGAGGATCATCACGACGATGCCCGCCTCCAGGCCCTCGCGGACGCCGATCAGCCCACTGCCGAACATCTGCGTGGCGACGGACGGTCCAGTGGAGTCGGCGAGCGTGATCATCGGTGTTCGGCTTTCCTGAGGCTAGGCGTGCCTTATGGCAGCGACTCAGAATAGCGCAGCCTCAGCTATGTGAAAACAGTCGACAGGGCGAAAGTCAGGACGCTGTTTTCAAGGCCCTGGCGAATGCCTCGAAACGGTGTCGTCCGACGTCATAGCCTTTTCGGGCGAGAAGTGAGTCCCTCAACTGCGGATGAACTCTCGTGGCAAACCCCGTCCACCACGGCTTGTGGGAACGGGGGAGATCGGCGAGTAGCAGATCGGATGCCGCCGTGAAGACGGGCGATAGTCGGAGATAGTCGGGACGAAATGCCCGTAGGTCGGTGTCTGCGTATCGCGTCCGGTGAACGTCGGCGAGAGCCCTGGGCAGGTCGGCGTCGATGTGCGCGGCAACGCCGGCGAGCAACCCCGACATCACGGGAATGTGCGGCCGACGCTCATCTCTCCGCTCGCACGTCGACCACGCCCGCTGCCACATCGGCTCGCACGCGCGCCCGGCCTCGAAGTCGGAGAGGTTCTTCGTGTAGTACTCGTCGAACACTGGAATGAGGTCGAGAACCCAGTCCGGATTGTCGACGTCGCCGCGGTCGCAGGCATTGATCATCTCCTCGGTGACGTAGGAGTAGACCCGTGCGAACCACTGTTTGGGGTCGTCGTCGGCGGCGAGACGTTTCGCTGTGGCCCGCTGGGTACCGAGAACGTCGAGCGCCCGCGCACGGAGTCGAGTCACGTCGTGCCGGGTCCTCGCCACAGGGGCCGGGGCGCCGACGGCTTCGGGCGGATCGAGCAGCGCGAGGTGGTCGAGGGACTCGCCGAGCTGTCGCCTGATCGTTCGTGCGACTGCAGCTGTGGCGACTGCCGACACCAGCCGCATCTGAACTGTCCACACGACACGGCATCCGTCAGCGGTGGCGACGAATGATAGTTCGCCGCGGTGGTCGAGCAGCGCCGGTCCACCGTCATGCACTCGATACGCGAAGCGTGATGGGAACTCGGACCTCTCGACGACCTCCTTGAGTCGGGCACGACCGCCGGGAAGCGTCACGGTGCGCAGTGTCCCGACTCCGTCCGGTCGATCCCCGACTCCGTCCTCAAAGAGGTCGATGCGAGCCGTGGACCAGCGGTTCATCTGCTCCGGGACGGTCAGCATCGTCCACGCCTGTTCGCGTGAACACCGCAACGCCCGCGTGACGGTGAACGTCGTCATGCGACGCCCCGGTACCGATCGGCGTCGGGCGCGGTGAGGTCCAGGCCCAACTGTGAGGTGACGATCCTCAGTTCGCGTTGCGCGACGGCCACGTCGGACCCGAGCACTCCCAGTGTTCGGAGGACCTCACGGGACCGGACGAACGGCCGGGCGAGGACCACGACGTTGCGAAGCGGCGTCGCCCGCAATCCCATCGCGGTCGCGATCTCCGGTTCCACCCAACGGGTCGAGACGCCGGCGAAGAGGGGCCGGAGGATCGGCCGCGTCACCGCGTGGACCGCGCCGTTGATCGTGGCGGACATCGGACGGAGGAGCCGCGGGAGCGGGACCTCGGTGCGGTAGCCGTCGGCCAGCAGCGCGGTGACCAGGGTCTGTGCGTGTTCGTCCGGCTCCATCCGGAACTCACGGGCGACGACATCGATCTCACGAGCGTCGGCGAAGCTTCTCGGCAGCAACTCGTCGTCGACGCCCATCGTCCATCCGATCCACCGCCAGAGATGGGTGATCGCTTCCTTGTCCGCCTGCGAATAGTGGAGTCCGAAGTCGCCGGCGATTCGAAGCGGCAATGCGAGGAAACCTGCGGTGATCGTGAACTGGCAGTACGTCTGATTGATGGGCACACCCCACCGCTCGACGTCCCAGCCCTGCCGTGCGATGAGATGGTGGCGCACCAACGCGTGGACGAGGCGGATCCGCAACGTCTGGATCCACCCGGGGCCGCCGACGTCCATGAGTCCGGGTGCGGTGGCCAGGGCCACCCAGCGGGCGGTGCTCTGCACACGGTCCCAGGTTCCCTCGGTGAGACGGCCGGTCTCGGTGAGCGGTCGGGTGAAACCTCGTGCCTGGTAGCCGTAGATCAGCGACTGGTAGAGCGTCGACGACTGCAGTGAACCGAATCGCCACCACGCGGTGGCCCCCGCATGTGCGAGTGCGGGGTCGAACCAGGACGGAGGCTGGGATGTGCGCTCGATGAACTGGGTGAGGGCGGCCGGCATCGGAGACGTCGGTTCATCGAGGGCTCCGACGACGTCGCTCCAGGTCAGAGCGCCCGGCTTTCCCTGTGCGGCGACGTACTCGGCGACCACTGCGTCGGCGAGGGGGTCGCCGCGCATCAGCCCGTCGGCCATCGCCGACGCTCGTTCGGGATGAGCCTCGGCGACGGCGTGCCAATTCTGTGCGCCGGTGATCTCCGCTGCCTGGTCGGATGTGATCGTCCCCATAAAAGACAGTGTGTCCTTTAGTGAGACGGACGTCAAGAAACGTCTCTGTTCGGCGTCGTGCCGGTCACGGATTGGCGGCGGACAGTCCCGACCACAAGAGTTCTGTCACGTGGTCCACGAGCTCGCCTCGGGAGATGTCGCGGGTGATCGACCACCATTCGACACTCGCCGACACCGCGCCGACCATCGCCCGTGCCCACACCGGAGCGGGTGCGGGATCGAGGGATCTCGCCACGAAACCCGCCGCCAAGACGTCGGCGAGCATGGACTCCACGAACGAGCGCCCGTCGGTCCGCCACCGAGCGGCGAGTGCACCTGCGAGGTCGGGAGACGATTCGAACCAGGCGGCGAGCAGGTCGACCGACGCCCGCGTCTGATCCCGCGGGGTGGCGGAGCTGTCCGCGACGTCGCGCATCGATTCGACAAGCCGTGCCGCGTGGCGAGATGCGAGAGCGTCCAGAAGTGCGTCCCGGTCAGCGAACGCCGCGTACACGGCTGAACGGGTCAGCCCCGCCCGGCGTGCCACCTCGGCGAGCGACACGTCCGGTCCCGACGACGCGATCGCATCTTCTGCCGCGTCGAGGAGCGCTTCACGCCTGGCGTCGCGGTCCAGGGGAGGGCCAGGCGGTCTGCCGCGCCTGCGATTGATGTCGCTCACAACTGAGACGGTACGGGGAACCTCGGCGGGTCGGCTGGCGTTGTCTGACTGATGTGGCACGCTTGTGCCCGGCCCGGTAGTGGCTCGATATCCCTCGGAAGGACTGATCAGCTGTGTCGACGGCTCGACTCGTGCGACGCCTCGCGCTCTCGGCGGTTGCCGCTGCAGTCGCGGTGACGGTGAGTGCGTGCAACGTCGAGATGCCGTGGGACGGACCGGAGATCCCCGACGGCGTACCCCCCGGTCCCGGGGTGCAGCAGCCGTTCATCAACATCCACTCGCCGGGTCGGACCGCCGATCTGATGCGGGACTGGGCGTCGCCGATCTCAGAGGAGACGCACATCCCGTTGACGTCACTGGAGGCGTACGGCAATGCGGCCGAGATCCAACGGCAGCAGTACCCCGAATGCGGCATCACGTGGACGACGATCGCCGGAATCGGCGGCGTCGAGAGCAAACACGGAACGCACAAGGGGGCGGATGTCGAGCCCAACGGTGACGTCACTCCTCACATCCGAGGACCTCAGCTCGATGGGACCAACGGAAACTGGGAGATCCTCGACACCGACAACGGGGTGATCGACGGCGACAAGAAGTACGACCGCGCGGTCGGCCCGTTCCAGTTCATCCCCGAGACGTGGAAGCGGTTCGGCGTCGACGCCAACGGCGACGGCAAGGCCGATCCCGACAACATCGACGACGCTGCGCTGTCTGCGGCTCGCTACCTCTGCGTCTCGTCCGGAGGCGACATGACCACGCCGGAGGGCTGGGAGAAAGCCGTCCTGACGTACAACAACTCGATGGACTACGTGCTGCGCGTGCGCAATCACGCCAACGCGTACTCGGTCAACGTCAGGTACTGAGTGTTGCCCGTCGCGGCAGCCATTACGCTAGAGCCTGTACCCGCCGACAATGCTCCCAGCAGCGGAGCCGGCACGACCATCTGAATGGGGTTGGAACAAGTGGCAATTATCGAGCAGGTCGGCGCGCGCGAGATCCTCGACTCCCGAGGCAATCCGACGGTCGAGGTGGAAGTGGTCCTCGACGACGGCACGTTCGCACGTGCCGCAGTTCCGTCGGGTGCGTCCACCGGTGAGCACGAGGCAGTGGAACTTCGTGACGGCGGCGATCGCTACCTGGGCAAGGGCGTCACCAAGGCTGTCGAGGCAGTCCTCGGCGACATCGCTCCCGAGGTGATCGGCATCGAGGCAGACGACCAGCGTGTCCTCGACCAGACCCTGGTCGACCTGGACGGCACTCCCGGCAAGTCTCGTCTCGGAGCCAACGCGCTGCTCGGCGTCTCGCTGGCGGTCGCTCGCGCCGCAGCCGAGTCGGCAGGCCTGCCGCTGTTCCGTTACGTCGGCGGCCCGAACGCCCACATCCTGCCCGTTCCGATGATGAACATCATCAACGGCGGCGCACACGCCGACAACGGCATCGACTTCCAGGAGTTCATGATCGCGCCGATCGGCGCTCCGACCTTCAAGGAGTCGCTGCGCTGGGGCGCCGAGGTGTACCACGCGCTCAAGTCGGTGCTGCACAAGCAGGGCATGAGCACGGCGCTCGGCGACGAGGGCGGCTTCGCCCCCGACCTGCCCAACACCGAGGCCGCCCTGAACGTGATCGCCGAGGCCGTCGGCAACGCCGGTCTGAAGTTCGGCAGCGACGTCGTCGTCGCCCTCGACTCGGCGTCCACCGAGTTCTACCGTGACGGCGCCTACCAGTTCGGCGGCAAGGCTCTGGACGCGCAGCAGATGATCGACTTCTACGGCAAGCTGATCAGCGACTACCCGATCGTGTCGATCGAGGACGGCCTCGCCGAGGACGACTGGGCCGGCTGGGCAGCACTCACCGAAGCCGTCGGCGACAGGGTTCAGCTCGTCGGCGACGACCTGTTCGTGACCAACCCGGAGCGCCTCGAGCGCGGCATCAACGAGGGCATCGCCAACGCTCTTCTGGTGAAGGTCAATCAGATCGGCACCCTGACCGAGACTCTCGACGCCGTCGCCCTCGCGCACAACAACGGCTACAAGTCGATGATGAGCCACCGCAGCGGCGAGACCGAGGACACCACGATCGCCGACCTCGCCGTCGCATGCGGTTCGGGACAGATCAAGACCGGTGCACCCGCTCGTTCGGAGCGCGTCGCGAAGTACAACCAGCTCCTCCGCATCGAAGAGGGCCTGGGCGACGCCGCTCGCTACGCCGGTGACCTGGCGTTCCCGCGTTTCACCGTCTGATCGTGCTTAGCTGAAACACATGGGAGGATCGTCGTCCGGGCGCAGCAGTCGGGACCGGAGTGACCGTCGGACACCAGAATCCGCACGGTCACGTCCGCGCACCCGACGCGCCCGGACACGATCCGACGACGACCTCGATGTCCTGGTCGAGGCCGTCGCGGAGAAGAAGCCGTCGACTTCACGAGGGTGGGCGTCGCGTGAGACCTCGCGGCCGTCGCGCGTGACGAGGTGGGCCCGCGTGGACCCGAAGCGGGCCGCGATCATCGGGCTCGTCGTCGTCTTCCTCGCGTTGACGCTGGCTGTGCCGCTGAGGACCTACCTCGCTCAGCGGTCTGAGTTCAATCGACTGCAGGAGTCGAACGCGGCACTGTCCGCGGAGGTGGCCGACCTGCAGAAGAAGGTCACCGAGCAGAACGACCCGGCGTACATCGAGGCGCAGGCGCGCGCCCGACTGCAGTACGTCAAGCGCGGTGAGAAGCAGGTCGTCGTGATCGCGCCGAACAGAGAACAACAAGAAGCCGCGGACGAGGCGGAGCGTGTACGCGCCGCCAACCCGTGGTACCAGAACATGTGGGATGCGGTGTCTACACCGCCGGAGGGCAAGTGAGCGTTTCGGACAACGACCTGGCAGCCGTCGAGAAGCAACTCGGCCGGACTCCGCGAGGCGTGCTCGACATCAGTTATCGAACACCGGACGGGCAGCCCGCGGTGGTGAAGACCGCGCCGCGACTGCCGGACGGCACACCGTTCCCGACCCTCTACTACTTGACCGACCAACGGCTCACTGCGGCTTGCAGCCGACTCGAATCGGGCGGCGTGATGCGAGGGATGCAGGCGAGGCTCGCCGACGACGCCGACCTCGCCGCAGCGTACAAAGCGGCGGGGGAGAGCTACCTCGCTGAACGCGACGCCATCGAGTCGCTCGGCACGGACTTCACCGGCGGCGGCATGCCGGACCGGGTGAAGTGTCTGCACGTTCTTGTCGCTCATGCGCTGGCGAAGGGTCCGGGCGTCAATCCGTTCGGCGACGAGGCCGTCGCGATGATCGCCGACGAGGACAAGCTGCGCGGCATCGCGGTCCCTGCCGACTGGCCGACGTTCAGCGACGATTCATCGGCAGTCGAGACGCCGTGACTCGAGTCGCCGCCGTCGACTGCGGAACCAACTCGCTGCGTCTGTTGATCGCCGAGCCTGCGTCGGACGGGTCGCTTGTCGACGTAGCTCGCGACATGAAGGTGGTTCGTCTCGGGCAGGGCGTCGACGCGACCGGCGAGTTCGCGCCGGAGGCCATCGAACGTGTCCGCGTGGAACTCGACGGCTACGTGCAGCGGATGCTGGACGCCGGAGTCGAGCGGGTCCGGATGGTCGCGACATCGGCGACGCGTGACGCGGGGAATCGAGATGAGTTCTTCGCGATGACCGCCGACCTGCTGGGCCGTGTTCAGCCCGGTGCCGTCGCCGAAGTGATCTCCGGCGACGAGGAGGCCAGACTGTCGTTCCGAGGCGCCGTCGGAGGACTCGACGCGGCCGACGGTCCGTTCGTCGTCACCGACCTCGGCGGCGGCAGCACGGAAGTGGTCGTCGGCGACCTGTCGACCGGTGTGCACGGTGCGTACTCGTCGAACATCGGTTGCGTCCGCCTCACTGAGCGGGCTCTTCACTCGGATCCGCCGACGCTCGACGAGCGCAATGCCGCGGTCGGCTACGCGCATGACGAACTCGCCAAGGCGTTCGACGCGGTCGACGTCTCCTATGCGCGGACGTGGGTGGGCGTCGCGGGCACTCTGACGACGTTCGCGGCGGTGCACGCGGGCCTGGATCACTACGACCCCGAGGTGATCCACCATTCGCGGATCGGCCTCGCCGACCTGCACGCATTGTGTTCACGAATCGTCGCGATGACCCGCGACGAGCGGATGGGCCTCGGCCCGATGCATCCCGGGCGCGCCGACGTGATCGGCGGCGGTGCACTCGTCACGCAGGAGTTGGCCCGCAATTTCGCCGATCGTGCGGGCATCAGCGAGATGGTGGTCTCCGAGCACGACATCCTCGACGGCATCGCACTCGGTCTCCTGGACTGACTCGGAGTTCAGCGCAGGGCCGAGGCGACGTCAACGAGAAAGCGGTCGACGATGTCCATCTCATCAGCGCTGAAGGCGTTGGCAGCGTCACTGATCCGGTTGAAGACAGGCTCGAAGAATGATTCGCCTAGATCACGAGCTGCCGGCGTGACAACTAGTACGACCCTACGTCGATCGACGTGGTCTCGGCTGCGTGTGACGAGTCCGCGACGGACGAGCCGGTCGACCAACGCTGTCGTTGATGCAGAGTTGACGGCGAGGTGCTCTGCGAGCCAACCGGGGGTGGCTTGAAGACCGGATCGTTCGCGGTCGAGGAGCCCGATCAGGGCGCGCACATCTGTGGTGTTCAGCGCGTTCGCTCGTGCGAAATCGGCCGCCAGCATGTTCGTCTGCAATGTCACTGCCCGCAGGAGGTGGATGGTTCTCATCGCGGTGTCTGACGTCATGTCTCGATGCTAGACAATATTCACTCGACAAACTAGTCTCTCGATTATCGAGAGAAATTGGAGTCTGCGGTGAGAGTTTCCCGATCGACTGGCGTCGAGTTTCAGCGGCGGTACGAGGCGGTTCTGGCGAAGTGGCCGTCAGGCGTCTCAAGTCTTGTTGTGTCCAGCCGCTTCGGAAGCACTCGGGTGAACGTCTGTGGCGCCGCGGACGGACGCCCGACGGTTCTGCTGTCGGGTGCCGGTGCGACGTCGACGGTGTGGTTTGCCAACGTTTCGGCCCTCGTTGACGATGGGCATCGTGTGTATGCGATCGACATGATCGGTGACGTCGGCGCCAGTGTCGCCACGAATGCGCCGTCGACGACGGGTGAACTGGTCGACTGGCTGTCGAACACGCTCGACGGACTGGGGGTCAGGGCTGCATCGTTCGTAGGCCATTCGTACGGCGCGATGGTCGGGCTCGCCTTTGCCCTGGCCTCACCGGGGAGGGTGCGCAACCTCGTACTACTCGACCCGACCTCGTGTTTTGCAGGGATGGCGATTCGGTACCTGCTGCATGCGCTGCCGGTGTTGATCCGGCCCTCCGCCGAACGCCAATCCGCGCTCCTGGCCTGGGAGTCGGGCGTGGGCCTCGACCCGGAATGGATCGCGCTGACTTCCTATGGCACGGAGCACTGCCCGACCGCGAAGAAGGTGGTCCCCAGACGGCCGTCGCGCGAAGCGCTCGCGGCGCTGTCCATGCCGACAACGGTTGTTCTGGCACCGGACAGTCGTGTGCACGATGTCCGAGCCGTGGAACAAGGAGTGCGCCGCAGTCTGCCGGAGGCATCTGTGACAATCCTGCCGTCGGGGAGCCACCACGGCTTGCCGATCGATCCGGCGGACGACGTGAACGCCGCGATCATTGCAGGCCTGAGCGTCGGGCCCGGCCTCGTCGACTGACGGTGCTCATCCGGTCACCTGCCGACGAGGACGGCCGTTGCAAGACCGCGGACGAGGTCGATTTCACGGTCGCCGGGTGGCGTGCCCGCCTGAAGACGTCGCCGGACGACCGCCAGCGGCAGCTCGATCATCACAAATGCGATCTCGTCCGCCGTGGCGGCGGTCTTGCCGGTCAGTGATGTGACGATGGTCCGCAGCTCGGCCTCGGTCGCGGTTTCGTCGGACCGCTGAGCGGGTTCGCCGTCGGCGTCGAAGGTTCGTGGCCCGGACTGGAGGACCTGAGCCTTCTCCAGATTGTCGCGACACCACTCGACCACCCACGCGGAAGCGTCGACGGCGGCGTGGACTGTCGGGTGTTCACCGACGACCTCCAGATAGTTCCGGCGGAACTCTGCTGTGGTGCGCAGCCAGACGGCCTGCAGCAGGCTCGTCCGGTCGGGGAAGCGGTAGTAGATCGAGCCGTTCGTCGCCCCGAGTCGATCTGCCACGGCCGCGAGCGTCACTGCCCGGACGCCGCGTGCGGCGAACACTGCGACGGCTGCGTCGATGAAGTCGTCGGCATCGTGCTTGGCAGGCCTTCCCATAGTTGTGGAGTATATGCTCTACTAATTCTAGAGTGTTCACTCTATTAGGAGGTTCGGCATGTCATCAACGAACATCGGTCTCACATCGGCGGCGCAGGTCCTCGCATCGCAACCGTTCAACAACCTGGTCGGCGCCACGATCGAGCGATTCGAGGGAGGCGAGGCGATCCTTGAACTGGAGATCCGAGACTGTCACCGCCAGCAGTACGGCGTCGTCCACGGCGGTGTGCTCGCCTACCTGGTCGACAACGCCCTCACTTTTGCATGCGGCACAGTTCTGGGTGCCGACATCATCACCGAGGGCATGTCCGTCACCTACTCGAGGACGGCCAGGGTCGGCCGCCTTCGAGCGACGGCCACCGTCGTGGAGCAAGGACGCTCGGGGGCGTCGTCGACTGTCGTGATCCACAACGTGATGCCGGACGGCACCGAGCGGCAGTGCGCCGTCGGACAGGGGAGCGCTGTGGCGACCGGTGGTGGTCGGTCGTCATGATCAACGAACGCGAGTGGACGCAGGCGCGACTCGTGACGCGTCGCGCCGTGCGGTCTTGCCTGCACTGCAGCATCGCGAGCGTCAACGCCGACGGCTCGGCGCATGTCACGCCGATCGGTTCCCTTCTGCTCGGTCCCCTCGGTCGAGGTATCTACTTCGACGTGTTCAACGCCCGTCTCTCCGCCAACGTCGACAGATCCCCAGAAGTGACGATCCTCGCGGTCGACAGCGGGCCGATGCTCTGGAGCCGAGCTCTGATGCGGGGGCGGTTCTCGCGCCCGCCGGGGATTCGGCTGGTCGGCGCCGTCGGGCCGCAACGGTCGAGTTCGCCCGACGAGATCGCGAGGTTCCACCGCACGGTCGGCCCACTTCTGCGAACGAAGGGCGGAGCCGCGGCGTGGGCATCACTCACACGTGTTCGTGATGTGCGCGTCGATCGGATCGAGACGATCCGGATGGGCTCGTTGACTCCGTGATTTGAGCCGAGGGGGTCGGACTACGAACGTCCGAACAGCGTGACGTCGTTGCAGGCTTCGCAGACGTCGTCGGGGATGACGCCCGCACGCTGCAGGTAACCGAAGGCGATGCATCCGAGGCAGATGCCGAACGCGAACTCGAGGAACGCCGCGACGATGAGCGCGCCGACGACGATCTGGGCGGCGAGCCCGAACCCGAACAGGGACAGCACAAAGGCGGTGCCGGAGAACACGAGTCCGACGGTCTGGGCGAATCGCTTCGGCGGGCCCGGGACGGTCTTCTCCTTGCGCCACACCTTGGGTGCGATCACGTGGACGGCGAGACGCCCGAACGGTGAGTACCGAGGGCCGCCCGCCACGCGCAGAACGAATCCGAGCGCGAGGACGCCGTACAGCCACGGCTGATTCACCACGATCGACACCGCGGCGAGCGCGATTACCAGACCTGCGGTGGAGCGGGCGGCGTAGTCGTTCACCGGGTTCGGGAAGTCGAAGACGCCGCGATGCCACGACGGCGTCGACTCGACTGCGATCGACGAGTCGACCTGCGTGAACAGGGGCGACGTAGCGGATTCAGTGCTGGACACGGGCGGCTCCTTCGATCGAGACGGCCCCACAGTACGGATGTACTGATGCCGCGTCGAGGGTTTAGCGCACCGCGGGTCAAGCCCCGCTGTCGTACGCGCTGATCACTTCGAGGACCGCGTCGCCGTATCGCTCGAGCTTCGCTTCGCCGATCCCGTTGATCGCCAGCAGTTGCCCGCGCGTGGACGGCCGGATGTGCGCTATCGCTTCGAGAGTCTTGTTGCCGAGGACCGTGTATGCGGGAAGCTCGGCCTCCTTGGCCACAGCCGCCCGCCACTTCCGCAGCGACTCGAACAGAGCGGCGTCGTCCTCGGACAGATCGGCGGCGACGGATGCGGCCCTGGCCGGCCGTGACGATCGGCCCGCCTTCTTCGCATCCTCTCGGAACTCGAGCGGAACCTTGCCGTGCATGACGGGAACACCGGCCTCGGTGAGAAAGTACTGGCCGTACTCGCCGCGCGTCTCCAGATAGCCGGACGCGAGGAGTTGTCGGACGACACTGCTCCATCCGGCGGCATCGAGTTCGGTGCCGATGCCGTATGTCGACAGGTTCGTGTGGCCGAGTTGCTCGATCCGCTTGTTGGAGACACCCCGCAGGATGTCGATGAGATGACCGGCGCCGTAGTGCTGCCGGTACTCGCGGTCGAGGCGCCAGATGGTCGCCATCAACTTTTGAGCCGCGACGGTGCCGTCCCATGTGTTGGGCGGCGTCAGGCAGGTGTCACAGTTTCCGCAGGGGCCGCTGTCTTGGTCGAAGTACCGCAGCAACTGTTGACGACGGCACGATGCCGTCTCGCACAGGGCGAGCATCGCATTCAGGTGCGCCGACTGCGATCTGCGGTGAGCCGCGTCGCCGTCGGACATCTGAATCAACCGCTGCTGTTGGACCACGTCGGCCAGGCCGTAGGCCATCCACGCCACCGACGGTAGGCCGTCACGGCCGGCGCGACCGGTCTCCTGGTAGTAGCCCTCCACGCTCTTCGGCAGGTCGATGTGCGCGACGAACCGCACGTCGGGTTTGTCGATGCCCATGCCGAATGCGATGGTCGCGACGACGACGATCCCGTCCTCCCGAAGGAACCGGTGCAGGGTCTCGTCACGGAGACGCTTGTCCAGCCCCGCGTGGTACGGCAGGGCATTGATGCCGTTCTTGACCAGGTACGCGGCCGTCGACTCGACCGATTTGCGGCTGAGCGCGTAGACGATGCCGGTGGCCTGTTCACCGTCGACGACGCCCTCGGTGCGGATGAAGTCGAGAAGCTGTTTGGTGGGCTGGTTCTTCGGCTCGATGCGGTACGTGATGTTGGGGCGATCGAAGCTCGAGACGAAATGTCGCGCGTTCTGCAGGTGCAGCCGTTCGGTGATCTCCTCGTGCGTCCGACGCGTCGCGGTGGCGGTGAGCGCGATGCGTGGGACGTCCGGCCAGAGTTCGGCGAGATCGCCGAGGGCGAGATAGTCGGGCCGGAAGTCGTGGCCCCACTGCGACACGCAGTGCGCCTCGTCGATGGCGATCAACGACAGCTTGCCCCGCGACAGGAAGTCGCGCGTGTACGGCCGGCTGAGGCCTTCCGGCGCGACGTAGATCAGGTCCAGTTCACCGGCGAGGTACGCGCGCTCGGTCGCCGATCGTTCCTCGGACGACTGGGTGGAGTTCAGGTAGGCGGCGCGGACACCGAGCTGACGCAGCGCTCCGACCTGATCGGACATCAACGCGATGAGTGGTGAGACGACCACCGCGCACCCGTCGCGGATGAGCGCAGGCACCTGGTAGCAGAGGCTCTTTCCTCCGCCGGTCGGCATCAGGACGACGGCGTCGCCGCCCGAGACGACCTGCGAGACGATCTGCTCCTGGTCGCCGCGGAACTGTTCGTATCCGAAGACGGTGCGGAGCACCTCGTGCGGAGTCGACACAGATCAGACGTCCTCGTCGTCGGCGTCGTAGCCGTTGACGGAGTCGAGTTCCATGGCGGGTTTGCGCGCGGGCGAATCGTCGGCGCTCGCCGCCTTCGCCGCCTCACGCATCTCGAAACCGTCGGTGACGAGCTCGCCGATCTCATGGGCGACGGCGGCGACCGCCGTCGTGATTATCGACGCGATGTTCCCGACCCGGCGGGCGGTGCTCTCCACCACTTCCTGCGCAAGGTCCTTGTTCCGTTCGAGTCGACCGACCACGACTGCTCCTCCCGATGTAGCTGCTCCCGCGAGGATAGTTGGTCGGGCGTCAGAACATCGAGTTGCCGTTGGCGGATTCAGCGGGCACGTCCTGGATCACGTCCCAGTGTTCGACGATCTTGCCGTCGGCGACCCGGAAGATGTCGACGACGGCCTGTCCGCGGTCGCCCGGACCGGATGCCGAATGCACGTGGAGGTACACGAGGTCGGCGTCGGTGGCACTGCGGACGATCCGGTTGCTCGCCTGCGGGTTGGCCCGGAAGTAGTCGGCGAAGTAGGAGACGAACGGCGCCTTGCCGTCCGGGACCTGCGGGTTGTGCTGCTTGTAGTCGTCGGCGACCACCGAGGCGGCGTTGATGTCGTGGCTGTTGAAGAAGCCGTTGTAGAAGTCGACGACGAGAGCGCGGTTCGCCTCCTGAGATGTGTGGTCTCCCTCGGAAACCTGACCGGAGTCGGATGATCCGCAGGCTGCAAGCGCGACTGCAACGATCACCGCGGAGACTGTTGAGAGGAGGGTTCTGACCAGCGTCGATATTTTCACCTCTGCCACGCTATGTTTGCCGACGCCCGTCCACCAGGTTCTATGATGACAAGAATGGGTGATTTTCAGACATCGATCCGCGACGTCGGGTACTCGCCCGACCCTGGAGTCGGAACAGTCGACGTCACTGCGATCGCCGACATCCGCGACGCTGCGGCCGACGGTGAGTTCACCGGGTCGCAACGACTCGGCTTTGAACTCGTCGTCGCGGTCGAGTCCGGCGCCACTGAGCACAGCGTCGACTTCGCGACGTACTCGTTGACCGCAGGCGATGTCCTCTGGGTCCACGCCGGTCAGGTTCAGGAGTGGGGCGACATCCATGCCGTCGACGGCGTGATGTGCATGTTTCCGACGAGCATGATCAGTCCGGGCGACTCGGAGGTCATCGGTGTGCGTGGCGGTTGGCGCCGATCCCACTGGCCGTCGAGCGGAGACCGGTTCACGAGAGACTTCCGGACGCTGCTCGACATGCAGTCACGGGTGGCGGGCTCCGCGTTCGCCGACACGATTCTGGCCCACGTCTTGTCGGCGGCGGTGCTCGCAATGGTGACCACTGCTGACGGTCAGTCGTCTGGAGTGGTCGGCGACGACAGGGTGCGGCAGTTCCGCAGCGACGTCGACGCCCACTTCCTGACAGACAGGTCCGTCGGCTCCTACGCCAGACGGCTCGCGTGCTCCGAGCGATCGCTGTACCGGCTGGTGACCGCGGGCACCGGGCAGTCGCCCCGTCAGCTGATCGAGCAACGGGTCGTCCTCGAGGCGCAGCGCATGTTGGTGCACGAAGACGCACCCGTCGCATCCATCGCCAGAGCGCTCGGCTACGACGACCAGTCGAACTTCGCGACGATGTTCAAACGTGCTGTGGGGGAGACGCCGTCGAGCTTCCGCGGGCAGCACCGTACCGCAGACACTCGGTGACCGCCGGTCACACGCCGATCGCCCGCTCCACGAAGTCGATCACCTCGCACTCGACGTCGTCGCGAATCTCGGGTTCGTTGTGCACCTCGTGGCGGAACCCGGGGTAGACGCGGGTCCGGACACTCGGGTGGCCGCTCGCGACCAGCTTGTTGGCGACATGGTAGGCGCCTTCGCCATAGTTGGTGACCGGATCCTGGTCGCCGGCGAGAATGAGAACGGGCAGGTCAGCGCGGACGGATGCGTACCAGTCGTCACTGTTGGCCTGGTCGTACACCGCCACGAAGCCCTGCAGGAAGCGGACGCTCATCGGAGCTCCGAAGTTGTTGAGCGGGTCGATCGCATGGTCGGCCACGACCTCGGGGCTGCGGGCCACCCAGTCGGTCGGTCCCGCGCCGTCGCCATAACGCGACACGAACCCGTCGAAGAGGGCCCCGACGTACGCGAGGTCGGCGGCGCCTGCACGGTCCGGCTCGGCGGCGAGAGCGGCACGGTCGAATGCGTCGGCTCCGGGGATCTGAGCTGCGATGCCGCAGAGAATCAGGCCGTCGAGGTCGTCCCCGAGGCGGGACGCGAGCGGCCGAGCGATCATCGATCCCCACGAGTGCCCGAACACGACGTATGGCAGATCTGGATGCAACTCGCGGACCTTGGCCCGGAGCGTCTCTTCATCGGCGATCGCCGTCTCCGCGCCGTCGTCGCCGGAATCGGCCCAGACCCCGGAGACCGCAGCGGTCTTGCCGTGGCCTGCGTGATCGTCCGCAGCAACGACGAACCCGGCGTCGAGCAGTCGCGTGATCAGATGCAGGTAGCGGCGAGAATGCTCACCGAGACCGTGAATCAGATGCACGACTGCTCGCGCCGGGCGCGTCGGCTGGTAGATCCAGCCGTGGATCGTGTCGGAACCGTTGTGTGAGGGGAATGTGATCTCGTGGAGCGCCATGGCCCGCACCTTATCCCCGCAGGCGCGACGATCAGGCCGCTTCGACGGCCTTGGTGCGCTCGATGTTGACGACGACGTTGTTGTCGTCGCGCGTCATCCAGTTGGGGAGCGACAGCTTCGCGATCTTCTTCCACGTCGATCCGAGCTGGGCGCTGAGCGAGCCCGTGTTGTACGGCAGCCCGTACTTCTCGCAAATCGCCTTGACCTCGGGAGACATCTCCGGGTACCGGTTGGCGGGCACGTCGGGGAAGAGGTGGTGCTCGATCTGGTGCGACAGGTTGCCGCTCATGATGTGGAACAGTCGGCCGCCGTTGATGTTGGCCGAGCCGAGCATCTGACGGATGTACCACTGGCCCTTGGTCTCATCGATGCAGTCCTCGGCCTTGAACGTCTGCGCGCCGCTGGGGAAGTGGCCGCAGAAGATGATCGAGTACGTCCAGACGTTGCGGATGAGGTTGGCCGCCGCATTGCCGACGACTGTCGTCAGGAAGAACGGGCCGGTCAGCGCCGGGTAGATGATGTAGTCCTTGGCGACCTGCTTGCTCGCCTTGCGCCACATGCCCTTCAGGAGCCCCTTGACGTCGCTCCACTTCCGCTTGCCCTGGATGATGTTCTCGACCTCGAGGTCGTGGAGCATGACACCCCACTCGAACAGCAGCATCAGAGCGGTCGCGTAGCCGAGGTTGCCCAGGTAGTAGGGGTTCCACTTCTGGTCGCGGTCCATGCGGAGGATGCCGTAGCCCACGTCGCGGTCCTCGCCGAGCACATTGGTGTACGTGTGGTGCATGTAGTTGTGGCTGTGCTTCCACTGCTCACCCGGGCAGACGGTGTCCCAGTCGAACTCGCGTGAGTTGTAGGTGTCTTCACGCATCCAGTCGTACTGGCCGTGCATGACGTTGTGGCCGATCTCCATGTTGTCGAGGATCTTGGAGACGCCGAGTGCGGCGACACCGGCGAGCCAGACCGGCGGCAGGAACGGCACGTACATGGCGGCGCGACCTGCGAACTCCAGCTTCCGCTGGATGCCGATGATCTTGTAGATGTAGTCGCGGTCGCTTTCGCCGACGTCGGCCATGATGCGGGCCCGAAGTGCTTCGAGTTCGGCGCCGATCGCTTCCACCTGGTCGAAGGTGAGGTCGATCTCGGTGGGCTGCTTCTTGCGGAGTGCGAGGGGTGCGATGGTCATGTGCGTGATCCTTCGTTGTCTCGGGTGAGTGGGCGGCCGGCGCTGGTCAGACGTCGATCTCGACGTCGCCGCACGGCGCCGTGACACAGATCTGGATGTGCTTGTCGGGTTCGGAGTCCAGGTCGCCGGTGACCACGTTGCGGGTGGTTCCGGTCTTGCGGACCTTGGTGCAGCTGAAGCAGATGCCCATGCGGCATCCGAACTCCGGCGTCAGGCCGGCGGCTTCGGCTTGTTCGAGGATGGTGCGGCCGTCGTTCTCAGCGGTCACATTCGACTTGGCGAACACCAGGTCGCCGCCCAGTTGATCGGCGGAGGCCGGAGTCGGCGCCTCGATGGTGAATGCTTCGGAGTGGATGCGGTCGGAGATGCCCACGGTGTCGGCGTACTCACGGACGGCGCTCATCAGTGCGGCCGGGCCGCACATGTACACCTGTGCACCGTCGCGCTCGGCGACGTCGTTGATGTGGTCGGCGGCGAAGTGTTCGGGCGACGCGGTGCGGGTGTAGTGCAGGCGGACTTCGACGCCGGGCACCGAGCGGGCGATCGCGTCGAGTTCAACGCTGTACGGCACGTCCTGCGGGCTGCGGGCGTAGTGCACGAAGGTGATCGGTCCGGTGTGGCCTTCGGAGACCAACGTGCGCAACATTGAGAGGACAGGTGTGATGCCGCTGCCGCCGCTGATGAGGACGATCTCTGCCGGACGCTGAGCGGGAAGTGCGAACGTTCCGCCTGCGGTCTCGAGGCTGAGGACGTCGCCGACGCGGACGTTGCTGCGGAGGTGATTCGAGACCAGGCCGTTCTCGTGGACGGCGACGGTCAGCTCGATGTCGCCGCGCTGTGCCTCGGCGTTGGCCGGAGAGTAGAAGCGGCGATGGCGAGTGCCGTTGATGACCACTCCGACCTCGACATACTGTCCTGCGGTATGGCCCTTCCACTGGTGTGTGGTGCGCAGCGTCAGCGTGGTCGAGCGGTCGGTCTGGCGGCGGATGTCGACGACCTTGGCGCGAGTGTCGCGCCAGGTGAGCATGGGGTCGATGAACTCCAGGTAGCGATCGACCGGGTACGGGGTCGCTGTGGCTTCGACGAGTGATCCGACGAGAGTCGCGATGCGGTTTGCCATGCCGGGTCTCCTTCAGTTCGTTCAAGATTTCAGTGAACATCTGTACACAAAAAAGAATGGCTGCTGTACGGATGTGTGTCAAGCGGCGTTCGATGTGTCGGTCATCACCAGTCCGGGTGTCCTCATCGGCGGTGCCGACGTGCGTGAATGCCGGGTGAACTAGACTGCTCTGGTGGCCGGAAGCCGAGCGGAGAAGAAGGAACAGACTCGGCAGGCGCTGCTCGACACCACCATCGAATTGGTGGACGACCGTTCATTCGGAAGCATCAGCCTGCGGGAAGTCGCGCGCGGAGCGGGCATTGTGCCCACCGCGTTCTATCGCCATTTCGCCTCCATGGAGGACCTCGGCGTCACTCTTGTCGAAGACGCCATGCGGGTACTGCGCGGCGCCTTGCGCGAGGCTCGACGCGATCTGGCCGGCCGCGGGATGCCGACGGCGAGAGACTCGCTGGCGATCCTGCTCAAGAAGGTGAAGTCCGACGAGAAGCAGTTCCGCTTCCTCGTCCGTGAACAGCACGGTGGGGTCACCGAGGTGCGCCGGGCGATCGGCACCGAGCTCCGGCTTCTGTCGCGTGAGCTCGCGATCGACCTGGCCCGCACGCCTGCGCTCGTCGCGTGGGAGGCCGAAGACCTCGAAGTCGCCGCGGATCTGATCGTCACGATCATGATGACCGCCGTCGCCGAACTCCTCGACGGTGACGGTCGGGAGTCGTCTGAGCGCAGCCTCGTCGCGCGAACCGAGAAGCAACTCGTAATGGTCTTCCTCGGCATGGCGCAGTGGCGTACGAAGGGATGACAGTCGTCTAGACGAGTGTCGAAACTGTCGGACTCATGAGGAATGATCGTCGACATGAACGAAGACTCCGATTTCGGTCCGTACCGCCTCGGCGCCGTCATTGGCAGAGGCGGAATGGGACAGGTGTACCGCGCGTTCGACACCGCCCGCGACCGTGAAGTGGCGTTGAAGCTGCTCAAGACCGAACTCGCTGAGGACGAGACGTACAAGGAGCGTTTTCGGCGCGAGTCACAGGCAGTCGCCAAGCTCGGCGAGCCGCACATCATCCCGATCCACGACTACGGCGAGATCGACGGCGTGCTCTTCCTCGACATGCGACTCGTCGACGGTCGAGACCTGCGCGCCGGACTCCGTACGGACGGGGCGATGGCGCCCGAGGACGCTGTCGCCATCATCGAGCAGGTGGCGGCCGCGCTCGACGCGGCGCACTCCGCCGGACTCGTCCACCGGGACGTGAAGCCGGAGAACGTCCTGGTGACGTCGGCCGGCTTCGCGTACCTCGTCGATTTCGGCATCGCTCATCACGAGGGCGACGCCCACCTGACCCGGACCGGGACGGCGGTCGGCTCGATCGCCTACATGGCGCCCGAGCAGCTCGACAACGTGCCGGTCGGACCCGCGTCCGACGTGTACTCGCTCGCTGCGGTGCTCTTCGAACTCCTGACCGCGCGACAGCCCTACCCCGGCGACTCGGTGAGCGCAGTCGTCAAGGCGACAGTGTTGAACGCGGTCCCCGCACCGAGCGCCTTCAGCCCGAACGTCCCGCCCGCGCTCGACGCCGTCGTCCGGCGGGGTCTCGCGAAGGAGCCCGGTCAACGATTCGGGTCGGCCGGTGAACTCGCGGCCGCAGCACGTGCTGCACTGTCCGGTGCACCGGCGGACCCCGCGTTCAATCGCACGATGGTTGGACCGTCCCTGGTCAAGCGGCAGGCTACGGAATCGCACGCGCCGACCGAACACATCTCGTACTCGGGTCCCCACGGCTACCCGGGGCAGCAGGTTTTCACGGGACCGCAGGGGTACCCGAGTGGTCCGGTGTATCCCGACCAGTACGGCCATCGAGATGGGAAGGCGCTGAACGTCGTTCTCGCGATCATCGCAGGTCTGATGATTCTCACTCTAGCTGGACTTGCTGTGTACTGGTTCGGTGTCCGAGGTGGCTCGACCGAGGCTGCCTCGTCGTCTACGACGACGATCACCAGCACATTGGAAGCCGCGGAATCGACGACTGCAACGCCTCCTGCGGGATCGATGGCGTGTGCCGATGGCGTCGGTGTCGGCGGTGGAATGACGACATGCGGCTTTGCGCTGAATGTTCGAGACGCATACGTCAGTGGTGGACCTATTGGCCAGAGTCGAACTGTCTATGCGGCGTCGCCGACAACAGGAAGGACCTACGCGATGTCATGCAACCCGGAGCAGGGAATAGTGATCTGTCGAGGTGGCGTGAACGCCGAGGTTCATATCTACTGAACGGCCTACAAAACTGTGGAGCGACTCCTTGGACCCGCGTCAAGCATCGGGGCGCTAGCTCCGGCACCTATTCGGCAGTGCGGCCTTGACACCAGCAACGATCGCCTTCGCGTACAGGTTGCGGTTATCGCTGCCGATTGGGTTCGCGCCTCCAGCGCCGTCTGAGGTTCCGAATTCGCTGTAGACCCATGGGACCTTCTGTGAGATCAGCGAGATCATGGGGAGATCGCCTGCCCACAACGGGGCTCGACCGCCGAAGTTGTTTTGAACAACATTGACTTGGCGGCCCTCGACCCGACTGCGGCCAGCAGCGAACTTGGTCGACATCTGGCCACTCTGCTTGGCGATCGCGGCGTTGGAGAACGTCACTCTAAGCGGGGTGCCGTCTGCGCCGGTTCCTTCGCGGTATCCGCCGAGGCGTTGGTCGAAGACAGAGTGCTCGCCGGGTGATGTGTGAATGCTGATTCCGACGTCGGCACCAGCGCGCTCCGCGCGGTTGACACGTTCACGGTAAGTGACGCTTTCGGCAGTGCTCTTCTTCAGCATCACCACGGTGTAGCCGGCGTGCTCGAGTCCGCGTTTTGCGATGGTTGCGACGGCGAATACGTCTCCGTCCTCGGCTCCGTTCGGATAGTCGCGCATCTCGACGCCGGTAGTCTTGTCGAATACCGAGATCGATTGTCCGTTGTGCCCTGGATCGAATGCGACGGTTGGCGCTTCGCACTCACCTGGGAATGCGCTCTTCGGTGCGGTCGAGTCGGATGATGTAGCGGTCTTGGTAACCACCACTGTTTCGACTGCGACAGGCGTGTTCGACCCTTCCGAGCACGATGTCAAAACGAGAGTGAGCCCAAGCAAGGCTGCTGGTGCTGAGCGTCGGGATCTGGCCATCACTTAATCACCGCGATCGTGTTGCTGGTCTGCCCCTGGCAGATGTAGTACGAACCGCGGTCAGCGCACGTGGTGTAGACGTTGCTTCCCAGATACGGGCTGTAGATCGGGACGCCACTGAATGATCCTCGTGAGATTGTCGCCTGTCGTACGTTCTGTGCCCAGCCGCACTGAGTCTGCGTGCTCATGCGAAGGACGTTGGAGTCGCAGTCGTATACGTAGCCCTGGTTGGCGAGAATGCTTCGGACGTCGGTGCGGTTCGGGGTCTGCACGACTGTCGTCGGCGTTTCGATCTGGGTCTGAGTCGTCGTCGGTCCGGGGGCGGCGATCGTAGTCGTGGTGGTACGCGATGCGACAGCGTCATCGTTGTCGTCGTTTGATTTGAGAACGGCGACCACAACGGCGACCACTGCAATGAGCAACGCGACGCCGGCGATCGCGAACGCGATGATGAGCGGCGTACGACGGTTCGACGGAGGTCGATATCCGCCGGGCATCGTGGGCGGGTACTGCTGATACTCACCGTAAGGGGGCATGGACATGCGGTCAGACTAGCCCGTGATGACCCGTTTCCCACTGTTCGTCGGACGTTCGGATGTCTTGAGCCTCCAGTAACGGTCCGGCAACGCCCGCGTTGCGGGTGGGGCACGCGCCTTGGTCGCTTCGCCTCTAGTTGACTAGCGTTACGCGTGTTGCGCATGTTGCTGAAGGGGTTTGTGTGATTCGTCGCGGTCTGGTGTCGTCGTGTGTCGCTGTTGTACTCGCCGGCGGTTTTGCGCTGGGCGCCGGTGCTGCGGGCGCCTTGCCGGTGCTGCCGAACGTCAACGTCACTCCGCCTGCGTCGAAGGCGAAGCTCTCGAAGAGCTTCACTCGCGCGACCAGGGGGTTGTCGGGTTCGGTCGGGCTGGCCATCACTCCGGTCGGCGGCGACTCGACGATGTCGTTCGGTCCGGTCCGCACAGCTCGTGCGTGGTCGACGCTCAAGGTGCCGGTGTCGATCGCGGCCGAGCGGGTGAACGGCCCGCGAGTCGCGGGTGACGTCCGCGCGGCCATCCGTCGTTCCGACAACACGGCGGCCGAGAACCTCTGGGATTCGATGCGTTCGAACAGTCGCGCGGTCGATGAGGTGACGGCGGTCCTGCGCGAAGGGCATGACCCGCGCACGCACGTCGCGTCGCAGATCGACAGGCCCGCGAGCTACCCGGGCGCCACCCAGTGGACGTTGGCGCGTCAGTCTCGTTTCGGAGCGCACCTGCCGTGCCTGCCCGACTCGAATCGCGTGCTCGGGCACATGGCGGCAGTGGAATCGAATCAGCAATGGGGAGTGAAGATCTTGCGCCAGCGCGGAGTGTCGACCGCGGTGAAGGGCGGCTGGGGGCCGGTGTCCGACGCAACGGGGAAGTATGTCGTGCGCCAGCTCGGAGTCGTCACCACCCCGCGTGGCGCATTTGCGGTGAGCATGGCGGCCCTGCCGTCGAGCGGTTCGTTCGACGACGGGATCGCCATGCTCAACCGTGTCGGTCGATGGGTCGGTTCCAACATCGGTTCCATGCCGGTCGGTACCTGTTAGTTCGTTTGCACTAAATCAAACAGTTGAATTCGCCGGTGAACGGCAGTTTCGAGTGAGTGTCCGCCTTCTTCGCGGCCTAGCCTGGCAAGGCTGCGAAGAAGGAGACAATCGATGGGCGAGAACACGCCGAGCCGCGTCGGCGAGACGTTCGGCCAGTACCGGCTCGAGGAACTGCTCGGCCGCGGCGGCATGGGCGAGGTGTATCGAGCCCACGACACGACGCGAGATCGTGACGTCGCACTGAAGCTGCTCAATGCGCAGGTTGCGCAGGACCCGACGTTCCAGGAGCGGTTCCGCCGGGAGTGCCAGACACTCGCTCGCCTGGGCGAGCCGCACATCATCCCGATCCACGACTTCGGCGAGATCTCGTCGACACTGTTCCTCGACATGCGGCTGGTGGACGGCCGCGACATGCGGGCCGTCCTACGGGACCGCGGCGCGCTCGATCAGGAAGAGGCGGTGTCGCTGATCGAGCAGGTCGCCGCGGCGCTCGACTCGGCGCACGAAGCCGGTCTCGTCCACCGCGACGTGAAGCCGGAGAACGTGCTCGTCACCGACGCCGACTTCGCGTACCTCGTGGACTTCGGCGTGGCGCACGCCGCTGACGACACCCACCTCACTCACACGGGCACGGCCATCGGGTCGGTCGCCTACATGTCGCCCGAGCAGTTCGAAGACGGCGAGGTGGGTTCTGCGTCGGACGTGTACTCACTCGCCGCACTGTTCTTCGAGCTCCTCACCGGACGCCAGCCGTACCCCGGCGAGTCGGTGTCGACGGTCATGCGGGGAGTCCTGCTCGGCGACATCCCGAAGGCGTCGACAGTGAACCCGGCGGTGTCCGAGCCGATGGACGCCGTCCTCGCGTGGGGCCTGACAAAGGATCCCGCGGACCGCTGCCCTTCCGCAGGCGACCTCGCCCGCGCCGCCCGACGCGCCCTGTCTGGTGAAGCTCCGGACGTGGCGCAAGCACAGACGACGATCGTGCCCGTCGATGATGCGGCGCTGACGCTTGTCAAGAAGGCTCCGAGCGCACCCGCGGACAGTGCGCACGGCCACACCGTCGTCGCGGGCCCGAACTACCCCGCAGCAGTCGCCAGTGGACCGCACCGGGTACCCAGCGGACCGGTCCCGATGCAGAGTGGACCGGTGCCCGTCGGGGCTTTCCCCGGCCAGCCCTACCCGTACGCGACAGGTCCGGTGCCGACCGGACGGAGCACGCTGAACACCGCGTTGATGGTGGTCATCGGGATCCTCGTCGCGGCGCTGATCGGCGGCGGCGCCTGGCTGGCGGCCGACTCGCTCGGCTCGAAGGATCCGTCGACGACGCAGGCCGGCGGCTCGCCGACCGACGTGGCCGACGTCGACAGTCAAGGCGAACAGACGGTCACCGAGACGGCCACCCCGACGCCGACGTACACGCCGGGCCCGCCGCCCGCGGACAACCAGGAGTGTTACGACGGCGTCGGCACCGGGTACCCGCAGTGGACCGGGTGCGAATTCGCCCGCAACGTGCGCGACTCGTATGTCGCGAGCGGACCGCTCGGTGAATCACGAACGATCAACGGGTGGGCGCCTCAACAGGCCCGCAACTACGTGATGCAGTGCGGACCCTACGCGGGAATCGTCGCGTGCCGTGGTGGCAATCAAGCTGTCGTCTACATCTACTAAGCGGACAAAAGTGAATATTCTGCGATCTGTGTCCGCCCGCCGGGCGGCCGCACTGGCCGTCGTATCGGTCACCGCCGTCGCGAGCCTGTCGGCGTGCTCGAACGGTGGCTCCGACCAGGACGGTGTCCTCGCTGCCGACCGCGTCACCGTGTCGACGTCGCCCAGTGCGGTGTCGAGTTCGTCGAGCGCTCCGTCAGGGGCAGAGGCCGCGCTCGCCGCGAGCTTCGCGCGACAAGATCTGCCCGCCGACGTCGGCGTCGCCCTCGCGCCGGTCGGAGGTGACGAGGTCTACACGTTCGGCGACCAGAGCGAACGTGTCGCGTGGTCGACGATCAAAGTCCCGCTGGCGCTCGCCGCGCAGCGCAAGAACGGCCGGACTCCTGAGATCCGAACGGCGATCATCGACTCCGACAACGATGCGGCGCTCGCCCTCCGCAGGTCCCTCGGCACGCCGTCTGAGGGCCGCAAGCTGGTGGAGGCGGTCATCCGCGACGGTGGCGACACCGACACCGAGGTCGTCGAGATCAAAGCGGACGACGAGACATTCGGTCTCACTGTGTGGCCGCTCCGCGGTGCGGCGACCTTTGCGGCGAACCTGCCGTGCCTGCCCGACAGCAAGTACATCGTGGGGCTGATGGGCAATGTCGCGTCCGTGCAGAGCTGGGGCATCGAAGTGATGAAGTCGCCCGCAGACACCGCGGTGAAAGGCGGCTGGGGTCCAGGCGACAAGGGCGGCTACGAAGTCCGCCAACTCGGTCTCATCACCCACAAGGACGGTTCGCAGACCGCCGTCGCCATGAGCACTTACTCGGGTGAACCCATGGATGACGGCGTCGCCGTGCTCAACAAGGTCGGGACGTGGCTCAACGCCAACCTCCGCCGACTGCCCAAGGGACGCTGCTGACCGGCCGCCCGGGCGCGGTCAGCGAGTGAACGAGGTCAGGAGCAGTGCCTCGGTCAGCGCGGTCCGGGTGATCTCGGCGGGATCGACGGACTCGTCGGGCGCATGGATGTGGCACAGCGGCTCTTCAACACCGAGGAGAGCGATCTCCGCATCCGGGTGAGCCTCAGCGAGGACGGTGCACAGCGGGATCGAACCGCCCTGACCTGCATAGAAGATGCCGTCGACACCGTATGCGGTCTTCATCGCGTCGGTGAGCGCCTGATACCCGGGGCCGTCGGTGTGGGCTCGGAACGGACGGCCGAACGCGTCCGGCTCCACGTCTACCCGCACACCCCATGGGATGTGTGCCTTCAAGTGGGCCACGAGGGCGTCGTAGACGGGCTGCGGCTCCATCCCCGGCGGGATGCGCAGGTTCAGCATGGCCGACGCCTGCGGGATGATCGCCGCGGCGCAGTCGGCGGTGGACGGCGCGTCCACCCCGATGACGGTGACGGCGGGCCTCGCCCACGCCATCTCGGCGGGTGTTCCGCTGCCGAGGATCTCGGTGCCGGGCAGGGCGCCGACGTCTTTGCGGAACTGCTCGTCGGAGTAGACGACGCCTTCCCACGTCTGATCGTTCGGGACACCGTCGATGGTGGTGTCGCCGCGGTCGTTGCGCAACGACGCGAGACCCGCGACGAGTGCCGCCATCGCGTCCGGCGTCGGACCGCCCGCAGCACCCGAGTGAATCGCCGTCTCCAACGCCGACACCGTGAGTTTCACGTTGACGACACCTCGGAGGCTGGTCGTGAGCGTCGGGAGTCCGGCGGCGACGTTGCCCGCGTCGCCGATGAGGATCAGGTCGGCGGCGAACAGTTCCGGGCGAGTCTTGACGAGGTCGTCGAGGCCCTCGCCGCCTGCCTCTTCTGAGCCCTCGATGATGATCCGCACATTGCAGGCGAGATCGTCGCCGGCTGCACGCAGCGCTGTCAGGTGCGCGACGACGTTGCCTTTGCAGTCGGCCGAGCCGCGGCCGTACCAGCGACCGTCGCGTTCGGTGAGTTCGAACGGCGGCGACGACCACAGCGCATCGTCGCCGGCGGGCTGCACGTCGTGATGGCTGTAGAGCGCCACCGTCGGTGATCCCTCAGGACCCGGCCGGTGGCCGACGACCGCGGGGGAGCCGTCGCTGGTCACGATGACCTCGGCGCTGAAGCCGAGTTCGGCGAACGCTGCGGCCACCCATTCGGCACTGGCACGGCTGGCGTCGGCCTTCGACGAATCGAGGTGTACGGACGGGAACCCGACGAGGGTGCTGAGATCCTCGCGGGCACGGCCCATGAGGTCGGTGACGGATGCGGTCAGACGGTCGGCGATGCCGTTGGGACTCATGCCTTCTAGGGTCGCACGAGATCGAAGGTCGTGTGCATCTCCCAGTACAGGATCTCCGGGCGGGAACCCGACCCCGATCGGACGACGACGTCTCCCGAGCCGACGAGACGAGCGGCGTCGCCTTCGGTGAGCTCGCGGGTCTCGCCGTCCACCTCGACGGTCGCGGCGCCGCGAGCGACGAACAGGTGGCCGTAGGGCGCACCCGGAAGGGTCACGACGGAGTCGGGGAGTGGTCGCGCGATCCACAGTGCGGCGTATCGGTTGTTGATCCGCGCCACATCGAGGTCCGTGTGGGAGGGACGGCCGGACGCGACCAGAACGGGGTTCCCGGCGTCGACGGCAGCGGCCACGTCGTGCTCGGAATGGCTCGGTTCCAGTCCGTCGGTGTCCGGTGCCACCCACATCTGGATCACCCGCAGCGACTTTCGCTGCGCACGTGTCGACGCGTTCCTCTCCGAGTGTGTGATGCCGGTTCCGGCAGTCATCCGTCCCAGCACCCCGGGGCCGAGAGTGACCTCGTGGCCGAGCGAGTCGCGGTGCGTGACACCGCCGTCGAGCACCCAGGTGAGAATCTCCATGTTCTGGTGATGATGGGCGTCCAACCCTTCGCCCGGGTCGACGACGTCGTCGTTGTGCATCACGAGCACTCCGTGCGCGTTGCCGAAGAGGTCGTAGTTTCCGGTGCCGGGGAACGACTGTCGGGACGTGAGCCACTCGTTGGCCCAGTGCAGGCGGTCGGCCGCGTTGATGACGGTCATGCTCATGTCGGGTCGTCTTTCGTCGATGCGTCGGCGACGAGCCGCATCACTCGAGCGAGTGCGGCTTCGTCGTCGTCGGAGAGTGCGGAGTGGAAGAGCTCGTCGACGTCGGCGGAATGACGGCGGGCCGCCGCCGTGAAGGCGGCGACTCCCGCATCGGTGAGGCAGGCATAACTGCCTCGTCGATCGCCCGGGACGGGCTCGCGGCACAGCCAGCCGCGGTCGGCGAGGACCCGGACCTGGTACGACAGGCGCGACGCGGAGAAGACCATGCGCTGGGAGAGGTCACGCATCCGGAGTCTGCTCTCCGGCGCCTCCGACAACAGGAGAAGCACGTGATAGTCGCTCAGCGTCATGTCGTCGGATGCGCGGAGCCGCTCGTCGAGCTCGGTCTGCAGCCGCGCACTGTTCTCGATGAACAGCCGCCAGGCGTCGCTCATCGGACGCGGTGGGGGCGCAGAGCGTTCGGCGGAACCACACCGAGTCGGCCGGCCTGGAAGTCTTCCATGGCCTCGATGACCTGTTGTCGGGTGTTCATGACGAACGGTCCGTACTGTGCGACGGGCTCGCGGATGGGCTGTCCGCCGAGCAGCAGCACCTCCAGAGCGGGTCGGTTGGAGTCCTGGCCCGCGTCGGCGGAGACGGTGATCCGGTCGCCGGCGCCGAGGACCACGAGCTGGCCGCCCTCGACCGGGCGACGCTCGGCGCCGACGGTGCCACGACCGGACAGGACGTACACCAGAGCATTGAAGTCGGGCTGCCACGGAGTGGACAGTTCGGCCCCGGGGGCGATGGTCGCGTGCGCGAAGGTGATCGGTGTGTGGGTGGCTCCGGGACCGACATGACCGTCGAGGTCGCCTGCGATCACGCGGACGAGGCTGCCTCCGTCGGGTGACGACAGCAGGAGCACCTGGCCGCCTTCGAGGCTCTGATAGCGAGGCGCGATGAACTTGTCGGTCGCCGGGAGGTTCACCCACAGCTGGATGCCGTGGAACGTTCCGCCGGACTCGACGAGCTCAACCGGTGGGGTCTCGATGTGCAGGACACCTGAACCGGCCGTCATCCATTGAGTCGCACCGTTCTCGATCAGTCCGCCGCCTCCCGCTGAGTCCTGGTGCTGGAACCGACCGTCGATCATGTAGGTGACGGTCTCGAATCCGCGGTGCGGATGCCAGTCGGTGCCACGGGGCTCGCCGGGCTGATATTCGACCTCGCCCATCTGATCCATGTGGATGAACGGGTCGAGCGCGGCCTGTGAGACGCCTGCGAATGCGCGGACGACGGGGAAGCCTTCCCCCTCGTGTCCGCGCGGGCCGGTGGTGACCGATCGCACCGGGCGCTCGGTCTGCTCGACGGTGGCAGCAGAGATGCGGGGCAGAGTCAGGGTGTCTGCGGTGACGGCGGGCATGACGTTCTCCATTTCCTTAAAATTTGAACGATCTAGCGGGATCAACCACCGCAGTGAGGGATTCATTCCCGAGTGATGCGGACTTGTGTCCGAACCGAGTCGGCGATCGCTGAAGAACCGGTCATACTGATTGCCATGGCCATCAAGTCCGCAGCGGACGGCGAACGCACCGGCGCCGACCGGCAACGTCTTCGCAAGCTTGCGCAGGCGGCGCTCAACGCAGACCAGACCGTCAATCAGGTGGAAGATCTCCTCAGCGAGATGGGCCCGGTGCTGACGGGCCTGGGCAAGACCACCGCCGAACTCGACGGGACCCTCGAGAAGCTCGAGGTGACCCTCGACAAGTTCGGGACCACCCTGGTTCGCGTCGACGAGACGGTCACTCGGATGGCGAGCGTCGTCGCACGTCTCGAAGCGGTCGTGGGCCGTGTCGAGAGCGTCGTCGTGATCGCCGAGACCGCATTGCGTCCCATCGGGATGGTGGAGTCCGCAGGTCGGGCTGTCGCCGAACGGCTGGGAATCATTCACACCGACTGAGCACGGGGCCGGTCGGTGGACACGAGAGAAGGAGCACGTATGAGCGACACCATCTCGACGCCGGCTAAATGGCTGGCGGAACTGTTCGGAACGTTCTGGCTGGTCTTCGGCGGCTGTGGCAGCGCGATCTTCGCCGCCAAAGTCGTCGCCGCCGATGAGGCGACGAGTTCGAGCATTCAGCTCGGCATCGGATTCCTCGGTGTGGCACTGGCGTTCGGTCTCACCGTGGTGACGATGGCATACGCCGTCGGGCACATCTCGGGTGGCCATTTCAATCCCGCCGTCACGCTCGGCGCCGCGGTCAGCGGTCGCCTGCCGTGGCGTGATCTGCCGGGATACTGGGTCTCGCAGGTGGTCGGCGGTCTGCTCGCCGGCCTGGCGCTGCTCGTGATCGCCAAGGGGCAGGACGGCTTCACCGCCGAAGGCAACATGGCCGCGAACGGCTACGGGGAGCACTCGCCCAACGGCTACGCCCTCGGCGCGGTGATCCTCGCCGAAGTCATTCTCACAGCGTTCTTCCTGATCGTGATCCTCGGCGCCACCGACGGTCGGGCGCCGAAGGGCTTCGGGCCGCTGGCGATCGGCCTGTCGCTGACCCTCATCCACCTCATCTCGATCCCGATCTCCAACACCTCGGTGAACCCTGCTCGATCGACCGCCGTCGCGTTCTTCAACGGAAACGGCGCACCCGGGCAGTTGTGGGTGTTCTGGGTCGCACCGCTGATCGGCGGACTGATCGGTGGCCTGCTGTATCCGCTGCTGTTCGAGAACGGAAAACTCGCCATCGGCGCAGCCAAGGAGGAATGACCCCGAGAAGACCAGGAGTGTGATCGGCGCTACTCTGCTCTGATGCAGACTTCGACAGCGTCGATCACCGGTCGCCACGGCAACACCATCGTCTACGACGTCCACCGGCCCGACATCGAGCCGGTGGGCGTCGTCGTCGTTGCACACGGACTCGGTGAACATGCAGGTCGGTATCACCACGTCGCGCGGGCGATCACCGACCGCGGTTACACCGCGGTGATCCCCGATCATGCCGGACACGGACGCTCCACCGGAAAACGCTTGGGCGTCACCGATTTCGGCGACTTCGTCGCCGACCTGCACAGTGTGATCGGCGTGGCGGCCTCCGAGTGCAGACCACGTTTCCTCATCGGCCACAGCATGGGCGGCGCCATCGCGTTGTCGTACGCTCTCGATCACCCCGACATGCTCGACGGACTGATCCTGTCCGGACCGGCGATCGTCCCCGGAGCGGATCTGCCCGCGCCGCTGGTCAAGATCGCGCCGATCCTCGGCAAGCTCGTGCCGTGGCTGCCGTCGGCGGCCTTGTCGGCGTCAGCGGTCAGCCGCGATCCGGACGTCGTCGCCGCCTACGAATCCGATCCGCTCGTCTGGCACGGCAAGATCCCGGCCGGGCTCGGTGGAGCGCTCATCGGTGCCATGGCGACGTTCCCCGGCCGCCTTCCGACACTCACCATGCCCGCCCTCGTCCTGCACGGAGGGGCCGACGTCCTGGCCAACCCGGAAGGCAGCCGGATCGTCGAACGCCACGCCGGGAGCAGCGACCTCACCGTCACGATCCTGCCCGGGCTCTACCACGAGATCTTCAACGAACCGGAACGCGACGAGGTGATCAGCACGGTCACCGACTGGATCGTCGCGCATTCGTAAGGGTGCTTCAGATGCCGGAGCGGCCGATCAGTCGGTGGACAGCGCGCGGGGAGAACGCACCGACGGTCCGCAACGCCACCGCATAGCGCGGGTACAACTCGGCCGGACGCTGCTCGACAGCACGCAGCAACCACTGGGCGGCCTGTTCGGACGTGAGCGCGGGGGCGTCGTCGTATGACGCGGTCGGAGCGATCATCGGCGTCCGCACCAACGGGAAACCCGCATTGGTCACGACGACGCCGGTGCCCTCGCATTCGCCGTCCAACGACCGTCCGAACGCCGCCAGGGCTGCCTTGGAGGCGTGATAGGCCGCGAACTTGGGCATCGCGCCCGCAGTGACGCCCCACGTGACGACGTTGACGATCTGGCCGCGGCCTGCGTCGACCATCGCCGGGAGAAGCCCGAGGATCAGGGCGACGGGTCCGAAGTAGTTGAGCGCCATGGTGCGCTCGTAATCGTGGAACCGGTCGACGGTGTCCAGTGTGCTGCGCCGGATGGACCGACCGGCGTTGTTGATCAACACGTCCGGCGGGCCGAACCGATCGAGCACATCGGACGCGAGCCTGCGGGCGTCGTCCGGGTCGGAGAGGTCGGCCGTCATCGGGTGCGCCGCACCGCCGGCCGCCTCGATCGCATCGCATGTGGCCTGGAGTGCATCGAGATTACGGGCGACAGCGATGATCGTCGCGCCGCGGGAAGCCAGGAGATGCGCTGCGGATTCACCGATGCCCGACGACGCGCCGGTCACGACGATCGCCTTCCCTGTCAGGTCGGCAGGACCGTCGATGATGCGTCGAACGTCGGAGAGACTGCGCGGCGGATTCAGCATGGTGTAGACCGCGGTGTGCAACACGGACGAGACCAGACGGGGCGCAGACACGCTACTTGTACTTCTTGATGATCTGCAGAACCTCGTCGGTGTCGATGTTCTTCGCGATGAGCTTGCCGTTCTTCACCTTCCGAATGCTGTACAGGTCAGCCTTCTTCGCGACGGCCACATGGAGTCCGGCCTTCTTCGCCTTCTTGTTCAGATCTTCCAGCACGAGTGGATGGTAACTGGTGAAAGTGAACGACAACGCACTGTCCCGCGTGACGGCCCGAACTGGCCGCAGAAAGGGATTTGCATCACTTTGCGGTGACCGACACGGTGACCGGTCCGGGGCCGTCCGCGGACACGTGGAGTCGGCCGTCGGACGCCGTCACGTACTGCCCGCCGGTCACCTGAACGGTGTAGCCGTTCGGGTAGTGCACCGACGACGGGTAGATGACGGTCGGAGCGCTGATCGCCGGGTTGGGGCGGTAGGTGAACGAGAATGCGCCGGTGGCCGTGTCGAAGGTCATCGCGCCGGGACGTCCCGCGGTGGCCTGCGGGTACGTGCGGACGAGCTGGCGGGCGACCCCGGACAGCGACTGGCCGCTCGTGTAGTGCCAGTACATCCAGCCGACGAATCGCTTGTCCGCCCGATCGAGCGTCTGACTCAGAACCGTGGCGTCGACGTCGCCGAACTCGGTGATCACCACCGGTTTGCCGGTGCGGCGGAACACCTCGTCGACGTGCGTCCACGTGAGGCCCTGCTGCGCCGAGCACAGCGACCGCAGACTCTCGGGGAGTCCGAGGTAGATCGCGAGCTGCGACGGGATGCAGTAGTCGTGGGGCGCGATCACGACGTTGCGGTCCTTGATGCGCTTGAGGCCCATGTACGACGGCATCATCTGGTTCCAGGTGACGTTCGGCTCCCAGTAGACGGGGACCGTGGGGTCGCCCTGGCGGACGTAGCGGGTGAGCTTCGACATCGTGTTCTGGTACTGCACGTCGAACAGTGGGCAGCCGATCGGGAAGCAGGTCAGGGCTGCGGTGCCCGGCCATGGTTCGTTGAGCAGCTCGATGCCCATCACGCCCGCATGGCCCTTGAGTCCTGCGGCGAGCGCCTTGAGCGCGGTGCCCAGATGGTCGACGATGCCGTTGCGGTTGGTCCACACCTCGTCCCAGGCCGCGTTCATGCTCGGCATGAGGTAGTACAGCGGGAACCCGGGGTTCGGCTCACCGGGCAGGGGGCGCGACTTGACCGCCCATGCGGGGAATCCGTTGCCGCCCCACGGGGATGACATCCCGTCCTGATGATTGTCGAGGAGAGTTCGGATGCCGTGGTCGGCGAGCATGTCGACCACCGCCGTCACGCGTCCGATGTAGTCCTCGTCGACGTCGCCTTTCGTGGGCATCAGCGCGTCGAATGAGACGCCGAGGCGCACGGAGTTGAATCCGTACCCCGCGAGTTTCGCGGCGTCGGCCGCGGTGACGGTGAATCCGTCGCCCGCCTTGATGTACGGCGCCTCCTTGTCGACGTTGTTCACGCCGTGATTCAGCACCACGCGACCGGCCGCGTCGACGATCGACGTGCCGCGTGTGTGCAGCGCGCTCACCGCCAGCGGATCGGCAGGAGCGGCGGACGCCTGCGGTGCGACGAGCATGGTGGACGACACGACGGCGCCGATGGTGACGATGAGCGCGACGATGCTGCGGGGCAGAGACATGGCCGTACCCTACTCATGAGTCAGGTCACTGTGGCAGGGTCTAGTAGTCGAACGTCACAGATCGCATGCCTGGAGAGGGATATTCATGCCATTTCGTCGTAACGGACCATTGTTCGCGCTCGTGGCGGCGGTGGCCGTCGTAGCCGGTCTGTTCGTGGCCCCGCCGCCTCCGGCCGCCGCTGAGCCCGCCGTGCAGTGGCTGTGCCGTCCCGGCAGTCTTGACCCCTGCGACCTGAAGAACGACCGCACCGACCTTCTGACCGGGAAGACTCATCCGGCCACGGTGACGCCGGACTCGGCGAAGAAGGCCGACTGCTTCTACGTCTACCCGACAGTCACCGATCAACCGTCCCTGCTGGCCGACAAGAAGCCCGTCCCGTCGGTGCAGTCGATCGCTCGTTTCCAAGCGGCGTCGTTCAACGACCTGTGCCGCGTGTACGCGCCGGTCTACCGCCAGATGACTCTGTGGGGCCTCAGCCCGGCGATGATGGCGTCGTGGGTCGGCAACCGCGACATCCCGAACACGTCGTACGGCGATGTGAAGCGCGCGTGGCAGAAGTACCTCCGCGACGACAACAAAGGGCGGCCGGTGATCTTCATCGGGCATTCGCAGGGGACCATGATGCTGCGCAAGCTGATCCGCGAGGAGATCGACCCGAAGCCGGAGCTGCGTCGTAAGATGGTCGGTGCCTTCCTGATGGGCGGCAACGTGATGACGGCGCGCGGGAAGACCACCGGCGGCGACTTCCGGAACACTCCCATCTGCACCCGCCGTGCACAGACCGGATGTGTGGTGGCCTATTCGACCGAACTCGTCGGCCTGCCGTCGTTGTTCGGCAACAGCAGCCTCGATGCGCTCAGCACTCCGATGAACCTGCCCACCGGTCCGGCATTCCAGGTCGCGTGCACCGACCCCGACAGGCTCAGCGGCGACTACAGTCCGGCTGCCGCGACCGTGCCCAGCCGCCCGTACGCGGCGAGCATGATCGCCTTCCTGATGAAGGTGTCGACGTTCCCGGGTGATCTCCCGACGTCGAAGTCCACGTGGACCACCGGGCCCGGTCGGTGGAAGGTGAACTGTGTGAACCCGAGCGGGTTCCACCGGTTGCACGGAACGCCTGTGGTCCCGCAGCACTTCAACGAACTGCCGCTCTTCGATTCACATCTTGTGGACCTGAACCTCGGCATCGAGAAACTGCACTCGATCGCAGCGCAGCAGCTGGCCGCCTACCGCTGACTGACGTACCGAGTGGCCTACTCGGCCGTGCCCGACTCCAATGCGGCGCGAACTCTGGTCTCCAACGCTGTGGTCCCCGCGGCAGGAAGATGGATGAGGCCGTCCAACTCGGTACGGGCCCGCTCGTACGCTTGGCGGCGTTCCTGCGGTGACGCGCCGTCGTCCATCGCCAGGGCGAGCAGTCGTTGGGCGCGGGCCAGCCGTTCCTGCTCGACAGGGCTGAAATCCGACCGTCGACGGCGTTTCGCCTCCTGTTCGGCCAGATCGAGAGACGTCGTGTAGTCGTGCACGGCGTCGCGGTAGGCGCGGACGGCTGCCGGGTCGGTGGAGTCGTCCGCAGGCGGCCGGAGGAGCTCGGCGCGACTCCGCGCGCGATGGAACTTCTCCGTCAGCGGTTCGCGGAGGTCGACGAGCATCGGATAGTCGAGCAGGGTCGCGAGATCGGTCTCATGGGCGAACCACCGTTCGTCGGTGGCATTGTGATCGGCGACCGCCGATGCGCGCTCCCGTTGCACCGAGGCGGCGTCGATCCGCCCTCGACTCTCCGCCTCCGCGCGGGCGACGCTCGTCTCCTGCTTGATGCGGTATCGCTCGAGACTGCGTTCGGCACGCCGTTCATTCCAGGCTGAGACGGCGCGCATCGCACCGCCGATCGATCCGCCGAACACGAAAACGAGCCACCAGTACTGGCCGATGAAGCCCCACATGGGCTCCATTGTGCCGTGGTTCAGCAGATCTCGGTGCCGACCGGAGTCGTGGCGTCGAGGAAGCGGGCATACGACGCGCCGCCGAACGACGCCTTCTTCGCGCAGGTGGCGGCGACGGAGGAGCCCTCGAAGTAGACGGCGTAGATCGGGCTTCCGTCGTCGTACGCCTGGCGCATCGATGAGCAGGAGTTGTCCGTGCGCAGGTACTTCGCGCCAGGATTCGCGGCGAGCGCGGCGCCGATCTCCTGTTCGTACTGGCCGGGAGTGGTCGCGTTGTACACGATCAGAATGCTCTGTCCGTCGCATGCGGGGACGGTGATCGGTGTCGACAGTCCGAGGTCGCCCGAACCCCGCGTCGGTGCCGGACGGGTGGTGGTCTCGGTGACCGTGGTGGCGGTCGCGGTCGCGGTGGATGCCGAGATGGTGGTGGTGGACACGGTGACGCTCGTCGGCGAGGCGGCGACGGGGTCGGTGTCGGAGGTCTTCATCGCCATCCAGACGGCTCCGGCGCCCGCGATCAGGGCGACTACTGCGACGGCGGCGGCGATCAGAGCCACACGAGCGCCGTTCGACGCCGGTGCGGGCTGGGGCGTCGGATGCACGACCTGCTGATACGGCATAGCGGGGGAGGGCTGCGGTGCGTGAACCGGGGCGACGAGGGTCGGCGTGTGGCGGCCGTCGAGTGCGGCTTTCGCGGCGGCGGCGAACTCCCCGCATGAGGCGATCCGCTGGCTCGGGTCCTTTGCGGTTCCCGCCGCGATCACCGGGTCGAGGACGGTGCCGGTCGGTGGAATGGGCCTGGTCAAGTGGCCGGTGATGATCTTCTCGTAGCTGGTCGACGGGTACGGTGGCGCCCCGGTGACCGCCTCGAACAGCACACAGGCCAGCGAGTAGACGTCGCTGGCAGGGGTGAGCGCGATGTCGTCACTGAACCGTTCCGGGGCCATGTACGCGAACGACCCGATCGCCGATCCGGTCGCGGTGAAGCGTGTGGCGTCGGCCGACTGTGCGATCCCGAAGTCGACCAGGTAGGCGAAGTCGTTGCTGTCGACGAGGATGTTCTCCGGCTTCACATCGCGGTGCAGGAGTCCGGACGCGTGCGCCGCGTCGAGTGCGCCTGCGATCTGCGCGATGAGAGCGACCGCCCGTTCGGCGGGCAGCGGTGCATCTTTGATGAGACTGCGCAGGTCACGGCCGTGGACGATGCGCATGTCGAGGTACAGCAGTCCGTCGATCTCACCGAAGTCGTGGATCGGGATGACGTGCGGGTCGTTGAGCCTGGCGACCGTCTGTGATTCGCGAAGGAACCGGGCACGGAACTGGTCGTCGTCCGCGAGATGGGGCGGCAGCAGTTTCAGAGCGACGGTGCGGTCCTTGACCGAGTCGACGGCCTCGTACACCTCGCCCATCCCGCCTCGCCCGATGAGTCGGACGAGGCGGTAGGGGCCGAGTTCGGTGCCGGAACGATCGGCTGAGCTGCTCATGTGGAACAGACTAATCGGATCAGACCGGCAGGCCCGCCTCGAGCAGGTCGATCGCCTCGATGCACTCCTCGAGCGTCGGGATCTCGCCGTTGCCGCTGTTGTCGACGACATGGAAGAGGACGCCTGTCACTGCGGCGATGAAAACCCGCAGTCGAAGGTCGTCTGGGCGGACACCGAGATACTCGGCGATGAAACCAGTCGTCTCGGAGATGACGGCGTCCGACTCGGTCTGATGCGCTGCGAACAGTGTCGGCTCCGTTTGGATCAGACGATAGCGAGCCATGTTCGACGCCCATTCGTCCTCCGCGGCGATCGCGAACATGTCCGACACCATGCGCCGAAGGAGGTCGAAGCGACTTAGACCCGGCTCGATCCCGGAGAACATCGCCGTCCGGCGCTCGTCGTCCAAGTCGTCCTTGAGGACCACCTGTTCTTTGCTCTGGAAGTAGCGGAAGAAGGTGGTGTGCGAGACGTCCGCCGCGTCGGCGATCTGGGCCACCGTGGTCGCGGTGTATCCGTGTCGTTCGAACAGGTCCATCGCGGCGGTGCGGATCGCGTTCCGGGTGCGTGCTTTGTTGCGTTCCCGCAGACCGGGCCGCGGCCCCGGGGGAGTCCCCGGGGCCGCGGTCTGGGTGGAGCTCTCGGTCGACATGGCTACTTCGCCTCGAGCGCCTCTGCGTCGGCCACCAGCGTCTCGGTGGTCTCGTCGATGCCACGATCGCGCACCTTGCTGCCTTCGATGTCGAAGTCGACGACAAGCTTGTCGAGCCACTTCGGCAGACCCCATGCACGGTCGCCGAGGAGGGAGATCACAGCCGGGACGACGATCATGCGGATGATGAAGGCGTCGAAGAACACTGCGATCGCGAGGGCGAAGCCCATCATCTTCGCGGTGGTGTCCGGTGCCAGCATGAATGCGGCGAACACGCTGATCATGATGATCGCGGCCGAGGTGACGACGCGGGAACCGTGACGGTAACCGGCGACGATGGCCTCCTTCGCGGACATCCCGTGCATGTACTCCTCACGCATGCGGGTCACCAGGAACACCTGGTAGTCCATAGCGAGACCGAAGACCACACCGATCAGGAAGATCGGCAGGAACGCGATGATCGGCTTGGTGTGATCGATCATGCCGAGAGCGCCGTCGGTGAAGATCCACGTGGTGATGCCGAAGGTGGCGAGCACCGAGAAGAGGAAGCCGACGGTGCCGATCAACGGGACCCACAGGGAACGGAACACGCCGATCATGATCAGGAACGCGAGTCCGACCACCACCACGAGGTACGGGATGAGGGCCTTGTCGAGCTTGGCCGACAGGTCGGACATGATGGCCGTCTGACCGCCGACGTGGATCGACGCGCCCTGCTTCTCGATGTCACCGGCGATGCCGCGGATGTCCTCCACGAGGTCGTGGGTCTCCGGGGCCGACGGTGCGGTCTTCGGAACGATCTGGATGATCGCCGAGTTCGCGCCGACATTCGGGTTCTTCGGATCGGTGGTGCCGTTGCCCATCCACATCAGGGCGTCCGGCGATGCGACGCCGGGCAGCTTCGCGATCTGGGTGACGGCGGCGTTCGCCGCATCGTCGATGGTGCCGTTGTCGGTGTGCATGACAGCCACGAGCGGTCCGGCGACGCCTTCGCCGAAGCCCTTGGCGACGAGTTCCTGAGCGGCCACCTCGTCGTCGGTGGTGGTGTCCATGCCGATCTGCATGCCCTTGATGGGCAGGGCGGCGGCGATCAGGATCGCGAGGCCGGCGACGATGAACACGACGGGACGCTTGACCACCATCGAACCGAACTTGACGCCGAACGTCTCGGTCGATTCGTCGGCGTCGCCGTGACGCAGCCACGGGATGCGCGGACTGAACGCGAAGCGACCGAAGGCTCCGAGCAGGGCCGGGATGAACGTCAGGGCGGCCAGAACGGCGACGATGATCGCGAGGGCGGCGCCGAGACCCATCTGGGTGATGAACGGCAAGCCGATCACCATGAGCGCAGCGACTGCGATGACGACCGTCAAGCCGGCGAAGACGACGGCGGTGCCTGCGGTGCCGACTGCTCTGCCTGCAGCGTCTTCACGAGAGCCGCCGCGATTGATCTCTGACCGGTAGCGGGACACGATGAACAGTGCGTAGTCGATGGAGACTGCGATGCCGAGCATCGTGATGATGCCGGTCGCGGACTGATTCACCGAGATCCATTCAGCCGACAGGGTCACCAGCATCATCGTGAGGCCGACCCCGACGATGCCGGTGACGAGCGGAATGAACGCGGCGATCAGCGCGCCGAATGCGACGATCATGATGACGAAGGCGATGGCGAAGCCGATCATCTCGGCCGCCCCACCCTGTTCCTGTGCGCTCATGACGCCGCCGGTGGCCTCGACCTGCAGGCCGTTCACCCGGTGTTTCTCGAGGACGTCGAGGAGTTCTGTCTTCGATTCGAGTTTGACGTCCATCAGGTCGATGGCCTGCGGGACGGTGATCAGGCCGACGCGGCCCTCGTCACCGAGAACCGCCGACGCCATCTGCGGGGCCGCGGCTGCGGCGGTCACCGGGTTGACGATGGCGTCCTTGGTGGCCTTGGGGAGTCCCTGCAGGCCGGTGACGAGCTTGTCGATCTCGGCGGTGTGGGCGGCGAGGCCGTCCTCGGCGCCGATCACGACCGTCGTCGACGCCTGGGACTGCGCCTTGTTGGCAGCGGGGAAGTACTCCTCCAACTGCGTCATGGCGGTGCCGCCGTCGGTGCCGGGCAATTCGAAGTCCTTGGAGAACTTCGGCTGCATGGCGTTGACGAGCGATCCGGTGATCACGAGCGCGGCGATCCACGCGACGATCACCCACCACTTGTGCCGGAAGGAGAACCGCCCGAGGCGGAAGAGAATCGATGACATGCTAACGATTGTTAGTCAGTAACAGTTTCGCCGCAACCTCAGGCGGACGTGACGTCCGTCGCCTTGCCGCCCGGGACCACCAAGGCCGCGGCGACCGCGGTGGTCAACGGCACCGACAGGGCGAGGGCGATGCCGCCGACGAATGCCCGTGCGAGTTCGATGGCGACCTCCTCCGAGCTCAGCAGCGACGACACCGGTTGTCCCGCCACGGAGAACAGCAGGAGCAGGGGGAGTGCGCTGCCCGCATAGGCGAACACCAGCGTGTACACGGTGCTCGCGATGTGGTCGCGGCCGACGCGCATCGCTGCACGGAATGCGCCCAGCCGCGTCTGATTCGGCATCGCCGCCAACTCGAAGGTGGCCGATGCCTGGGTGATCGTCACGTCGTTCAGCACACCCAGGGTGCCGATCACAAAGCCCGCGAGCAGAAGGCCTTGGAGGGAGATTGTGCCCTGGTACATCTGCAGACTCGTCGTCGACGACGCCGACAGTCCGGTGAGCGACAGGGTCGAGATCGCGGCATTGCTCAGCAGGCCCGCGACCACCAGCGACAACAGAGTTCCGACTAGTGCCGCACTGGTCCGCAGGTTGACGCCGTGAGCGAGATAGAGCACGGCGAACAGGATGGCCGCGGCGGACACGATCGCGACGATCACCACGTCGTTGCCGTCCAAGATCGACGGCAGGGTGAAGAAGCCGAGAACCGCGAAGGCGATGGCCAAGCCGAGGATTGCGCGCAGGCCGCGCCAGGTGGCCACCACCACGACTGCGAGGACGAAGGCGATCGCCCAGAAGATCAGCGGGGTGCCGCGAGCGAAGTCGTAGAACGCGTAGCGCAGCGAAGCCGTCGACGACTCGGCGCTCTGGTCGGGCATCGCGCTGACCTTGATCGAGTCGTCGACGACGAGGCGGGGCTGACCGGGCTGCGGGTCGTCGGGCGCGCCGACGGACATGTCCGCGGAGTCGGGGCCGGTGCCGGACTGGGCCTTGTTCGTCGGGATCGACAAGACCGTGTACCGGCCTTCGTCTGGACCCGATTTCAATGCCAGCACGGTCGCGATGCACGGACCTCCCGTGGTCGGGATCTGCGGGAAGTCGGCCGTCGGGACACCGGCGTCGATCATCGAGCAGTCGGTGCGGGTTGTCGCGACGACGGTGGCCTCGTACACCTGGAGTGCTCCGCCGTCCGACGATTTGTACTGCATCGGTATCGGATGAGCGGCGTTCGACGGCCACGTCAAGAACACTCCGACGGCCACGAACACGGCCGCTGCGGCGAGGACCACGATGACGGCGGGTTTGGCGAACCGTGTGAGGGTGCCGGGGATGTCTCCGCCGTGCGAATGATGGTGATGATGACCGTGGTCGACGGGCGCATGAGGAGGGCGTGAGACCTCCGGCTGCGGATCTGGGTCCGGTAGTCGGTGGCTCACGCCCTCCAAGTCTGCCCGAAAGCGGTCTGCGCCGCTCTCTCAGGCTGGTGACCTGTGGTTACAGGCCCATGTTCTTGGCGATGATCGAGCGCATGACCTCGCTCGTTCCGCCGTAGATGCGGTTGACGCGGTTGTCCGCGTACAGGCGCGCGATCGGGTACTCGTTCATGTAGCCGTAGCCGCCGTGCAGCTGGAGGCAACGGTCGATGATGTCGGCGGCGGCCTCGGTGCAGAACAGCTTGGCCGACGCGGCGTCTGCTGCAGACAGCTCCTTGCGGTCGTACGCCTCGAGAGCGCGGTCGACGACAGCCTCCATCGCGTCCGCCTGCGCCTGGCATGCGGCGAGCTCGAACTTGGTGTTCTGGAACGCCGCGACCGGCTTGCCGAACACGTTGCGCTCGAGTGTGTAGTCCTTCGCGAAACGGATCGCTGCCACTGCCTGTGCGTACGCGCCGACGGCGATCGAGAGGCGCTCGCGGGGGAGGTGCTGTCCCAGGTAGTAGAAGCCCTGGTTCTCCTCGCCGAGGAGGTCCTCGACCGGAACGAGCACGTCTGTGAAGGCGAGTTCGGCGGTGTCCGAGGTGCGCAGGCCCAGCTTGTCGAGCTTGCGGCCGATCTCGAAGCCCTTGGTCTTGGTGTCGACCACGAGCAGGGTGATGCCGAAGCGGCGGTCCGACTCGCTCGGCGCCGAGGTGCGGGCACACACGATCACGCGATCGGCGTTGACGCCGCCGGTGATGAAGGTCTTCGCGCCGTTGAGGACGTAGTGGGTGCCGTCGTCGGTGAGCTTGGCGGTGGTGCGCATGCCTGCGAGGTCCGAACCGGTGCCCGGCTCGGTCATGGCGATGGCGAACATCGTCTCACCGGACGCCATGCCGGGGAGCCAACGCTGCTTCTGCTCCTCGTTCGCGTGCTTGAGCAGGTAGGGGAGGCACAGCGGGATGTGTGCTGCACTGCCGCCGAGGCTGACGCCCGCGCGCGCCATCTCCTCGGTGACGACGGCCTCGAACTTGTACGAGTCGATGCCTGCGCCGCCGTACTCCTCCGGGACCTCGATGCCGAAGAGGCCGAGCTCGCCCACCTTGAGGTAGAAGTCGCGCGGGACGATGCCGTTCTCGAGCCACTCGTCGTACACGGGCACGATCTGGGTCTCGATGAAAGCGCGAACGGTCTCGCGGAACGCTTCGTGGTCTTCGTTGTAGATCTCGCGGCGCATCGCCGCCTCCTTCATTGTGTCGACTGGAACTGATGTCGGGTCAGGCTGCGCCCACCATGCGCAGGGAGAGGTCGGCGAAGTAGTCGCCGACCGCTTGCGGGCTCCAGGATCGACCGTCGCGGAACCACCGCGACACGTCGACGGCCAGGGAGGCGACCGCGGTGGTGGTCATGGGAATGTCGCCGATGGTGAACGCGCCTTCGGCGACGCCCGCGTCGAGGACCGCTGTGATGGCGACGTCGATGCCGACGCGCATCTCGACGATCTCGGCGAGATGGTCGGGTTCGAGACGGGTGAACTCGTAGTTCACGACGCGTGAGCTCGCGTGGTTCTGCGCGTGGTAGACGATGAAATCCCGGACCAGGGTCCGCAGTCGTGTCGTCGCATCGGCGTCGAGAGCGGCCGCGGCCTGCACGATCTCGAGGAGTTCGCGGTGGCCCTTTCGGCTGATCTCGTAGAGCAGTTCCTCCTTGGAGGAGTAGTGCACGTACACCGCGGCCGGACTCATGCCCGCGGCCGCCGCGATGTGTCGGGTGCTCGTGCCGTGGAAGCCGTGGTCGGCGAACGATGCCATCGCGCCGTCGAGGAGGCGCTGACGCGTCAGGTCAGATTTGGATGACATATCCGCTCCCTTCTGGCACAGTGGAAATAAGCGATCGCTTATTTCTAGAAGATGATACCTCAGAAGGGATGAAAGACATGACTGCAGACAGCGGTGAGCGACGGATCGTCGTCACCGGAGCGGCATCGGAGATCGGCCGAGACATTGCGACGCGGATGGCCGCAGACGGGCACCGCGTGCTCATCAACGACCTCGATCCGGTGGCTCTCCACGAACTCGCGCACCACATCGGGGCCATCGCGGCGCCGGGCGACGCCGACCTCGTCGACATCGCAGTGGAGTGGCTCGGTGGGGTCGACGTGTGGATCGGGACCTCCGGATCCGCCGCAGGTCAGGGACTTGAGACGTCCGACGACGCGTGGAGCGACATGTGGGCGGACGCCGTGATGGCGCACGTTCGTGCGGCTCGTGACCTGGCGCCTCGATGGGCGGCCGACGGCAGCGACGGGCTTCTTGTCGTGGTCCCGCCCGCGGGCGACCTGCCGGCCGAGGTCGCCGCCGGGGCCGTGGGCGCCTTCACCCGCTGGCTCGACGACGCGCACCGCGACTCGGGTGTGAGCGCGCACACGATTCGGCCGATTGACGGACGGTCGGTCGCCGACGACGTGGCAGCACTCGTCGCGCCCTAAGCGGACTCGAAGCGGGCCGGATCTTACGAAGCGGCCTTCGCCGCGGCGATGAAAGCGCGGACCTTGGCGTGGTCTTTGACGCCGGGCGAGGCCTCGACGCCGCTCGAGGTGTCGACTCCCCACGGGTGAGACCGCTTGATCGCGGCGGCGACGTTGTCGGCGGTCAACCCGCCGGCGAGGAGCCAGGTTCCGGACACTGCGCGGTCGGTGAGAACAGTCAGGTCCCAGGTCTCGCCCGAGCCCGGCTTCGGTGCGTCCAGCAGCAGAGCATCCTCGCCGTACGCCCCGACCTCCAACGGCGGGTCGTCGGCGAGCGACGTCGCCCGCCAGAGGCGAGGAAAGATCGCGGCGGCGGCGTCGAAATCGGCCCGGGTGTAGGCGCCGTGCAACTGCAGGACGGTGAACCCGAGGTCGGAAGCGATGCGTGCGGCGTCGGCCGCGGGCATGTCGTTGACCACGAGCACCGTGTCCAGCAGACTGCCCGCTCGATCGACGATCGAGCGGGCAGTCTCTGCGTCCACGGCACGCGAACTCGTCCGGTTCATCACCACTCCGACAGCGTCGGCGCCGGCCTCGACGGCGACGTCGACGGTGTCGGGATCGGTGAGTCCGCAGACCTTCACGTACATGAGGTCAACGGTAGTGGATCAGAGGAGTTCGACAACCGCCGACTTGTCGTTCATCACCACGACGGGCGTCTCGTTCATCACCACGACGGGCGTCACCGTCGGGTAACCGGCGGCTTCGATCTTCGCGAGATCGACATTGAGCAGCGCCTGGCCCTCGGTGACGGTGTCGCCTGCCTTGACGAGCGGCTCGAAGCCGTCGCCCTTCATCTTCACGGTGTCCAGGCCGACGTGGATGAGGACTTCGGTGCCGTCGGTCAGTTTGAGGCCGATGGCGTGTCCGGTCGGGAAGACCGTGACGACGGTGGCGTCCGCGGGGGCGGTGACCTCTCCCGACGTCGGGACGATCGCCGCGCCCGGGCCCATCATGCCCGATGAGAACGTCTTGTCCGGGACCTCCGACAGTGCGATCGCGTAGCCCTGCAGCGGACGCTTCAGGGTGACGGTCGCGGTCTTCTCGAGGGTGGCGACCGGGCCGGAGTCGACAGTCGCGTCCGGAACGGCGTCAGGGACGTCCGCGGCGTCCGGAGCGTCGATCTGACCGGCCATGATCTTCTCCATCGCGTCCTTCACGAACTGGACGTTGAGGCCGTAGATCACCTGGACGGAGTTGCCGCCGGGCTTGATGGTTCCAGCCGCGCCGGCGCGCTTGAGCGCTGGTTCGTCGATGACCGAGGTGTCGGCGATCTCCATCCGGAGGCGGGTCGCGCAGTTGTCGAGCTCGGTGATGTTGGCCTTGCCGCCGAGCGCGTCGATGAACTTGGCCGCAGTGCCGACGAATCCTGCGGACGAGTCGCCGTCCTCGCCCTCCACCTCGTCGTCGTCTTCACGACCGGGGGTCTTGAGCTGGAACTTCAGGATCACCCAGCGGAAGACGAAGAAGTAGATCAGGAACCAGATCGGGCCCATGATCAGGATGATCCACGGGTTCTCGGCCATGGGGTTGGTCCAGTTGAGCACCAGGTCGACGAAGCCGCCCGAGAAGCCGAAGCCCATGCGGACCGGCAACAGCTGGCTGATCGCCATCGAGATGCCCATGAACACCGCGTGGATCAGGAACAGGAACGGTGCGAGGAACATGAATGCGAACTCGAGCGGTTCGGTCACGCCGACGAAGAACGACGCCACCGCACCCGACAGCAGGATGCCGTAGGCGATCTTCTTGCGCTTGGTCTTCGCCGTCACGTACATGGCGAGTGCGGCGCCGGGCAGACCGAACATCATGATCGGGAAGAAGCCGGTCATGTACTGGCCGGTGACGCCGAAGACGCCCTCGCCCTTGTCGCCCGCCGCGAAGTTCGACAGATCGTTGATGCCCGCGACGTCGAACCAGAACACCGAGTTCAGGGCGTGGTGAAGGCCGAACGGGATGAGCAGTCGGTTGAAGAAGCCGTAGATGCCCGAGCCGAACGCGCCGAGTCCAACGATCCACTCGCCGAAGTTGACCAGGCCGGTGTACACGAACGGCCAGACGAACAGCAGGATCAGTCCGACGATCAGGGAGACGCCCGCGGTGACGATCGCGACCGAGCGGCGGCCCGAGAAGAACGACAATGCGTCGGGGAGTTTGGTGTCCTTGAAGCGGTTGTAGCAGAGCGCGCCGATCACGCCGCAGAGGATGCCGATGAACGCGTTCTGGAATGACCCGGGCGCAAACGCCGCGTTGACGTCGGGGGACTGCAGGACCAGCTTCCCGCCGACTTCGGCCACCTGCTGGCCTGCGCCGAGCTTCGAATCGGGGTTGAGTTCGGAGTTCGCGAATCCCGAGTTCAACAGGGTCATCACCGAGGTAGGGGCGAGCAGGCTGGTGATGATCAGCCATGACACCAGGCCGGCGAGCGCGGACGTGCCGTCCGACTTCTTCGCCATGCCGATGGACACACCGACGGCGAACAGAATCGGCATGTTGGCGATGATCGCCAACCCGGCCGTCTGCAGGAACGACGTGACGACGTTCGCCTGCCCGTCGTTCGCGCCGATTATCCAGTTGGATATACCGACAAGGATCGCGGCAACCGGCAGTACTGCAACTGGCAGCATGATCGATTTGCCGAGGTTCTGAAGGAATTTCATCATGCGGATCTCGCCCGTTCCTCACCTGTGACGTAGTGAACACTTGGTGTGTGCCCGGCTAGACATTACAGCGGGTGAGGAGTTCCGTGGCGGCGTTCTGTGGGGACCGTCCGGTCGGCTGATATGTTAGGGCAGGCTACCCAAGATTATGTATGGCTCTCCATCTGTGAAAGGCCCCCGATCATGCGCAAGACCCGACTCTTGGCGCTGCTCACCGCAGCTGCGCTCGCGGTGACTGTCACCGCTTGTTCCTCGTCGTCCGACGACACGACTGCCGGACCGTCCGGTGAAGGCTTCCCGATCACCGTCTCCCACGCTCTCGGCTCGACGACAATCGAGTCGGCAGACCGCATCGCGACCGTCGGCTGGTCGAACCAGGAGGTTCCCCTGGCGCTCGGTGTGGTTCCCGTCGGCATGGCGAAGGCCACCTGGGGAGACGACAACAACAACGGCGTTCTGCCGTGGGTTGAAGACAAGCTCAAAGAACTCGGTGCTGAGACTCCGACGATGTACGACGAGACAGATGGTCCCGACTTCGAGGCTGTCGCAGCGACCGAACCGGACGTGATCCTCGCCGCGTACTCCGGAATCACCAAAGACCAGTACGACAAGCTCAGCAAGATCGCGCCGGTCGTCGCCTACCCGAAGATCCCGTGGGGCACCACGTGGGAGGAGACAATCGCGCTCAACTCGAAGGCGATGGGTCGTGAGGGCGACGGCCAGAAGCTGATCGCGGACCTCACCGCACAGGTGAACGCTGCCGTCTCTGCGCATCCCCAGCTGAAGACGACCAAGACGATGTTCGCGTACCTGGAGCCGACTGACCTGAGCAAGATCGGCTACTACACGCTGAACGATCCGCGCGCCGAGTTCCTGAAGACTGCAGGCCTGCCGGTTCCGTCGGTTGTCGAGCGTTCGTCGTCGGAGACCGACAAGTTCTACGTCGACGTCAGCGCTGAGCAGGCCGACCAGTTCAACGACGTCGGTCTGATCATCACCTACGGTGACGACAGCACCCTCGCTCGGCTGCAGGCCGACCCGCTGCTCGGCAAGATCCCGGCGATCAAGGCCGGTCATGTCGCAATCCTGCAGGACTCCACCCCGTTGGCCGCAGCGTCGAACCCCTCGCCGCTGTCGATTCCGTGGGGCGCCGCGAAGTACTTCGATCTGATGGCGGCGTCACTCAAGTGACACGCACCCGGGTGACCGGGCGGATCGCGTTCCTGCTTATAGCGCTCGCCGTCCTGGCGGTCCTGTTCTGCGTGTCGATCGCGTTCGGCAACCGAGAGGTGTCGCTCGACGAGATCGGCAATGCGCTGTTCGGGTCCGCCGACTCGTTCGGCGAGGCGGCGATCGTCAAGCGAGTGCCGCGGACTGTACTGGCGATCCTGGTCGGCGCGGCGCTCGCGCTGTCGGGCGCCGGAATGCAAGCGGTGACTCGTAACCCGGTCGCCGACCCGGCGATTCTCGGGATCTCCGGTGGCGCGTCGCTCGCAGTGGTGGTCGGGTTGGTCTTCTTCGGACTCACCGACCCGTACTCGTTCATCGGCGCCGCGATCGTCGGTGCGGCCCTGACCGCGCTGTTCGTGTACGCGGTCGGCTCGATGGGTCGTGGCGGTCCGACGCCGCTGAAGCTCGCACTGTCCGGTGCGGCGACGGCCGCTGCGATCACCTGCTTGATCAGCGCCGTGCTGCTCCCGCGTGTGGACGTGATGTCGAAGTTCCAGCGCTGGCAGGTCGGCGGTGTCGGCGGTGCCGAGTGGGACCGCATAGCTGCTCTCGCCCCGGTGCTGGGTGTCGGAGTGATCATCACGTTCGCGTGTGCGCGAGGCATGAACTCGCTCGCCCTCGGTGACGATGTGGCGACCGGGCTCGGTGAGAACGTCGCTCGCACTCGACTGCTCACGGGCGTCGCCGCCGTTGTCCTTGCGGGCGCGGCGACCGCGATCGCGGGGCCGATCGGCTTCGTGGGTCTGCTGGTGCCGCACGCGTGCCGTGCGATCATCGGCACCGATCATCGGTGGCTGCTGCCGTTCACCGCTCTCGTCGGCGCATCGCTTCTCGTCCTGTCCGACGTGGTGGGACGAGTGATCGCACGGCCAGAAGAGGTCGACGTCGGTGTCGTCACGGCGATCATCGGCGCACCGTTCTTCATCTGGATCGTCCGTCGACAGAAGGTGCGTGAACTATGACGACGACGATCCAGTCCGTTCTCGCCGGACGTCGGTCGCGCGGGCGCCGTCGGATCACGATCCTGGCAGTGCTCGCAGCCCTGTGCGTCGTTCTCTTCTTCGTGTCGCTCATGGTGGGCTTGAAGTTCTATCCCTTGGACACGGTAATCCGCGTGATGTTCGGGGAACATGTGCGCGGCGCGACGTTCACCGTCGGCGAGCTCCGGCTGCCGCGCGCGTGCCTCGCTGCCTTGTCTGGTTTCGCGTTCGGTTTCGCCGGCGTGACGTTCCAGACTCTGCTCCGCAATCCGCTCGCCTCACCGGACATCATCGGCATCTCGTGGGGCGCGTCGGCGGCGGCAGTCGTCGGCATCGTCGTCTTCGGGCTCACCGGCACCTCGGTGTCCATGGTGGCGTTCATCGGAGCGGTCGCAGCCGCGGCGGCCGTCTACGGACTGTCGATGAACGGCGGTTTCGCAGCCACGCGCCTCATCCTGATCGGCATCGGCCTCGCTTCGATGCTCACCAGCATCGTGTCGTACACCTTGGCGCGCGCGTCCGAATGGGACATCGCGGTGGCGTTGCGCTGGCTCACCGGCAGCCTCGGGGAGCCGTCATGGGACCGTGTCGTTCCGCTCGCCGTCATCGTGGCCGTCGTCACGCCTCTGATGCTCTACCGGTCGCGAGACATGAACTCCCTCGCGCTCGGCGACGACACCTCCGCGGGGCTCGGCGTTCACGTCGAACGCACCCGGCTCCTGTACATCCTCGGTGCGGTGATCCTGCTCGCGTTCGCCACGGCCGGAGCCGGACCGATCTCGTTCGTCGCATTCATGTCGGGGCCGATCGCCGGGCGACTGATGACTCGCGCCGGCGGATCGATGCTCGTCCCGTCCGGGCTCGTCGGTGCGATCCTCGTGATGTCCGCCGACCTCATCGGTCAGTTCGCGCTGCCGCACCGCTACCCGGTCGGCGTCGTGACAGGTGTGCTCGGCGCCCCGTTCCTGATCTACCTGCTCATCCGTGTCAACCGGTCGGGAGGAACTCTGTGACCGCTCACCACTCATTGCACGCCGAGAAGATCCGGCTGTCGTACGGCGATCGGGTGATCGTCGACGCCTTGGACCTCGAAGTGCCGCCCGGCCTGATCACGTCGATCGTCGGGGCCAACGGTTGCGGGAAGTCGACGCTGCTGCGGGCACTCGCACGACTGCTCGGCCCGACGTCGGGCCAGGTGATTCTGGACGGCAAGGACATCTCGTCGCAGCGCTCGCGCGACGTCGCTCGGGTGCTCGGTCTGCTGCCGCAGAGTCCCGTCGCGCCCGAGGGCATCACGGTCGCCGACCTGGTCGGACGTGGCAGGCACCCGCACCAGCGGGCACTCGCCCGGTGGACGGCTCACGACTACGAGGCCGTCGCCGACGCCCTCGACGCGACGGGAATCGCCGACCTCGCCGACCGGTCGGTCGACGAACTGTCCGGTGGACAGCGCCAGCGCGTGTGGATCGCGATGGCGCTCGCACAGGAGACCGACATCCTGTTGCTCGACGAGCCCACGACATTCCTCGACGTCGCCCACCAGGTGGAGGTCCTCGATCTCCTCACCGACCTGCGCGAGGCGCGTGGCACCACGATCGTGATGGTGCTGCACGACCTGAACCTCGCGGCTCGTTACTCGGATCGGCTGATCGCAATGCAGTCCGGCCGGATCCATGCCAACGGAACACCCGAAGACGTCGTCACGTCCGAACTGGTCAGCGACGTCTTCGGGCTCAAGAGTCAGATCCTCACCGACCCCGTCTCGGGGAAACCCGCCGTCATGCCGATCGGAAGGCACCATGTCCGCTGACACCACCAGCCCGTTCGTTCTCGCTCGAGCCGACGTCGACGTCGTCGAACCGGTATCGCCGAACTTCGTACGCATCACCTTCACGGGGGCGGACGTCGATCAGATGGCGACCCCGGGCAACACGTTCGACCAGCGGATGAAGATCATCTTCCCGCCCACGTCCGGAGTCCTGCCCGACTTGGCAGGCGGCGACGACTGGTATCAGCAGTGGCTCGACGTCCCCGAGGACCAGCGCGGTTCGATGCGCACGTACTCGATCCGCGACGTGGTGGTCGACGACAACGGAACTACGAAGCTCGTCGTGGATTTCGTCCTGCACCTCGAGCCCGGCCTGACCGGTCCGGCGGCGACGTGGGCGTCCCGTGCGCAGCGCGGCGACACGGTGCTCCTGATGGGTCCGCGCCGCGGACGCACCGACGGCGGCGGAATCGAGTACGCCCCGGGTGGCGCCGAATCGGTTCTCCTCGCGGGTGATGAGACAGCCGCGCCCGCGATCGCCCGGATCCTCGAAGACGCACCGTCCGACCTGCGTGGCGACGCGTTCATCGAAGTGCCCACCGAAGCCGACATCCTGCCCTTCGCCGCACCCTCAGGTGTCGCCGTCCATTGGCTGCCGCGCGATGGTGCGGTCCACGGGGAACGTCTGCGTCCCGCCGTCCTCGAACACCTCGACGCGAGCACCACCGGTTCGACCGCGGATTCGGTCGACGCTCCCGACGAGGAGTCGCTGGTCTGGGAGACGCCGGACTTCTCCGGACTGGGCGAGGAGATCGCTGACGTCGCAGAACCGTCCGATCGCTACTTCTGGATCGCGGGGGAGAGCAAGGTCGTCACCGGAATCCGTCGGCACCTCGTGAAAGAACTCGGTGTCCACCGTTCCCAGGTCGCCTTCATGGGCTACTGGCGCCACGGCGTCGCGATGAAGGGCTGAACTCCGCTTCCCGACCGCTCACACCAGCGAATCGAGGTCGACGGTCACCGGAAACGGCACGTCGGACGTGTATGTGCCGGTGACCCAGTCGCCGACATAGCGGCCGTCGACCAGCGTGAGCGCTTCCAAGCGTGGAGTCCCTTCAAGGTCGACGATCCAGTAGTTCGGAATCCCTGCCTCGGCGTATTCGTAACGTTTGAGGACGAGGTCGACGCGTCGAGTGCCAGGAGAGAGAACCTCGACGATGACAACCACGTCGCGTGCGACGACCGGTCCGGATACTGGCCGCGTGACGACCAAGTCGGGTCGTCGAACGGTGGGCGGGAACGCGGCATCAAGGACGACGTCCACTTCCGGGATCGCGTCATAGTTGTCGGGCAGTGCCCCGTGCAGGTGCACCCCGAGCCGCATGATCGCGCGTTGATATCTCGGCGTTGGACTCGGCGACACGATCAGGACCCCCTCCTGAAGTTCTGACCGCACGGACGTGTCCTCCCCCAAGGCACGCCACTGCTCCAGGGACATCAACTCGTTGTGTCGCGAAGCGAGGGTCATGTGCCCGAGTCTAGTGTCGCGTGGTGAACGTTCCTTAATGGTTGGTGGCACCCCGCTGCACACCTGGCAGCGTTGTCGTCGGTCGCGATACCTGCCGGTATCCCTCCCTCCTCCGCCTTGCCAGCTGCACAGCGGAGCACCACCAACCGTCTAGGAACTTTCACCACGCGACACCAGGCTCGACCGCCAGTTCTCGACAGAGCGCTGTCCACAGGTCGGAACATCGAGAGCGTCGGCGCGGTTGGACAGAGCATGGCTGCTGATGACATCGAATACCGAATCGAACACGACACGATGGGCGAGGTGCGGGTTCCCGCGGCCGCGCTCTGGAGAGCGCAGACCCAGCGTGCCGTCGAGAACTTCCCGATCAGCTTCCGGCCGCTCGAGCGGACTCAGATCCGTGCGCTCGGACTGCTGAAGGCGGCGACAGCACAGGTCAATCACGACCTCGGGCTGCTCGATGCGCAGAAGGCGGATGCGATCGTCGCCGCCGCCCGCGAGATCGCCGACGGTGTGCACGACGCCCAGTTCCCGATCGACGTCTTCCAGACGGGCTCAGGCACCAGTTCGAACATGAACGCCAACGAGGTGATCGCGTCGATCGCCGCGCAGAACGGCGTGAGCGTCCACCCCAATGACGACGTCAACATGTCCCAGAGCTCAAACGACACGTTCCCGACCGCCACCCATGTCGCCGCGACTGAAGCCGTTGTGCGCGAACTCATTCCGGCGCTGGAGCAGCTCCACGACGCGCTGGCGACCAAGTCGTCGGAGTGGAGGACGGTCGTGAAGTCCGGGCGCACGCACCTCATGGATGCGGTTCCGGTGACGCTCGGCCAGGAGTTCGGCGGATACGCCCGGCAGGTCGAGGCCGGCGTCGAACGTCTGCGTGCGACTCTGCCTCGCGTCGGTGAGCTCGCGATCGGCGGCACCGCCGTCGGCACCGGACTCAACGCCCCGGAAGGCTTCGGGACCAAGGTGGTGGAGCAGCTCATCGCACTGACCGGCGTCGATGCGCTCAGCCTGGCGACCGACAACTTCGAGGCGCAGGCCGCGCGCGACGGACTCGTCGAGTTGTCCGGGCAGCTCAAGACTGTTTCCGTCTCGCTGACGAAGATCGCGAACGACGTCCGATGGATGGGTTCGGGTCCACTCACCGGCCTTGGTGAGATCGCACTTCCGGATCTGCAGCCCGGCAGTTCGATCATGCCCGGCAAGGTCAATCCGGTGTTGCCCGAAGCGGTCACGCAGGTGGCTGCTCAGGTGATCGGCAACGACGCCGCAGTCACGTGGGGCGGCGGCAACGGCGCCTTCGAGCTCAACGTCTACATCCCGATGATGGCGCGTAACGTGCTCGAGTCGATCACCCTGCTCACCAATGTGTCGAGGCTGTTCGCCGACCGGTGCATCAGCGGGCTCGTCGCGCACGAGGACCGTCTCCGCACCCTGGCGGAGTCGTCACCGTCGATCGTGACGCCGCTCAACTCCGCCATCGGATACGAAGAGGCCGCCGCTGTAGCCAAGGAGGCGCTGCGCGAGGGCAAGACCATCCGGCAGACCGTGATCGACCGTGGACTCATCGGCGACAAGCTGTCGCTCGACGAGCTCGACGCTCGCCTCGACGTGCTCAAGATGGCGAACGTCGACCGCCTCCGCTGACGTTCATGCGGGCTTCGACTGCGCTTTGGACGGGGTTCTCCCACTGCTCCTTGAGCGAGCGGAGCGAGTCGAAAGGCGGTGAGGTTCAGACCTTTCGACTCGCAAGCTCGCTCAAGGAACAGTGAGTCGTGCTCGCTCAAGGAGCAGGGGAGTGCGCCTTCAAGGAGCAGTGAAGGATCAGAGGGGTCAGCGTTCCTTCGAGCGGACGCGGATGCCGCTGATCGGCACATTGACGGTGCCCGAGGGATCGGTGAAGAAGTCGTTGCCCTTGTCGTCGACGACGATGAAGGCGGGGAAGCTCTCGACCTCGATCTTCCACACGGCCTCCATGCCGAGCTCGGGGTACTCGATCACTTCCTGGCTCTTGATGCAGTCGAGGGCCAGGCGTGCGGCGGGGCCGCCGATGGAGCCGAGGTAGAAGCCGCCGTGCGCGTCGCACGCGGTGGTGACCTGCTTGGACCGGTTGCCCTTGGCGAGCATCACCATCGAGCCGCCTGCCGCCTGGAACTGCTCGACGTAACTGTCCATGCGGCCGGCCGTGGTCGGTCCGAACGAACCCGACGCCATGCCCTCGGGGGTCTTCGCCGGTCCGGCGTAGTACACCGGGTGGTTCTTGAGGTACTCGGGCATAGGCTGCCCGGAGTCGAGGAGGTCCTTGATCTTGGCGTGCGCGATGTCGCGGGCCACGACCAGCGGGCCGGTCAGGGACAGACGGGTCTTCACCGGGTGCTTGGTCAGCTCGGCGAGGATGTCGGCCATCGGCTGGTTGAGGTCGATGTCGACCACCTCGCCGCCCGCGATGTCCTCGGCGACGCCCGCATCGGGCATGTACTGGGCAGGATCTGTCTCGAGCTGTTCGAGGAACACGCCGTCGGCGGTGATCTTGCCGAGGGCCTGACGGTCGGCCGAGCACGACACGGCGATCGCGACGGGGCACGACGCGCCGTGGCGGGGGAGTCGGACCACACGCACGTCGTGGCAGAAGTACTTGCCGCCGAACTGCGCGCCGATGCCGAACGACTGGGTGAGCTTGAAGACTTCTTCCTCCAGCTCGGTGTCGCGGAAGCCGTGCGCTGCCATCGACCCCTCAGTCGGGAGGTTGTCCAGGTAGTGAGCGGAGGCGTACTTGGCGGTCTTGAGCGCGAACTCGGCCGACGTTCCGCCGATGACCACGGCCAGGTGGTACGGCGGGCACGCGGCGGTGCCGAGCGAGCGGATCTTCTCGTCGAGGAACTCGAGCATGCGCTTCGGGTTCAGGATCGCCTTGGTCTCCTGGAACAGGAACGACTTGTTGGCCGAGCCGCCGCCCTTGGCCATGAACAGGAACTTGTACTCGGGACCCTTGGGGCCCTGCTCGGTCGCGTAGATCTCGATCTGCGCGGGCAGGTTGGTTCCGGTGTTCTTCTCGTCGTACGTCGTGATCGGCGCGAGCTGCGAGTAGCGCAGGTTGAGCTTGGTGTAGGCGTCGTACACGCCGCGGCTGATCACCTCGCCGTCGTCGACGCCGGTGAGGACGCCTTCGCTCTTCTTGCCCATGACGATCGCGGTGCCGGTGTCCTGACACATCGGGAGGACGCCGCCTGCTGAGATGTTGACGTTCTTCAGCAGATCGAGCGCCACGAAACGGTCGTTGCCCGACGCTTCCGGGTCGTCGATGATCTTGCGGAGCTGACGCAGATGCGCTGGGCGCAGGTAATGGCTGATGTCGTGCATCGCCTCGGAGGTGAGTCGCTGGATCGCTTCGGGCTCCACCTTCAGGAACTTCTGACCGTCCACCTCGAACGTCGAGACGCCCTCGGTGGTCACCAGACGATAGGGCGTGTCGTCCTGGTTCGCCGGGAGGAGATCCGAGTAGAGGAATTCGGGGGCCGATGCAGATTCGCTCACGGGACGCATGGTATCGATCGCATGCGGCCAGGCAGGAGTAAGGCTACCCTATATCACTGGTTGCGGGGTGAATCCGTGCTGGTCGGCGGCGCTTCGGTCAGTGATGCTCACGAACTGACGAGAGGCTCTGCGGGCTCGGCGCGACGGCCTCCGTCGACGTCGAGGAACGACGCCGCCGTCAGGTACGCCTCGACGATGAGCTCGTCGGCCCGACTGAAATCGAGGGCGCCGACCGTGATCGGGCACGGTGGCGGCAGGACGATCAGCTCGGCGTCGTCGGAGTATTCGCGGATGTCGGTGATCAGCCTGCGGTGGATGAGCAGGGCCATGGTGTGGAGGAGGATCTCGGCGACGTTGTCCGGCGGCTCGGTCAGCGTGCACGGGTCACCGCAGGGGAGGACGTAGACGATGTCCGCTCCCCGGTCGATCGCAGGTCCCAGAGCGGTGTTGTCGGAGACACCGCCGTCGACGAGTGTGCGGCCCTCCCACAGAACTGGCGGCAGAAGTCCGGGCAGCGCGCTGCTCGCGAGCACCGCATCGACGGCCGGTCCGGTCCGCAGCGGCACCTCGTCGCCGGTGACCAGGTCGGTGGCGATGACGGTGAGGTCGATCGGTGCGTCCTCGAGTCGATCGAACGTCAGGTGTTTGTCGACGAGGTCGCGCATCCCGCTGTCGTCGAACATCGACGGGCGCTGCCCGCGCAACGCTCCGACCACTTGGCGGACGCTCGGCGGAAAGAGATCCCACGCTTTGAGCGAACGCCACACGTCGGCGAGATCGTCGAGTGCCGCTCCCGTGAAACCGTGACCGGAGATGAACGACGCGTTCAACGCGCCGGCCGACGTGCCGATCAGGACGTCGGGGGAGACGCCCCGTTCGCGGAGCGCCTGCATCATGCCCACTTGGGTGGCGCCGAGATTGGCACCGCCTGCAAGGACAAAAGCGGTGGTCATGGCCGTGGAGATCGAGCCGGGAGGCCGACGTCGACCCGGTGGTGTTCGAGGTCGTGGAGGGCGTACACGGCGAACGTGTCCACTGTGAACGACGATCCGTTGCTGCGGAGGCCCCGTCGGTCCCACTGGTCGTCGGCGACCGCGTCGTAGGCGGCTGCGAACCGGGCCGCTGCGTCGGCGATCTCGCCCGCGACGACAGTCGGGTCTTGTGTCCGGTAGCCGTCCGCGACGGCGGTCTCGTCCTGGTCCCAGTTCGCGAACTCGGCGGGTTCGGTTGTCAGTATCAGTTCGAGACGCTGGGCCATGATGCGGTGCACATCGCGGATGTGACAGCCGTACTCGAGCGGCGACCACGTGGAGTCGTTCGGACGTTGCGTCGAGTCGGGCCCGGACAGGATACTCGCCCAGCCGTCGGCGGACGACGCGATCCGATCGCCGACCTCGTCTCGGTCCACCGTCGACGGGTCGAACCCGCAGTCGGTGCATCGGCGCGACATCACCCAGGTCCAATCCTTGGTGTCCGGTTCGATCGCCATGGTCGACAGTTTAGGCCGGTGATCTCAAGTGCACCGCGTCGACGAGCGACGCGAGCTCCGGCTGCGCGCCTGCTTCCTGGAGGGCTTCCTCGAGAGTGCGGTCGTGGGTGGGGCGTGCGGCTTCGAGAAGTGCGACGCCGGACGGTGTCAGTTCGGTGTAGATGCCTCGTCGGTCGTCGGCGCAGAGGATGCGCGTCAGAAGTCCGCGGTCTTCCAGGCGGGTCACCAGTCGGGTGGTCGCACTGCTCGACAGCGCTGCCGCACGAGCGAGCTGCTGCATCCGCATGTGCCATCCGTCCTGCCGGCTGAGTGCGTCGAGGACGGTGAACTCCACCACTGACAGTCCGTGTTCGGACTGCAGCGACCGCTCCAGCTTGGTCTCGATGAGGGCGTGGAGTGCCACGAGGGTGCGCCATCCGCGGGCGCGGATCTCGACCGCGTCGTCTGCGATTCCCATGGTCAGCCGCCTTTCGTCAGTGCGGTCAGCATAGCACCTTGCGAAGATAACCAGCGCGTGCAACTATCTAACTCGTTGCGTAAGCAAAGATTGCACACGCCGCTAATTGTAAGGAGTTGATATGCCTGTAGCGCTCTACGCCCTCGCCCTCGGCGGATTCGGGATCGGTCTCACGGAGTTCGTGATCATGGGGCTGCTGCCCGAAGTGGCCACCGACTTCGCCGTCACCGAGACCGTCGCCGGTTATCTGATCTCCGGCTACGCGTTGTCCGTCGCCGTTGGCGGCATTCTGATGACGGCGCTGCTCGGTCGGATCGACCGCAAGAAGGCGTTGCTCGGGCTGCTCGTCCTGTTCATCGTCGGCAACCTGATGTCGGCCACGGCGTCCACCTATGAACTGATGCTCGCAGGCCGGATCGTCGCCGCACTGTGCCACGGCGCATTCTTCGGAATCGGCGCCGTCGTCGCGGCGGAGCTGGTTCCAGAGAATCGCCGAGCAGGGGCAATTTCGATCATGTTCGCCGGCCTCACCATCTCCAACGTGCTCGGCGTCCCGCTCGGCACCTTCCTCGGTCAGGCCGCAGGCTGGCGGTCCACCTTCTGGGCCATCACCGTCATCGGCGTCATCGCGCTCATCGGTATCGCGGCGTTGGTCAAGCCGACTCCGGCGCCACGTGAGCGTGCTGGAGTCTTCGCCGAGTTCGGCATCTTCCGCAGCCGCCAGGTGTGGCTGTCGATGATCGTGACCGTCCTCGGATACGGAGGCATGTTCGGCGCCTTCACGTACATCGCTTACACCCTTACCGACGTCAGCGGCTTCAACTCGTCGACAGTGCCGTGGTTGCTCGTCCTCTTCGGTGTCGGTCTCTTCGTCGGCAACTTGCTCGGCGGCCGCGCTGCCGACCGAGATCTGCGCCGCACGCTGATCGCCCTGTTCATCGCTCTCGCAGTAGTGCTTGCGGCGTTTGCAGTGACCGCCGGCTCGCAGATCGCGACCGTCGTTGCACTAGTCCTCATGGGCGGCCTCGGCTTCGCTACCGTCCCCGGCCTGCAGATGCGCATCATGAACTACGCGGGGGATGCGCCGACGCTGGCCTCCGGCGCCAACATCGCGGCGTTCAACGTCGGAAACGCTCTCGGCGCCTGGATCGGCGGCCTCACCCTGGCCGCAGGGCTCGGCTACACCTCGCCGCTCTGGGTCGGCGCGATCATCACCGCGGCCGGGCTGGCTGTTTACCTGGTCGCCACCCGCCTGCCTGGCGGCGAGTCGGCAACCGCGGCCGACGGTGAACTCGTGGCAGCCTGACTACTCGCCGCTTCGACGGCGAGGGAACGGCCAACCGGCCCGCGTCGTCCAGTCGAATGACAGACTGTTCACAGCGAACAAGCTGTGTTCGATGTAGTTGATGTCAGCGTTCGACTCCGGGTCGACGCGCGGGAGAAAGGGCGCACCGATGAAGCGCAGCATCGCCGGAGTCGTGGGCGCCTTCCTCCTGTCTGGAACTGCGATCGTCGTCGTCGGATGCTCCGCGGAGCCGCTGTCGGCGGAGCAGACCACCGTCGACGAGCCGCTGACGCCGTGTGCGTTCGCGGAAGCGGACGATCTGGTGATGATGGTGCAGAATTCGGATCTCTCCGAGCGGCTGGCGTGGCCGATCACGTTCGAGCACGTCGACTGCTCCGGTGACTCGGCGATCGCCCACACCATGCCCGACGGCCGGACGCAGCCGACGGGGGTGCTGTTCCGCTATTCGGATGGAACCTGGCGGGCACTCGACGTCGGAACCTCGATCGACTGTGCCGCGTTCGGCGTGCCCGCGTCCGACGTCGGTCGCCTCGGCGGCTGTATGAAGGCCGTCGAGTAACTGTCTCCGTACGCTGGAATGGTGCGCATCCCTGACGAGCTGAACGCCCAACGACGTCTCGGGCCCGACTGGGAGAACTGGCTCGACCGGCTCCCGCGGCTCTGCGACGAGATCGTCTCCGACTGGGGGCTGACCGTGGTGGGAGAGCCGACCAACGGGTTCGCGTCGATCGTGATTCCGGTCAGCACCTCTGACGGGGACGCGATGCTGAAGGTCGGCTTCGACTCGTCCCCGGAGACCGAACATGAGCACCTCGCACTGACGTATTGGGCGGGGGACGGCGCCGTGACGATGTTCCGAGCCGACCCCGCCCGCCACGCGATGCTCCTCGAACAGCTCCATTCACGTGACCTGTCGCAGGAGTGGGACCTGCAGGCGTGCGAGATCGTCGCGGGCTTCTATTCGAGGCTGCACCGGCCCGCTCCGCCGCGGCTGCGGCCACTCACCGGTTTTGTCGACCGCTGGCTCGGCGCGCTTGAAGCCGACGCCAGGGAGATGCCGGTTCCGCGGAGGCTGATAGACCACGCCCTCAACCGCGGCAGGGCGTTCGTCGACGATCCGGCGTCGGTCGGGCGGATCATCCACGGCGACCTTCACTACGAGAACGTGCTCGCGGCCGACCGTGAGCCGTGGCTGGTGATCGATCCTCAGCCGATGTCGGGCGACCCGCACTATGAGCTCGCTCCGATGTTGTGGAACCGGTGGGACGAGATGGACGGCTACTTGCGCGAGTCGATCCAGCGCCGCTTCTACACGCTCGTCGAAGCTGCCGGACTCGACGACGACCGTGCCCGCGACTGGGTGATCGTCCGCATGATCCTCAATGCCCACTGGGCCGTTGAAGACGCCAAACGCATGAACCGCGCCCTCGACGCCGACGAGCGCGACTGGATCACCCGCTGCATCGCCGTGGCCAAAGCCGTCCAGCGCTAGCCTTCCCCGCTCCGTGCAGGAGCCTGCTCTTGCTCCTTGAACGCCGCTGTCCCTCTGCTCCTTGGGCGACGCCGCCCTTGCTCCTTGAGCGAGCTTGCGAGTCGAAAGGCCGGGATGCTGCCACGCATCAACTGTCGAACACAATAGCTAGACTATTGTGTTCTCTCACACACAGGAGTAAACTGGACATAACGACAACACCGGCAGGCACTCCGAAGGAGGTGGCACCCCATGACCAGCATCGATCTCCCCGACAACCCGGTCGACCTCGCCCGCCTGCAGGACGCGGTCGCGGAGAAGCTGGCCCGGGTGTCCCTCGACGGGCTGTCGAATCGGGAGCTCCTCGGTGTGGTGCAGGATGTGGAGCGTTCGCACCGCCGCAACGTCGGTGTTGATTCCCGGCTGTTCGTCGAGGTCTCTGAGCGGGGTGCTCACCGTGATGTGGGATCGCCGTATCCGCAGCACTACCTGCAGCATCACCTGCGGTTGAGTGCGGGGGAGAACCGCCGCAGGCGTGATGCCTCCGCCGGGCTGATCCCGATGTTCGCCTTCACCGGTGAGAAGCTCGACTCGCCGTTGCCTGCGACGGCCGCCGCGGTCGCCGACGGGGACCTGTCTCTCGAGCATGTCACCGAGATCGTGGCGATGGTCGAGAACATCCCCGCCGCGATCCCGGCCGAGGACAAAGCGCGTGCTGAGGCGCAACTGGCCGAGGTCGCTCGGACGCTCACTCCGGAGGGCACGCGGACGGCGGGCAAGCGGATCCTGGCCCATCTTGATCCTGATGGTGAGCTCACCGATGATGCCGATCGCGCCCGTACGAGGGGTGTGACGTTGGCGCCGCAGGACCGCCGGTTGATGTCGGCGATCAGCGCCAGGCTGACTCCGGCCGCGCGAGCCAAGCTCGAGGCGTTGCTGGTGCTGTGGGCCGCGCCCGGGATGAACAATCCCGACGACCCGCAGTCGCCGTCGGGGGCGGCGACCACCGTCGACCCGGCGGCCCTGGCGGCTGCGCGTGAGCGTGACACTCGCACGCAGGCCCAGCGCAATCATGATGCGCTCGATGCGATGTGGACGGTGCTGCTCGAGGCCGGTGGTCTCGGCGAGTCGACGGGGCTGCCCGCGCATCTGGTGGTGACCGCCGCGCTCGGCGACCTCGAGTCTCGTTCGGGTGTGGCGGTCACCGCGACCGGGACTCGCATGCCGGTGAAGGACCTGGTGGAGATCGCCGCCGATGCCACGCCGTGGCTCGAGGTGTTCGGCGATGCGTCGTCGCAGGTCCTGTACCTGGGGCGGGGAAGCGTTTCGCGTCGTTGCCGCAGCGGTTGGCGTTGTTCGGTCGGGATCGTGGGTGCACCGCGCCCGGCTGCACCGTGCCGTGGTCGCGGACCCAGGCCCACCACATGCCTGACTGGGCCGACGGTGGGCCGACCGACATCGATCACCTCGGCGGGGCGTGCGGCGGCCACAATCGGATCGTGTCCACCCGGCCGGGCGGGTGGGAGAGCACCATCGTCGAGGTGGGTCCGTTCGCCGGTCGGGTCGGGTGGCGGCCGACCGGGTCGAACCAGCCGTGGCAGGTCAACCACGCACTCCAACCCGAGAAAGCACTGCCCGACCGGGCGGCCCGGACCACCGAGTCTGGGTCGGCCGTGGAGAAGTGGCTCGGCTGCCGGCTCCCCAGTCCACCACCGGGACCACCGGTCCCGGAAGGGACGGATGTGGTGCGCGACCCCGCCTGACATGGTCAGGCGGGGACACCGCCATGCCCGATGTCAGGCAAGCATGCGCGCGCGGAGCTTGTCGATCGTCGCCTGGTCGATCTTCAGACCCTTGCGAACGTAGCGGTCCATCGAACCGTAGAGACGCTTCACTTGATCGAACGCGGCATTCAGCCAGGACAGCTCAACGGCGTCGCTGCGGCCGAGGTAAGTGTTCGACTTCATGAAGTCGGCTTCGATGGTCGCGCGCGGGACGCCGAGGATGCTCAGGATGATCGCGGTGCCCCAGCCTGTGCGGTCCTTGCCCGCGCTGCAGTGGAAGACCATGCCGCCGGGGTTGGTCGCGGCGGCTTTGACGAGGTCACGGAAAGCCGCGTCCGAGCCGACGAAGCTGACCATGAACGGGTAGCCGATGCTCTGCCCGACATTCGACGACTTCGTCGTGTACGCGTCGATCAATGCGCGCCCGAGTGTGATCGGCACGAATTCGTGGAACCAGAGTCCGCTGTTCAGGCTGACGACGTCGGCCACCTGGTAGCGGATGCCTGCGGGCATCTGATCGGGCGCCTCATCGCGTTCGGATGCGTTGCGGAGGTCCACGTCGAGGGTGATTCCGAGGTCGACGAGTGTCTGCTTGTCGGCGTCGGTGAGGTTGCTCAACTTGTTGGAGCGGAACAACTCCCCGGTGCGGACGGTCTTGCCGTCCACCGTCTCGTACCCGCCGATGTCGCGGAAGTTCGAGGCACTCGCCAGTCGAGGGGCGGCCGACGCGGTGCCCGCCACGCCGGGAACCAGTGCGATGGCGGCGAGGACTGCGAGGAACAGTGTTGCAGCGCGGAGGGGCAGCGAGCGGAAGGTGATCACTGCCGGAGACTAGCGCCGCGACGTGGCGATCGCACGGCGCAGTGTCGTGTTCGGCACGAATCGTCGGCTTCCATCGCGTGAACTTCGATCGAGCGACAAGGCGGTACGCATGACGTGCACTATGAAGGCATGAGTCGTCACGTGGTGGTCGCCACTGGGTTGGGCCCGGTGACGATCGTCGCTGACGGCGACTGTGTCGTCGGGCTGTACTTCGACGATCAGGCGAGACGTCCCGAGGACTCACGCTTCGGCGAGGACGTCAGCTCCGCGCCGGATGCATTGCTTAGAGCTGCGTCGTCCCAACTCGCGGAGTACCTCGCGGGGGAGCGGACGACGTTCGACCTGCCTCTGGCACTTGTGGGCACGGACTTCCAGCGCAAAGTGTGGGCCATGTTGGAGGAGATCCCGTTCGGCGAGACGGTCAGCTACGGGTGGGTGGCCGAGCGTCTCGGCGGCAAAGGCCTGTCGTACGCAGTCGGTCAGGCGGTCGGCTCGAACCCGATCGGCGTGATCGTTCCGTGCCATCGGGTGATCGGCTCAGACGGCTCGCTCACGGGATACGCCGGCGGTCTCGAGCGGAAACAGGCGCTCCTGACCCTTGAAGAACCGCCGGCCGAAGACGCAGGCCGGTTGTTCTGACGGGCTACGTGCCCCCAGTCGGACTCGAACCGACACTTTGCGGATTTTAAGTCCGCTGCCTCTGCCAATTGGGCTATGGGGGCGCGGGGACAAGCATGCCAGGTGTGGTGGACGAGACAGCCGTGCGGCTGGCCCTTCTCGCAAAAATGAGTACGCTCAATATTGAGCACGATCCGTAGAGGAGGCGCGAGATGGAGCGGGGACGACGCGACCGCAACATGGCGGACAAGCGCGACCGCATCTTCCGCGCGGCTTCCGACCTCTTCGACGAGCACGGCTTCGAATCGGTTACGACTCGGCAGATCTCCGATCGCGCCGACGTCGCCGCAGGCACCCTCTTTCGCTACGCGTCGTCCAAGGGCGAGTTGCTGTTGATGATCTACAACGAGAGGTTCGCCGCTGCCCTCGACGAGGGAATCGTCGTGGCAGAAGCTGCGGCGGACGTCGTCGACGCACTCCTGGCTGTCGTCGAGCCGATCCTGGCGAGCGCTCGAGTTCGACCGGAGGACGCTGCCGCGTATCAGCGTGAACTGATCTTCGGCGCTCCGGCTGAGCGGTACCGCGCGGTGGGGCTTGAACTCGTCGCGCGGACGCAGACGGCGATCGTCGACGTGCTCGAGCGGGAAGCTTCGCGGCAGGGCCTCGACCCGTCACCCGCTGCCGCTCGCCTGGCCGGTCGCACCGCATTCGCGGCCGTCCACCTCGCCGTCGCAGCGCATGCGGCGAGCGCACCCACAGACTCCGCCGACGACCTCCGCCGACAACTGCGGCAGATCGTGGACGGCTACCTGATCGACCCTTCTCACGAGAGGAACCGGCAATGACCGACATCAAGAACGTGGTAGTCCTCGGCACAGGCGTGCTCGGATCGCAGATCGCCTTCCAGTCCGCTTATCACGGCTTCGCCGTCACCGCGTACGACATCAACAACGACGCCATCGAGCAGGCGAAAGGCCGATTCGCCGGACTGGTCGAGACGTACAAGAACGAGGTCAAGGGTGCTGCGGACGGGAAGGCCGACGAGGCCCTGACGCGCGTGTCCTACTCGTCCGACCTCGCGGACGCCGTCAAAGATGCCGACCTGGTGATCGAGGCGATCCCGGAGATCCTCGACCTCAAGCGGAGCACCTACGCCACCCTCGGCGAGGTGGCGCCGGCCAAGACGATCTTCGCGACCAACTCGTCGACCCTGCTGCCCAGCGACATCGCCGACTCGACCGGCCGCCCTGACCGATTCCTCGCACTGCACTTCGCCAACCACGTGTGGGCGTTCAACACCGCTGAGATCATGGGCACCGCCCAGACCGACCCGGCAGTGTTCGACACCGTGGTCGAGTTCGCGGGGGGGATCGGCATGGTGCCGATCCCGATCCACAAGGAGAAGGCCGGCTACGTCCTCAACTCGATGCTGGTGCCGTTCCTCAACGCCGGCCTCGCGCTCGCAGCAGGCGGATACGCCGCGCCGGAGGACGTCGACAAGACCTGGCGCATCGGCACCGGCGCACCCATGGGGCCGTTCCAGATCTACGACGTCGTCGGACTCAACACTCCGTACAACATCCTGATGAACGGCGGCGACGACGAGCAGAAGCTTGCCGCCTGGCTCAAGGGGAACTACATCGACAAGGGCAAGCTCGGCCTCGCCGCCGGAGAGGGCTTCTACAAGTACAGCTAGTCGCAGACCAGGGGCAGGAACACCTCGTCGACGATCGCCTCGAGCGTTTCGTCGGGGACCGGCTTCAGGGTCATCAAGACCTCGTGGCGATACAGATTGAACGGCACGGCTCGCACCAACGGTGTGAGCCGTGCTTCGTTTATGTCGCCACGCGCGACAGCGCGATCGAGGATCTCGTCGATCCCCAACCGCTGCCCGCCCAGCAGGAGGTCGCGGACGTCGCTCGGCGTGGAGCCGGACTCGTCGTAATACTCGCCGAGACTGGCGGAGAGCAGGACGAGGAAGTTTGATCGTCGCTGGTTGGAGCGACGCAGAGCGGCGAGCAGGTCGCCGCGCAGGCTCCCGGTGTCGGGCGCCGACACGTCTTCGGCGGCTCCGTGGTGACGGATGGTCGCCTGCAGGAGTTCGGTGCGCGACGACCACCGCCGGTACAGGACCGGTCGCGACGTTCCGGCTCGCTCCGCGACGGCCTCGAACGTGAATCCGGCGTATCCGCGCTCGGTCAGCTGTTCCCACGCCGCGTCGAGCAGCGCTGCTTCCAGCTCGGCTCCGCGCCTGCGCGTCGGCTTCTCATTAAGAGTCACTTGCGCATCTTATCTCATCGGCCTACAGTCGGCGGCAGATAAGATACGCAACTGAGTCTAAAGAGGTTTCATGAGCACTCAGACGCTCGACGCGATACCTGCCGAAGCCAAACGGGTGGCGGTCGCCGTCATCGCCGGGCTGATCGCACCGATCCTGGACACCACCATCGTGACCATCGGCTTCGATCGCCTGGCCGCGGCGATGTCGGCATCCGTCGACACCATCGGCTGGACCAACACCGGCTACTTGCTCGCACTCGCTGTCGCGGTTCCGCTCGCCGGCTGGTCGGCGTTGCGATTCGGATCTAGGACGGTGTGGCGGACCGGTCTCGCAGTGTTCCTGCTCGGGTCGGTGCTGTGCGCGTCAGCTTGGAACATCCACGCGCTCATCGTGTTCCGCGTGCTCCAAGGCCTGGGTGCAGGATTGCTGTTCCCGTTGATGACGTCCGTACTGGTGGCGGCGAGCGGCGGGCGTGCCCTCGGCCGACTCGTAGCGATGGTGAGCGTCCCCACCGCCCTCGGCCCGATTCTGGGACCCGTCGTCGGCGGCGTCATCCTCAACTGGCTGGATTGGCGGTGGCTGTTCCTCGTCAACGTTCCGGTCTGCCTCATCGCGCTCGCGCTTTCCGGTCGGATTCCGGACGACCGGTCGCAGAGCCGGACACCGCTCGACTGGGTCGGTCTGATGCTGCTCGCGCCGGGACTCGTGGGTGTGCTTCTCGGCTTGTCCAACGTTCACGCGGGGTTCGTTCGGGCAGACGTGCTGATCCCGGCGACCATCGGCCTGGTCCTGCTCGCGGGCTTCGTGGTGCGTGGCCTGAATCCCCGTCGCCCGATGCTCGTCGACGTGCGGGTGCTCGGACGACGAGCGGTCGCATCGTCGTCCGTCGCACTGTTCTTCTTCGGCGTGACGTCGTTCGGCGCCATGCTGGCGCTGCCGCTGTACCTCCAGCAGATCCGTGGAGAATCGGTCCTCGCCGCTGCGTTCGTCCTGGTCCCGCAGGGCGTCGGCGCCCTCGCCAGCCGGACGATCGGCGGCCGACTGACTGATGCGGTCGGCGCCAGGCGGGTCGCGGTCGCAGGTTTTGCGGTGGTTGCCGCGGCAACGATTCCTTTTGCACTTGTCGACGTCGACACGCCTCTCTGGTGGCTGATGACAGCGTTGTTCATCCGGGGTCTCGGACTCGGCGTGCTGCTCAGCCCGATCATGTCGGCGTCGTTCGTCGGGCTGCCATCGGACATGAAGCACGACGCGTCGATGGTCACGCGGACGTTCCAGCAGGTCGGCGGGTCGGTCGGGACCGCGATCGTCGCCGTTGTCCTCACTGCGGGGACGGCAGGCGCCGCCGGATTCCGTGACGCGTTCTGGTGGACGGTCGTCCTGACCGCCGCCGGTGCGCTGCTCGCACTGCGGATGCCGGGAACATCCACGCCGGCACCGGCGTTGCAGAAGACTGATTGAGTCATTCTGTTTTGGAGGCGCTACGCACATGCAGGTCGAGATCTGGACCGACGTCAACTGCCCGTTCTGCTACCTCGGAAAGAAGCGCTTCAACGACGCTCTCGCCGAGTTCGATGGACGCGAGTCGGTCTCCGTCACTCACCGTTCGTTCGAGCTCGACCCCACGATTCCCGCGGGAACGTCCGGCAGCGTGGTGGAGCACCTGGCACAGAAGTACGGTCGTACGCTGGAGCAGGCTGCCGACGGCGAACGGCAGCTCGGTGCCGCGGCGAATGAGGCGGGCCTCGAGTACGTGACGTCGGGCCGGGACTACGGCAATTCGTTCGACATGCACCGCCTGCTGCAGTGGGCGGCTCAGCTCGGCCGTCAGGAGCAGATGCTCGACGCGCTGTACGTCGCGAACTTCGCCGAGCAGGCTCCGCTGTTCGGCGACGATGACAGGCTCGTGCAGGTCGCGACGGGTGCGGGCTTCGATGAGGCCGCAGTCCGCGAGGTGCTCAACGATCCATCGCGCTACGCCGACGAGGTCCGACGCGACGAGGCGCAGGCCCAGGAGTTCGGCGTCGGCGGTGTCCCGTTCTATGTCTTCGATCGCAAGTATGCGGTGTCGGGGGCGCAGTCGTCGGAGGTGTTCGCGCAGGCTCTGGCGAAGGCGTGGGCGGATCGTCCGGGGCCGACGCTCATCGCTGACGGCGATGCGTGCGGGCCAGACGGCTGCGCTGTCCCACAGAACTGACACACCCAAGAAGTAGAACGCGTTACAGTTCGCTGTGTGGCGCGCATGACCAAACCCCCTGACGACACCGGACGAGTGATTCTCGGGCTCGACGCAGCCGAACGAGCCGAGCGTCGACGACAGCTGCTCTTGGACACGGCGCTCGAGATGTTCGCCACGGCCGGCTTCGCCGGCACGACCATCGAAGCCCTGTGCCAGACCGCACTGGTTGGCAACAAGGCCTTCTACGAGCATTTCCGCAACAAAGAAGAGTGCTACGTAGCGCTGTTGCAGCGGTGCACGGAACGGACGTTCACCAGGGTCGTCGAGGCGATCCCGGACGACGACGTCGACGAGGAGACGACGACTCGGGCACTCGTCGGCGCGCTCGCCCACGCGCTCACCGACGATCCACGCGTCAGCATCGTCACGTTCGGCGTCGCAGGCGGAATCACGGTTCGGATCGACAAGCTTCGTCGCGAGAACCGGCGCGGTGCGTCGAGCCTGGTCGTCTCGACTTGGGAGCGATCCGGCGACGACCTGCCCGAGAACGTCGGGGCGATCGCCCTCGCGGTGATCGGCGGCCTGTTCGGCCTCATCGGCGACGAACTCGATCGTGTCGACTACCGACCGGATCCGTCCGCCGTCGATGAGCTGATCACCAACATGGGCGATTTTGTGCTCGCCGTCCGCCGCGGAATGCACTGACCGATTTGTAGATCGCGCGAGTGGTACCGCTCGGCATGACCGATGCTGGTGAGGACCTCGGCGGCGCTCAGCGGTACCACTCGCGCGAGGCTACGGCGCGACGTCGATGTACTCGGCGAACCCATACTGGTCGTGCGGTCCGATGACCGCGAACTCGAACAGTCCGTCCCCGCTGACCACGGCATCGCCGTCCGTGTACGTGAACGTCGCGTAGTGGTCGATCGGGCAGAACATCTTCATGGTCGGGTCCAGTTCGGACACCTTGTTGCGGACGGCTTCGACCTTCTCGTCGCCCTGCCACATCCCGTGTCGCCAGTCCTGTTCCAGGCCGTAACCGGTCCCGAAGCCGATGAAGTTCGCGACCTTCGGTTCGCAGCGCACCGACGTCGACTCCCCGGACGGCTTCACAAAGCGCAGGGTGGCGCCGGACGGTTCCCGCCCCCCGGAGACGAACTCCACCTCGTGCTCCATCCGACCGAGCCATTCCGGTTCGCGTGTCGGATCGTTCCACACGCGGCGGGCGTCGCCCATGATCCGTTCGCCGGTCCGTAGTTCCTGCACGATCACGACGATCGAGTAGTCGGCGAAACGCATCACCGAGTAGATCCAGAAGAACGACGTCGCGTCGGTCTCGGCGGCACGGCGCCCGGGCGGCTCGGCCTCGCCGACGGGACGCACACCCCACGACCGGTCACGGTTGCCTCGCCAGGTGTCCGGCTGGACGTCGAAGTCGTCGCCGTCGACGGTGAGCGACCCCGTCCACCGGCCGGTCTGCACGAACCGCATGGTGTCGAACGTGACGCGCTCGAGTTGGCGCTGGTAGTGACGCGGTTCGAGGGCGGCGGGGCCGTCGGCGTCGAAGACGAGATCGAACGAGACGTCGCCGTGCCCGGGCGCCAGCGACACGCGCAAGCGCTGCAGGCCGTCGAGCACCTCAACCTTCAGCGGTCCGACTGTCAGATCGTTCCGATTGTCTCCCAACGCCTTCGACGCGCGGACCACGATGTGCTCGTCGCCGTGGCGAACTACCGCGAACCCGTCGACGACGCCGAGGTTCGGGTACACGCCGAGCCCCACGATCAGCCACGGCTCGGCGCTGTCGCCGCGCATGTCGCCGTGGCAGTTGAAGTAGTACCGGTCGTAGAAGTTGCGATCGGACGTCCCGACGTGGCGGACCACCTCGGCGATCTGATGGATCGGGTAGTCGTCCATCTCGGACAGGGCTGAATGGCTCATGCTTCCTCTGTTCCTCGTGGGGTCCCCGAGCGCAGTCGAGGGGCGGAGTCGAGAGGCCAGTAGGTCCCGGCCATCATGGCTTCCACTGTGGCGCGGTGCAGGATCATGTCGTCCGGATCGGCCGGTTCGGCGGCCTGCCCGAAATGGATTGCCCGACAGTTGATGCGGAACATGATGACGGCGTGCACCAACGCCGAGTAGGTGATGTAGAAGTCGAGGTCACGCGGGGTGTGGCCGGTGCGACGCTCGTACTCGGCGGCGACGTCCTCGCGGCTCAGGAAGGTCGGCAGGCCCTCGAGTGTGGCGAGCTCCGCGAGGTCTTGGAAGAACCTGTGGATGAAGATCATCCACGCGATGTCGAGTTCGCGGGGCCCGACGGTCGCCATCTCCCAGTCGAGCACGGCGACGGGCGCGAAGTCGCGGTACATGATGTTGCCGATGCGGGCGTCGCCCCAGATGAGCACCGGGTCGGATTCCTCGGTGGGGAAGTTCTCCTCCACCCAGGCGAAAGCGCGCTCGATCAGCGGCGCGCCTGCGCGACCCTGCGAGGCCCAGTCGTAGAACTCGCGGAGGCGGTGCACGTGTCCGCGCAGGGGCGTCTCGCCCGGGTTGTGCAGCGTGACGCCGACGGCGGGCAACGGCGCGGCGTGCACCGCGGCCAGCACGCCGACCGACTCCGACATCAGAGTGCGGCGCTGCTCGTCGGTCGCCTCGGACACCCACGACCCGAAGGTGTACGGCATCACGTCTGGGGGCACGATGCCGTCGACGCGTCCCATGACGAAGAAGGGGGCTCCGAGCGCATCCGGACTCGGCTCGGACCACCACAGGGTCGGAAGTGGGACGTCGGTGTGATCGGCGACGTGGCGGATCAGATTGAACTGTCCGTCGAGGTCGTACGACGGGAACACCGGGTCGCTGTCGGCCATCGGTGCCACTCGGACGACGAGGCTCTGCTCGACGCCTGCGATGCGGGCCGTGGCCAACAGCGTCTCGCTCGACATCCCGTTGGCCGACGGCAGTTCGACGGTCAGGACGGCGGCGTCGTCGCCCTCATGCGACTTGAGCCATGTGTCGAGTCGGTCGCGAAGCCATTCCGGGTCGCGCTGGGATTCGCTTGGGCGCGCTACCTGCGCACTCTCATCATCTGTGATCGGGGACACATGCGAATTAGAACAGGTTTTATGCCAATCTGTCGAGGTTCAGGTGGCACGATTTTGCTCTTTCCGGCGTTAACTTAATGGTGGTAACTTAATCGCGATAACAGTGATCGAACGAAGTCAGGAGGTCGACGTGCTGGCACGGATGACCGAACGGATCCTTTCCGCTCCACGCGCGGTCCTCGCCGTCGCTGTCGTGATCCTTGCGCTCTGTGCCGTGTACGGCGCGGGGGCGGCGGGGAAGATGCTCGCCGGAGGGTACGAAGACCCCGGTTCGGAGTCGACTCACGCGAACAACGTTCTCCGGGACACGTTCGACCGCGGCGGGATGCAGTTCGTCGTCAAGCTCGACGGCGCGCCCGGCGTCGACATGACGGTCGACAAGAACTCCATCGCCACGCGGGACGAGATCCTCGCGATCTTCGACGGCAAGTCCGTCGCACGTGGCGGATACGTGCAGCAACTTGTCCTGACGGTGTGGAACTCGCCGAATCTCGCCGGTGAGCTGCTCAGCACCGACAAGTCGTCCACTCAGATCGTGGCGTCCATCGCCGGCGGCGACGAGCATGCGCCCAAGAACGCAGAGGAACTCCGCGACCTGCTCGGTGGTGAGCGGCACGGCGTGCGCATTCAGACCGGCGGAATGGCGCTGGTCTACGGCACGATCAACAAGCAGACGAGCAAAGACCTCGCCGTCGCCGAGGCCATTGCCATCCCGATCAGCTTCCTGTTGCTCATCGTCATCTTCGGAGGCGTTGTCGCGGCATCACTCCCGGTACTCGTCGGCGGTGCGGCCATCGTCGGCACGCTCGCGCTGCTGCGGGTCATCGCAGGCTTCGCCGACGTCTCGATCTTCGCGCTCAACCTCACCACCGCGATGGGTCTTGCGCTCGCGATCGACTACACCCTGCTCATCGTCACCCGCTACCGCGAAGAGGTGTCGAACGGACGGGACCGTCGCGCCGCGATCATCCGGACCATGGACACCGCTGGACGCACGGTCGCATTCTCCGCGGTCACCGTCGCGCTGTCGTTGGCGGCGCTCGCGATCTTCCCGATGTACTTCCTGCGGTCCTTCGCGTACGCCGGAGTCGGGGTGGTTCTCGTCGCGCTGATCGCGGCGCTGGTGCTGACTCCCGCGTTGCTGATGGTCCTCGGCGACCGTGTCGACGCATTGAACGTCCGCAAGGCATGGCGCAAGCTGAGGCGACGGCCGGTCGATCCGGCGGCAGACCAGGCGCGAGCAACCGCGCCGATCGAGGAGTCGGGGTGGTACCGGGTGTCGCAGGCGGTGCTGCGACGTGCTGTCCCGGTGGCGATCGTCGTGCCCGTCCTGCTGCTGATCCTCGGCGCGCCGTTCCTGTCGCTGAAGTTCGGATTTCCCGACGAACGGGTGCTTCCGAAGGACGCGAGCGTGCACTCGATGGCCGACGAGACGCGTGCCGAGTACGCGCAGGAACCGGGTGCTACCGCGATCGCGGTGGTCGAAGGCGGCGTCGCCGAGGCGGAGTTGAAGAGCTACGTGGCCGACCTCTCGAAGGTCGACGCGGTCGCGGCCGTCACCTCGCCGGTGGGAACGTTCGTCCAGGGGAAGCCGGTGGCACCCGGCGACCCGGCCGACTCGGTCGGGGGAGTCGCGCTCGTGAGCATCGCAACCGACGTGGAACCGATGGGCGACACCGGCCAGGACCAGATCGAGGCGCTGCGCGCCGTGGACCGGCCCGCGGGGTCGACGGTGTCGTTCACCGGGCTTGCCGCGGTCAACAACGACGTGGTGAGCGCGATGTTCCACTACCTGCCGTGGGTGCTGATCATCATCGCCGTCGCGACCTACGTACTCCTGTTCCTGTTCACCGGCAGTGTGTTCCTGCCGCTCAAGGCGCTGGTCTTGAACATTCTGTCGCTGTCGGCGACGTTCGGCGCGATGGTCTGGATCTTCCAGGAGGGGCACCTCGGCGGCTTCGACACCACGCCGCAGGGTTATCTCGTGGCGACGATGCCGATTCTGATGTTCTGCATCGCATTCGGGTTGTCCATGGACTACGAGGTGTTCCTCCTCGGACGTATCCGCGAGGAGTGGCTCAAATCCGACCGGACGAAGGAGGCGAACGACCACGCTGTCGCCGTCGGCCTCGCCCGCACCGGTCGCGTCGTGACCGCGGCGGCACTTCTCATGGCGATCGTGTTCGCGGGGATCGCGGCGTCGGAGGTGTCGTTCATGCGGATGTTCGGCGTCGGTCTGACACTCGCGGTGTTGATGGACGCGTCGATCATCCGGATGCTGTTGGTGCCGGCGTTCATGCGGCTGGCCGGCCTGTGGAACTGGTGGGCGCCCGCGCCGCTCCGCAGACTCCATGATCGGATCGGGTTGAAGGAGGAGTGATGACCGACAACGTGTCGCGCCCGCGGTCTCCCCGTGGCGCCGGGGATCAGCTCGCCGACGAGATACTCGATGCGACCACCGACCTGCTCATCGAGATGGGGAGTGCGCATGCGGTGTCAATCCGTGCCGTCGCGCAGCGAGTCGGCGTCACGCCGCCGTCGATCTACCTGCACTTCCAGGACAAGGACGAGTTGCTCGACGCGGTCTGCGCCAATTACTACGAGCGGTTCGACGACGTGATGATGGCGGCGGCCGAGGGCATCGACGATCTGTGGCACCGAGCCGTCGCGCAGGGGATTGCGTATGTGCGGTTCGCGATCGAGAACGACGTCGTCTTCCGCACCACGTTCTCGCGGGTCACCCGAGCGGGGGAGCCGAGCCTCACCGACGAGGTGCTGCTGTCGTCGGCGTTCGGTCACATCCGGGAGACCATCGAAGAGGCGATGGCGGCGGGACTGATAGCTGAAGGCGATCCGGTCGCGGTGGTGATGCAGGTGTGGTCCGTTGCGCACGGCGTCGCGTCGCTGATGGTCACCAAGCCGGGTCTGCCGTGGGGTGACGATCTGGCGACCGCCGAGGCGGCGATGCGCGCCGTCTGCTCCGGCTTGAGTCAAGTACCGGTAAAGTGGGAACCAATCGGCTTCGACGTTCGTTGAACTGATCGAACCAGTCGTGGAAAGCACCCATTCGTCTAAGGAGCGGACAGTGCGAGAGAGCAGCAACCCGATCATGCGGGGCGTTGTCAAAGACAACAAGCAGCAGAACGCAGGTGGATACGCCACGTTCGGCACCGGGATGGCCGGTGCGGGCCAGGGCGCGATGACCTACGGCCAGCAGCAGTACAACCAGCAGTACACGCAGCCGGGTTACCAGCCGCAGGCCGGTACTCGCCCGATGACCATCGACGACGTCGTCACGAAGACCGCGATGACGCTCGGCACGGTCATCCTGTTCGCGGTAGCCACATACTTCGTGATCAGCGGTCGTGACACCGTCGACGCGCAGATGTCGATCGCTGCGCCGATCATGGGCGTCGGCGCCATCGGCGGCCTCGTTCTGGTCCTCATCGCGAGCTTCGGTCGCAAGCAGGACAACCCGGCGATCGTTCTCGCGTACGCGGCCTTCGAAGGCCTCTTCGTCGGTGCGATCTCGTTCGTCTTCGGCAATCTGACGATCAGCGACACGTCCGCAGGCGTCATGATCGGCCAGGCGGTGCTCGGCACGCTAGGCGTGTTCGTCGGCATGCTCGTCGTCTACAAGGTTGGCGCCATCCGCGTCACCCCGCGCTTCACCCGCATGATCACTGCGGGCATCTTCGGTGTCCTGGTGATGGTCATCGGCAACCTGGTCGTCGGATTCTTCAACGGCGGCACCGGTCTCGGCCTGCGCGACGGTGGCCCGATTGCGATCATCTTCTCGCTCGTCTGCATCGGCCTCGCGGCGTTCTCGTTCCTGATCGACTTCGATTCGGCCGACGAACTGATCCGCGCGGGCGCTCCGGCGAAGGCGTCGTGGGGCGTTGCACTCGGCCTCACCGTGACCCTGGTCTGGCTGTACGTCGAGATCCTGCGTCTGCTCAGCTACCTGAACAGCGACTAGTCACGGACTGACTCATCTCAACCGTCGCCCCGGCTTCCCTCATGGAAGCCGGGGCGACGGCTTTTTTTGTGCGTCGTGGTCAGAGCAGCAAACCGATGGCGACCAACAGATAGAACACCGAGATCGCCACGATGAACACCCGCTCGGCGATGCCGAACAGGCGTCGTCGAAGTGGAGTGACCAGGGCCACGACCAGCACGATCAGCGACACCAGCGCCACGATGTGCAGGGCGGAGGCGACTGACGCCGCCGTGCCGCCGACAGCGTCGGACATCCATCGGCTGAAGTTCCCCGTCAGCGAGTAGGAGATCGCGAACCAGGTGATCGCCAACACGTAGTGAAGCCTGCCGATCGTGGTGACGGCGGCGCCCTGGAGATCGGTCGGCGCCAGCGGCAACACCGCGAAGACGGCGGCGAGGGCGAGGAGTAGTGCGGTGGCCTGCCCTTTGTCCGACCACGCGGGAAGCCCAGTCCACACGGCGGCGGCCAGGGCCGCCCAACCGGCGGCGGTCACGACCGTCATGGCGGTCGAAAGACCGCGCGTCGGCCCGACTGCGTAGTCGCTGACCGCGTGCCGCACCGGATTGTACGAGCGGCCGACCACGTGCAGTGCGGCGAAGATGATCAATCGGACGGTGAACGCGACGGCGGCCACCACGGCGAGAGCTGTGCTCATTTCTGATCCTCCGAGGTTCGGAGCGCATTGTGCAACGCGCGGATGGTGTGGGCGAGCTCCATCGGATCGAGTCCGATGCGGCGAGCGGTGTCGCCGAGTCCGTCGCCGACGAGTTCGTCGCACTCACGCCGGAGCGCGATGCCTTCAGGTGTGGCGGTCCAGTTCCTGGTGCGTCCGGATCCGTCTGGCGACACGTCGTGAACGAGGCCGGCCGCTTCGAGCTTGCGGACGATGCCGCTCGACGCGGCGTCGCTCACTCCGACGGCGTGAGCCAGCTGGCGGCCGCTGATGCCGGGGTGCTCGTCGATGATGATCAGTGCGACGTAGCGGAGGTAGCCGAGATCCCTTGTTCGCAGGATCTCGTCGGCCTGGCGGTCCAGGGTTCGGACGAGGTCGTGAAGTTCGTAGGCGAGGTTCACAGCACTGATTTAACTAGTTAAATCACTATCTGGCAAGCCGCACCTGATAACTCGTTTGCATCGTTCGGGGGACGCGGGGTTTCCTTGTTCAGTGAATCGCAAGGACTACACCATCATCGGCACGTTGATCGTCGCGACTTTCGTGGTGATCCTCAACGAGACGGTGATGAGCGTCGCGCTCCCGATCCTCCAGACGGACCTGGGTGTCCCGCCGAGCCAGGGGCAGTGGCTGACCACCATCTTCATGCTGACGATGGCCGTCGTCATCCCGCTCACCGGCTTCCTGATCCAGATGTTCGGCACGCGGACGATGTTCCTCGTCGCGATGACGCTGTTCACCGTCGGCACGACGATCGCGGTCGTCGCGCCCGGCTTCGAAGTGCTGTTGGTGGCCCGCGTGGTGCAGGCGCTCGGCACCGCGGTGATGCTGCCGCTGCTGATGACCACGGTGATGACGCTCGTTCCGGAGGACCGCCGAGGCGTCATGATGGGCAACATCTCCGTCGTCATCGCCGTCGCGCCTGCGCTCGGTCCCACTATGTCGGGCCTGATCCTCGATCACCTCAGTTGGCGGTGGGTGTTCGGTGTGGTGCTGCCGTTCGCAGTCGTCGCGACGGCGGTCGGCGCGAAGTTCGTCGAACCGGTGGGTGAGCGGTCGTCGGCCCGCATCGACTACCTTTCGATCCCGCTGTCGGTCCTCGGCTTCGGCGGCCTGGTCTACGGCCTCGTCGCGATCGGCGAGGCGGCAGACGGCAAGGCTGCGATGCCGATCTGGATCCCGTTCGTCGTCGGCGCGATCGGGCTCGCGGCGTTCATCGGACGTCAGCTGCAGTTGCAGACCGACGACCGGGCTCTGCTCGACTTGCGCGTGTTCACCTCACGCTCGTTCTCGCTCTCAGTGGTCCTGGTGGTCGTCGCGATGGCGACCATGATGGGAACGTTCATCGTCGTCCCGCTGTTCGCGCACGAAGTACTCGGCATGAGCCCGCTCGCGACCGGTCTGATCACGCTTCCCGGTGGCCTCCTGATGGGCATATCGTCGCCGTTCATCGGGCGGATCTACGACCTCCGCGGCCCGCGGATCCTGGTGATCCCGGGAAGTCTGCTGATCGCGGGCGCCGTGTGGCTGATGACTCTGATCACCCCGGACACCTCGTTCTGGCTGCTCATGGGCGCCAACATGATCCTCTGCGTGGGTCTCGCGGCGACGTTCACCCCGCTGATGACGTTGAGCCTCGGCTCCCTCAAGCCTTCGCTGTACTCGCACGGCTCCGCCGCACTGGGTGCGCTGCAGCAGGTGGGCGGAGGCGCAGGCACCGCGCTGTTCATCACGATCATGACAGTCGTCGCACGTAATGGTGTCGACGCCGGCGACGCTGCGGACATCGCCATGACCGACGGAGTGCGGACCGTGTTCCTCGTCGCCGGATGCCTGAGCATCGTGGTCGTGGCGCTCGGACTCCTCGTGAAGGCGCCGAAGCCCGTGGAACACGAACTGGACGTCGAGCCGGTGCACTGACGCAGTCAGCTCACGCGGGGATCCGTCGCTCTCAGCTGGCGGATCAGGGTCTGCGCGTCGTGCGGACCGACGAGTCGTCGGCCGTTGACATAAAACGTCGGAACCGCTGTGATGTCCATCGCCTCGGCGTCGAGCATGTCGTCGCGAACTCGGGCCGACACCTCGGCTGAGGCGAGATCGTCGGAGAACTGGTCGACGTCGAGTCCGAGTTCCTCGGCCCGACGGATGATGTCGGACGGAAGCTGTCGATCCTGATCGGTCATCAGAGTCTTGCCGTACGCGAAGAACGCACCCTGGCGGGCGGCGGCCTCCGACGCCTCCGCGGCGGCGACGGCGTTGGGGTGATGATGTTCCAACGGTGCATGGCGCCACACGTAACGGAGCTCATCGCCGAGGGCATGCCGCACCTCGTCGATCGCGCCCGACGCGCGGAGGCAGAAGTCGCACTGATAGTCGCCGTACTCGACCATGGTGAGCGGTGCGTCGACCGGTCCGGCGATGTGATCGCGGCGAGGGTCGACCGGCCGAGCCAGCAGGTGCGACGCGTCGTCGGAGGGACGGAGGCGTTCGGCGACCCGGAAGATGACTGTCGCCAGTGCGAAGGCGAGGACCGATGCGATGAGGACACCGACGCGGGCCTCGTTCTGAGCGGCCGGATCGTCGATGGCGAGTTCGATGATGAACAACGAGATCGTGAATCCGATGCCGCAGAGGGCCGCGCCTCCGGCGATGCGATCAAGGGTGAGGCCGGGCCCGAACTCGCCGACGCCGAGCTTCTTCAGAACGGCGGACGAACCGAAGACGCCGACGAACTTGCCGACGACCAGGCCCACCACGACACCCCAGGTGAGCGGTGACCGAAGTGCTGCAGCCAGGATGTCGCCGTCCAGTCGGACGCCGGCGTTCGCCAGCGCGAACAACGGCAGGACGATGAAGGCGATGTACGGGGCGTACGCGAGTTGCAGGCGTTCGTTCACTGAGATCGACGACCTCAGACTGTTCGCCGCGGCTCGGGCGTACTTCGTGTTGGGGGACTGCTGGAATGATCGCGCCAGATCGAGCGCATGCTCCACCTGCCGACGATCCGGACGGTACACCGGCACCACCATCGCGACCGCGACGCCCGCCAGCGTCGGATGGACTCCGGATTCGAGGAAAGCAGTCCACACGACGAGCGCGAGAAGCGCGTATACCAGCGCCCGCCCCTGCGGCAGGTACCGGGTCGCGTAGACGCCTCCGAGCCCCGCCGCGGCGACGACGAGCGGCCACAGGGTGAGGTCGTCGGTGTAGACGCCTGCGATGATCGCGAGGGCGCCGATGTCGTCGACGACGGCGAGTGCCAACAGGAACACTCGAAGGCGTCCCGGCGCGGAAGGCCCGATGAGGGCGAGTGCGCCGACCAGGAACGCCGTGTCGGTCGAGATGACCACACCCCACGCGCCCGCGTGTCCGGTGCTCGACGCGATCACTGCGAACAGCACCGCCGGGATGACGAGGCCGGTGAGTGCGGCGATCACGGGGACCAGTGCACGCCGAGTGTTGGTGAGCTCGCCGATCGAGAACTCACGACGCACCTCGAGTCCGACCGAGAAGAAGAAGATCGCCATCAGGGCGTCGTTCACGATCGAGTGCATCGTGAAATCGAGCCGCGCGTCGCCGATGAACGCTCCGACCCTCAGATCCCAGAAGTCGTGATAGCTCGTGTACGACACGTTGGCCCAGACGATCGCAGCGAGTGTCGCCGTCAGGAGCGCGACGGCGCCGAGGCGTGCATCGCCCATCGATCGGATGCGTGCGGCGACCGACGGGCGGCACCCGTCGTCGGGTTCGGTGGGGTCCGGTGATCGGGTCGTGATGGTGAGGAACTGTGCGGACCGGACCTCCGGCATCGGGAGATCGGATCGATCGCGTCGTCCCATCAGCCGTCCTCGAGCGCTCGGGCGATCATGTGCAGCGCGGCGGTGGTCGCGAGACGACGCACGGAGTCGCGGTCGCCGGGGAACTGCCTGGTGACGGTGACGGTGTCCCGCCCGGCGATCGACAGGCCGAAGCAGACGGTGCCGACGGGTTTGCCGGGGCGCTCGCCGCCGGGACCGGCGATGCCGGTGGTGGAGACCGCGATGTCGGAGCCGATCACTTCGCGAGCGCCGTCGGCCATGGCGGCGGCGACGGGTTCGCTGACGGCACCGAGTTCGTCGATCAGGTCGGCGGGCACGCCGAGGACACCGGTCTTGACGTCGTTCGAGTACGAGACGACGCCGCCGAGCATGTAGGCCGACGACCCGGCACGATCTGTGAACCGCGCGGCGACGAGACCGCCCGTGCACGATTCGGCGGTTGCGATCGTTCGCCCGTTCAGCCGTCCGACGAGAACGTCGTCGATCGTTGAGGCGTCGGTGGAGAAGATGCGCTCACCGTGTCGGGCCAGGAGCAGATCCTGCAGGCGGTTGTAGATGCTCGCCGCGTGGCCGTCGAATCGGCTGACTATTTCGAGTTCCCCGCCTCGCATGCAGGTTGTCACTTCGACGCCGGCGAGGTCGGGCACTTCCGACTCGGCGTCCTGCAGAGTGACTGCAAGATCGGGCTCGGACAATCCGTACGCGCGGATCGTCTTCTGTTCGTGGAGAACTCGCCCGGCGATCGCGTCGACGATCGGCGCGGTCCGGACGGCGACAGGCCACATCGCCTGCAATTCGTGGGGCGGCCCGGGGAGCACGAGGACGGCCGGGAGCGTGTCCGACGACGGCACTGCGACCCCGGGTGCGGTACCCGACGGAGGAATGGCCTGCGCTCCAAGTGGCACGAGCGCCTGTTTGTCGATTGCGGCTTCCAATGAAGAGGGGAGCGCAATGCCGTCCGGCACTTGCCGCCACGTGCGGATCACCGTCTCGATGGTCTGCCGCATCGCCGGATCCTGCTCGAGCGGGCGATCGAGGAATTCGGCGACAGTGGCCACGGTCAGGTCGTCGGCGGTCGGTCCGAGGCCTCCGGTCGTGACGATCAGGTCGACCCCCTCGGACGCGAGGAATCGCAGCTGCGCGAGAAGATCGGCAGGCCGGTCGCCGCACACCGTCAGATGGACGACGTCCACACCCAGATCGGCGAGTCTGGCGGACACCCACGGGCCGTTCCGGTCCGTGATCCACCCGCTCAGAACTTCGGTGCCAGTGACGACGATCCCCGCGCGTGTACTCACGGTGATGAGAGTACGCGCGCGGGGATCGTTGCGCTGTTCGCTACTGGAGCGGGTCAGCCGAGGCTGAACGGCTTGCCGTAGGTGGTGACGTTGCCCTTGAAGGTGTCGGTCGAGACCTGGACCTTCACGAGCGCACGAGCCGAGGCGTGGCCTGCGCAGCCGTCGACGCCGAAGCGCTCCTGGCTGTAGGCGAGGCCGCCACGGCCGTTCGCGAAGCTGATGCTGTTGACATCTTCACCGTCGACCGATGCCTTGATGATCGGGTAGAACCCGGCCTCGCCGGGGCCGAGGTTGAAGCCGCCGGTGCCCGAGGCGCCTTCGAGCGACGGGCTGTCGAGTGCGATGTCGCCGGTACCTGCACCTGCGTCGGCACCGAAGTTCAGCTGGCAGCCGACGAGGTAACCGGCCGTGATGGTTGCGCCTTCGATATCGCCCGTGGTGCTCACGGCGATCTTGCCGGTGACCCATGCCTCGCGGCTCGTGGGGATGTTGGTGACGGCGCGCGAGACACGGACCGACTCGTCGTAGAGACGGATCGTGATGCCGTTGCCGTCACCGAGGTTCTTGTGCTTGAACGAGCCGGGCAGCTTGCCTGCGTCGGCGTGGCCTGCGGCGACGCCGGTGAAGGCCATTGCTGCGGCGCCGACGACACCTGCGACGGCGAGGATGCGGGAGTTCTTCTTCATGATCTGTGAGTCCTTATGCAGAGTCGTCGGGGTCAGGAGAGGCTGAAGGGCTTGCCGTACAGGGTGGACTGCACGAAGCCGCTGGCGCCGGAGATCGCGCCGTCCTCAGCGGTGAAGCCGTCGGCCGCGAGGACCTGGACCACCGAGCGAGCCGAGGCGTAGCCGCCGCACTGCTCAACGTTGATCTGGAAGGAGTCGACCAGGACGGTGCCGTGGCCCTTCTTCAGCGACAGTCCGTCGCTCTTGATGAACTTGACCTCGCCCGGCTTCAGCGGGACCGAGAGCGAACCGCTCAGCGTGGGAGCGCCGGCCGAGATGGTGCCCGACAGTCCGCCTTCGAGTCCGGTGATGTTGATCTGGCAGCCGACGAGGTACCCGACGGTCAGCGAGCCGGTGCCCTTGCTGAGCTTGGCCGAATATGTGCCGGAAACGGCGGCCGAGCGGCCTGCTCCGTTGTTGGCGACGGACACCTGCGGGCGGACGCTTTCACCGGTGCGCGAGAGCTTGACGACCTGGCCGTCGATGCCGGTGGTGGTCTTGCTGCCGCCGGGCAGACGAGCGGCGTCTGCGTCTCCGGTCGACGCGATGACGCCGGTCGCAGCGACTGCGAGTGCAGCCGACGCGACGGCTGCGCGCCGCACGAACGAGGTGGTCTTGACGGTCATCCAGGGCTCCTACATGTGGGGGTAAGAAATTCTTCGGACGTGACATTAGCGGATCGATGCCCCGTGTCGCAGGGAAAGATTCACTGTGAACTTAGGTAACACTAAGGTCGGATGCGTGCCAAGCTGGGCATGTTGATTTCCCGTAACCCGCATGACCCCGCCGTGTTGCATTCTGTCGTCCGAATGGCCGAATTGTCTCGGATTATGTGAAAAACATAAGCGGAACCGCGAATCACAGGTGTTACATCCACATGGCTGTGAGTTCAGTCACCTCGTCTCGTTCCGTGGGATGCTCGACATTCGAATACGCGATTTCGGGCATAGAAAAACGGGCGGCCCCGGATTGCTCCGGCGCCGCCCGCTTGGGGTTCGTTCAGGTTCAGCTGAGGCGCTCGAGCACCATCGCCATGCCCTGGCCGCCGCCGACACACATCGACTCGATGCCGAACTGCTTGTCGGAGGTCTGCAGGTTGTTCAGCAGGGTGGTGGTGATGCGCGCACCGGTCATGCCGAACGGGTGACCCAGGGCGATCGCGCCGCCCGAGACGTTGAGCTTGTCGTGGTCGATGCCGAGTTCGTTGGCCGAACCGAGCACCTGGACGGCGAACGCCTCGTTGATCTCGAACAGGTCGATGTCGCTGACTCCCATGCCCGCGACGCGCAGTGCCTTCTTGATCGCCTCGATCGGGCCGAGGCCCATGATCTCCGGCGACAGGCCGGTGGCGGCCGTCGACACGATGCGAGCCAGCGGGGTCAGGCCGAGTTCCTTGGCCTTGACGTCGCTCATGATGACGAGCGCGGCGGCGCCGTCGTTCAGCGGGCAGGCGTTGCCTGCGGTGATGGTGCCGTCGGGGCGGAACACCGGGTTCAGCTGCGAGATCTTCTCGTAGGTGGTGCCTGCGCGCGGGCCGTCGTCCGTCGACACGACCGTGCCGTCGGGGAGGGTCACGGCGTCGATCTCACGCGCGAAGAAGCCGCTGTTGATGGCCGCCTCGGCGCGGTTCTGGGACAAGACGCCCCAGCGATCCTGGTCCTCGCGGGAGATGCCGGTGTAGGTCGCCACGTTCTCGGCGGTCTGGCCCATCGCGATGTAGACGTCCGGGATGAGTCCGTCTTCGCGGGGGTCGTGCCACGCGCCTGCGCCGCCCTCTGCGGTCTTCGCGGTACGAGCCTGAGCCTCGTCGAACAGCGGGTTCTTCGAGTTCGGCGCGCCGTCGGCGCCGCCCGAGATGCCGAAGCTCGAGACGCTCTCGACACCTGCCGAGATGAAGACGTCGCCTTCTCCTGCCTTGATCGCGTGCAGCGCCATGCGCGTCGTCTGCAGCGACGACGAGCAGTAGCGGTTCACGGTCACGCCGGGAACGTGGTCGAGGCCGAGCTGGACGGCGACCGAACGGGCGATGTTGTAGCCGCCCTGTCCGCCGGGCTGGCCGATACCGAGGTGGATGTCCTCGATCAGAGTCGGGTCGAGCGAAGGAACCTTCGCCAGTGCCGCGGCGATCATCTGCCGGGCGAGTTCGTCGGGTCGGACGTCCTTGAGGGATCCCTTGCCTGCGCGCCCGATGGGCGAACGAGCATGGGCCACAATCACTGCTTCTGCCATGAGCGCCAGGATACGCGAACGTGTTCCAGTTCAAGACAGTTACGGTCATGTATCGGGCCGGTACGCCGCAATCGTCCGCGAGGTGGGACGATGGACTCATGCGCATCGCCAATCATGTCGTGGACCTGGTCGGAAACACTCCGCTCGTCAAGCTCAACTCGGTCGTCAAGCCGGGATCGGGCCTGGTCGCAGCGAAGATCGAGTACCTGAACCCCGGCGGCAGTTCCAAGGACCGCATCGCCACCCGGATGATCGACGCCGCCGAGAAGTCGGGCGAGCTGAAGCCGGGCGGCACGATCGTCGAGCCGACGTCCGGCAACACCGGTGTCGGACTCGCACTCGTCGCGCAGCAGCGCGGCTACAAGTGCGTGTTCGTCTGCCCCGACAAGGTGGCCGAGGACAAGCGGAACGTGCTGCGCGCCTACGGCGCCGAGGTCGTCGTCTGCCCGACCGCCGTCCCGCCGGAGCACCCGGACAGCTACTACAACGTCTCGGACCGTCTCACTCGTGAGATCCCCGGAGCGTGGAAGCCGAACCAGTACGCCAACCCGGCGGGCCCGCAGAGCCACTACGAGACGACCGGTCCGGAGATCTGGCGCGATACCGACGGCAAGGTCACGCACTTCGTGGCGGGTGTCGGCACCGGCGGAACCATCACCGGCACCGGTCGCTTCCTGAAAGAGGTGTCCGACGGCGGCGTGAAGGTCGTCGGCGTCGACCCCGAGGGCTCGGTGTACTCCGGCGGATCGGGGCGTCCGTACCTCGTCGAAGGCGTCGGTGAGGACTTCTGGCCCGCCGCCTACGACCCGACCGTGCCGGACGAGATCATCGCCGTCTCCGACTCCGACTCGTTCGAGATGACTCGTCGTCTCGCCCGCGAAGAAGGACTGCTCGTCGGCGGCTCGTGCGGCATGGTGATCGTCGCCGCACTCGAGGTCGCCGAGCGTGAGGGGCCCGATGCAGTCGTCGTCGCGCTGCTGCCCGACGGCGGCCGCGGCTACTTGTCGAAGATCTTCAACGACGACTGGATGAGCAGCTACGGCTTCCTCCGCACCCCGCTCGGCGGCGGCGACGTCCCGCAGTCGAACGTCGGCGACGTGCTGCGTGGAAAGACGGGCAACCTGCCGGACCTCGTTCACACGCACCCGCAGGAGACGCTGCGGGACGCCATCGAGATCCTCCGCGAATACGGCGTCTCGCAGATGCCCGTCGTCGGTGCCGAACCGCCGATCATGGCAGGCGAGATCAACGGCGCGGTGACCGAACGCGACCTGCTCAGCGCCGTGTTCGAGGGCCGGGCGAGTCTCGCCGACCCGGTGTCCGCGCACATGGGCGAGGCGTTCCCGCTCATCGGCTCGGGCGAGCCCGTGTCCGCCGCGATGAAGGCGCTCGGCGAGTCCGACGCCCTGATGGTCGTCGACGAGGGCAAGCCGATCGGCGTCATCACACGCCACGACCTTCTCGCTTTTGCCAGCACCCACCCGATCGCCCCCAACCTGATCACCGCAGTGCAGGAGGACTGAACCACATGACCGACCACGGATTCTCGACCAAGGCCATCCATGCGGGCTGGGATCCCGATCCGCAGACCGGTGCCGTCAACGTGCCGATCTTCGCGTCGTCGACGTTCGCGCAGGACGGCGTCGGCGGTATGCGCGACGGCTTCGAGTACGCGCGCACCGGCAATCCGACTCGACGTGTTCTCGAGGCGAACATGGCGGCCATCGAGGCGGGCACGTACGGCCGCGGCTTCTCGTCCGGCATGGCCGCGACCGACGCCCTCCTCCGTGCGACCCTGCGTCCGGGTGATCACCTCGTCATCCCGAACGACGCCTACGGCGGAACGTTCCGTCTGATCGACAAGGTGTTCAGCCAGTGGGGGATCACCTACTCGGTCGCGCCTGTCGTCGACCCGGAGGCCGTCGCCGCCGCGATCAAGCCCAACACCAAGCTGGTGTGGATCGAGACCCCGACGAACCCGCTGCTCAACGTCGGCGACATCGCGGCACTCGCGGACGTCGCTCACGCGGCGGGCGCGAAGCTCGTCGTCGACAACACGTTCGCGACGCCGTACCTTCAGCAGCCGCTGACGCTCGGCGCGGACGTCGTCCTGCATTCGACCACCAAGTACCTCGGTGGGCACTCGGACGTCGTCGGCGGAGCCCTCGTCACCAACGACGAGCAGTTGGACTCCGACATCGCGTTCCTGCAGAACGGCGCGGGCGCCGTCCCCGGCCCGTTCGACGCGTACCTCACGATGCGCGGCATCAAGACTCTCGCCGTTCGCATGGACCGCCACAGCGACAACGCGGAGAAGCTCGTCGACTTCCTCGTCGCGCACCCGAAGATCAACACGGTGCTGTACCCGGGCCTGGCAGGCCATCCGGGCCATGAGGCGGCGGTCAAGCAGATGAAGCGCTTCGGCGGCATGATCTCGGTCCGCGTGGCGGGCGGCAAGCAGGCCGCCCTGGACTTCTGCGCGAAGACCAAGATCTTCACGCTCGCCGAATCCCTCGGTGGGATCGAGTCGCTCATCGAGCATCCCGGTGCCATGACGCACGCGTCGACCGCCGGTTCGCTCCTCGAGGTGCCGGACGATCTCGTCCGCCTCTCGGTGGGCATCGAAGACGCCGACGATCTCCTCGCCGACGTCGATCAGGCTCTCGCCTGACTAAGTCGACCAACTTCGGCACTGTCGACCGCGCTATGCGCGGCAGACAGTGCCGAAGTTGTATTCAGGCAGCGATCTGGCGCTGCTCGAGCGTGTGGCTCAGTTCGCGGAGGATGCCCTCGGGCCGGAACTCGAGCCGCTTCCAGGTGTAGATGAGCGGAACCCAGCCCTGGGAGGCCAGTGCGCTGGTGGTCTCCTGATCCGTCTCCCAGCGTGAATGCGACTTGTGGAACGCCCATCCGTGCAGAGACACGACAATCCGTTCGGCCGGCCACACGAAATCCATCCGCCGCCCACCGATCCATACCTGCTGGGTCCACCCGACGATGCCGTGCTTGCGCAGGAACCGAACGAACTTCCGCTCCAACTCCGATTCGGACAGGTCCTCGGCTGCCGTCAGGATTCTCCGCGCCAAACGCATGCCGTACGCGCCGGAGTTCCGCTCCAGGGCACCGCGAAGTTCTTTCAGCGTCACGCAGCGAGTCTGCAGTGCACGATCCATGAGTGAGATGCCGTCGTCGACTCCGAGTTCAGACGCTGCGGCGAGCAGTGTCAGCGGAAGAGCGGTCGTCGGGAGCCCGCGGACCCTCGTGAGGTCTTCGGCGGGGAACGTCCGCCTCCGCACGGCGGTGGGCACCCGGCACGCGACGCCGTGTGTGGAGCGAGGCACCGACAGTGTCACCTCGTCGTGGAGGTCGTCGATCAAGCCGTGCAGCCAGGCCGCGGCCGAGCGATCGGCGACCCCGCCGTTCGCTGCCAGGGCGATGCGCAGCCGCGCGGCGTCGGTCATTCGATGCTCGGCCGAAAGGAACACCGATCGTGCATGCGGGACCCACAGGCCGCACGCGACTCTCCGGTGCACTTGATCGCCGCTCATTCCGAGAGCGAGCGCTTCGTCAGTGGTGATGACGCCGTCGTGTTCGGCGAGGTGCCATGCGACTCGCACCGCCGTCGATTTTTTGTCCCCCATACTCAATTGGACGCATGAAACAGGTGAACGGTTCCGTTCGGTGAATCGGTTGAAACTTCGGCACTGTCTGCCGCGCATGGCGCGGCAGACAGTGCCGAAGTTCTTTCACATTGCTGCGAAGTGTTTGATCGTGTCCGTGCGGACCATCCCGAAGGCGCCGTTCGCGATCGGACCGGACAGGAACGGGGGCAGACCCGCGCCGGCCAGTTCCATCGCGAACTTCCACACCAGGCGTGTGCCGTGCTCAGCGGGAGACACCTCGGTATACTCGCCGAACTTCTTCAGGCCGGGGATGTTGGCTTGGACTCCGTGGAAGGCGTGGCGATAGGTCGACGCCCCGGCGTCCTCGTCCCAGATGAAGAACACTTCGTTCATCTTCACGAGTCCGGGCGCGAGCGCGATCGACCGGGTGGTGCCGACGTGGTGGGGTTCCGGTGAGGTGTAGGTGACCGACGAGAGAGCGCGGCACCAGTCCAAGGTGTTCTGGCGCGTGAACTCGGCCCACGCGACCTTCGGCGCGACGGGCAACGTCACGTCGATCGTGTACTTCATCGGAGCGGCGTCGAAGAACGGTTCGTCGAATGATTCGAGGTCGTAGGCCATGGCCGCAGTGTAGCCACACCGCCTGCACAACACGGTGGGCAGACAATGCGTTGTGCGTCCACAAGGCTGGATCGAGTGAGTGTCGCGAGGTGGGGGTCCCTGGATTGGGACACGTACGCGTACTCGTTCGGGCACCGACTGCTCGTGATCCGTAAGGAGCGCGGCTACTCGCAAGAGCAGCTCGCCGAGCGCAGCGGCATGCACCGCAATCAGATCTCGAACCTCGAACGCGGCACCAGCAACCGTGAGCCGTTCGTCTCCGACCCGCAGTTGTCGACGGTCTACCGACTCGCGCGGGCGCTGGACGTCCCTCCGGCGTATCTGCTCCCCGATCTCGAGCAACACGTGCGTCCCCGATCCACCGAGCAGGCGTCGTCCGACTCGCTCTCGGTTGTCGAAGTGCGACTCCGCGACGACCTCGAGTTCCTTCGCCGTCCCTAGTGTCGCGTGTGGGAGTTACGGGGAGGGACTTTCACCCCGCGACACTCGAACCGCCCCGGGAACCACCGCAGCGGCACCGGACGGGTGATGTCCGGTGCCGCTGAGAGGGTCGTGTCAGGAGTGGTACGGCTCCGCGCTGACCAGCGTCACGCTGATCTTGGCGCCACTGGGAACCGTGTACTCGCGCGTCTCGCCGACCTTGGCGTCGATGATCGCGCCGCCGAGCGGCGAGCTCGGCGAGTAGATCTCGAGGTCGCTGGCCGAGCTCTCTTCGCGCGTGGCGATGAGGAACGTCTCGGTGTCCGATTCGTCGCCGTCGAAGTAGACGGTGACGACTGAACCCGGCAGTGCGACGCCCGACTGGGTGGGCGCCTCGCCGACCTTGGCGTTGTTCAGCAGGTCCTGCAGCTGGCGAATGCGCGCCTCCTGCTGGCCCTGCTCGTCACGGGCCGCGTGATAGCCGCCGTTCTCCTTGAGGTCGCCTTCTTCACGACGCTCGTTGATCTCGGCGGCAATGACTGGACGATTCGCGATGAGCGAATCCAGCTCGCCCTTCAAGCGCTCGAACGACTCCGGCGTCAACCATGTAACGCGGGTATCAGTCATTGTGATCTCCTTTTGCTGTCCGCGAATTGGACTGCTCTGAATGCAGCAACACGACCCCTTGCGAGGCCGTGCACGAGTCATCCTATCATTCGTGTGTTTTATGGCACACGGACGCTCGACTGCTGCTGGGCTTCGAGAGCCTCACGGTACGACGGTTCCGCTCGCTTCAGGTATCCGACGACGGCGTACGTCAACGGCATCACAACGACCTCGACCAGCGTCTTCCACACGAAACCGATGACGACGTAGTTGATGAAGTCCGACCACGTGGCGATCCCGATCGCGGTGGCGGCAATCGAGCAGAAAACCAGCGTGTCGAAGAACTCGCCGACGACCGTGGAGCCGATGAGGCGGGCCCAGAGCCTGCGTTCGCCCGCGCGCTCCTTCATCTTCACGAGGACGAGCGAGTTCAGCAGCTCGCCGACCACGTATCCGGCGAGGCCCGCGGCGACGATCTGGGGGACCGAGCCGAGCACGCCTTCGAATCCCGACTGGTTGTCGTAGAAGTCGGCTGCCGGGAGCTTGATCGCGATCCAGAAACACAGGGACGCGAGGAGGATCACAGCGAAGCCCGCGGCGATCGTGCGTCGCATCGCGCGGAAGCCGTACACCTCACTGATCACGTCGCCGATCACATAGCTCAGCGGGAACAGGAAGAACGCGCCGTCGGTCACGAGACCGTTCACGTGGAGGGGGCCGAGGTCGAAACGCAGCCAGTCGCCGAACAGCACGACGGCCTTGGTCGCGGCGATGTTGCTGATCAACATGACGCCGACGAACAGGGCCGTCAGGATCGGGAAGTACGGGCTGGAGAGTCGAGCGAATACGGCCTTGTTGACGGCGCTCATGCTGCCGGCTTCAGGTAAGGCGGAACGGTCGCCGTGCAGCCGAACACCTCGCCGATGACGGCGGGCCGCGAGGTCAGGACCTCGGTCTTCGCGCCGACCTGCGTCTCACCGCCTGCGGGGATGAGGACCTCTCGGCGTCCGACCTCGGCACCGTCCTGTGCGCGCGCCCTGACGACGCAGGCGACCGCCTCGTCCGGGTTGCTGCGATTCACGGTGTACTGCACGGAGACGGTGTCGGACGACAGGATCTCGAAGGCGGTCGCGCTGCCCGAGACCTCCGGGTCGGCGAACTGCGTGTACCCGGCGTACGCCAGTCCGACGCCTGCGACGACGACCAGTGCCGACAGCGCGTAGAACCACCGCTTCTTGCTCGACGACGACTGTTCCACCGGATATGTCGCGCGTGGGCCGCTGCGGGGAATCGCGGACTTATCCTCGGCTGGGCCGGGCTCGACACTGCCCCCGTCTGAACTGCTCACGTGTCAATACCTACCATGAGTAGGAACAGCTAGCGAAGGTGAGGAAGCGTGAGCGAACACGCGAACGGTCTGCGTCTGATGGCCGTGCACGCACATCCCGATGACGAGGCCAGCAAAGCTGCTGCGACGCTGGCCAAGTACGTGGCCGAGGGTCACGAAGTGATGGTGGTGACGCTCACCGGCGGTGAGCGCGGCGACGTGCTGAACCCGGCGATGGACCGTCCGGGCGTGCTGGAGAACCTTCCGCAGGTGCGCCGCGACGAGATGGCGGCCGCGGCGAAGGTGCTCGGTGTGCAACATCACTGGCTCGGTTACGTCGACTCCGGGCTTCCGGAGGGCGACCCGCTGCCGCCGCTGCCCGAAGGCTGCTTCGCGCTCGTCCCGAATGAGGAGTCGACGGGCAAGCTCGTCGAGGTGATCCGCGACTTCCGACCGCACGTGATCATCACCTACGACGAGAACGGCGGCTATCCGCACCCCGACCACATCAAATGCCACGAGATCTCGGTCGCGGCGTTCGACGCGGCAGGCGACCCCGACGCGTATCCGGAGGCGGGGGAGCCGTGGACACCGTCGAAGCTGTACTACACGCACGGCTTCATCCGCGCGCGGATCCTGCGGTTCGCCGACGAGTTCGGGAAGAACGGGCAGGACAATCCGTTCGAGGAATGGCTGAGCCGCTGGAAGACCGACCAGGGCGACATGATGGCCCGGGTGACCACTCAGGTGACCTGCGGGGAGTACTTCCCGCAGCGTGACGACGCCCTGCGCGCACACGCCACCCAGGTGGATCCGAACGGCTTCTTCTTCGCCGTTCCGCTCGAGTGGCAGCAACGACTGTGGCCGACGGAGGAGTTCGAACTCGCGCAGACCCGCGTGAAGACGGCGATTCCCGAGACCGACCTGTTCTCCGGAATCGAGCAGTCATGAGCCTGCACACGTTGGCCGCTGCGGCTGCTGTCGTCGCCGCGGACCAGGAGCCCCGGGGCCCCGAATTCGGCAAGGCGTCTCCGCTCGGTCTGCTCATCATCGTGCTGCTGCTCGTGGCGACGTTCCTGCTGATCCGGTCGATGAACCGCCAGCTCCGCAAGCTGCCCGAGAGCTTCGACACCGAACATCCCGAAGCCGACCAGAAGTTCGACGAGGGCACCGACTCGGCGGCCGCTGCAGAGTCTGCGTCCGCCGACGTCGCTCCTGACCCGTCCGACACCGGTCCGCCGCAGAAGGACTCCTGACTCCTTCCCGTGAGAATCCCACCCGCTCGCTCGTCGAGCCGGTGGGATTCTTCATTGCGTCGCCGAGATTCCCGAATTCGCTGAACCTGAATCCGGTTTCAACTATGTTCGCCTGGTGACCCCGATCACTCCGGGGTCGCGTCGAACGAGTGGAAGGCCGGCGCATGGTCAACGTGGCAGCGATCGTCTGGGAGAACGCGGCGGCAGATCCCGACCGGGTCGCGCTCCGGTCGGCACGAGGGGATCTGACGTACGGCGAACTCCGCGACCGAAGCGGCCGCGTCGCCACCGCGGTGCAGGCCGAAGGTCGACGCCCACTCGAACGAGTCGTGTTCATCGCACCGACGATCATCGAGTTCCCGATCGTCTACTACGGACTGCATGCGGCAGGCGTCAGCGTCATCACGATGAACACGATGGCGACGGCAGCCGAGATCGGATACGTCCTCGACGACTCCGCGGCGTCACTGGTCATCGCGTGGCACGAATGCGCCGGATCCGCAGAAGCGGCCGCCGCCGATCGTGGACTGCCGTTCTGGCGGATCGACGACGGCGCCGTGTTCGACGATCAGCCACTCGCGCAAGCGCACGAGCACGAGCCGGACGACACCGCCGTCATCCTGTACACCTCGGGAACCACCGGGCGGCCGAAGGGCGTCGAACTCACGGCGGCGAACCTGGTCGACACCACTGCGTCGTTCACCCCCGTCCTCGGACTGACCTCGAACGACAGGTTCGGCACAGCGTTGCCGCTGTTCCACGTGTACGGCCAGGCGGTCATCATGAACCTGACGTTGGTCTCGAACGCCTCGTTGTCCCTGTTGTCGCCCTTCGACCCGACCGCGATGATCGAACTGGTCCGCAACAACCGGTTGACCGCGCTCGCAGGCGTCCCGACCATGTGGAACGCGATGCTTCAGGCGTCCGACGGTTACGGTCCCCGTGACTTCGAGCAGCTCCGTCTGGCCACTTCGGGTGGAGCGTCGCTGCCCGTCGAAGTGATGCGCGCGTTCAACGAGAGGTTCGACTGCGCGATCCTCGAAGGCTACGGACTCACCGAGTCGACGGGGGCCGCCAGTTTCAACGACATCCACCGTGTGCTGAAACCGGGAACGGTGGGCCCGGCGTTGCCGGGCACGTCGATCGAGGTCCGGAGCCCAGATGGCGACCTGCTGCCTGCGGGGGAGGTCGGGCACGTCTACCTCAAAGGACCGACGATCATGAAGGGGTATTGGAACCGGCCAGAGACCACCGCGGCGGAACTGCGCGACGGGTGGCTCACCACCGGCGACCTCGGGAAGCTCGACGACGACGGCCACCTCAGCATCGTCGATCGCGCGAAGGATCTGATCATCCGCGGCGGATACAACGTGTACCCGCGAGAGGTCGAGGAGGTGCTCTATGAGCACCCCGACATCGTCGAAGTCGCGGTGGTCGGTGTGCCGGACGATCACTTCGGCGAGGAGGTCGCGGCGGTGATCGCCTTGCGCCCCGGCACGACGGCGACGGTCGACGGCATACGGACCTGGGCGAAGACGCAGCTGTCGGCCTACAAGGTGCCGCGACTGATCCAGTTCGTCGAGAGCCTCCCGAAGGGAGCGACCGGCAAGATCCTGAAGCGCGAGATCAACAGGGACGCCATCCGGGCGTCGGTCGTCGGGACGAGTGCCGATGGCTGACGCGACGACAGTGAAAGAACCGCCTGCGACAGCGCGTGGCGCGCGTACCCGCGCCGCGTTGATCTCTGCGGCGCGCGTCGTCTTCGAGCGCGATGGATTCCTCAACTCGCGGCTCACCGACATCACAGCGGAGGCGGCCTGCTCGACGGGATCGTTCTACACCTACTTCGCGACGAAGGAGGACGTCTTCTTCGCCGTGATGGAGCGGGCGCGAGACGACATGCTGCACCCGGGAGTACACCATCAAGCGCCCGACGACGATCCGGTCGCCGTCATCGAGGCGAGCAACCGGGCGTACTTCGAGGCCTACCAGCGCAATGCGCGGCTCATGATGCTGCAGGAACAGGTGGCGACGATCAACGCCGACTTCCGTGCGTCACGCATCGAACGTGGTGAGGCATTTGTCGAGCGGAACGCGCGAAGCATCAAACGTATGCAGGACGCCGGTCTGGTCGACGAGACGCTCGAACCGGTCATGACCGCTCGGGCGCTGTCGGGCATGGTCGCCCGCCTCGCCTATCACCACCTGGCCCTCGGCGTCGACGGCGACATCAACGACCTCGTTTTCACCAGCACGAAGCTCTGGGCGAACGCGCTCGGACTGACTACCCGCAACGACCCCTCCCATTGAAAGGCACCTCAAGCATGAGCACCATCCAGACCGTCTCCGGGCCGATCGACTCCAGCGAGCTCGGACGAACCCTCGTCCACGAGCACGTGTTCATTCTCAACACCGAACACAAGGAGAACTACCTCACCGACTGGGATGAGGAGCAGCAGATCGCCGACGCGGTCGCAAAGCTCACCGAACTCAAAGAGATCGGCATCGACTCGATCATGGATCCCACGGTGCTCGGCCTCGGTCGATACATCCCGCGAATCAAGCGGATCGCCGAGCAGATCGACTTGAACATCGTCGTCGCGACCGGTCTCTACACGTACAACGACGTCCCGTTCCAGTTCGAGTACCGCGGCCCCGGAACTCTCGTCGAGATGCCGGAGCCGCTCACCGAGATGTTCGTCAAGGACATCACCGAGGGCATCGCGAGCACCGGCGTTCGCGCCGGGATTCTCAAGTGCGCTATCGAGCATCAGGGCCTGACACCTGGAGTGGAGCGAGTGATGCGCGCCGTCGGTCAGGCGCATGTGCAGACCGGGGCGCCGATCACCGTGCACACGAACCCGGCGGCCGGAACCGGTCTGATCGCGCAGCAGGTCCTCAAGGAGGAAGGGGTCGATCTGAGCAAGGTGATCATCGGCCACTGCGGTGACAGCAACGACATCGACTACCTGTGCAAAGTGGCCGACAACGGCTCGATGCTCGGCATGGACCGCTTCGGGCTCGATGTGTTCAACCCGACCGGCGAACGCATCACGACGATCATCGAGCTGGTTCGCCGCGGCTACGTCGACAAGATCACCCTCGCCCACGACGCGAACTGTTTCATCGACTACTTCAGCCCCGAGCACAAGCATGCGATCGCGCCCAACTGGAATTACACCCATATCAGCAAGGACGTCATCCCGGCACTGTTGGACGGCGGTGTCACCGAGGAGGACATCAACACGATCCTGGTGACCAACCCTCGTCGGCACTTCGAGTGAGTTAAGCGAAGCCCAGTTCGGCGGCGACCGCGCGGGCGTGTTTCGCGGTGTTCTTGGGCACCTCGACCGCCCAGGCGGTGCCGTCGGCGAAGAGCACCACCACGCGGGTCGACGCGACTCCACCGCCGACCTCCATCGCGACGACGGCAGTCCGTGGGACCCGTGCGACGACGTCTTTGGGCTTCAGCGTGATCGCTCCCGCCATCGACACGAGAACCAGTTCGTGAGCGGTCACGGCGAGGAGTCCCACGCGACCGAACGCCGGGGTGTTGTTCTTCGCCTGTCGGCCGGAGTGCTCGGCCATCGCGATGCCGAGGGTGCCGAGCGTGAGCATCTTCGTGGTGGAACCCTTGCTCATGACCCGCACCGCCGCCAATTGGGGCATGCCGATCACATTCGATGCGTCAGTGGCCATTGCGCACTTCCTTCGGGCTGTTGAGACGCGGAATCAACACACGACACTAGTCAGTCGGTTGATACCCGCGCAGAGCTTCAGCGAGTACGGGGAGATACGTCTCGACAACGTCGCGGACGATGTCGATGTCGACACCGAAGTACTGGTGCACCAGTATGTTTCGGAATCCGCGGACCTGTGGCCAAGCGATCTCGGGGTGGGCGTCGACGATCGCCGGTGGCAGGTGATTGGCCGCCTCGCCGATGATTTGCAGGTTTCGCTCGATTGCGTCTTCCGCCATCAGGACCAGGTCCGAGTCTCCGTCGAGTGCACCGACGTAACGTTGGCAGCGATCCACTGCTTCGAGGATATCCGCGACCCTGAGGTCGGCATTGCGACTCACAGAGCGACCGCGTCGACGAGAGCTGTGTCAGCGACCGGCCGCCGGAGGAGTTGAAGCGGGAAGATGTCGACATCCCGGCCGAACAGGCTCCGGCACTCTTCCATCAGACCAGATGCGCGCATCAACAGATTTCCGTCGGAGGGGTCCATCTCCACCAGTATGTCGATGTCGGATCCGGCGTGGGCGACTCCGCGAGCGACCGAGCCGAACAGTTTGGGACTGGTCGCTCCGTACTTTCTCAGCAGATCCTCGAACTCGAGATGACGGGCAGCGAGGAGATCACGGATCGCGCGTGTCTCTGGAGTCGCTGAAGCCTTTGGCATAGTGCCACGATACCGGCCAGAACAGTGGAGTGGGCCTTGCCTTGACATGCAGGTGGGTCGGGCAGGATGGGGGTATGAACCGCCTCCAGGACAGCAGTTCCCCGTACCTTCGGCAGCACGCGGGAAACCCGGTGCATTGGCGGGAATGGAGCGACGAGGCGTTCGACGAGGCACGCAGGCGTGACGTTCCGGTCCTGTTGAGCATCGGTTACGCCGCGTGCCACTGGTGCCATGTGATGGCGCACGAGACGTTCGAGGACGCCGAGCTCGCGGCCCAGATGAACGACGGATTCGTCTGCATCAAGGTCGACCGCGAGGAACGCCCCGACATCGACTCCGTGTACATGGCGGCGACCGTCGCGATGACCGGTCAGGGCGGTTGGCCGATGACCTGCTTCCTCACCCCGGACGGCGACCCGTTCTACTGCGGCACCTACTTCCCGCCGCGACCGCGGAACGGACAACCAGGTTTCGGTGATGTCCTCGACGCCATCAGTCGAACCTGGGAGTCGCGGCGCGACGAGGTGGAACTCGCCGGGTCGAAGATCACCGAGCATCTGCGATCGTCCGCCGCCGGTCTGCCCGACGGACCGCGACTCGATCGGCAACTGCTTGCCGACGCGGTCAGCCAGATCGTCGCCGATGAGGATCCGGTTTCATCGGGTTTCGGCGGCGCGCCGAAGTTCCCGCCGTCGGCGATGCTCGAAGGGCTGATCCGCGCCGCCGAGTACACCGGCGACGACGCCGCACTCGCCGCGGCGTCGCGCACCCTGGAAGCGATGGCGCGCGGCGGCATCTACGACCAGCTCGCGGGCGGCTTCGCGCGCTACTCCGTCGATTCGGCCTGGGTGGTCCCGCATTTCGAGAAGATGCTCTACGACAACGCACTGCTCCTGCGTGGGTACGCTCACCTCGCCCGACGCGGTGATCCGCTGGCGCTGCGGGTCACCGAGGAGACCGTCGCGTTCCTCGACGACGCGCTGTGGACGGGAACGGGATACGCGTCGTCGTTGGACGCCGACACCGAGGGTGTCGAGGGCCTCACGTACGTGTGGAGTCCGGCCGAGTTCGCGGACGCCCTCGGCGACGACGCGGACTGGGCGGCCGACTTGTTCACCGTCACCACCGAAGGGACTTTCGAGCACGGGACGTCCACGTTGCAGCTGCTGCACGACCCCGACGACGTCGCACGGTACGAGTCCGTCCGGGCCAGGCTCTCCGCCGTGCGGGCGCAGCGGCCCCAGCCCGACCGTGACGACAAAGTCGTCACCGGATGGAACGCATTCGCGATCACCGCGCTCGCCGAGGCCGGCGCGGGACTCGGGCGGCCGGACTGGATCGACAGGGCGGCAGAGTGCGCGTCGAATCTCCTCGACACGCACCTCGTCGACGGCGACCTGCGTCGATCGTCACTCGACGGAAAGCCCGCCACGCCGCTCGGCGCCCTTGAGGACTACGCGGCGCTGGCCACCGCGTTGCTGACACTGCACACGGTGACGGGCGCAGATCGGTGGCTCGCCACGGGACTGTCGATCCTCGACCGGGCGATCGACGTCTTCGCCGTGGCCGACGAGCCGGGGGCGTGGTTCGACGCGCACCCGACCGGTCTGCTGCTCCGGCCCAGGGACCCGGTGGACGGTGCCACTCCGGCAGGCGCATCGCTGATGGCCGAGGCGCTGCTCATCGCGGCCGTCCTCTCCGACGCCGACCGCGCCGCGCGCTACTCCGAACTCGCCGACAGCACCCTCGCTCGGGCAGGCATCATCCTCGCCAAGGCTGCGCGTTCGGCGGGGCACTGGCTTGCCGTCGCGCAGGCGTATGTGGCGGGCCCCGTCCAGGTCGCCGTCGCGCAGACACCCGACTCCGACGGCGCCTTCGCAGCCGAAATCCGACGGGCCGCGCCGGGCGGAGTGGTCGTGGTGGCGGGACCGAAAGACTCGGCGCCGCTGTTGGCCGACAGCGGACCGCTCGCCACCGGCGGTCGACTCCGTGACGCGGCCTACGTCTGCCGCGGTGAGGTGTGCTCACTGCCCGTCACCGCTCTCGACCGCGTGGAGTCGTTGCTGTAACGGCCTTTCGACTCGCGCGTCGCTTCTGCTTCTTGAGCGCGCGTCGTCCTCCTGCTCCTTGAGCGAGCTTGCGAGTCGAAAGGTGTTCGGGTGCAGGGGCTTTCGACTCGCTCCGCTCGCTCAAGGAGCAGAAGGTCGCGGCTCGCTCAAGACCCGCTTGCGAGTCGAAAAGGCGCCAGAGAAGAGCATTCTCAGGCCCGATGTGGATCGATCGATCAGATGTCGGTTATGGTGTCGTCGACATCACACCGCGAACGACCTGTTGCGGTAGCTCACCCTCGACTCGCTCGGGGAGCAGGAGAAAGTGCGACACATGGGCTTGGACGACCACACGATCAATCGCCGGAGCGTCCTGGTTGGCGGCTCCGTCGCCGCAGCCGGACTCGTCGCGTCATCGCTCGCCGGCCAGGCGGGTGCAGCGCCGCGGCAGGACGCCGACGTGATCGTCGTCGGCCACGGTCTCGCAGGCCTGGTCGCGGCCTCCGAACTCGCCGCCGCCGGGCGTTCGGTGATCGTCGTCGACCAGGAGTCGCGCGCGAATCTCGGTGGTCAGGCGCACTGGTCGCTCGGCGGACTGTTCTTCGTCAACTCGCCCGAGCAGCGTCAGTGCCAGATCCGTGACTCGATCGAACTCGCGCGTGCCGACTGGTTCGGTTCCGCCGGATTCGACCGCAAGCCGCACGACCGTCTGGGGGAGGACTACTGGGCCCGGCAGTGGGCCGAGTCGTATCTGAACTTCGCCGCGGGCGAGAAGCGCAGCTGGCTCGAACGCAAAGGCGTTCGCTGGGTTCCCGTGGTCGGATGGGCAGAGCGGGGCGGCACGTCGGCCAGCGGGCACGGCAATTCCGTGCCACGTTTCCACATGACGCTCGGCACCGGACCGGGTGTGGTCGAGCCGTTCCGAAACGCGGTCCTCGACGGCGAACGTCGCCGCCGGATCTCGTTCCGATTCCGCCACCGCGTCGACGAGATGATCACCGACGGTGGACGTGTCACCGGGGTGCGCGGCAAGAAGCTCGCGGCGTCCAACGCCCCGCGCGGCGTCAAGTCGAACCGGACCGTCGTCGGCGACTTCGAACTCCGCGCGCCGATCACCATCGTCGCGTCCGGCGGCATCGGCGCCAATCACGACCTGATTCGGCAGAACTGGCCGTCGCGCCTCGGCGCCCCGCCGAAGACGATGGTCACCGGCGTGCCCGCCCACGTCGACGGTCGGATGCTCGCCATCACGGAGGCTGCGGGCGGCCGAATCGTGAACCGCGACCGCATGTGGCACTACACCGAAGGACTCAAGAACCACTCGCCGATCTGGCCCGACCACGGAATCCGGGTGCTCGGCGCACCGTCGTCGATGTGGTTCGACGCCGAAGGCAACCGCTTCGACAGCCCGGCGATCCCCAGCTACGACACGCTCGAGACCCTCGCGATGATCAAGCGCACAGGCTACGACTACTCCTGGTTCGTCCTCAACAAGAAGATCATCAGCAAGGAGTTCATCCTGTCCGGGTCAGAGCAGAATCCGGAGCTGACCCGCAAGGACCTCGTCGCCTATCTCGCCAGTCGTGCACTCGACGACGTCCCGAAGTCGGTGCAGAAGTTCGTCGACAAGGGCGTCGACTTCGTGCAGGCCCGCAGCGTGGACGACCTTGTGCGGAAGATGAACCGACTCGCGGGAAGCGACCTCGTCGACGCGGGCAAGCTGCGCGCGCAGATCGTTCAGCGTGACCGGCAGGTGCACAACCCGTTCACCAAGGATCCGGGTGTCATGGGCATCCACAATTCGCGGAACTACCTGGGCGACAACATCGTCCGGACCGTCGAACCGCATCCGATCCTCGATCCGGCGGCCGGGCCGTTGATCGCGATCCGGATGAACATCCTGACCCGAAAAACCCTCGGCGGACTCCAGACCAACTTGTCCGGCCAGGTGATGAACGACGGCGGGACGCCCGTGCCCGGCCTCTACGCCGCGGGCGAGGCGTCCGGTTTCGGCGGCGGCGGTGTGCACGGCTACAACGCGCTCGAGGGCACCTTCCTCGGCGGCTGCCTGTTCTCCGGCCGGGCCGCGGGTCGCGCCGCAGCACGCGCGACGTCGTAGATCCCTCCGGGGATCATCCACCCGGCTGACAAGACCGGTCGGAGGCGATACTGTCTTGTCCTCTAGTCGTCGCAGGTAAGGACAGGATCTTGCAACTCGTCTCGAAGACGAAGCGGGTAGTCGAAGCGCACCTCAACAACAGTTCGATCCGCGCACTGAGCGGGTCGATGGTGGCGTTCGAAGGGCAGGTGTCCTTCAAATCCGCCGGTTTCGGCGGCGGTGAAGGGCTCGTCGCCGGAATCAAGAAAAAGGCGACCGGCGAGGGCCTGTCGTTGATGGAGGCGTCGGGGACGGGCATCGTCTATCTCGCGCAGGACGCCGCCAACGTCACTGTTCTCGACCTGCACGGCGAAACCCTGCAGGTGGAGGCGTCACAACTGCTCGCGCTCACTGCGAACCTCACCACCAACGTCACCTTCGCCGGCGTGCGGGGCGGTGCGTCGGGGCAGGGGCTGTTCACCACGACCGTCACCGGGCAGGGGCAGGTGGCGCTGTTGTCGCAGGGCGGCCCGCTCATCCACCTGGAAGTGTCGCCGCAGTTCCCGCTCGTCGTCGACCCCGACGCGTTCGTGTGCGCCAAGGGAGCACTGTCGCAGTCCTTCGTGACCGACGTGTCGTGGCGGACCGTGGTGGGGCAGGGCAATGGGGAGGCCTTCTCCCTTCGCTGGGACGGCACGGGCGTCGTCTCCATTCAGCCGGCCGAGCGATAGGAGACGGACATGTTCACCAAGGTCAACAACAAGGTCGTGTCCGTGAACCTCGCGCAGACCGGCCCGATCGTGGCCCGCCGCGGGGCGATGCTGTTCTACACCGGCAACGTGCTGTTCCAGCCTCACCAGATCCCCGGATCCGGCGGAATGGGCGCGATGAGCGGCATCGCCGGGATGGCCGGCCGCATGATGCAGGGCGAGCACGAGACGACGATGATCGCCCAAGGGGACGGCACCGTTCACTATGGATTCCGAGGTCTCGAAGTGGAGATCGTCGATCTCTCCGGCGGCGGCGAACTGCGCGTCGAGGCGTCCCGGCTGCTCGCCCACACGCAGGGTCTGCAGGCGTCGGTGGTGTCGACGTCGGCTCAGTCCGGCGGTGGCGGCGGCGGGCTTCGCGGCGCGTTGCGGTCTGCGGCGAGTGGAGTCGCCACCGGCCAGGGCATGTTCACCACCCAGCTCATCGGCATGGGATCGGCCGTGATCCTCGGCCACGGCGGGTTCATCGCACTCCAGGTGGCGCCGAACCGGCCGATCACCGTCGACCCGCAGGCGTTCGCCGCCTCTGTCGGCCAGATCCAGACCAGCCTCCGCTCGACGGTCAGCTTCCGCAACATGGGGCGCACCGGCGGTGAAGGATTCCAACTCGACTGCACCGGACAGGGTGTGGTCTACGTGCAAGCATCGGAGCAACGACTGTGACACAGGTGAACACGGTGTGGAATCCACACACTCTGCCGTCTGACGACAACGTTCCGGACAACAAGTACTCGTTCTGCATCGACCTCACCACACCGTGGTTCATGTCGAAGGGCGCGATGATCGCCTACTACGGGCAGGTCAACTTCACGTCCCTCCAGCGCGGCCTGCAGGCGGGCATGCTGCACATGGTGGCGCAGCAGTTCTCAGCGCCGCTGTACCTGGGCGACTACGTCGTCGCCGAAGGTCAGGGCAAGGTGGTCATCGGGGACCGTGGATACGAGATCAACTCGTACGACCTCGAAGACAACGGCAATCTGACGATTCGAGCGGCGAACCTGTTGGCGTTCGAACCGACACTCGCGCTCAAGCAGTCCATCGTTCCGGGGTTCCTCACCTTGATCGGAACCGGGCGGTTCCTCGCGTCGTCGAACGGCAGTGTCATGTTCGTCGAACCTCCGGTCCGGGTGGATCCGGAGGCACTGGTCGGATGGGCCGACTGCCCGTCGCCCAGTCATCACTACGACCAGGCGTGGGTCACCGACATGCTCGGCGCGGCCGCCTCGCGCATGGGGGTCCGGTCGGGCGAGGAGCAGCAGTTCGACTTCACCGGCGCCGGCACCGTCCTGGTTCAGTCGAGCGAGAAGGTGATCGACGACAGCGCCGTGGTCCGCAGCATCACCGGCCAATTGCCCGGCGTGTCCGCGCCGGGCCTCCAGCAGATCAACGCCCACATCCAGGCGCAGATGCAGCAACACCAGTAGGCGTGCACGGTCGTCGGCGTGGATGTGTTACCGTCGGAGACATGTCGACGACCGCCTATTGGCGCTTTTTTATGCAGGCTCCGGGAGAGCCTGCGATGAAGCGTCGATAACGCACGTCGTACATCCCGGAGCCTGAAGCAGTGACCATCATGGGTCGCTGCTTCTTCTCGTTCCGGGATGAAATGCGCGCCGCAGGGTGTTGACCGGGACGGCCAACCCTCACCTGCGTCAGCGCCCCGAAAGGCACATCGTGACCATCACGTCCGACATCAGCTCGACCACCTCCGACCGTCGGGTCACCGCGTTCTCGCCGATCCCGTCGCCCGAGACGCTGCGCAGCGAACTGCCGTTGACTTCGCGCCGAGGCGAAGCAGTCCAGCGCGACCGCGATGAGATCGCCGCGATCCTCGCAGGCCGTGACGACCGACTGATCGTCGTCGTCGGCCCCTGCTCCGTTCACGACCCGGTCGCTGCACTGGACTACGCCCGCCGGCTCGCGCCGCTCGCCGTCGAGTACGCCGACACCCTCAAGATCGTGATGCGCGTGTACTTCGAGAAGCCGCGCACCACCGTCGGGTGGAAGGGCCTCATCAACGACCCCGGTATGGACTCCTCCTACGACGTGGAACGTGGTCTGCGTACCGCACGCGCGCTGCTGCTCGACGTCATCGACCTCGGGCTTCCGGTCGGGTGCGAGTTCCTCGAACCGACGAGCCCCCAGTACATCGCCGACACCGTCGCATGGGGTGCGATCGGTGCGCGCACGACCGAATCGCAGGTGCACCGTCAGCTGGCGTCCGGGCTGTCGATGCCGATCGGGTTCAAGAACGGCACCGACGGCAACGTCCAGGTCGCGATCGACGGTGTGTCGGCGGCGTCCGCCGAGCACGTGTTCTTCGGAGTCGACGACTTCGGTCGTGGCGCCGTCGTCCAGACCGCGGGCAATGAGGACTGCCACATCATCCTGCGTGGTGGCACCCCGGGGCCGAACTACGACGCCGACTCGGTCAGCGCCGCCGTCGCGGCGCTGACGAAGGCGGGCAAGTCGCCGAAGGTGATGGTCGACTGTTCGCACGCCAACTCGGGCAAGGACCACGAGCGCCAGGCCGTCGTCGCCGTCGAGGTGGCCGAGGAGTTCGCCGCGCGGCGACGCGCCGGGGATCCGGTGCAGCTGTCCGGCGTGATGCTGGAGAGCTTCCTCGTCCCCGGCGCGCAGAGCCTCGGCGGCGACCTCGTCTACGGACAGTCAGTCACGGACAAGTGCATGGGGTGGGACGCCAGCGTCGACGTCCTCGCCGCCCTCCACCGTGCCGCTCGCCCTGCTCGGTGAACCGTCACGTCGTGACCTGACGAACGTCAACACGACATCCACCAGGACGAACACCAGCAGCGGCCAACCGAGGAGCGGGACGAACCAGCCGACGGCGATCGCGACAACGATCAGCCCGACGCTCACCGGCCACGGCGCGGCCCGCAGGCCACCCGCTGCGGGCGCGCGCCGGTTCCGGCGTTGCCACCACGCTCGGTAACCGAGAACGATCATCACGACGAGCGCCGCGGCGAGCAGGAACAAGACGACCTGGTTGGCGACGCCGAACAGCAGCCCCATGTGGAGTGCGATGGCGAGGTTCGACGCCTGAGCGGCCAGCGGCCAGTCGGCGAATCGGTTCTCGCTCACTACGCGGTCGGACGCCGGATCGACGGCGACCGTGTCGGGAGAGAACTGCCACGGGCGTCGGACTTCGGTGACGGTGTACGCGGTGTCCGCCTCTGCGGGCAGCGTCACCTCGATCCCCGAGTCGATGCCGACTGATCGGGCGAGCGCCACGGCGGCGTCGACCTGGGCGACGGCGCCCGAGGTGTCACCCGAGACGGCGGGCGCGCCGTGCCCAGCGTGTTCGCCGCCGCCGGACGAGGGCGCGGCGCCGGACAGCGAGGTGTCGGTCGCGGGTGTGGTCCAGCTCAGAGCAGTACGCAGGTCTGAGACGTTCTGTCCGGCGTACGTTGACCAGGTGAGGCCGGTCGCCGACAGGAACACGAGGCCGACCGAGATCCAGACGCCGATCACCGCGTGCCGGTGCACGGTGCGCGTGCGTCCGGTGCCGACACGTCGCCTGGCCTTGCGAGTGCGGACGAACCAGATTCCGAGCCCGGCCAGAACGATCACCCAGAGCCACGACGCGGCGAGCTCGCTGTAGAGCCGCCCGGGTTCCCCGAGGTGGAGGTCGCGGTGCAGCCGGTCGAGCCACTGTCGCATCGGAAGCGCGTTCGAGCTGCCGTACACGGGCAGTTCGCCGCGGGTGTCGAGCGTCACCGGGTCGACGAACACCGCGAGCCGTTCCGAGTCGCCGAGCGTCGGGTCGGCGAACAGGACCTGAGTGGTGTCACCTGATTCGGCGGGAGGACGTACCGCGGAGACCTGAAGGTTCGGGCGAGCCTTCTGGGCCGCCGCGATCTGGTCGGCCAGCGATTGCGTCACGCCGACCGAGTCGGTGTGCAGTTCATGTCGGTAGACGACGTTCTCGATCGACGGTGCGAGCGCGTACAGCGCTCCGGTCACCGCGGCTATCAGCAGGAACGGAGCGACAAGCACCCCTGCGTAGAAGTGGATTCGGTGGAGTATTCGGACAAGGGAAGATTTCATGTCTGCCTCTCGGGCATGAAGGAGTCGTCGTCGTGCCGACGGGCACGCGAGATGCACGTCGGTACGGCGAGAAGGTGGTGAGGACTACTTCAGTGAGAGGGGAGGGCCGCGGAGTCCGACGGACCCGAACAGCAGGAGAGCGGCAGGTGACGCGGAGCGGCTTCGAGGGGCATGCACCACGCGACGTGGTCGGCCCGCAACGAACCGGACTGGCATGGACAGCCGCCGGACTGCACGCGCGACGGCGTCGTACGTCGTGATCAGTGCGAGCGCAACAAGTGTCCCCACGCTGTGGGCCGCGGCCATCGACGGGCTCCACAGATCGTGGTGGTGCCCGGAGAGGACGACCAAGAGGACGTGGACGACGCCCTGGCCTGCCAGAAGCGCGGGAAGTGTCGGTAGCCGTGGGGTGGCGCCGACGACGGCGCCGATGGCCACGGCGGCGGCCGCGACGATCATCAGGGTGTCCGTCGACGGGAGCATTCCCTGCGCGAGGCCGTGTGCGGCGATCGCGGTCAGCGCCGACGTGCCCCCGACGACGCCGCCGCGCATGCGCGAGGGGGCGGCGTTTCGGGTGGACACAGGCGGTGACTTTACGGCAGAAGCGCCGTGAGTCAGTTCAGGACCACCAGCCAGACTGCGATGTAGTGCAGAAGTGCCGCGACGGCGGTGCAGGCGTGGAACACCTCGTGGTGTCCGAACACGCCTGGCCACGGGTCGGGCCAGCGGAGAGCGAAGAGCACGCCGCCGAGGCTGTACAGGACGCCGCCGACCGCGAGCAGTACCAGGACCGCGACGCCGACCGTACTGACGAGAGCGGGTGCGACGAAGACGATCACCCAGCCGAGCGCGATGTACAGGATCACTCCCAGCCAGCGCGGTGACGCAGGCCAGAGCATCTTCAGGGTCACCCCGGCGATGGCGCCGATCCAGACGCCGCCGAGTATCCACCACCGGGTCGGTGCGTCGAGGGCCATCATGCAGAACGGCGTGTAGGTGCCCGCGATGAACACGAAGATCATCGAGTGATCGGCACGTTTCATGGCGATCCGGGCCTGCGGTGTCGTCCAGTGGACGCGGTGGTAGACGGTGCTGACGGTGAACAGTCCGCAGATCGTGACGACGTACACGACCACCGACAGGACGTCGGCGGCGCCGCGATGGATGGCTGTCCCGACGATGAGAATCGCTCCGATCGCCGCGGCGACGACGGCGGAGTACGTGTGGATCACGCCGCGCAGGGTCGGTTTCACGGCCTGCACCTCGGCGGGAGTATCGATCATGGAACCTACGCTACCGTAAGTTTCGCACCGGTAACTTGTTCGCCGAGTAACATCGCGGCTGTGAAACTCCTCCCCGACGCCCTCCGCGGAGGCATGTACCGCGTCTACGAACGCCGTCTCGTGCAACTCATGGACCCCGACCGGGTGCCTCGGCATGTCGCGATCATCTGCGACGGCAATCGCCGGTGGGCGCGGGAAGCGGGATTCGACGACGTCGCGCACGGGCATCGGGTCGGCGCCAAGCGGATCGCCGACATGCTCGGGTGGTGCCACGAGTTGGGCATCGAGGCGGTCACGATCTACCTCCTGTCGACCGAGAACCTGTCCCGCGCATCGGACGAGCTCAATGCGCTCATGGAGATCGTGCCGGACATCGTCGACGAGATCTCGCACGGCGACTGGCGGGTGCGGATCGTCGGAAATCTCGACAACCTCCCCGGACCTGTCGCGAACCGTCTTCGCGAAGCGTCCGAGCGAACAGCCGGTCTTTCCGGCATGAACGTCAACGTCGCCGTGGGCTACGGCGGCCGCCAAGAGATCGTCGACGCGGTGCAGGCGTTGCTGTCCGACGCCGCCGACGCCGGTGCGACGCCTGCCGAGATGATCGAGGCCGTCACGGTGGCCGGGATCGACGCCAACCTGTACACCTCGGGTCAACCAGACCCGGATCTGGTGATTCGAACGTCCGGCGAGCAGCGACTCAGCGGCTTCCTGCTGTGGCAGAGCGCGTACTCGGAGATCTGGTTCACCGACGCCTACTGGCCCGAGTTCCGCCGCGTCGACTTCCTTCGGGCGCTCCGCGACTACGCGGCCCGCAGTCGACGCTTCGGCAAGTGACCATGCGGGTGACCGTCGTCGGCGGCACCGGTCAGTTCGGCGCGGCGCTGTGTGATCGATTGGCCGACCTCGGCGTCGACGTGACCCGCGCGGGCCGGTCGACCGGAGTCGACGCGGTGACCGGGGTCGGGCTCGACGATGCGTGCACGGGCGCCGACCTGATCGTGGACGTGACCAGTACGGCGTCCCGAGACGGTGACGACACGGCCGAGTTCTTCGGCGCGGTCGCGCGCAACGTGTCCCGAGCCGCGACGGCGGCAGGCGTCCCGGTCGTCTACCTCACCATCGTGGGAGCGGGCGTCCCCGCGGTCGCCGCCGCGCTCGGTCACTACCGCGGCAAAGCCGAACAGGAACGCGTCTACGCCGCTGAACTCGGCGACCGCGCCTGCGCTGTCGCGTCCGTTCAATGGTTCTCGCTCGCCGAACGCTTTCTCGCTGCGGGCGGCGACGTCGTCGAGCTCCCCGACCTGCGGTGCCGGCCCGCGACCGTCGAAGACGTGGTGCGCGCCTTCGCCGACGTGGTCGTCGACCAGGACCGGCCCGCGTATGTCAGCGTCGCGGGGCCCGCGGAGCTCGACCTCGTCGACATCGCCCGTCGAATCGTGGCCCGCGACGGATCGGCGGTGCGCGTGGTGCCCGCCGACTCCGATGCGGTGCTGCGATCGGGCGTTCTCATCCCGGACAGCCCGGACGTCGTCACGACGACGACCCTCGACATGTGGCTGGACGGCCGCTGATGGCGGCCACCCCGGCGATCGCGGCCCTGGAGACGGCCGGCGTCGCACACACCGTCCGCAGCTATCACCACGATCGACGCAGCACTGATTACGGCGCTGAAGCGGTCGAGAAGATGGCGGCCCTCGGCATCAGCGCCGAACAGATCTTCAAGACCCTTGTCGTCGATCTGGGCGGCACACTCGCGGTCGCCGTCGTGCCTGTGCCGGAGAAACTGTCCTTGAAGGCCGCGGCGAAGGCGCTCGGTGCGTCGAAGGCGGCGATGGCTGACGCGGCGAAGGTCACGCGCGCGACCGGCTACGTGCTCGGTGGAGTGTCGCCGGTCGGGCAGAAGACGACGCTGCCGACCGTCGTCGACGAATCGGCCTTCATGTGGGACACCGTGCTCTGCAGTGCAGGCAAACGCGGACTGGAGATCGAACTGTCGCCCGACGACCTCGTCGCGGCGACCGACGCCGTAGTCGCGGACATTCTTGCGTAGAACTCTCACTGCTTGCGGAGTGAGTCGAGGAGTCGACGCTCAGAGCTTCCGCAGGCGGACCTTGTTGATCGAGTGGTCCCGGTCCTTGCGGAGGACGAGCGTCGCGCGGGGCCGTGTCGGAAGCACGTTCTCGATGAGGTTGGGGCGGTTGATCGACGTCCAGATGTCGCGGGCGGCGATCTTCGCCTGCTGATCGGTCAACGATGCGTAATGGTGGAAATGCGAGTTCGGATTCTGGAACGCGGTCGTCCGCATCTGGAGGAATCGCGAAATGTACCAGCGTTCGATGTCGGACGTCTTCGCGTCGACGTAGATGGAGAAGTCGAACAGGTCCGACACGGTCAGGGTGGGGCCGGTCTGCAGGACGTTCAAGCCTTCCACGATCAGGATGTCAGGCTGTTCCACCTCGATGAACGCATCAGGCACGATGTCGTAACTGACGTGCGAGTACACGGGCGCGGTGACGAACGACGCCCCCGACTTCACTTCCGTCACGAACCGCAGCAGTCCGCGCCGGTCGTACGACTCCGGGAAGCCCTTGCGGTGCATGATGCCGCGTCGTTCGAGTTCGGCCGTCGGGTAGAGGAACCCGTCCGTGGTGATCAGGTCGACCTTCGGGTGGGTCTCCCACCGCGACAGGAGCTTCGCGAGGACACGCGCAGTGGTCGACTTGCCGACGGCCACGCTGCCTGCGATGCCGATGACAAACGGCACCTGCCGGTTGCGTTGGTGCTCGCCGAGGAACGTCGACGTCGCGGCGAACAACCGGCGTCGTGCCTCGACCTGCATGTGAATCAGACGGGAGATCGGCAGGTAGACCTCGGCGACCTCGGTGAGGTCGATCTGCTCACCCAGACCGACGAGGTCTTCGAGCTCGGACTCGGTCAGCACCATCGGCATCGACTGCCGCAGCTCACGCCACTGCTTGCGGTCGAGTTCGAGGTAGAGGCCGGGGTCGCGGTCGCTGGAATGGCGCGCCATGACCGGTAACGGTACAGGCATAGGCTGGCAGGCATGACCGCAGCGCAGCGCCCGTCCGATGATCCGGTGATCGAGTACCTCCGCATCGGGCTGCTGTTCGACCGTTTGGAGGAGGGTTTTGTCGACGCCTTCACTGGCGACCCGGCGCTGCAGGCCGAGGCTCAGAACGCGCCGCGGCCCGATCCGGCGCAGCTCGGCGCACGTGCTCGAGCGCTCCTCGAACGTCTTCCCGACGGGCTGCCTGCCGACCGTGCCGAGTTCGTCGCCGCGCATCTGCGTGCACTGGAGTGCTCGGCGCGGAAGTTCGCAGGGGAGGACGTCGGGTTCGTCGACGAGGTGCGCGCCTACTTCGACGTCGACATCGCGCCCGCAGATCCGGCCTGTTACCGGGAGGCGCACGGCGCGCTGGCGGAGGCGCTCGGAGTGCCCGGTGCGACGGGCGAGCGGCTCCGCGACGAGTACCAGCGGTACCGCCGGGCCGGCGAGATCCCCGCCGACCTCACCGAACCGCTGATCGCGGCCTTCGCGAGCAGTCTGCGGGATCGGGTGCGTGCAGAGTTCCCGCTGCCTCCCAGCGAGGTGGTGGAGTTCGACGTCGTCTCCGACCAGCCGTGGTCGGGCTTCAACTACTACCTGGGCGACTACCGATCGAACGTCGCAGTGAACACCGACCTCCCGCAGCACCTGTCGGGGCTGCCCGGCCTGATCGCCCACGAGGCGTACCCGGGTCATCACACCGAGCACTGCCGGAAAGAACAGGGTCTCGTCGGAACCGGGCAGCTCGAGCACACGATCTTCCTCGTCAACACGCCACAATGCCTGATGGCAGAGGGCCTGGCCGACCACGCGCTCGCCGCCGCGATGGGGCCTGACTGGCACGAGTGGGCGGCCGAGATCTACGCCGACTTCGGCCTTCGATTCGACGCCGAGAAGGCCCGCGCCGTGTCGACGGCTACCGCCGGCCTGCTCACCGTCCGGCAGGACGCCGCGCTGATGCTCCACGACCGGCACGACGACGCCGACACCGTCGCAGCGTTCCTCCAACAATGGCTGCTCGTCGATCCGGACCGCTCGCGGCAGATGCTGAGGTTCCTCACCTCGCCGCTGTGGCGGGCGTACATCTCCACCTACGTCGAGGGCTACCGACTGCTGGGGGATTGGCTCGACGACGCACCGTCGGACCAGCGGCTCGCCCGATTCGGAAGGCTGCTCGACGAACCCCTCACCCCACAAGTTCTCCGCACCGAACTTGCACACTAGAATGCACGGCATGAGTCAGTTCACGCAGTCCTTGGCCGAACTCGATCCCGATGTGGCTGCCGCCATGAACGGTGAGCTGTCCCGTCAGCGCGACACCCTCGAGATGATCGCGTCGGAGAACTTCGTCCCGCGCGCGGTGCTTCAGGCGCAGGGCAGCGTCCTGACCAACAAGTACGCCGAGGGCTACCCGGGTCGCCGCTACTACGGCGGCTGCGAGTACGTCGACGTCGTCGAGGACATCGCACGCAACCGGGCCAAGGAACTGTTCGGCGCCGAGTTCGCCAACGTTCAGCCGCACGCAGGAGCCCAGGCCAACGCTGCCGTCCTGCAGGCACTGATGGAGCCGGGCGAGACGCTGCTCGGTCTCGACCTGGCGCACGGCGGTCACCTGACGCACGGCATGCGACTGAACTTCTCGGGCAAGCTGTACGAGAACGCCTTCTACGGCGTCAGCAAGGAAGACTTCCGCATCGACATGGACGAGGTGCGCAGGATCGCCCTCGACACCAAGCCGAAGGTGATCGTCGCAGGCTGGTCCGCCTACCCGCGCACGCTCGACTTCGCGGCCTTCCGGTCGATCGCCGACGAGGTCGGCGCACACCTGTGGGTCGACATGGCGCACTTCGCGGGTCTCGTCGCCGCCGGTCTGCACCCGAACCCGGTCGAGTACGCCGATGTCGTCTCGACCACCGTCCACAAGACCCTCGGTGGTCCCCGCTCGGGCATGATCCTGGCGAAGAAGGAGTGGGCCAAGAAGCTCAACTCCGCAGTCTTCCCCGGTCAGCAGGGTGGTCCGCTCATGCATGCCGTCGCTGCCAAGGCCGTCGCGCTCAAGGTCGCCGCGAGCGACGAGTTCGCCGAGCGCCAGCGTCGCACGCTTTCCGGTGCGAAGATCCTCGCCGACCGCCTCCTCGGAGACGACGTCGCCAAGGCCGGCATCACAGTGCTGACCGGAGGCACCGACGTCCACCTCGTGCTGGTCGATCTGCGCGACTCCGATCTCGACGGTCAGCAGGCTGAAGACCTTCTCCATGAGATCGGCATCACCGTCAACCGGAACGCCGTGCCGTTCGATCCGCGTCCGCCGATGGTCACCTCCGGCCTGCGCATCGGCACTCCTGCGCTCGCGACACGCGGTTTCGGCGACACCGAGTTCACCGAGGTAGCCGACATCATCGGCACTGCGCTCGCAGCAGGCAAGGACGCCGACGTCGCGTCGCTGCGCGCTCGTGTCAGCGCTCTCGCGCTCGACTTCCCGCTGTACGAAGGTCTCGAGGACTGGGGCTTGATGAGCGGTGTGAAGTAAGGTGGCGCCCGTGTCAGTACTGAGCGAAGACGAGTTGATCACCGCGCTGGAGAAGGCTCTCCCCGAGATCGCCGAAGAACACGCGGCCGCTGCGCTCGCGTGGAACCCGGGCGACTGGGTGCCGTGGGACAAGGGACGCAACTTCGCGTTCCTCGGCGGCGAAGACTTCCAGCCCGGCGACGAGACGCTGAACGAGACGGCTGCCGCAGGTCTGCTCGCGTTGCTGCTGATGAAGGACAACCTGCCGTCCTTCCATCGCGTGATCTCGATGTTCTTCCCGCCGTTCTCCGACTGGCGGCAGCTCGTCGGAACGTGGACCGCGGAGGACAACCGTCACGCGATCGTGCTGCGCGACTACCTGGTCGTGACCCGGGCGACCGACCCGGTCGACGCCGAGAACCGTCGTCGAATCCACGTCGTCGCAGGCTGGCGTCAGACACCCGAAGAGGTCGACTCGCTCGGTCCGCTCGACGTCCTCGCGCTGCTCGCAGTGCACGAGAACCAGTGTGATCACTTCATCGGCAAGCTCCTCGAGCACGCCGACGATCCCGACCTGAAGAACATCCTGGAGAAGATCCGTCACGACGACGCCGCACAGGCCTCGTTCTTCCAGGCGTTCCTGGTCGCCGGAGCCGTTGCCGACCAGGAGGCGACCGTGCTCGCTGTCGACCGTGCGCTGGCAGGCATCGAACACATCGGTGACGACGTCGCCGACTTCGACGCCCAGCGCGCACTCATCAGCGACTTCGAGGACGCCGCATCCGACGCAGCGATCGCCCGTCGCCTCGCCGACGCACTCAAGATCGACAGCCTGCAGAGCCTCTCCGACGAGGCCGAAGCAGCCCGCGCTCGCATCCTGGATCGCGCCGGCAGCAACTGACTGTCGATCACCCGACATACCCGACGAAGCCCACGGGCTAGAGTCCTCGTAAGAGGGGGTTCTAGCTGTGGGTTTCTTCATTCTCCTAGGCATTGTGGTGGTCGGCTTCGCCGTGTGGCAGATCGTCGATCCGCGTGGTCTCTGGCGGGCGACGGAGTCGTGGAAGTTCCGCGATCCGGATGCCAACGAGCCGAGCGACGTCGCGTACGGGCTGGCTCGCATCGGCGGGGTTGTCGGAATCATCGCGGTGGTCGTCTGCGGGTGGTTGATCTATGACACGAGCCGGTCGGACAACCGGAACGCGGACCGTTCGCCTCGGCCGACGTACTCGTCGCCCCCGTTCACGTACCCGAAGCCGAGCAGGGTCGACCTCGGTGCGGGCAGGATGGTCGGCTACCGATACCCGAGTGAACTGACTCTGGAGTTCGTTGTGCTCGAAGCGGATTCGCCGTGGCAGACCAGCTGCGTCACCGGGGTCGGGGTGTACGAGCACACTAACGCCGTCGTCGTCTCGGTGAGTCGGTCTTTCACCGACTTCCGCGGAGAGTCCGGATCGAGCGTCGACGAAGCCGAGCAGTGTTCGGACGAGGCTCCCCGTGCGCTCACCCGCAAGCTCGACCGCCCTGTCGGGAACCGCCCGATCCTCACCGCCGCACCGCTCGTCGATCCGGTGTCGGTGGGTCTGCGGTTCGGTCCGCGGATCCGTCCGACCCCATTGGTGGAGGTGCTGACGCCGGGTGTGGTCCAGACTCAACACCCCGTCCGGATCGACCCGTCATGGAAATCCGTTCCGCTGCTCGCCGCGGAGTGAGTCAGCCCGCGATGAGTCGTTCGAGCGCGCTCTTGTGCGCCTCGAACGCCTTCTTGCCGTCGCGGGTGATCTTGTAGGTCGTCGAACCGCCGCGACCCCGAGACTTGGTCGCGCTGACGTATCCGGCCTCGATGAGTGCGGCCATCTGTTTGGACAGGTCGGAGTCGCTGACAGCGAGGTGGTCACGCAGGAACGCGAAGTCGGTGGTCGTCGCGTTGCTCAATACGGCGAGCGCCGCGAGTCGTTTCGGGGGAGTCAGAACGGGGTCGAGATCGCCGAGCGGGCCGCTCATCCGAGGCGCTTCCGGACAGCGCGGGCGGCACGCGCATACGCTGCTTCGTAGGCGGCGATACCGACAGTGACCAGGATGAACGTCGCGATGACCCCGGCCGTCGGCTCCCACATTCCCATGGGGATCACGATCGCTGCGATCACCACGACGCCAACACCGTACGAGAGCATCGGGCCGCGCAGTTCGCGCGGCGCGCCGGTCAGCCTCGGCATCGTCCCGCGGACTCGTGTGTGCCACGAGACGAATGCGCCTACCAGTGCGATCAGAACGACCATCGCCGGGATCGCGTACTTCGTGTCTGGTCGGTACCAGACGATCGCCGCCAGCGCGGTGAACCAGGCGCCGACCGCAGGCGAGTACCAGAGGGGAGTCGCCGGGTAGTCGACGAACGGAGCGGCGGCCGCGCGCTCGGCTTCGCGGAGAGCGTCTCGCGCCGCCTGTGGATCCGGTGTAGTTTCCATATTGGAAAATATAGAGAGTGCTTTCTGGTTTGGCAAGTACTGATTCTTCTGGTTACACGCTGTTCACCGACACGCTGACTGGCATTCGCCGATGGTCGGTGTGACCCGGCGTACGTTTGGCCTTGACGGGCCGTGGGGAAGCGGTTCGTTCGGGAGGTTCGATTCGTGGACGATCACGTCACGAGAGGACCGGCCCCGGTCCTCGCCGACGTCGGCTGACACCGACACCAGGCAAGGACCGACCGGCCGGAGAAACTCGGACCGCGCGGGAGCCGCGCGGCGCCAAGGAGCCTTGACGTGACCGCACGCACCTACGTCCTCGACACCTCCGTACTGCTCTCCGACCCGTGGGCGGTGACTCGGTTCGCCGAGCATCACGTAGTCCTCCCACTCGTTGTGATCAGCGAACTCGAGGGCAAACGGCATCACAGTGAACTCGGCTGGTTCGCCCGCCAAGCCCTCCGTCTACTCGACGACATGCGCGTCGAGCACGGTCGACTCGACGAGCCGCTGCCTGTGGGTGACCTCGGCGGAACAGTCCAGGTGGAGCTCAATCACACGGATCCGGCCGTCCTGCCGGCCGGATTCCGCAACGACACCAACGACTCCCGCATCCTTGCGTGCGCACTCAATCTGCGGGCGGAGGGACGCGACGTGACCCTCGTGTCCAAGGACACGCCGCTGCGAGTCAAGGCCGGCGCAGTCGGGCTCGCCGCCGACGAGTACCACGCGCAAGACGTGGTCGTGTCGGGTTGGACGGGAATGGATGAGCTCGACGTTCTCGACTCCGACATCGACACTCTCTTCGCCGACGGAGTCGTGGACGTCGACGAGGCCCGCGACCTGCCGTGCCACACCGGCGTTCGGATGGTCGGAGCGTCGTCGGGCAGTGCGCTCGGCCGCGTCACGGACACGAAGCAGGTCCAGTTGGTCCGCGGTGATCGTGAGGTGTTCGGTCTGCGTGGACGATCGGCCGAGCAGCGCGTCGCGCTCGACCTGCTTCTCGACGAGTCGGTCGGCATCGTCTCTCTCGGCGGCAAGGCGGGCACCGGCAAGTCGGCACTCGCGCTGTGTGCCGGCCTGGAAGCGGTGCTCGAGCGACGGACGCAGCGGAAGGTCGTGGTCTTCCGTCCGCTCTACGCGGTCGGTGGACAGAATCTCGGTTACCTGCCCGGGAGCGAGTCGGACAAGATGGGGCCCTGGGCGCAGGCCGTCTTCGACACACTCGAAGGACTGGTATCCACCGAGGTCATCGATGAGGTGCTCTCCCGCGGGATGCTCGAAGTGCTGCCCCTGACCCACATCCGCGGCCGCTCCCTGCACGACTCGTTCGTCATCGTCGATGAAGCGCAGTCGTTGGAGCGGAACGTGCTGCTCACCGTGCTGTCGCGGCTCGGTTCTGGTTCTCGTGTCGTCCTGACGCACGACGTCGCCCAGCGCGACAACCTCCGGGTCGGACGCCACGACGGCGTCGCCGCCGTCATCGAGAAGCTCAAGGGGCACCCGCTCTTCGCCCACATCACCCTGACTCGCAGCGAACGCTCGCCGATCGCCGCTCTGGTCACGGACATGCTCGAGGAGTTCGCTCCCGGCGCGCCCTGATCATGTTTAAGGTTCCCCGGATTGGGTCAATCGCGGGGCTTCGGCTCTGATCTCACGATTTCCGGGGAACCTTAAACACGGCGGCGATTGGGCCTCGAATGTAGGCCCGCGGCAACGGCCCGCTGAATGTCTGTGAGGCTGTGCGCCCAGTCGAAGACGATGTCGTCGTAGGTGTACCGGAGCGTGTGGTAGCCGATCCGGAAGGTTCTGCGATCGCGAGTTCGGTCGTGCTGGAACGACTTCCGGTCGCCGTGGTACTCCCATCCATCGATCTCGATGATCAGCCAGTCGCCGATGAGGAGGTCGACCCTGTCATCGTCGGTGACCTCGACTTGAATCCGCACCGGCAGGCGTAGGTCCATCAGGCGAAGGCGGGCCATGGTCTCTGGGCCTGACTCCGCATCGCCGTCGCAGCGGCTGAGTGCTCGAGCGATGGCGGTCGGCGCGTCCCGGAACTGGTACTCGAGTTGGTCCCATGTCATGAGCCTGCGGTTCAGGATCGAGTCGCAGGCGACGATGAAGCCCTCGGTATCCAGGCATCGTGCGGCATGCTTTATCGCCGTGGGCACGTCATCGATCGCTTCCGCGGTGGGGGTCGGTCGTCCGAACTGGCGGCAGAAGGGGCCCTTTCGATTGCGGGTGGCCCACGAATCGGCGCGAACGTGCACGTCGGGGCCTTCGGGCACCCAGACTCCGTGATGCTCCAGTGCGCTGACGCAACTCAGGACTCCTCCTCGTTGTATCGCCGCGACGAGGTTCTGTGAGACTTCGCCGAGTTGGTACCAGCCGCGTCGAAGCTGCCGCGCGTACTCGAGTCTGATGAGTTCGGCGAGACCGGTCCTGCCGACCATCGCGATGAGCTGGGCTGTGGTGTAGACGCCGTGGCGAATGGGGTCCATGTCGCCCACTTTGCGCCCGTTTCGGGAGGAATTGGGCGGTAGCCGAGGGCTGTGGACAACTGATTGGCGGTGTCCACAGGTTTAACGTTCCCCGGAATCGGGCTATGTGATGTGATATCGCCGTTCTGCGGCGAAATCGGGGAACATTAAACGCCGCGGAGGATCGAGACCGCAAAATCGGCGTCGTCGCGCCAGGGTTTCACGTCCCAGGTTGAGAGACGGAGGTCGAGGGTCAGGCCTGCGGCGGCGACCGCGTCGTCAAAGGTGGCGATGCTCAGCTTGTCGGTGTGGAACCCGACCGCGATGAATCCGTCGGCTGCCAGGTGTTCGCGGAGTCGGCGCAGTACGAGGGCTTCGGTTTCCGGCGCGACGAACGCGAGGACATTTCCGGCGCAGACGATCGCGTCGAATCGGCGGCGATTTCCCGACTGATCGAGCAGGTCGAGGGTCGACAGGTCTTGGACCTGCCAATCGGGACCCGGATGGTCGGCGATCGCCGCGTCGATCAGGATCGGGTCCACATCGACGCCGACCACTTCGTGGCCGACCTCGTGGAGGTAACCGCCGACGCGGCCGGGTCCGCACCCCGCGTCGAGGATCCGAGAACTGCGACCCACCATCGCGTCGATGAGGCGGGCTTCGCCGACGAGGTCTGCGCCGTCGGCGGCCATCGTGCGGAATCGGTCGACGTACCACTCGCTGTGTCCGGGCTTGGTGTCGGTGATCCAGCGGGGCAGGGGAGGAGTGGTCATGACTTCGACCATAGCCGCGGTGCTGCAGCATTGCGGAAAGGTGACGATGCTCTCCTGAGGTGGCGTATGCCCGGATGTCGCTGGCACACTGAGATGATGCTGAAGTTACTGATGAGGCGAGTGTGGCAGTTGGGACTACTGGCGACGGCGGCTGTCGTTGCGCTGGTGGTCGGGACGGGATCGGCGTCCGCCGCGCCGGCGACCCCCGCTCCCGCCCCCGGAGCGTCGGACATCACGACGCTGATCGAGACCATCCTGAAGTCGTTGAACGTCCCCGGCCTGCCCGGTGGAACCACCCCGCAGGCCGCCGACGCGACCAAGCAGATGGTCGTGGTCACCGCACCGGTCGCGACGTCACAGACGGCGACGTTGACGGCGTTCGAGAAGGACGACGCAGGCGTCTGGAAGCCGGTCATCGGGCCGACGAAGGCGTGGCTCGGTGAGAAGGGCATGGGCAAGGCGCAGGACAACGTCTACCGCACCCCGCAGGGCACCTTCCCGCTGGATCAGGCGTTCGGCCGTCAGGAGAACCCGGGCACCAAGATGCCGTACTTCAAGGCAGACACGCAGGACTGGTGGGATTCGGACCCCAAGTCGCCGACCTACAACACTCACGTCCGCCAGGCGCAGAGCCCGGGCGGCGACAGTGAGAACCTCTACAACATGGGCCCGGTGTACGACTACGCGGTCAACGTCGCGCACAACCCCAACCGGGTCCCGGGCGACGCGTCGGCGATCTTCCTGCACGTGAGCGACAACCAGCCGACGTGGGGGTGCATCGCGATCGAGCGGCAGAAGATGATCGACGTCCTCAAGTGGCTCGACCCGACGAAGAGCCCGAAGATCACGATCGGCGTGAACGTCGACGCGCCGAAGGACGCTCCGGCACCCGAGGCGAGCCCGAACGGCGACATCATCGGCGGAGTCCTCGGCAACCTCGCCGCTCTCATCCCCGACACATTGAAGGGCTTGATCCCCACCACGAGTTGACGGTTGATTGCCGTCAGCAGAAACCCACACGAACCTTTCAGCGAGCCGAGGCCGTACGCGACACACGCGTGCGGCCTCGGCCCTATGGTGGGGCCATGATCACAAACGTTTCGTTGACGAGCATCTGGGTCAAGAACATCGACGAGTCGAAGGCGTTCTACACCGACGTCCTCGGATTCGACCTCCGAGAGGACATGACGATGGGCGACTTCCGGTGGTGCACGGTGTCGCACCCGACGCAGCCGGAGCTGGCCATTCACCTCACCACGCCGAGCGCGCCGCTGCCCGACTACCTGATCTCCGCGATGATTCGCGCGCAGGACGAGAACGGTCTGCCCGCGCTTGGACTGAACGTGGAAGACTGCCGAGCCACCGTCGACGACTTGAAGGCCAAGGGCGTCGAGTTCCTGCAAGAGCCCGAGGATCGCCCGTACGGAGTCGAGGCCATCATGCGGGACAACTCCGGGAACTGGCTGGTCCTCGTCGAGCCGCGCGAGTACACCGACGCTGATTTCGAAGGCGTCGACCTCGGCTAGCGAGCTGCGCGCAGCAGTTCCAATCCTGTCGCGCGGGCAGCCGGGAAGCCGTCGATCGGGCCGGTCGACCGCTCGACCTGAGCCGCAGCCTGCTCCGCGACGGGCGTCGACGGATCGAGTACCTCCAGATACACGCGGTGGCATTCGAGGGCGCGAACAGCCGCGTCGGTGAACCCTTCGACGTCCACTGCATGCGTTGCACCAGGTCCGTTGCAGTACAGCGGACCCGGGCCGTCATAGGCGTCGACGACGGCCTGTGCGAACTCCATGTGATCACGCTGGTTGGGGAGACCGGGACCCCATTCGGCGCCGCCGTACAGGCTGACGACGACATCCGGATCGATCCGCGCCACCGTTTCGGCGACCTTCGCCCGCAATTCGGCGGTGTTGAAGATCTCGCTGTCCGGGAAGCCCCAGAACTCCACCTCGGTGACGCCGACTTCCGCCGCCGACGCGATCTGCTCGCCTTCTCTGAGCGGGCCCGCCTCGGCCGGCGCTATCCCCTCGATTCCCATCTCGCCGCTCGTCGCGAGGGCGTAGACCACCCGCTTGCCCTGCGACGTCCACCGCGCGACGGCGGCAGCCAGGCCGTATTCGGGATCGTCGGGATGTGCGACGAGGATCAGAGCTGTGGACCAATTCTCCGGGACAGTTTCGATCATGGGCCCACCGTACGCCGGAGTCAGTCGATCAGTCCCCGGTCGCGGGCCGCGGCGATCACCTTGGTGCGACTGTTGACGCCGAGTTTGTCAAAGATGTGGACGAGGTGGGATTTCACGGTCGCCTCGGAGATGACCAGGCGACGGGCGATCTCCCGATTGGTCCCGCCTGCGGCGAGCTGTTCGACGATCTCGAGCTCCCGGCCGGTCAGCGCCGTGTCCGGTGACGTCACGCGGGAGAGCAGGCGGGCGGCGATCGCCGGCCCGAGGACGGTCTCGCCTGCGGCGGCGGAACGTATCGCGGCTGTCAGGACGTCGGGTGCCGCATCTTTCAGCAGGTATCCGACGGCGCCGGCGTCGACGGCTCGGACGATGTCGACGTCCGACTGGTAGGTGGTCAAGATGAGGACGTTCGGCGGGTCGGCGAGCGCGCGGATCGACTGCGTCGCGTACACACCGTCGGCCGTGGGGTCTGCGCCGTGCAACCGCAGGTCCATGAGGACGACGTCGAGGAGGGTTCCGGTCGCGGTGTCGACGGCTTCGGCGGCGGTGCCCGCTTCGGCGACGACGGTGATGTCGGGGACGGATCCGAGGACGGCTCGCAATCCTGCGCGGACCACCGGGTGATCGTCGACGATCATGACGCGGATCATGCGAGCGGTCCGATCGGAATGCGCGCGTGCACCGTCGTCCCTCCACCCGGTGTGGCGTCGACACTCACCTCACCGCCACAGCGCGACACACGTGATCGCATCGCTCGAAGCCCAAAACCTGAACCGTCCCCGCGAGAGCCGATCCCGACACCGTCGTCCACCACATCCACATGGACTTCGCCGGGCAGCCACGTCAACGTCACGGCGGCGGACGTCGCATCGGCGTGACGTCGGACGTTGAGGACAGCTTCCTGGACGGTCCGCAGGAGCGTGCGTTCGACGTCCTCGGACACGTCGAGAGGGGTGCCGTGCTCGGCGAAGACGGCGGGCACTCCTGCGTCTGTCAGCAGGGCGGCCTGCCGAGTCAAGGCTTCCGGCAGCCCACCCGCGGGTGCGGGACCGTCGATGCCGGACAGGAATCGACGCGACTCGATCAGCGCGGCCTGCGCGGTGTCGAGGGCGGCGTCGGGCTGTCCGGCGCGCAGCAGCATGATGATGCTCGCGAGGTACTGTCCGACGCCGTCGTGGATCTCGCCGCCGAGTCGATCGCGTTCGGCCAGCACGCCTGCTTCTCGCTGCTGCGCCGCGAGTTCGTCACGCGTGAGGACCAACTCGTCGACCAGCCGGTCGCGCTCGGAGACCATGGCGGCGATCCGGGTGAACGCCTCGGTGACGGCGACGGCCGTTGCGATGCCGATCGTCGGCCCGATCACGCCACCGACCGTGAAACCCTGCGTCACCCAGACACCGGCGACGGACACGATCGCGATTACGACGGCGGCGCCTGCCGCGACCGCGCGAGGAAGGAACCGCCAGCAGAGGATCGCCAGGACGAACGCCAGCCACACGAAGTCGTCAGATGCGCACACCAGGGCGATCCAGCCGGCGGTCAACGTCATCGCCCACAGTCCGGCACGCTCGCGGCGGCCTCGAGCCGACGCGACCGCTCCCACGACGTACCACCCCGCGACGAGCGCGGCCAGGACCAACGGAACCACGGGGTGCGGTCCGGTCGACGACTTCACCACGCCCACCGCGAGCAACGTCGCGAACAGGACGTGGCCGCCCCATTCGGCGTAGCGGTCGGTGGTGCGGTCGTCGGTCACTCTCCCAGTATCGCTGCCGGACGCAGAGCACCTCGACGAGTGCACCTTTTGATGGATGCGAAGACGACCCGTGCGGGCGATGCGGAGCGGTGCCGTTCGACGCGAGGCTGGAGGGACCACTGAACGACAGGAGAGAGACGTGTACATCGGATGGCGCGAGATCCGCGACGCCAGAGGACGATTCACACTGATCACAGGTGTGATCGCGGTACTGACGTTGATGGTGGTGATGCTGTCGTCACTCGCCGCCGGGCTCGACAACGAGTCGACGTCCGCAGTCCGCGCACTGCCCGGCGACGTGCGTACACAGACCGCAGCCGACGGCGCGGCGTCGTCGCTCACCGACAGTCGAGTCGCCCCGATCGCAGGTGTTCCGGCACTCGGCGTCGCGACCACGCGCATCACCGTGGGGGAGCGGGCGGCCGCCGTGTCGGCCTTCGGGTTCTCCGACGTCGACACCGTCACCGTCGACCCGTCCACGGCATCGGCTCTCGGCCTCACCGCCGGATCGACAGCGACCATCGGAAACACGCCCGTCCGCGTCGACACGATCGCCGATGTCGGCAAGTACGCGCACACGCCGGTCCTGAGGATGCCGCTGAGTCTCTGGCATGAAGCGACCGGACGTGACGCCGCATCGGCTCTGCTCACCGACCAGGACGTCCCCGGAACTGTGAGGGCCGCGCACAGCGACCTGCCGTCACTCGTCCCCGGCTACAGCTCCGAACACTCGTCGCTGCTCATGATCCAGGCACTGCTCGTGGGCGTCTCGGCGATCGTCGTCGGCGGCTTCTTCGCCGTCTGGACCGGCCAGCGAGTGCGTGCGCTCGCGGTGGTCCGAGCGATGGGTGCGAGTCGTCGCTACCTGCTGCGGGACGGACTCGGCCAAGCAGCCGCGGTGCTCGGAGTCGGACTCGTCGTCGGGCTCTCCAGCGGATCGGTCGGCGCGTGGATCGCATCGTCGGCAGTTCCGATCGCTCTGGACCTGACGGCCACCGCAGGTCTCGTCGCAGGCATGGCGGTGCTCGGCATGGCCGGTGCGGGACTTGCCCTCAGACCGCTGGTCCGCGTGGATCCGCTCATCGCACTCAACCGATAGGAGCGACGAATGTCCCTCGAAATCACCGACGTCACACTCACCTACCCGGATGGGGACGGGGCGCGCCTCACCGCCGTCGACGACGTCTCGCTGGCCGTTCCGCGTGGTCGCCTCGTCGGCCTCACCGGGCCGTCCGGATGTGGGAAGTCGAGCGTCCTGTCGGTCGCCGGCACCCTCGTCGCGCCCGACTCCGGCCGGGTTGTCGTGGACGGTGTCGACGTGACCGACTCGACCGAAGAACAACGTGCTGCGGTGCGGCGCACCAGAATCGGCTTCGTCTTTCAGCACGACAACCTGTTGCCCGATCTGACAGCGCTCGAACAGGTTCTCCTGCCAGTGCACATCGCGGGAGGTCGGCCCGCGGCCGCGAAGTCGCGTGCCCGTGATCTCCTGGCCGATGTCGGCCTGGTCGACGCGATGGACCGTCGGCCGCATCAACTGTCCGGCGGCATGCGGCAGCGAGTGAACATCGCACGCGCGCTCATCGGCGATCCCGGACTGCTGCTCGCCGACGAACCGACGTCAGCCCTCGATTCGCACCGCGCAGCGGAGACGATGGCACTGTTGACCAGGCTCGTTCGGGAGAGAGGCATCGCCGCGTTGCTCGTCACGCACGATCACCGTGCACTCGACGATGCCGACGACGTTCTCGTGATGCTCGACGGGAAGTTGGATCCCGTGAGGGTCTGAACACAAGCCAGGCCTCGACCGGTTCGGTCGAGGCCTGGCTGATGCGTGTGTGACTATAGGTCGATGCGCGCGAACTCGCGGAGCTTCGACGTCTGGTGGACGGCCTCGACGGTGCGGACCGTGCCCGACTTGCTGCGCATGACCAACGAACGGGTGGTGGCGCCGTTGGGGCGGTAGGTGACGCCGCGGAGCATGTCGCCGTTGGTCACGCCGGTGGCGCAGAAGAAGGAGTTCTCGCCGCTGACGAGGATCTCGTTGGTGAGCACACGATCGAGGTCGTGACCTGCGTCGATGGCCTTCTGGCGCTCAGCTTCGTCCTTCGGCCACAGCTTGCCCTGGATCTCGCCGCCCATGCACTTCATGGCGACGGCGCTGATGATGCCCTCGGGGGTGCCGCCGATGCCCATCAGCATGTCGACCGTGCTGTAGTCGCCCGCCGCGGCGATCGCGCCGGCGACGTCTCCGTCGGAGATCAGTCGGATCTTCGCGCCTGCTTCGCGGATCTCGGAGATCAACTCTGCGTGACGCGGGCGGTCGAGGACGACGACGGTCAGGTCGGCGACGTCGATGCCCTTGGCTGCGGCGACGGAGTTGATGTTCCACTCGACCGACTGATCGATGTCGATGGCGCCCTTGGCGGCCGGGCCGACGGCGATCTTGTTCATGTAGAACACTGCGGACGGGTCGAACATGGTGCCGCGCTCGGAGACCGCGATCACTGCGATCGAGTTCGGGCGGCCCTCGGCCATCAGCGTGGTGCCGTCGATCGGGTCGACGGCCACGTCGACCTCGGGGCCCTCGCCGTTTCCGACGACCTCGCCGTTGTACAGCATCGGCGCTTCGTCCTTCTCGCCCTCGCCGATGACGACGGTGCCGCGCATCGAGACCGTCGAGAGGAGTTCACGCATCGCGTCGACAGCCGCGCCGTCGCCGCTGTTCTTGTCGCCGCGTCCAACCCAGCGGCCTGCAGCGAGCGCTGCCGCCTCGGTGACTCGAACGAGTTCCATCGCGAGATTACGATCGGGTGCTTCCTTCGACGACATGTGACTCCACTCCTAGGCACCAATGCACAACACAGACCCGCCAATTCTTTCATGGCCGCGACGGACCCGGGAAGCGTGGGTGCACGGAAGACCGTGGATAATGGCTGGCATGGCCGACAAACCCCGAATCCTGCAGGACGGCAGGGACATGATGTGGTCCCTCATCCCGCTCGCTGTCCTCGTGCTCATCGTCGCAGGAGTCGCCGGAAGCTGCAGCTGGGGATTCGGCAACGACGCCAACGACAAGCAGGTCCCGTACTTCGACGTCTCCGACGGCTTGCTCGCTGACGCGTCGACCATGCATTTCCCGATCCGGGATCCGAAGGTGCCCGCGGACTGGCAGCCAAACTCGGGGTCGACACAGAACGTCGAGACGACGCTGTCGAGCAACGTCGGATGGATCACCGGGGCGGGCGCGTACGTGCAGCTCACCCAGACGGACGCGACCGAGGAGCCTCTTCTCCGGCAGCTGCTGGGCGACGAAGCGTCCGGCACGGGTACCCGCGAGATCGGGGGCCGCACATGGGTCACCTACGAGAACGCCGACCACAAGAAGGCGTGGATCTCCGACTTCGGCGACGTCCGCATCGCAGTCAAGGGTTCCGGTAAGGACGAGTCGCTGGAAGCACTCGCCGCCGGGGTCGCCGCCGCGCAGCCGATCGTCTCCACGCGCCCCAAGCCGACCGGATAACCAGCTCTGCGCCCATTCTGCTCGTTGAGCGAGCGAAGCGAGTCGAAGCGTGGTGACGGTCCGGCTCAGTGTTTGAACGTTCGGCTGCTGTTCCGTGGTGCTGGGTTTTGCGTGGGGTGCGGACGCTTCGACTCGCTGCGCTCGCTCAACGAGCAGAAGGGGAGCCGGCTCGCTCAGCGGGCAGGGATTGGGTGCTCGCTTGACGAGCACCGGGCGCTACTCGTCGCCGGCGTTGAGTGCTTCTTCGATGCGGGCGCGGGCGCCTTCGAGGTGTGCGGTGCAACGGGTGGCGAGGGCTTCGCCGCGCTCCCAGAGAGCGAGCGACTCGTCGAGGCCGAGGCCGCCGTGCTCCAGGGCGGCGACGACCTGCGACAGTTCGTCCCGAGCATCCTCGTAGGAGAGTTCGTCCACCGGAGTAGGGGCGTCGGTCATGAGCGTTCTCCTTCGATGAGCGCGTGGACGGACCCGTCGGCCACCCGGATGCGCACCTGTGCGCCGTCGGGCAGGTCGTCGACGGTCGACACCGCGTGTGGGTGGTCTGTGCCCGTGCGTTGGACGACGGCGTAGCCGCGGGCGAGAGTCTGGGCGGGACCGAGTGTGGCGAGGCGCGCAGCGAACTGGGCGTGGCGATGCTCCTCGACGGTCACCAGATGCCGGATGCTGCGCTGGATGTCGACGACAGCGGAGTCGACCTTGTCCTGTCGGCCGTCGATCATCGTCAGCGGCCGGGCGAGGACCGGCCTGGCGCGGAGTCCGTCGAGCACTCGCTGCTCCCGATGCACCCAGTTGCGGAGCGCGTGAGCACTGCGTTCACGCAGCACTGCGATCGCCCGGAGCTCGGCCGTCACATCGGGGACCACACGTTTCGCCGCGTCGGTCGGAGTGGCGGCCCGAACGTCGGCGACGAGGTCGAGCAGGGGAGTGTCGGGTTCGTGGCCGATCGCGCTGACGACGGGCGTCCGACAGTCGGCGACGGCGCGCAGGAGGGTCTCGTCGGAGAAGGGGAGAAGGTCTTCGACGCTGCCGCCGCCGCGAGCGATGATGATCACCTGGACGCGGGGATCGGCGTCGAGCTCAGCGAGCTGGGCGATGATCGCGGGGACAGCGGTCGGTCCCTGCACCGGGGTGTCGCGGACATCGAAGCGGACCGACGACCAGCGTTCCTCGGCGACGGCGACGACGTCGCGTTGAGCGGCGCTCGCCCGCCCGCTGATCAGGCCGATCGTGTGCGGCAGGAACGGAAGCGGACGCTTGCGGCGTGCGTCGAACAGTCCCTCCGCGGCGAGCAACGCCTTGATCCGCTCGATGCGGGCGAGGAGCTCACCTATGCCGACCGGGCGGATGTCGGTGATTCGGAGTGACAGGGTGCCGCGTCCGGCGTAGAAGCTGGGCCGACCGCAGACGACGACGCGAGCCCCGTCCGACAGGGGGACGGGGCTGCGGCGCAACAGATTCGGGTCACAGGTGACCGAGATGGACATGTCGGCGGCCGGGTCGCGGAGCGTCAGGAACGCTGTGCGAGTCCCCGGCCGGGAGTTGATCTGCGTCAACTGCCCTTCCACCCACACCTGGCCGAGCTTGTGGACCCACTCGCCGATCTTGAAGCTCAGCGTGCGTACGGGCCACGGCTCTTCGGGCGAGGTCACTGGCCGGCGTCGGCCTTCTTCTGGTGGCCCGCGATGCGGTTCTCGATCATCGTCACGAACGGGGTGCGATTGCGATTGGCGCGTTCGTATTCGGCCACGACCTGCAGGGTGTCGACGTCGAGAGTGCGAACCTTCGCACGCAGCTGCGCGAGGGTCAGCGAGTCGTAGTCGAGGGCGGCGACGGCATCGGGCACCGGGCCGGTCGACTCATCCGACTTCGGGCTCGCGGTGGTGGCGCCGGGCGCGAGATCGGCTGGGACGGAACTGAACAACGCGTGGCGTCCGGCGGCGTCGGCCTTCGGCTCGGGAGCGGCGACAGGAGCCGAAGCAGGAGCGGGAGTCGGATCCTCCTCGGGCTCCGGGACCGACTCGACAGCCGCGGCTGCCGGCTCGTCCTCATCGTCGAAGCGCGCCCACTCCGGCTGCTCCTCGGCCTTGTCGAAAATGGGCGACAGCACTTCGTCGCCCTTGATGGCGAGTTCGGCGATGTTCTGCTGCAGACGCATGCCGGCCTGGAGGGCGCTGCTCACCGCAGACATCGGCAGAGTGATGACCCGGGTCGGCAGTTTCCGGGTCTCCTCGACGGTCGTGACCAGCAGACCTGCCACCACGCGGGCGGGGTACGGAGGACGATTCATGTAAACACCTTCTCACAGCCGTACTCTTGATGTTATGGCTGAATCCAAGCGAGTCCTCCTCGCGTCGCCGCGCGGCTACTGCGCGGGTGTCGATCGCGCCGTCGAGACTGTCGAACGCGCGCTCGACAAGCACGGCGCTCCCGTCTACGTCCGCAAGGAGATCGTCCACAACCGGCACGTGGTCGACACCTTGATCGAACGCGGTGCGGTGTTCGTCAGTGAGACCGACGAGGTGCCCGAGGGCGCCATCGTCGTGTTCTCCGCACACGGCGTCTCGCCGGAGGTGCATCGCACGGCCGCCGAGCGCAGTCTCAAGACGATCGACGCCACCTGCCCCCTGGTGACGAAGGTGCACCAGGAGGCGAAGCGCTTCGCGCGCGACGACTACGACATCGTCCTGATCGGCCACGAGGGCCACGAAGAGGTCGAGGGCACCGCAGGCGAGGCGCCTGAGCACATTCAGCTCGTCGACGGCCCCGACGCCGTAGACCAGGTCCAGGTGCGCGACCCGGAACGTGTCGTCTGGCTCTCGCAGACCACGCTCTCGGTGGACGAGACGATGCAGACCGTCAACCGTCTTCGGGAGAAGTTCCCGCTGCTCAACGACCCGCCGTCGGACGACATCTGCTACGCCACTCAGAACCGTCAGGTGGCGGTGAAGGCGATGGCGCCCAAATGCGACCTGGTGATCGTCGTCGGATCGAAGAACTCGTCGAACTCGGTCCGCCTCGTCGAGGTGGCACTGCAGAACGGTGCGCAGGCGTCGTACCTCGTCGACTACGCACGTGAGATCGACCTCGCATGGCTCGACGGAGTGACCACGGTGGGTCTCACCTCCGGCGCGTCCGTTCCGGAGGTGCTCGTCCGCGGTGTGATCGATCTGCTCGCCGAGCACGGCTTCAACGATGTCGAGACCGTCACCACGGCGGAGGAGACGCTGACGTTCGCCCTTCCCCGCGAACTGCGGCCCTCTAGGAGCTGACGACGATGTCGGTGGCGTCTCGGATGAGCGTCTTGAGCTCCCGAGAGTCGCCGTCGAACCATCTTCGGTACGCGTAGGCGGCCGCCGCGAGGACCGCGTGCACACGCACGCCCGCCTCGAGTGAGTCCCCGGATACGCCCATCCGTTCGGCCGCGAGCTGCACCAGCTCGCGGCCGTCGTCGTCTCTGATCAGGGTGACGCGGTCGCGGAGTTCCGGGGCCCCCGCCAGCGCCGTCCGCCACAGTTCCAGTTCCTCGTCTGACGACGCCTCGGTGCGTTCGACGATCGCGTCGGCGAGTGCGCGGAGCACTCCGACGTCGGTCGGCTGCGCGGCGAACGTGGATACGATCGCCGCGCTGCTCGCTTCGAGCGGGTACAGCAGCAGGTCGTCCTTGCTGGCCACGTGTCGGAAGTACGTGCTCTCGGAGACACCCGCCGCATCGGCGATCTGCTTCGTCGTGACCGACGAGTAGCCCGCTTCTCCGAACAGGCGCCATGCCGCCGATTGGATGTCCTGTCGGACTCGGGTGCGTTGGCGGCTGCGCAAGGGGCGACTCATGGTCTCCACCGTGCACTCTTGAACGCTGGCTCGCAAGATGATAGAAACTCTCACTATGAGAGAAACTGTCAGAACGGTGTCGGTGTCGGGTGCGACGGGGCTCCCCGCGGAAGTCGACGTGCTCGTCGTCGGATCGGGCGCCGCCGGGATGTCGGCCGCGATCACCGCGGCCGCGTCCGGACTCGACGTGGTGATCGTCGAGAAATCGCATCGCTGGGGCGGGACCACGTCGCGCTCCGGCGGCGGTGTCTGGATTCCCGGCAACGAGGTGCTCGCGGCGAAGGCGCCCGCCGATTCCACAGGTGACGCCCGCACGTACCTTCGGTCCCTCATCGGCGGCGACGTCCCGGCCGAACTGATCGACGCGTACCTGGAACGCGGGCCCGAGACGATCGCATTCCTCAACCGGAACAGCGCCCTCGATCTGGAATGGGTCCGCGGGTACAGCGACTACTTCCCGGAGGCGCCGGGTGGCCGGGCGGCGGGCCGCTCGTGCGAGCCGAAACCGTTCGACGTGCGTGCGATCGGCGACGATTTCACGACTATGGAGCCCTTCTACACGCCGACGCCCCTGAACGTCGTCGTCAAGCAGTCGGACTATCGCTGGCTCAGCACCGGACTGCGGCGGTGGCGGGGCCCGGTCAGGATGATGGCCGTCGGCGCGCGCACCTTCGCCGCGAAGGCCCGCAGGCGCAAACTCGTCGGACTCGGCAACGCGCTGGTCGCTTCACTGATGGTGGGTCTGCAACGTCATGGTGTGCCCGTTCACCTCGGGGTTGCGCTGAGCGGTCTGATCACCGACGCGGAAGGCTCCGTCCTCGGAGCCAGAGTGACCGACGCCGACGGTGAACGCGAAGTGATCGCGCGACGCGGAGTGATCCTGGCCTGCGGCGGCTTCGATCACGACCCTGCGCTCCGGGCTCAGCATCACCGGGCCCCGGCCGGTCCCGATCTCTCGCTCGGTGTGGTCACCAACACCGGCGACGGACTGCGTGCCGCCACCGCAGTCGGCGCGGACACCGCGCTGCTCGACGACGCGTGGTGGGCGCCGTCGATCCCGCTTCCGCGCGGCCCGTGGTTCGCACTGGCAGAGCGGTCGTTGCCGCGGAGCATCATCGTCAACAACCGCGGCGAGCGGTTCATGAACGAGTCGCTCCCGTACGTCGAGGCCACCCACGCGATGTTCGGCGGTGAGCACGGCGCGGGTCCGGGCGCTGCGGAGAACCTGCCCGCGTGGCTCGTCTTCGATCAGACGTACCGCAACCGGTACCTGTTCGCGGGCAAGCCGGCCCGCAGTCCGCTGCCGAAGAAGTGGTTCGACTCGGGTGCACTCGTCAAGGCGGACACCGTGGCCGAACTCGCTGAGCGGCTCGGGCTGCCCGAAGGCGCGCTGACGACGACCGTCGACAGGTTCAACGGGTTCGCGCGCGATGGCGTCGACTCCGACTTCCACCGAGGGGAGTCGGCGTACGACCACTACTACGGCGACACGTCGAACAAGCCCAACCCGAGTCTCGGAGAGATCTCCACCGGACCGTTCTATGCGGCGGCGATGGTCCCGGCCGACCTCGGCACGAAGGGCGGCGTCCGCATCGACGTCCGCGCACGTGTGCTGCGCGACGACGACTCGGTGATCGACGGTCTGTACGCGGCGGGCAACGTCGCGGCGCCCGTCATGGGTCACACCTACGCCGGCCCGGGGGCGACCATCGGCCCCGCTATGGTGTTCGGTCACGTCGCCGCGCTGGACGCAGCAGCACGCTGAAGGCGACGGCCGCCGAGGCCGCCCCGGCGATCAGCGCCACCCGCCGCAGACTGCTGTCGTCGTGGACCGCCGGAGCAGGGGCGGCGATCGGGCGGGACGTCGACGACGGTCGGGCAGGGGGCGACTGCGCGGTCAGTGCGGCCACCGGGTCGATCACTCCGCGTCCGACCGCGGTGTCCGCACCTCCACCGTGAGCGGTCGCGACGATTCGTCGGATCACCTCGGGGGCGGTCAGATCGGGGAACCTCGACCGGATCAGGGCCGCCGTGCCTGAGACGTAGGGTGCGGCGTAACTGGTACCGGCCAGGGCGCTCGCGCCCGTCGGGCCGGCGAGAGCGGTGATCGGCCCGGTCGGTGCGAGGCCGACCACGTCGGATCCCGGCGCCGCCACGGACACCCAGGGTCCGCGGAGCGTGAACGGTGCGGCGCTTCCGTCCGACGCCTGCGTCGCGCCGACGGTCAGCACCAGGGGTGACAGTCGCGCAGGCGTGGCGACGGTGACCACCGGAAGTCCGGCGACGTCGGGGTTCTGCTGACGGCACTGCGTTCCCTCGGAGAGATTGCCCGCTGCCGCGACCACGACGACATCACGGGCGGCAGCCTCGACGAGGGCGTCGCGGACAGCGTCGTCCGCGGTGGCCTGTGCGGCGGGCAGGCACGCGGTCTCGGAGATGTTGACGACGTCGGAGCCGAGATCGACGGCGCGCCGGATCGCCGCGGCGAGCGTCTCCAGCGGTCCGTATCCCGCACCTACGGCTGCAGCGTCCCGGTCGGACGACTTCGCTCGGTATGCGCCGCTGGACTGCCGGATCGAGATGATCCTCGCCTCCGGTGCCACCCCGACGTAATCGTCCGCGGGTGACGATCGAGCAGCGATGATCCCGGCGACCAGGGTGCCGTGGAGATCGCAGTCGTCGAGGCCGTCGCCGGTGCTCACGTAGTCGCCTCCACCGGTCAGTCCGGGGAGTCGAGAATGCGGGGTGACGCCCGTGTCGATCACCGCCACTGTGACGCCTGCGCCTCGACTGAACTGGTGGGCGGTCTCGAGATCGAGCAGAGCGTGCCCCGGCGGCGTACCGGTGAAACGCTCGGCTGTCGGGCGTGCGCACCGCGCGAACTGTTCGGTTGCGCCAGGCGGAGCTCCGACAGCGATCCCGGGCGCCGCGGCCGTCGAGACCAGCACGAACACCGCGGCGATCAACGTCGCACGCATGTCACAGCTCTCGGATGAGGCGGTAGGCGTCGAGCACCCACAACAGAATCGGCAGCACGAGCATGAGGACGGCGTACTGACCGATCTCGGCTATCCGCACCTGCAGGGGAGAGAACTCGCGGGTCGCGGTCACCGTGCCCGCGATCAGAGCCACGATTCCGACCCCGAGTGCTGCGACCATGGCCGTGGTGGCCGACGCCGCGTCGGCCGCCGGAAGTGCGTGCACCAACGGAACGCCGATCGCACATGCCGCCGCGCCGCCGATCAGCGTGGCCGATTGTGTGTGGTCGGAGTGGACCCGCCCTCGTGTGACCAGCACCAGCGTGATCACCGCGCAGAACGCGACCATCACCCGGCCCGGTTCGGTCGACGCGACCAGCGTGCACCCGACGGTGGTGAGCGTCGCGCCGGCGATGATGCCCGTCAGGTACGACGACGCGGCGGCCGACCTTTCTGCCAACGAGTCCAGATCGCCGAGTGCGATGTCGGCGATCACACCCAGAGGGTCGGTGCGATCGGGGCCGAGAGCCTCGACGCCGTCGACGACGGATCGCTCGTCGGCCGGGTCGCCGATGGGTGGAGGGGTGGACGGCACCGGTGGCAGCGGGAGGTGCGCGGCGGCGATCGAGACACGCCCCGCGATCATCACGGTGGTGACGCCGATCGCCGCACCGACGGCCGCGATCGACGGGGGAGGCGCCGCCCATACAGCGGACAGTGCCCCGACGGTCGCCGTCGACAGTCCAACGGTTGCGATCGCGGTGTGTGCGCCGAGGAGCGAACCCGTTCCGCGGCAGCCGATCACGGCGACCGCGGTGGCCGCGACCCCGGCGGCGGCCAGACGGGAGCCCCCGGTGGTCCCGACGGCGGCGCCCGCGGACGCGGCGAGCAGGCACGCCGCGACTGAGAACGTCGCGGATGTCCGTGGATCCGATCCGAGCCGGTTGCCGACCAGCGCAGCGACGAGCAGGAGCGCGGCGGCGACACCCGCGATCAACAGGGGAGTGGACGTGTCACCCCGGAGGGCGGCGATCGATCCGCTGACAGCGGCGGCGCAGGAGGCAGCCACCGCGACGCCGTACGCCGTCCAGCGGGCCGAGGTCACTGTCCACGGGGACCGGCCGTCGCTGGTCAACGCGGCGACGCCTGCCACCACGTCGTCGGTCACCGGGTGCGCGGCGCCGGGCGGGTCGTCGGTCAGAATGAGGATCTCGCCGTCGCGGACATTGTTGTCGCGCAACGACTCCGACGGGTTCAACACCTCGCCGCCGATACGGGTCAACGTCCAACACGCGCTGCCCGTCCCCGGAGCCTCCGCGGGTGCGTCGTCGACGCGCAGCAGCATGAGAACGTCGGGCATCAACGACGCCAACGGCATTGTCGACGGAATCGCGAGGTCCACTTGGGTGCGGCCCCCGACGACTGAAATCCGCACCAGTCCTGTCACAACGGTCATTTTCCGTAACCCTCCCCCGAGGTTCTGATACAACCGAGTCCATCACCGCGAGGTGAGGACGATGTCGACATAACCATCCCGACGTCGTCGCAGTGGGGGATTCGGGGGAATCATGCGAACTGCGAACATCGACGAATGGTCGGCGACGATCGGCCACCGCCGTCGCCCGCGAGCGGCCCGGCCGGTGGTTCCGGTGAGCGACCTGCAGATCGCACCGCCGCCCGAACTCGCTCGCGCCGTCCCGCAGAGTCTCCTTCTGCGGCTTCTGCCTGCGGTGATGGTCGTCGCTGTGATCGGCATGATCTCGATGATGGCCGTCACCGGCGGTCGCACGGCGTTCGCGAACCCGCTGTTCCTGATGTTCCCGTTGATGATGCTGATGTCGATGGTCGGGATGGTGGCGTCAGGCGGCCGAGGCGGTCCCGCGCGGGCAGCCGAGGTCAACGAGGACCGCAAGGACTACCTGCGGCACCTCACGCAGGTACGGTCGCGCGCCGACACGGTGATGCGGGCGCAGCGGGCCGAAGCGGAGTGGAATCACCCGGACCCGCGTGCTGTCGCGTCGTTGATCGGATCGGACCGGATGTGGGAACGACGCCCCGCCGACTCCGACTTCGTCGACGTCCGCGTCGGACTCGGGGTTCACCGGCTCACCGGCGGCCTGCAACCGCCGGAGTCGGCGCCGGCTGAGGACGTCGAACCGGTGTCGGCGGTGGCTCTTCGACGATTCGTCCAGGCGCGGTCGGCGGTGCCGGACATGCCGACGGCGATCGCCTTCCGCGGATTCCCGGCAATCAGCCTCAGCGGACCGCACGACGAGGTGAACGCACTGGTCCGATCGATGACTTGTCGACTGGCCGTCCAGCACGGGCCAGACCATCTCGGCATCGCGATCGTCGTCGACGATCCGGTCGCGCCCGAATGGGACTGGTGCAAGTGGCTGCCGCACGTCGGCCACTCGGACAAGCGAGACGGCCTCGGTGCGAAGCGAATGGTCTACCGATCGCTCGTCGAACTCGAAGAGGATCTGGGCGACGTCCTCGCGGCCCGAGCGAGGTTCTCGCGGACTGAGCCGGACACGACGGTCCGGCACCTGGTGGTGATCGTCGGGGACGGTGCGGTCACCGGTGACGAGGAGTTGTCATCCGGGGCGGGGCTCGACGGGGTGACCGTCGTCGAACTCGGTTCGTCGGCCGATTCGATCGCGTCGCGCAGGGGTCTCGTGCTTCGGGTCGACGGTGGGCGGCTCAGCGCGCAGACCGAAGCGGGGTGGGAGGAGTTCGCCGTCGCCGACTCCTGTGACGTGGTGATGACCGAAGCCGTCGCGCGCCGTCTGGCCAGGTACCGGCCCGTGCAGTTCGGTTCGCTCGCCGAACTGGACTTCACGTCGTCTGTCGTCGATCGTGGTCTGCCCGAACTGCTCGGCGTCGTGGACGCGGGAGCATTCGTCCCGTCGTCGCAGTGGATCGGTCGCCGCGGTTCGGATCGCCTCCGTGTGCCGATCGGACACACCTCCACCGGAGAGCCTGTCCACCTCGACCTGAAGGAGAGCGCCCACGGCGGAATGGGACCGCACGGTCTGTGTGTCGGCGCGACCGGAAGCGGAAAGTCGGAACTGCTCAGGACGCTGGTTCTCGGTCTCATCGCAACGCACTCGCCTGACGAGCTCAACCTCGTCCTCGTCGATTTCAAAGGAGGCGCGACGTTCCTCGGTCTCGACTCCCACCACGTCGCCGCCGTCATCACGAATCTCGAGGCTGAACTCGAACTCGTCGACCGGATGGCCGACGCGCTCTCCGGTGAGTTGCACCGCAGACAAGAACTCCTGCGCGCGGCGGGGAACTTCGCCAACGTCACCGAGTACGAGAAGGCCCGGCTCGGCGGTGCGGACCTGCCGCCGCTGCCCGCGCTCGTGGTTGTGGTGGACGAGTTCTCCGAGTTGCTCGCTCAGAAGCCGGACTTCGTCGAACTGTTCGTCGCCATCGGTCGACTCGGGCGGTCGTTGCACATCCACCTGCTGCTCGCCTCCCAGCGTCTGGAGGAGGGGCGGCTCCGCGGCCTCGACAGTCACCTGTCGTACCGAATCGGCCTGAAGACGTTCTCCGCCAGCGAATCCCGCACAGTGCTCGGCGTGCCCGACGCCTATCACCTGCCCAGCGAACCCGGTGCGGCGTACCTCAAGTGCGATTCCGCGACACCCATCCGATTCCGCACGTCGTACGTGTCGGGGGTGTACCGACCGCCCGCCGCAGCGGTCGATTCGACAGCGCACACCAGCGGCTCGGTGACAGTCCTGCGTGCCGACACCGTCGTCGAGCTTCCGGCGGTCGACGAGACCGCTGACGAGGACGTCGACGGCCCCAGCGTCCTCGAGACGCTCGTCGGTCGGATCGCCGGGCACGGTTCCGATCCGCACCGCGTGTGGCTCCCGCCGTTGGAGTCGTCGGTGAGCGTCGACGACGTTCCGGCGGTGCCGCACGAGATGCTGACCGCGTCGATCGGCGTCGTCGACCGACCGTACGACCAGCGCCGTGACCCGCTGCGGGTCGACCTCTCACGCGGAGCAGGGCACGTCGCGATCGTGGGCGGGCCGCAGTCAGGCAAGTCGACGGCTCTGCGCACCCTGATCTGCTCGCTCGCCCGTGGACATTCGCCGCGCCAGACCACGTTCTACTGCCTCGACTTCGGCGGTGGTGGGCTCACGGCGCTGGCCGACCTGCCGCATGTCGGCGGGGTGGCACCGCGAAACCGCCGCGACGCGGTCCGCCGGACGGTGTCGGAGGTGATGGGTGTACGGACCGCCAGGGAGATCACGTTCGCAGACGCCGGAATCGACTCGATGAGTGCGTACCGTGCGCGGTGCGCGGCAGGCGACCACCCCGATGACCGGTACGGCGACGTGTTCCTGGTCGTCGACGGGTACGGCGTCCTCCGCAACGAGTTCGAAGAACTCGACGAGCAGATCGCCGACCTCGTCGCCCGCGGCCTCTCGTACGGTGTGCACGTCGTCGTCACCGCCGGGCGGTGGGCCGAGATCCGGCCTGCCGTGAAAGACCTGATCGGCACCCGAATCGAGCTGAAACTCGGCGACGCGCTCGACTCCGAGATGGACCGGCGCGCGGCAGCGAAGGTGCCGACGGGCAAACCCGGCCGCGGAATCACCGCAGACGGCCTCCACATGCTGATCGCGCTCCCCAGCGTCGTCGGCGTCACCGGAGGCGAACCCGCGCCCGCAGTACGCACCCTCACGACACATCTGTCACCCGACGATCTCACCGTGCCCGACGGGCTGTCCGCCGGTCAGGTGGCGCTGGGTCTCGCCGAATCGGACCTCGAGCCGTACCTCGTCGACTTCACCCGCGAACCGCACCTGCTCGTCTTCGGCGACGCCGAATGCGGCAAGACGGCGACGCTGCGCGTCTTGATCGACGGCATCGTCGCGACGGCCGGTCCTGCGCAGGCCAAAGTCGTTCTCGTCGATTTCCGCCGCTCGCTGCTCAGCGCTGTCGACGACGACCACCTCGGCGGCTACGCCAGTTCCCTGCAGACCGCCGGGCCGATGATGGCCGAACTCGCCGCGCACCTCGCAGGCCGCCTGCCCGGTGACGACGTCACGACAGACCAACTCCGGGAGCGGAGCTGGTGGAGCGGGCCGGACGTCTACCTGGTGATCGACGATTACGACCTCGTCGCCACCGCGTCGGGCAATCCGCTCGCACCGCTCGCCGACCTGCTCGGTCACGCCCGCGACATCGGTCTCCGAGTGATCCTGGCGCGTCGGTCCGGCGGTATCGGACGGGCTTTGTTCGACCCGTTCATCAACCGGATGCGAGACCTGTCGTGCGACGTCTTCATGATGGCGGGAGACCCCGACGAGGGGTACATCGTCGGCCGTCATCGCATGCAGCGGTTCGGCGTCGGGCGGGGCGAATACGTCTCACGCAGCAGACAAGCGGACACGGTGCAGGTGGTGGCGCCGTCATGACCAGGATCGTCGACCTCGGATACGGCGAGAACGAACCGGCCGTCGCCGAGCTTCTGGAGGGGATCGACGGCGGCGCCCGACGCGGTGTGACGGTCAGTGCGGACGTCACCGTGGTTCATCCCACCACGTGGGGTCGACGTCGGACCGCAGCGCTCATCCGCTCCGTCGGCGCGGCCGACGGGGTTCCACGGGCGGTGGCCGTTGCGCGGAGTCACGCGGATGCGACGGTCACCCGTTGCGCGGTCGTGGAGACGACGCTGCTGCCCGACACCGGCGGGCACTGGTCCGTTCACATCGTCCGCCGCCGCGCAGGAGAGTGGACGATTGAGACAGGTCTGGTGGACCTGCCGGCCGACGTCGGACAGGCATGGCACGACCTGATCGAGAGTGCGGACGTCGTGCTGATCGACGGCGCCGACGAGACGCAGGTCGACGCCGCATTCCGGCTGCTGCCGAGTCCGGCGGGCGGAACCGTTCGTGTCGACCGCGACCTCGTCGTGCAGTTCGGCGGCGTGCGCAGGCCTGCCAGATCAACGATCGACGCCGGGCTGCGGCCGCCGCCGGAACCTATGCCGCGTCGCCGTCGCAGACTGGCCGTCGTGGCCGCGGCCGCCCTTGTCGCAATGGGGTCGGGTTGGGCGGCGACCCGCGGCCAGCCCGCGCGGGCCCAGACGATGCGTGTTGAACAGGTCGGCGCGGCGACTGTCGACGTGCCCGGAGACTGGCGGCGGACCGGACTTCCCGACAACCGTCCCGTCGACGGCGCGGGGGAGCGAGCCGTGTTCGCCGATCCCGACGACGGCCGCCGGATCATCGTCGTCGTCACGGCGCTGCGGGCCGGGTCGACGCGGGCGTCAGTCGCAGTCAGCATGCGGAACCGGCTCGCACAGCGCGGCGACGACGTGATCCGCGAGTTCACCGCCGACGCGTCGTTCGCCGGCAAGCAGGTCATCGCATACCGGGAGACTCCCGCCTCCGGTCCGCCGATCGCCTGGTACATCCACGTCGACCGGAACACGCAGGTCAGCATCGGTTGCCAATCCGGAACCGGTGACGATCGGATCGACGATCCCTGCGCCGACGCGGTCCGGACTCTGCGCTGAGGTCCGGTCCTTCTGCGTAAGGTTCCCCGATCTGCACCTGATCGGGCGATTTCCATGCCGAAGTCGACGATTCGGGGAACATTCGGCGGCAAGCTTCGGCGAAGCGCCGTCGGCGATCTCCGTAGGCTGACGTCATGAGCACTCTTCACTTCGGACCAGACAACGGCGACCTGACGCTTCATACCGGAGTTTCGGGCAAGGCCGCCCGCACCGGTCACCGCTTGATCATCGGCTTCACCGACTGGTCGGCGACCGTCGACGGCGCCGAGCCGTCTCACGTGCGGGTCGTGGTGCGGACGCCGTCGCTCGAAGTCCGCTCGGGCGAAGGCGGCCTCACTCCGATGTCGGTGCCGGAGCGGCTCGTCGCGCGCGGCAACGCGCTGAAGGCACTGAAGGCCGACAAACACGATGAGATCGTGTTCGACGCGCCCGACATCATCGCCGACGGCGAGGGATACCGCCTCACCGGAACCCTGACGATTCTCGGCGCCTCGAAGCCGCACACCGTCACAGTCGCGCCGACAGGCGACGGCGCCGACCGACGAGTGACGGGTGAGACCACCGTCCGGCAGACCGACTTCGGCGTGAAGCCGTACTCGGCGATGATGGGCGCCCTCAAGGTGGCCGACGACGTGACCATTCGCGTCGACCTCGCCCTGCCCCGCTAGCTCACACGTTTTGACCTGCGAAGGTCCGCCCGCGTACCCTGGATCCTCGGTGCCTTGAGCATCGAGCACCCGGGTCCCCACTGGTCGCCGGGAGTCTGCTCGCAAGGACCGCTGACCAGCAAAGAAGCAACCCGAATGAGGACTACTGTGGGTACTTACAGCCCCAAGGCTGGTGACGTGACACGTACGTGGCACATCATCGACGCCTCCGACGTCGTGCTCGGCCGTCTGGCCGTGCAGACCGCGAACCTGCTTCGCGGCAAGCACAAGCCGACCTACGCACCGCACATCGACGGTGGCGACTACGTCGTCATCATCAACGCCGACAAGGTCGCCGTCAGCGGCAACAAGCTGACCGACAAGCGTCTGTACCACCACTCGGGTCACCCCGGTGGTCTGAAGTCGCGCACCGTGGGCGAGGTCCTCGCGACCCGCCCCGACCGCCTCGTGGAGAAGGCCGTCAAGGGCATGCTCCCCAAGAACAAGCTCGGCGATCAGATCGCCTCGAAGCTGAAGGTCTACGCAGGCCCGAACCACCCGCACACGGCTCAGCAGCCCGTCCCCTTCGAGATCAAGCAGGTGTCCCAGTGACCAACGAGAACGAGAACATCGAGGTCGTCGCTGACGAAGAGGTCGTCCTGGAAGACGGCTCGTACACCACCGAATCGACCGAGGACGTTGCAGCCGAGGCTGCACCGACCCGCGGTCCCGTGGTGCTCGATCACCCGATCCAGACCGTCGGCCGCCGCAAGGAAGCCATCGTCCGCGTCCGCCTGGTCGCAGGCACCGGCGAGTTCACGCTCAACGGCCGCACCCTCGAGGACTACTTCCCGAACAAGGTGCACCAGCAGCTGATCAAGGCTCCGCTGGTCATCACCGAGCGCGTCGAGGCATTCGACGTGCACGCCAAGCTGGTCGGCGGCGGCCCGTCGGGACAGGCAGGCGCACTGCGTCTGGCCATCGCCCGCGGCCTCATCGAGGTCAGCCCCGAGGACCGTCCGGCGCTGAAGAAGGCCGGCTTCCTCACTCGCGACGCGCGTGCAGTCGAGCGTAAGAAGTACGGCCTCAAGAAGGCTCGTAAGGCTTCGCAGTACAGCAAGCGCTGATCGCTTCTGTGGCACGCCTTTTCGGCACCGACGGCGTCCGAGGCCGGGCCAACGACCAGCTCACCCCAGAGCTGGCGTTGCGCCTGGCCTCGGCCGCCGTTTCTGTTCTCGGTGCAGATGCGAACTCTCGGCCCCGAGTCGTGGTCGGTCGAGACCCCCGAGCATCCGGCGAACTGCTGGAGGCCGCACTCTGTGCAGGCCTCGCCGCCGCCGGAGCAGACGCGATCCGAGTCGGCGTGGTGCCGACTCCCGCGGTCGCGTTCCTGACCGCGGACTACGGCGCCGACTTCGGCGTGATGATCTCCGCGTCGCACAATCCCATGCCCGACAACGGCATCAAGTTCTTCGGAGCGGGCGGACACAAGCTGGCCGACGACGTCGAAGACGCCATCGAGGCCGCGATGGACGCGCCTGCCGTGCGACCCACCGGCGCCGACGTCGGACGTCTCCGTGACGCCCCCGACGCAGAGGAGCGCTACCTGCGTCACCTCGCCGCGTCCGTCGACGCACGGCTCGACGGACTGACGATCGTCGTCGACGGCGCCAACGGTGCGGCATCGACCGTCGGTCCCCACGCCTACGAAGCGGCGGGCGCCACCGTCATCGCGATCCACTCCGATCCCGACGGTCTCAACATCAACGACGGCTGCGGATCCACCCATCTGGATGTGCTGCAGGCCGCAGTCCTCGAACACGGAGCCGATCTGGGCCTGGCACACGACGGAGACGCCGACCGCTGCCTCGCAGTCGACTCCACGGGCGCCGTCGTCGACGGCGACATGATCATGGCGATTCTCGCGATCGACATGCACGAACGCGGTGAACTCACCGACAACGTGCTGGTCGCCACCGTCATGAGCAACCTGGGCCTCCACATCGCGATGCGTGAAGCGGGCATCGACGTGAAGGTGACCGGCGTCGGCGACCGCTACGTCCTCGAAGAGCTTCGCGCCGGCGGCTACGCACTCGGCGGTGAGCAGTCGGGCCACATCGTGATCCCGGCCGCGGGAACCACCGGTGACGGTGTCCTCACCGGACTCATGCTCGCCGGACGAGTCGCGTCCACCGGGACCCGCCTCGCAGATCTCGCGGCGGTCGTGACGGTCCTCCCGCAGGAACTCATCAACGTCCCCGTCAGCGACAAGCACGCCGTCGCCGTCGCCGACACCGTGCAGGACGCGGTTCGCGTCGCCGAGGCAGAACTCGACGGTTCCGGCCGAATCCTGTTGCGGCCCTCCGGAACCGAGCAACTCGTTCGAGTGATGGTCGAAGCGGGAACGGCCGACGACGCCCGCGGCATCGCGGAACGCGTCGCCGCGGTGGTCGCCGCCGTCTGATCAACAGCTGACTGAAACCGTCCCCCACGAGGCCATCCGAGGGCGAATCGCCCTCGGAGCCGCCTCTGGGGGACGTTTTCAGTCGTGCCGCCGAGTCACGCGGGACTCACGGCGTGTTGTGGAACCGGGCACAACTCCTGTGCGTCTAACGAGTATGAGGGGAAACGTTTCGTCAGACGTGCGAGTGGACGTCGATGCTCTGCAGTCGCGAGCTGCGCGGCAGGTGGCGTTGGCCGATGCCGCGGCCGACTGCGTCGCCGAGCTGAGGTCGGGAGGCTTCGGTGAGTGGTGGCGAGACGGTCGGGGGAACCCGCTGGCCGGCAGGATCGCCGACATCGCCGATCGACTCGACTGCGCGGCATCCGATGTCGGCGCGTTCACCACGGGGCTTCGGCGTCAGGTCGTGGAGCTGTCGGCCGCCGACGAGATCGCAGCCGACGTCGTAGCGGGTCGACGATGACGATCGACGACTTCGTCTCCGTCCTGGACGAGGGAACCCGGCTCGGCGTGATCACCTTCGACGAAGCGATAGTCCGCGCGCCGCACCAGGACGTGGTGGCCTTCGACGCCGTCGCACTCGCGGCAGACGCGGCCCGCCTCCGCGCGGTTGTGACACGGCTGGACGCCGGAGCCGTTCGAGCGGCGAGTCGGACACTCGGAGACGACTGGCTGGGCAGAGGCGGCCGGGCGGCGGACACCGCCGCGCAGACCACGACCGGACGAGTGGCGGACGCCATCACCGACCTCACCGTGTGCGCGGATGAGTTGGCGCATGCGGTCACCACGATCGATGACGTCCTGATCCGGTACCGCCGGACGATGACGATCGTGTCCGACCCGGCAATCGTGGCGGCGGGAGCGGCGTCGTCCGACGACCTCCGCGCGGAACTGATCGCCCGCATGGAATACGCAGACGCCGCCGGACGGGCCGCGTCGACCGCACTCGTCGACATCGCCGGACTCACTGCGTCACCCGGGGAACTGGTTCTGGCGGGCGACCGATGAGCATCGACCATCTCGTCGAGGAGGCACGGCGCCGAGCGGCCGCCGAGTTCGATGCCGCGGAACATCGGTACCGGGAACGGAGCCGAACCGTCGCGTCGCAGAAACCTGAGCGGTGCAGGCCCGCTGACCCCGACGCGCCGCTCCCGAGGCTTCTCGCGCCCGCCGTCCGGAGGGCTGACTAGGCTGAGTGCGTGGCCGGAAAGAAGAAGGCGGCACCGCCGCCCGACAAGCTGATGACAGAACTCGCACGACGCGGACCCCACAAGGTGGACCGCGGCGACCTGGGCATCGTCGGTATGAGCGGGCAGATCTTCGCGCCGCGCACCGGCCGAAAGCTGCCGGCCGTCGCTTTTGCGCACGACTGGCTCGCCGCCAGCAGTCGCTACCGCGACCTCGCATTCCATCTCGCATCGTGGGGAATCGTGGTCGCCGCACCCGACAGCGAGACGGGAGTGTTCGCATCCGACGTGGAGCTCGCCACCGACCTCCGGGCCGCGGTGACCGTTCTGCAGAGTGTGCAATTGGGTGACGGAACCATCAGCGTCGACCCCGACCGCGTCGCCGTCGCAGGTCACGGTTTTGGTGCAGCCGCAGCGATCCGCGCGGCATCGGACACCGTGCTCCTCGGCCGCCCGCCCGTCCGGTTGCGCAGCCTGGCCGCGGTGTTCCCGTCGCCGACCACATCTGACCTGCTGCCGACGGCGTCGACCGTCACCGCGGCATCCTTGGTCCTCGCCGCGGGCGGACAAATCGACTCGATGACCAGCAACGCCCTTGCCGTCGCGGACGCACTCGGCGGCGATGTGGTGTTCCGCACAATCCCCGCGGCCGACAACCGGGGCCTCCTCGAACGTCGCAGTCTGAAGTCGTTCATCGGCGTCAACGGCGCAGACAAGGCCACGCACCGCCCGGTCCGTGCCCAACTGACCGGATACCTGCTGCATACGCTCACCGGGGACGACCGCTACGCCGCGTTCTCCGATCCCGAGGCCACCACGGGCGACGCGATCGCGACGCCTGTCGCCGACACCGAGCCCGCCGAACTCGATCACCTCTCACAACTCCTCGGTGCAAAGCCGCCCCGTAAGTAGGGTGTGTGTCCCAACTCGCATCGCGCGGTCTTGGCGGCCAGATGCACGCCCCGCGGCGTTGTCGTCGGTCGTGATACCTGCCGGTATCCCTCCCTCCTCCGCCTTGCCGGACGCGCATCTGATCCGCCAATCCCGAGCGGCGAGTCGGGACACACACCCTGGCCGGTAGTCTTAACGACTATGTGCGGAATCGTTGGATACGTGGGCTCGCGTCCCGCGCTGGACATCGTCGTCGACGCCCTGAGGCGCATGGAGTACCGCGGATACGACTCCGCCGGTGTTGCGATCCTCGACGGTGAGGGTGGCCTCACGGTCGAGAAGAAGGCCGGTCGCCTCGAGAATCTCGACAAGCAGATCGCCGAGGTGGGACCCGGCGCACTCACCGGCACCACCGGCATGGGCCACACCCGCTGGGCCACCCACGGCCAGCCGACCGACCGCAACGCACACCCGCACGTCAGCCACGACGGCCGACTGGCCGTCGTTCACAACGGCATCATCGAGAACTACGCGCCGCTGCGTGCCGAACTCGAAGACTCGGGCGTCGAGTTCTCCTCCGACACCGACACCGAGACCGCCGTCCACCTGCTCGAACGCGAGTACAACTCGGGTGAGCACTCGGGCGACTTCGTGGCGGCCGCCTATTCGACGCTGCGCCGTCTCGAAGGTGCGTTCACACTGGTCTTCACCCATTCCGATCACCCGGACACGATCGTCGCCGCACGCCGGTCCACTCCGCTCGTGGTCGGAGTCGGCGACGGCGAGATGTTCCTCGCGTCCGACGTCACCGCGTTCATCGAGCACACTCGCGAGGCTGTTGAGCTCGGCCAGGACGAAGTCGTCGTGATCACCGCGGACAGCTACACCGTCACCGACTTCGACGGAGTCGTCACCGGTGGCACCCCGTTCCACATCGACTGGGACCTCGCTGCCGCAGAGAAGGGCGGCTACGACTACTTCATGCTCAAGGAGATCGCAGAGCAGCCCGCAGCGCTCTCGGACACTCTCCTCGGACACCTGCAGAACGGTCGCATCGTGCTCGACGAGCAGCGACTGACCGATCAAGACCTCCGGGACGTGGACAAGGTGTTCGTCGTCGCGTGCGGCACCGCCTACCACGCGGGCATGATCGCGAAGTACGCCATCGAGCACTGGACTCGCCTGCCCGTCGAAGTGGAGTTGGCGAGCGAGTTCCGTTACCGCGACCCCGTGCTCGACCGGTCGACACTGGTCGTGGCCATCAGCCAGTCCGGCGAGACCGCCGACACCCTCGAAGCCGTTCGTCACGCGAAGGATCAGAAGGCGCGCGTCCTCGCGATCTGCAACACCAACGGTGCGCAGATCCCACGTGAATCCGACGCCGTGCTGTACACGCATGCCGGACCCGAGATCGGCGTCGCATCGACCAAGTGCTTCCTTGCACAGATCGCCGCCGCCTACATGGTCGGCCTCGCGCTCGCGCAGGCCGTCGGCACCAAGTACCAGGACGAGGTCGTCCGCGAATTCGAGGCGCTCGAGCAGATCCCGGCGGCCGTCGAGAAGGTGCTCGAGCAGATGGAACCGGTCCGCGACCTGGCGCGTTCGTTCGCCTCGTCCGACACCGTTCTATTCCTCGGCCGCCACGTCGGCTACCCGGTGGCTCTCGAAGGTGCGCTCAAGCTCAAGGAACTCGCCTACATCCATGCCGAGGGCTTCGCGGCGGGCGAGCTCAAGCACGGCCCGATCGCTCTCATCGAGGACGGTCTGCCGGTGATCATCGTGATGCCGTCGCCCACCGGCCGAGCATTGCTGCATTCCAAGATGGTCAGCAACATCCGCGAGATCCAGGCACGTGGTGCGACGACGATCGTCATCGCGGAACCGGACGACGCCGCAGCCGCCGCCGTCGCCGATCACCTCATTCCGATCCCGGCTACGCCGACGCTGCTGCAGCCGCTCGTCTCGACGGTCCCGCTGCAGGTGTTCGCGGCCACTGTCGCGCAGGCGCGCGGGTACGACGTCGACAAGCCGCGCAACCTAGCCAAGTCGGTCACCGTCGAATAGGTTCCTCCGCCGTGACCTCCTACTACGGGGCTGATGCCATCAGATCGGCCGAGCAGGCGACGGTCGGATGGGCCGGGGGATCCTTGATGGCGCGGGCGGCCCACGCGGTCGCGTCGACGGTGCTCACCGAACTCCGACTGCGGACGGGAGCGGTGTACGGGCGAACTGTGGTCCTGCTGGTCGGCGCGGGTGACAACGGCGGCGACGCGCTGTTCGCGGGCCGTCATCTGGCCGCGCGAGGCGTCCGGGTGGTCGCGGTACGTACGTCGAGTCGAGTCCACGAGGCAGGTCTCGTTGACTTCCTCAGCGTGGGGGGCCGAGTCGCCGAGCATCTGCCCGAACGGGTTCACCTCGCGGTCGACGCGGTGGTCGGGCTCGGAGGTCGCGGTCCGCTGCGAGAACAAGCAGGCGCACTCGTCGCCGAACTGGCAGTGCGGCGCGTCCCGATCGTCGCAGTCGATCTGCCGTCCGGCGTCGACGCCGACACCGGCGTCGTTCATGCGCCTTCTGTGCGCGCCGACGTGTCCGTCACCTTCGGCGTGCACCGCATCGCCCATCTCCTCGCCGCCTCGAACTGCGGCCGGGTCGTGGTGGCCGACATCGGCATCACGCCATCGCACGGATGGAGCGAACCCGCGGTAACCAGTCCGACCGACGCAGAGGTCGCGGATCTGTGGCCGCTTCCCGGTCCGGACGACGACAAGTACAGCCAGGGAGTCGTCGGAGTGATCGCCGGGTCGGCCAAGTATCCGGGTGCTGCGGTCCTGTGCACCGGCGCCGCCATCGCGGCGAGCTCGGGAATGACCCGCTACGTGGGGCCGGCTGTCGAGCAGGTCCTGGCGAGCACGCCCGAAGCGGTCGCCGTGACCGACCTCGGTGCCGCCGGGCGTGTCCAGGCGTGGGTGGTCGGCCCCGGATACGGCACAGACGCACACAGCATAGAACTGCTGGAACGTGTCCTCGCTCACGACGTGCCGGTGCTTGTCGACGCCGACGCACTCACGGTCTTGGCCGCGCACGAACACGTTCGAGACGTCGTTCGAGAACGGACGGCGCCCACTCTCCTCACCCCGCATGCAGGGGAGTTCGTCCGAATAGCGACCGCCGTCGGTAGCGAGGCCGTAGAACTCGTCGCCACCGATCGGCTCGCGGCGGTCCGGCGTCTCGCCGCTGACCTGAACGCATCTGTGCTGCTCAAGGGGCGGGCGACTCTGGTAGCCGATCCGAACGGAGTCACCGCGGGCACCGACGCCGGCTCGTCGTGGGCGGCGACCGCCGGGTCGGGCGATGTACTCGCAGGCATCATCGGCGCACTTCTCGCCGCAGGCGTCGATCCGCGAGTCGCGGGAGTCGCCGGAGCACGTGTTCACGCCCGCGCCGCGGCGCACGCCAGCGGGGGAGCGCCGATCGGAGCGTCCGAGCTGGGCGCGGCGATCCGTCCGGCTCTGCGTGAACTCCTGCGTTTGCGACAATGGACTCGATGACAACCGCCAATCTGATCGCCACCGTCGACCTCGACGCCATCGCGCACAACGTCGGGGTCCTCGGCGAACGTTCGGGTGCCGGGGTGATCGCAGTGGTCAAGGCAGACGGATACGGTCACGGCGCGGTGCCCGTCGCGAAAGCCGCGCTCGATGCCGGTGCCGCCGCGATCGGAACCGCAAGCATTCGTGAGGCGCGCGAGCTCCGTGCGGGCGGCGTCGACGGTCACGTGATGGCGTGGCTGCACCGCCCCGACTCCGACTTCGCAGGCGCCGTCGCTGATCGACTCGACATCGGAATCAGCTCGCCGCGGCAACTCGACGCAGTGGTCGCTGCCGCGCGTGCCACCGGGACGACGGCGATCGTCACCGTGAAGGTCGACACCGGGTTGGCGCGCAGCGGTGTCGCCGCCGAGGAGTGGGACGCCGCGGCGTCCGCGGTGGCGGCGGCCGTCGCCGAGGGCGCGGTGGAACTGAGCGGCGTCATGTGCCATCTGGTGTTCGGTGACGAGCCGGACAATCCGTTCAACGATGTGCAGGCCGAGCGGCTCGACGCCGCCGTGGCGGACCTCACCAAGCGGGGAGCACGGCCGAGGATCGTGCACATGGCGAACTCGCCTGCCGCGCTGGCCCGACCGGATCTGGCCCGCGACCTGGTCCGACCAGGCATCGCGGTGTACGGCTACTCGCCGATCCCGTCGATGGGCGATTTCGGTCTCGTCCCCGCGATGACCCTCGAAACACAGGTATCGCTGGTCAAGAACGCAGAGCAGGGCCAGGGTGTCTCGTACAGCCACACGTGGCACGCTCCGACCGACACCGTCCTCGGGGTGATTCCCGCAGGCTACGCCGACGGTGTGCCCCGTTCGCTGTCCGGTCGCCTCCAGGTGCACATCGGGGATCGACTGTTCCCGAACGTCGGTCGGATCTGCATGGACCAGTTCGTGGTCGACCTCGGCCCGGACGGCGGAGGCGTCGCCGAAGGCGACCGCGCGGTGCTCTTCGGTCCGGCAACGGCAGCGCCGGGCGAACGGGTTCCCACCGCCACCGACTGGGCCGACGCACTCGGCACCATCGACTACGAGATCGTCTCGCGTATCGGCTCGCGACCGGAACGCCGCTATGTCGGCGGACCGTCCGGACAGACTCAGGAGGGCTGACATGGCGCAGCGAAAGATCTTCAAGCGGAAACCCAAGGCCGCCAAGCGGACTCCCGCGTGGCGGTCCGGGCTGACCCAGGTCGGTTCGCTCGGGGCAGAGGCCGCAGGCGGCGTGATCCGGCGACGCAGGACACGCAAAGAGATCGGCGGCGTCGACCCGAACGAGGGCATCGACTTCAAGCAGATCTACCGCGACGAGTCGTCGACGGTCACCGCAGACGACGGCGTGGCACTTGCGGTCCGGTCGTTCGTGACCGGTCCGGACACCGACGACGGGCAACCGTGGGGCCGGACGTCCACGCCGGAACTCACCGTGATCTTCGTCCACGGATTCACCCTGCGGATGGCCTCGTGGCACTTCCAGCGCTACGCACTCGCGCAGCGGTGGGCCGACCGCCGCATCAAGATGGTGTTCTACGACCAGCGCGGACACGGCGCCAGCGACCTGTCGGCGGCGGAGACCTCCACGATGGCGCAACTCGGCGACGATCTCGCAGCCGTCATCCGAACCATGGCGACCACGGGACCGGTTGTCCTCGTGGGCCACTCGATGGGCGGCATGTCGATCATGTCCCTCGCTCGGCGTCATCCCAAGCTGTTCGGTCACGGCGGTCGGATCGCCGGTGTCGGGCTCGTCTCGACCGCGGCCCGCGGCATCACCGAGGCCGGTCTCGGTGAGGGCTTGAACAACCCGATCGTCGACGCGCTGGGTCTGTCTGTCCGCTACATTCCGCGTGCGGTGCAGGCCGGTCGCGGCATCACCCGCCGCGTGGTGGAACCGGTGCTGGTGGCCGCGAGTTTCGGTCCGGACTATCACAGTCCGTCCGCGGGTCGGGCCGTCGAGTCGATGATCCAGAACACGCACATCGCGACGATGGTCAACTTCCTCAAGGTCCTCGAGAGTCACGACGAGGTGACGGCGCTGCCGGTGATCGCCCAGGTCCCGTCTGTCGTCATGTGCGGCGACATGGACCGTCTCACGCCGCTGCCGAACTCGGTGGCCATGTACTCCGAGCTCGGGCAGGATTCGCGGCTCATCGTCGCCGAGGGCTGCGGGCACATGTTGCCGATGGAGTATCCGGAGCTGGTGACCGACGGTATCGAAGACCTCGTGAACCGTTCGAGAGTCGCGCTTGGCCGCCCGGTGATGCCGTGGCGCACGGCGCGCCGCGACGAGATCAGGTCACGTCCGTGAGCGCGCAGCGCCCCGGAGAGGGGCATCGCGGAGGGGGACGCCGGGATCTGCCCGACACCGCCGACACCGAAGCTCTGGGTAGAGAACTGGCGGCCGACCTGCGTGCGGGCGACCTGGTGATCCTCGACGGGCCGCTCGGCGCAGGCAAGACCGCCCTGACCCGCGGCATCGGCGCCGGACTCGGGGTTGTCGGACGCGTGTCGTCGCCGACGTTCATCATCGCCCGACAACATGCACCCGGTGCGGACGGGCGGCCCGGGATGGTGCATGTCGACGCCTACCGTCTGGCCGACGCGAACGGCACGGCCACCCTGGACGACCTCGACGCCCTCGACCTCGACACCGACCTGGCCGACAGCGTGGTGGTCGTCGAATGGGGGGAGGGCGTCGCCGAGCGTCTGACAGACGAACATCTGCTGGTGCGACTGCGCCGCGACGACGAGACAGAGACACGGCACGCCGTGTGGGAGTGGGTGAGCACCACATGACGACTGCAGGCGATCCGGTGAGAGTACTGGCGATCGACACGGCGACCGAAGCGGTCGTCACCGGTGTCGTCAGCGTTGAGGGCGATCATGTCACGACGCTCGCTGAACGCTCGATCACCGAGAACCGACGGCACGCCGAGATCCTGACCACCCTCATCCGTGAGGTGCTCGACGAAGCGGGCATTGCGGGAAGCGACCTCGACGCGGTAGTCGTCGGAGTGGGCCCCGGTCCGTTCACCGGACTTCGGGTCGGCATGGCCACTGCGTCGGCGTACGCGGACGCGCTCGGACTTCCCGTCCACGGTGTGTGCTCCCTCGACGGGATCGCCGTCGACGCCGCACTCGACGGCGAGACGCTCGTCGTCACCGATGCCCGCCGACGCGAGGTGTACTGGGCCCGGTACCGCGGCGCCGAACGGATCGACGGACCGGGCGTCCTCGCGCCCGCGGACCTCGAGACCGGCGACGCCACCCTCGTGGGACCGCAGCGCTTCCTCCAGACCATCGATCACACCGACTCGCGCGAGCTCATCGCCCCCACCGCCGCCGGACTCGTGACGGCCCTTTCGACCCGCGACGTGAGTCGAAAGGCAGCGCACCCTCTCGAACCGCTCTACCTGCGCCGTCCGGACGCGGTGGAACTGAAGGATCAGCGCCGGAAGTCGTTGTTGCCGGTGACCGGCGGTGAGTGACCTGCCTGTGATCGACGCATTGACCGAGGCCGACCTTCCGCGGTGCGCGGAACTGGAAGCCTCGATCTTCGCCGACGAGTCGCCGTGGCCGCTGAGCGGGTTCGTCGCCGAGCTGCGCGCGCCGCACAACCGGTACTTCGCGGTGCGGACCGCGGAGGGCGCACCGGTCGCCGGATACGCGGGCATCAGCGTGCTCGGTCCCGTCGGCGGACGCGAATGCGAGATCCACACGATCGCCGTCGATCCGGTACACCGTGGAGCCCGCTACGGATTGGCCCTGCTGGAGACCATGCTTGCGGTGGCCGACGCGGAGTCGGCGCCGACCTTCCTCGAAGTCCGCACCGACAACCGGCCCGCCATCGACCTGTACGAACGCAGCGGATTCCGCGTCGTCGGAACCCGACGCAATTACTATCAGCCCTCCGGGGCCGACGCCTTCACCATGGTGCGGCCTGCCGGCGGCATGTCTGACCAGGAGGAACGCCCGTGATCGTGATGGGCATCGAGAGTTCGTGCGACGAGACGGGCGTGGGAGTCGTCTCGTGGGACGGCGAGACGGCCACGCTGCTCGCCGACGAGGTCGCGTCCAGCGTCGACGAGCATGCGCGTTACGGCGGCGTGGTGCCGGAAGTCGCGTCGCGCGCTCACCTGCAGGCGATGGTCCCGACGATGACTCGTGCGAGGGAGGCGGCGGGGATCGATCGTCCCGATGCGATCGCGGTGACGATCGGTCCCGGTCTGGCCGGTGCGCTGCTCGTCGGCGTCGCCGCGGCCAAGGCCTATGCACTGGCCTGGGACGTCCCGCTTTACGCGGTCAATCATCTCGGCGGGCACGTCGCCGTCGACACGCTCGAACACGGCCCGATGCCGTCGTCGGTGGCACTGCTCGTCTCGGGTGGACACACCCACCTCCTCGGCATCGACAGCCTCGCTCAACCGCTCATCGAGATGGGCACCACTGTCGACGACGCGGCGGGGGAAGCATTCGACAAGGTCGCGCGTCTGCTCGATCTCGGATACCCCGGTGGCCCGGCGCTCGACGCCGCGGCGCGGGATGGTGACCCGGCGGCGATCAAGTTCCCGCGGGGTCTCACCGGCCCGCGCGACGCCCCGTACGACTTCTCGTTCAGCGGACTGAAGACCGCGGTGGCCCGGTTCGTCGAAGGTGAGGTCCGTGCGGGACGTCCGGTGTCGATTCCGGATGTCGCCGCGTCGTTCCAAGAGGCGGTCGCCGACGTGCTCACCGCGAAGGCGATCCGCGCATGCCGGGAACGAGACGTCTCGACGCTGGTGCTCGGCGGCGGTGCGACTGCCAACTCCAGGATCCGCTCACTGGCCGACGAACGGACTGCGGCCGCGGGCATCGAACTCCGCGTTCCGAAGCCTCGTCTGTGCACCGACAACGGTGTCATGGTCGCGACACTCGGCGCACACGTCATCGGCGGCGGCGCGCCCGCGTCGCCGCTGACGGTGGCCACCGATCCCGGCATGAGCGTTCAGATCAGCAAGCTGTGAGCGAAACTCCCGCCCGACCTTGATGGTTTAGCACTCCCATGGGTAGAGTGCTAGATGGCTCTGGTGCACCGTCCACGGCACCCGCGACGACGCGGACGTGTGCACCGATACAAAGAGCCGCGAACGTTATTCGGTAACACGAAGAGAAGGAATGACATCGTGGCGAGCGTGAACATCAAGCCGCTAGAGGACAAGATCCTGGTGCAGGCCGTTGAGGCCGAGACGACCACCGCTTCCGGTCTGGTCATCCCGGATTCGGCTAAGGAGAAGCCGTCCGAGGGCAAGGTCATCGCAGTTGGCCCGGGTCGGGTCACCGAAGCCGGCAACCGCGTCCCCGTCGACGTCGCCGAGGGCGACGTCGTCATCTACAGCAAGTACGGCGGCACCGAGGTCAAGTACGCAGGCGAGGAGTACCTCATCCTCTCTGCACGCGACATCCTCGCAGTGGTCGGCTGACACAGCCTTCCCGACGCAGCAGAACGCCCCGACCGGATTCCGGTCGGGGCGTTCTTCGTCGTGTGTGGCCGAGCCCTAGCCCGCGAGGCGGCGCGGAGAACGGCGGCGGAGAAGATTGCGCTCAGACTCCGTCATGCCGCCCCAGATGCCGTACGGCTCGTCGACGCTGAGTGCGTGCGATCGGCACTGGTTGAGGACGGGGCATGCGCCGCAGACCTGCTTGGCCCGGCGTTCGCGCTGGGTGCGTGCCTGGCCCCGTTCGCCTTCGGGATGGAAGAACACGGAGGAGTCGAGTCCGCGGCAGCTGCCGTTCATCTGCCAATCCCAGAAATCGGAATTAGGTCCAGGCAGGCGGTCGAGCGTGGTGATCAATCTTCTCTCCCTGACGTGATTCTCGTGCGACGCATTCTGCATCTGCCAGCAACGGTAGGGCGTTGATGAAAAGTGAGTCAAACCCCGATTCGCAGGCTTTTCGACACGTTATCGACGTCGTTCGGTGAACAAACGGTGGTTCGACTGCGGTCGTCACGAACCCATGGAAAATGCAATCCAGGTCACAACTGATCGGACATCTCGTCGCCTCTACCTGGTCGTATGGGCCTGCTTGTGAGGGGTGTGGCGCTCGGTCGGTAACCTCGGTCAAGCGTATGCGCCGGTCCGTCCGGGGGCGCCAAGGTGAATTACAGACGAATGAACGGTTACCGATGATGGAATCCATCCATCATATTGTCACTCGTTGTTACATGAAGTTAATTATCAGGTGTCGCGGCATTCCTTCATCGCGCACATAACTCTTCTCGAAGGCGGTTCGATGCGGTTGGCTGGTGAGCGATGGGTGCGTGAGGCGTTCGGTGTCGACGATCTGGGGTCGGATGCGCCTGCGGGCGCCGATCGCTGGGCGCGAGCCGTCGCCTTGGGTGCGGGTGGACGTGCCGCCAATGCGCGGGCGGTCCTGGGGGAGCTCGATCCGCGGTCGCCGATCCTGCAGAGTCTTGCGGCGTCCACACGTGGATCGCTTGTCAGGCAGTCGGGCCGCCACTCCGACGCCCGAGTGGACGATGGTCGGGCATGTGCGACTGCCGTCTCGCAAAATGTGCACGCCACCGCGCGTACGACGTCGCCAATGTCCGCCTATCGCCTCAGGCGTGGACATTCTGCGGACGGCGACGATCTGTGGGCGAAGGCGGCGTGGCTGGACGGGCTCATCGGCCTCGCCGCGGACAATCTCGGTATCGGTGCGTTCGCCGCGTCCCATCGTCTGCTGACCCGTGTGGGTGACGAACTCGAGTCGTTTCCCGTGTCTGCAACAGTGAATTGGGTCACGATTCCACGGGTGGCGCTCCGGCACGCGTGGGTTCGGACGGAACACGCCCTGTACTCGGGAGACGCCGCGTCGTCGTCTGTTTGGGCGACACGCGCGGACGAACTGGCGGCGGGCTCGCCGTCACCGCGCCATCGCATCAAGACCGACCTGATAGGCGCTGCCGTCGACTCCGCCAACGGGCGGCTCGAGGTGGCCGTCGCTCGGGCTCGTGACGTCGAGAAGCGTTGTGCCGAAAGGCGACTGCTCCCACTGCAGTGGGCGGCCGCCACGATGCTCGCGGGCATCGACCCTGCTGACGTCGGCGCGTCGCATCGTGCGTCGGATCTGCTCACATCGATGTCATTTCTCGGCATGTCATTTGCAACGGGTGCATGAACACCAGTGTCTGGTCGATACAGCGGACCGGTGGATCTCCGACGCCGCGGCCCTTCGTCGCACCCGATTGCGCCGGAGAACTATCTTTGCCAATCCGTAACACTTCGAGACTCGATGGACGATGAAACTGACAGGTGATGCGTTGGGCCAAGCGGTCCAGGCGGCCGCTGAAGGCGATCGCGATGCGCTGAGCTCAGTCCTCGAGAGTGTGCGTGAACCAGTTCTGCGCTACTGCCGGGGACGGATGGGTGCCGGTGAACGGCACTTGTTCTCCGCTGACGATGTGGCTCAGGAGGTGTTGATGGCTGTGATGACCGCGTTGCCCCGGTACCAAGACCAGGGTCGCCCGTTCATGGCATTCGTCTACGGCATCGCCTCCCACAAGGTTGCGGACGCGATGCGATCGGCCTCCCGCATCAAAGCCGATCCAGTCGACGAGCTCCCCGAGACCGTCGACTTCGCCAACGGCCCCGAACAGTCCGCACTCGAAGCGGACGCAGGCCGCCAGATGCGACTGCTTCTCGAGCATCTGCCCGAGAAGCAGCGAGAGATCCTGGTCCTCCGACTCGTCGTCGGACTGTCCGCGGAGGAGACGGCCGACATGGTCGACTCCAGCCCGGGCGCCGTCCGAGTGGCACAGCACCGTGCGCTCTCGAAACTCAAGAAACTAGTGAATCAGGGAGGTGGGCGTCGATGAGCAACTGGCGAGAACCGCGTGATGCTGATTCCGGCCCCATCGATGTCGGAGCGGTCGGCCGCGACGACACGTTCATTGACGATCTCGCGGCGGGACGGCCCACGCCGGTCGCCGACGACGTCGAATACGACCTTGCCGTGATGATCACGGCGTGGCGGTCGGACGCGCTGAGTGCGCCGATCCCCGCCGAGCCGACTCTCGCGCAGATCGACGACGCCATGAAGGTTCGGGAAGGCCGCGGCTCCCTGTCGCGTCGCCTCCGGATCGTCTCCGGTGCAGCCGCGATCATGGCAGTCCTGGGCGCAGGCCTCATGGTGCTGTCCGAAGGCGCCGAGCCCGGAGATCCGCTGTGGGCCGTGAAGCAGGTCGTGTTCTCCGAGCAGGCCGAGCAGACGCAGGCCAGGGTGAACGTCGAAGACAATCTGCGCGCCGCCGAAGCCGCATTCCGCGCCGGTGACGAAGACAAGGCTCGCGAGCTGATCAGCAAGGCGGAGTCGGATCTCGGTCCGGTCAACGACAAGGACATGGCGTCGAAGCTCCGTGACCAGATCAACGACCTCCGGGTGAGTGTCCCGAATCTGCCCACGGTGACGGTGCAGACGAGCCCGTCCGATCGCCCCGATGAGCCGTCCGACACCACGAATCCGGGGGAGCCGTCCGACACCGACGATCCGGATTCGCCGTCGACGAGCCCGACGAAGCCGCCGACGTCGTCGAGCAAGCCGTCGTCGTCGACACAGCCGTCGAAGCCGCCGACCCGAACGAGCGTGCCGTCGTTCACCTTCACGATCCCGATCCCGATCGGCTGACACCGCACAGAACCCCGGGGGTTCGAAGATGAGGCCACCGCGCTCCGAGCGCGGTGGCCTCATTCGTTCGGTTCTGGACTCACTGCTCCTTGAGTGCGCCCGCTCAAGATTCGCTACGTGAGTCGAAGGGTCGAAAGGTCAGATACGCGGTTCGTTGTACCGGAACACCGCGTCGGCGTAGCCGCGGCAGTAGTCCCACGTGACGTAATCCTCGGGGTGGGGGTCGACGGCGGGTTCATGCGGTCGGACGGTCCCGTCGACCAGGAGCTGCTTCAGGTTGGCGCGGAGCATGTCCCAGTCGTGGTAGTGGTCATCGTTGCAGTCTTCGCACACCACAACCAGCCCGAGCACGCCGCGCGGCGCCAGCAGACGTTCGTACACGTCGAGGTCCGCGAGGTCCTCTTCGACGGCGAGACGTTCGCCGTCGTCCAACGGGATGCCCGGATCGAGTCCCTCGAGCGCCGCTGCTGGGTCGCTCGGGTCGTCGGCGAAGGGGTCCGGCGGAAGTCCGGGGAATTGGTCATGCACACCTCCACCGTAGCCGATTGCCGGGCGGAAACTCGCCTGCGTCGGATACTCGGTACGATGGGGAAATGACGCAAGTTCGCACTGGTGGAGATGATCCCGGCAAAGTCGCAATGCTCGGTCTGACTTTCGATGACGTCCTGCTGCTTCCGGCGGCGTCTGAGGTGGTCCCTAATGCGGTCGACACGTCGTCGCAGCTGACCCGCGAGATCACTCTTCGTGTGCCGCTGGTCTCCTCGGCGATGGACACCGTCACCGAGGCGCGGATGGCGATCGCGATGGCCCGCGCAGGCGGTATGGGCGTGCTGCACCGCAACCTGTCGGTGGAGGCTCAGGCCGGAGCCGTCGAGACCGTCAAGCGGTCTGAGGCCGGCATGGTGACCAACCCGGTCACGGCGCTGCCGACCGACACTCTCGCCGAGGTGGACGCCAAGTGTGCGCGCTACCGCATCTCGGGTCTCCCGGTGGTGAACGAGTCGGGCGATCTGGTCGGCATCATCACCAATCGCGACATGCGGTTCGAGGTGGATCAGCAGCGCGCCGTCGCCGACGTCATGACGAAGTCGCCGCTGATCACCGCGCAGGAAGGTGTGTCCGCCGAGGCTGCACTCGGGCTGTTGCGTCGCCACAAGATCGAGAAGCTTCCGATCGTCGACGGCAACGGCAAGCTCACCGGCCTGATCACGGTCAAGGACTTCGTCAAGACCGAACAGCATCCCGACGCCACCAAGGACGCGGACGGTCGTCTGCTCGTCGGTGCGGCCGTCGGTGCGGGCGATGAGGCGTGGACTCGCGCGATGGCTCTTGCCGACGCCGGCGTCGACGTGCTCGTCGTCGACAGCGCACACGGCCATTCGCGCGGTGTGCTCGACATGATCGGCAAGCTCAAGGCGGAGATCGGCGGTCGTGTGCAGCTGATCGGCGGCAACGTCGCCACCCGCGGCGGTGCGCAGGCGCTCATCGAGGCCGGCGCAGACGCTGTCAAGGTCGGTGTCGGACCGGGCTCGATCTGCACCACGCGTGTGGTCGCCGGCGTCGGAGCACCGCAGATCACCGCGATCCTCGAAGCGTGCGCCGTCGCGAAGGCCGCCGGTGTTCCGGTGATCGCCGACGGTGGACTCCAGTACTCGGGTGACGTCGCGAAGGCGCTCGCCGCCGGTGCGTCGACCGCGATGCTCGGTTCGCTTCTCGCCGGAACGGCGGAGTCGCCGGGTGAGCTGATCCTCGTGAACGGCAAGCAGTTCAAGAGCTACCGCGGCATGGGTTCGCTCGGCGCGATGCAGGGACGCGGCCAGGGCAAGTCGTACTCCAAGGACCGCTACTTCCAGGACGACGTCCTCGCCGAGGACAAGCTCGTGCCCGAGGGCATCGAAGGACGGGTCCCGTTCCGCGGTCCGCTCAACCAGGTGATCCACCAGCTGACCGGCGGACTCCGTGCGGCGATGGGCTACACCGGTTCGCACACGATCGCCGAACTGCAGGAAGCTCAGTTCGTGCAGATCACCGCGGCCGGGCTCAAGGAGTCGCACCCGCACGACATCACCCTCACGGCCGAAGCGCCGAACTACACCACCCGCTGATCAGCGGTTTCACCCTCAAGAAAGGGCGCAACGTTGCGTGACCTCGTCGAGTTCGGCATGGGCCGGACGGCTCGTCGGACGTACGAACTGGAAGACATCTCGATCGTCCCGTCCCGTCGGACGCGCTCGTCGAAGAACGTGTCGACGGCCTGGCAGATCGACGCCTACCGGTTCGGCGCGCCGATCCTGAACCATCCGACCGATGCCCTCGGCTCGCCCGAGGCGGCGATCGAGATGGGCCGACTCGGAGCTCTTGGCGTGCTCGACGGCGAGGGCCTGTGGGCGCGCCACGAGAACGTCGAGGAGAAGATCGCCGAACTCGTCGACATCGCCGAGAACAATCCGGACCCGGCCGCAGCCGTCCGCCACCTGCAGAAGCTGCATTCGGCGCCGATCAGCAACGACCTGCTCTCGGCTGCTGTCCGCCGGGTCCGCGACGCCGGTGTCACCACCGCCGTCCGCGTCAGCCCGCAGCACGCCGCTGAACTGGCGCCGACGGTCATCGCCGCCGGTGCCGAGATCCTCGTGGTGCACGGCACGATCATCTCGGCCGAGCACGTCGTCCTCGTCGACCGGGGCGACGACGAACTCGTCGCCGAGCCGCTCAACCTGAAGACGTTCATCTCCGACCTCGACATCCCGGTGATCGCGGGCGGCGTCCACGATCACCGCACCGCGCTGCACCTCATGCGGACCGGGGCCGCCGGTGTCATCGTCGGCTACGGCTCCGCCGAAGGCGCTACGACGACCGGTGAGGTGCTCGGCATCGGCGTTCCAATGGCGACGGCCATCGCCGACGCAGCCGCAGCACGTCGCGACTACCTCGACGAGACCGGCGGACGCTACGTCCACGTGATCGCCGACGGCGACATCCACACTTCGGGCGACCTCGCGAAAGCCATCGCCTGCGGTGCGGACGCCGCGGTGCTCGGCACTCCGCTCGCTGCCGCGTCGTCGGCACCGGGCAAGGGCTGGTACTGGCCGTCGGCCGCAGCGCATCCGGTGACCCCACGCGGTGCGCTGCTGCAGGTGGCCGAGGAGTCGGAGCGTTCCTCGCTCGACGTTGTCCTCAACGGCCCGTCGGACGACCCGGACGGTCTCCTCAACTTCGTCGGCGGACTCCGTCGCTCGATGGCGAAGGCCGGCTACTCCGACCTCAAGGAGTTCCAGAAGGTCGGACTCTCAGTCCGCGCCTGACTTCTTCACGCTGCAATCGAAGACGCTTCGACTCGCTCCGCTCGCTCAACGAGCTGGGAGAGTCGGAGCGTCTTCTGCTCGTTGCGGAGGACCCGTGTCGAAGCGACTTTCGCCGATACCGATCAGTTTCGGGGGCGTCAGTGGTCTATACCTATGAACTCACAAAGACCATAGGAGACCACCATGTCGTTCCAGGCGTACCTCGACGCAGTCGAGACCAAGACCGGACTCACCCCGCGGCAGCTCGTCGAGAAGGCCACCGAGCAGGGGTTCGGCCCCGGAACCAAGGCCGGCCCGATCCTCGAATGGTTGAAGAACGACTATCAGCTCGGTCGGGGGCACGGGATGGCGATCGTCCACGTGATCACCAAGGGGCCGTCGATCAGCGCCAAGCACGTGGGGACCGGCGGGACACACAGCGATGCGTCCGACACCCTGTGGTTGGACGGCGCCGCATCCAACCCCGTCGGGTAAGGCTCGGCTTACTATCGCGAATGTCACAATGATCATTAGTATGTTCGCTTATGCAGCAGACTGACTTCGACGTCCTCATCATCGGCTCGGGTTTCGGCGGCAGCGTGAGTGCGTTGCGCCTGGTCGAGAAGGGCTACCGGGTCGGCGTGATCGAAGCCGGTCGGCGTTTCGAGGATGATCAGTTCGCGAAGACTAGCTGGCGGCTCAACAAGTTCGTGTGGGCGCCGAAGTTCGGTCTGATGGGCATTCAGCGTGTGCACGTCCTCAAGGACGTGATGATTCTGGCCGGTGCGGGCGTCGGCGGTGGTTCGCTCAACTACGCGAACACGCTGTACAAGCCGCCGACCCCGTTCTTCACTGATCCGCAGTGGAACCACATCACCGATTGGGAAGCCGAGCTCACCCCGCACTACGAGCAGGCGCGTCGGATGCTGGGTGTCGTCACCAACCCGACGGTCACGAACTCCGACTTGGTGATGAAGGAGATCGCCGAGGAGATGGGCGCGGCCGACACGTTCACGTCCACCCCGGTGGGTGTGTTCTTCGGCGCCAAGACCGGCGGTCAGGGTGCACCGGGGGAGAAGGTCGCCGATCCCTACTTCGGCGGCGCAGGGCCCGAGCGCACCGCCTGCACCGAGTGTGGTGCGTGCATGACCGGTTGCCGGGTCGGCGCGAAGAACACTCTCCTCAAGAACTACCTTGGCCTCGCTGAGCGGAATGGCGCGACGATCGTCGACCGGACCACCGTCGACCGTCTGGAGCAGCGCTCGGACGGGTCGTGGATCGTGTCGACGCACGGGTCGTCGTCGTGGGGTCCGTTCGGTGCGCGTCGTCGTCAGTTCACTGCCGGACAGGTGATCGTCGCCGCGGGCACGTTCAACACGCAGAAGATCATGCACAAGGCCAAGGGCTCGACGCTGCCGAAGGTGTCGGACTCGATGGGTGTTCTGACCCGCACCAACTCCGAGGCGATCCTCGGCGCGCAGGCCCGTTCCGTCGATCCGGCGAGCAACTTCTCCGAAGGTGTGGCGATCACGTCGTCGTTCCACCCGACGTCGAACACGCACATCGAGCCGGTCCGTTACGGCAAGGGCAGCAACGCGATGGGGCTCCTGCAGACCGCGCTCACCGACGGCGGCAGCATCGCGAACCGCTTCGGTCAGCTGCTGAAGCAGATCGCGAAGAACCCATTCCTGCTGGTCCGTCTGCTGATGGTCCGCAAGTGGAGTGAGCGCACCGTCATCGCACTGGTGATGCAGAACAACAACAACTCGCTGACGACGTTCGTGCGCAAGCGCGGCCCGTTCAAGTACATCACCACCAAGCAGGGCATCGGCGAGCCGAACCCGACGTGGATCCCCGAAGGCAATGAGGCCACGCGCCGGATGGCCGACAAGATGAAGGGCGGCATCGCGGGCGGCACGTGGGGCGACATCGCGAACATGCCGATGACCGCGCACTACCTCGGCGGCTGCGTGATCTCTGATGACCCCGCCAACGGCGTCATCGACCCGTACCACCGCGTGTGGAACTACCCGACGCTGCACATCACCGATGGCGCGGCGATCACCGCGAACCTCGGCGTGAACCCGTCGCTGTCGATCTCGGCGCAGGCCGAGCGCGCGATCTCGTTGTGGCCCAACAAGGGTGAGGCTGACACGCGTCCGGAGCAGGGTGCCGCGTACGAGCGTCTCTCGCCCGTCGCACCGCAGAGCCCGGTTGTCCCGGCGAGTGCACCCGGCGCGCTGCGTCTGTCGATCACGCCCGTCTCGAAGGACTAGTGTCGGGGCGCTATGAGCGACTGGCGGGAAGACCGCGTCCAGCACATCCGCGACTTGATCAACCGTGCGGAGCCCGACATCGTCGAGGAGATCAAGTGGGTGAAGCCGTCCAACCCGGGCGGCGTCCCCACCTTCTCGATCGACGGCCTCGTGTGCACTGTCGAGACGTACAAGGACAAGGTGAAGGTGACGTTCGCCAAGGGTGCGTCGCTCCCTGACCCGGAGAAGGTGTTCAACGCCAGTCTCGACGCGGGCACCCGTCGCGCCGTCGACACCCGCGAAGCCGACGTCCTCAACGACGACGCCTTCGTCGACCTCATTCGCGCCGCTGTCTCGCTGAATCCTTCCTGACCTCGATCGTCAGCGGAAGGGCTGGGCCGAGCTTGGCTCAGTCCAGCCCGCGGGCAGCGAGGGTGTCGGCGAAGCCGTCTGCCGTCTGTAGCGTCGCGAGAATCACGGGTGCGAAGAGGATGCGGGGGCCGGGGCGGAGGCCTCGGGCACGACGTGCCTCGTCCACCTGCGTGAATACCTCGGCGATCAGCGGGATGCTCCGGATCGTCAATGCGAAGGCCATCGCGACCAGGTCGACGCGGACGCCGACTCGGGCGAGCGGTGACATCGCGCGCATCAGCGCGTCGAGGATGTCCGCGGTGCGTGTCGTCAGCGTGACGACCGCTGCGAGCGACGCCGACGCGAGAAGGATCGAACACACGACGACTGCCCGCTGCCAGTCGGTGATGATCAGCTGGAACACGAACAGTGCGGCCAGCATCCACACCACACCGCGGACCTGCATCCACACCACACGGAGTGGGACCCACGCGACGACGAACATCGCCGTCGAGACCCCGATTGCGATCCCCGCGGCGACCGGCGTTCGGACCACAAACGTCATCACGATGATCGACGCCGCCAGCAGTAGGAACTTGAGCCCCGCCGGTAGGCGATGAAGCACCGATCGCCCGGGAACGTAGACGCCGATCACGACATGGCCTCGACCGGTGTTTCGTGCGGCTTCAGCCTGCTGCTCGTTGAGCGAGCGCAGCGAGTCGAAGCGTCTGTCATCACGACATCGACTTCCGGTAGAACGACAGCGCCGCAGCGGGTTCGTCATCGGCCACGACCTGGCCGTCGTCGATCACGAGGATGCGGTCGTAGTCGGTGAGGATGTCGAGGTCGTGCGAGAGGACGATCAGTTGTTCGTCGAGTCCGGCGAACACGTCGCGCAGCATGAGCGTGTTCCGGAGGTCGAGCATTGTTGTCGGTTCGTCGGCGACGAGGATCGACGGCCCGAGCACCATGACCGATGCCAGCGCGAGGAGTTGTTTCTGCCCGCCGGACAGTTGATGGGCAGGCTGGTCGGCGTGGCCGTCCAACCCGAAGTCGGCAAGCACCTCCAGCGCCCTGCTGTGGCGGGCCGCCTTGTCTTTGACGCTCCGCGACAGGGACAGTTCGATGTCTTCGACGACGGTCGGCATGATGATCTGCCGGTCTGGGTCGCTGAAGATGAATCCGACGTCGCGTCGGACCTGCCGTTTGTTCTTTCGGACGTCGCGGCCGTTGACCGTCACCGTCCCACCGTCGGGGAGGATCAGCCCGTTGATCATGCGGGCCAGCGTCGACTTGCCGGACCCGTTGGCGCCGACGATGCCGATCCGTCGCTGTGTCAGGGTGAGATCGATGCCGCGGAGAACGGGGCGGTCGCCGAACGAATGCTCGACGCCGTCGAAGTCGATCGACGTGTCAGGCATTCTTTGTGCGGCGCAGGGGAGTGATAAGGCCTGGGCGTCCACGGTGGACAGGGGCTGCGACGAGCGCAGCGATCGTTGCTTTGATGGCGTCGCCCGCGAGGAACGGCCCGTTGGTCTTGATCGCTGCGAGCAGGGACATGTCGGTCTTGAGGAGCAGGCCGATGATCCCGAACGCGTAAACGACCAGCACGCCGCCGACGATGTTGAACACGATGCCCGCGAACACGTTGTACCGAGGCATCAGGTACGCCGTGAGCAGGCCGATCACCAGGACTCCGGGCAGGAACCCGATGAAGTAGCCGGCCGTCGGTGAGCTCAGTGCGACGAGCCCGGTGCGTCCGCCCGACAGGATCGGGAGTCCTGCGATGGCGAGAACCATGAAGATGAACACCGCGAGGGTGCCCTTCTTCGGTCCGAGCACTGCGCCCGCGAGCATCACACCGAGCGACTGCAGGGTGATCGGCACGCCCGATGCGAGGTTGATCTGGCCGGGGAGGCCGAGTACGGCGATCAGCGCAGCGAACACGGCGGCCTGCGCGAGGTCGGGCATCGAGAGTGCCCACGGGCGGGAGGCGGGAGCCTTGGAGAGGTCGGTCACACGCCTATCGTATTCGGGTGGCCTCGCAGTACATCTACCGGGCCTGTACGTCGTACAGGATTGGCGGGCGTACCTGCGCTTGATTGCTGGCTGTCCTCGGCCTGATGACATGAGTTCAGACCTCGAAAGTCCCTGAAGCTAGTCTTCCAAACTAGGTCTGTGGGGCTGGTCTGCGCTTTCGCGCGACCACAGCAACCTCCACGACTGCGAGCTCGTTCGCCCGAAGCACAGAATCGATCGCCGCGATCGTGCCGTCGGCGGCGAACGTGATGTCCATGACGAGGAACAGCGATCCGGGCGTGCCGGACGGGTGCGGCACCATGACGCCGATTCGTCCGTCGACGAGGACCGTCATCGCGGTCTTCGCCCGGAACATGAATGCTTCGGCGATGGCCGGTGCGCCGCTGACGAGTTCGAGCGGCTTGTCGTCGGTGTAGGTGCGGAAGACCGCATCGGGGTCGAGGAGCTCAACGAGGGCGGTGAAGTCCCCGTCGCGCGAGGCCGAGAGGAAGGCGGTCACCGCCTTCGCGCGACGGGACTCGGCCGTCGGCGGCTGGGTAGGGACTCGCTTGCGGGCGCGACTGGCGACCTGCCGTGTCGCCGCGGGCGACTTCCCGAGAATTGATGCGACGTCGTCGAACGGCAGGCCGAAGATGTCGTGCAGAACGAACGCGACACGCTCGGCCGGGTTGAGAGTGTCGACGACAGCGCCCAGAGCGGATCCCAGAGCGTCGGCGAGTTGCGCCTCGTCGCCGGGGCCGGCTTGGAGGTCGACCGGCTCAACAGTGTCGATCGGCGCGGTGTCGCGTCGTGCCCTCAGCATGTCGAGGCAGATCCGGGAGACGACGGTCGTGAGCCATGCCGTCGGGTTGTCGATCTCGTCGCCGGGGCCGGCCGTTCGAAGCCACGCTTCCTGTACGGCTTCCTCTGCGTCCGTGGGAGATCCGAGGATCCGAGTCGCCACTGAGAGCAGGCGCGGACGGGCGTTTTCGAAGTCGTTGATCTGCATGTGTCACATCCTTGTCGGTTGATCCGTCATATGTGTGACGGAGCAAGAGCTTCGTGTGTGACACCCCGGCGCCACCGCCGACCTCGATGCAAGGAGAACCACCATGAACGCTCGGATGACCAACCCCGTGATGCTGCTGCCCGACCTGTTCAACGGGATGAACGAGATCGGAAAGGCGATCGCTGCGACCGGTCTGCCGCAAGACCTCTGCGAGATGGTGAACATGCGCGCCAGCCAGATCAACGGCTGCTCGACATGCATGGACGGACACTGGCGGATCGCCCGCAAGCTCGGCGTCAGCGACGAGAAGCTGTTCGCGGTCGGCGCCTGGCACGACATGCCGTACTTCTCCGACGCCGAGCGCATCGCGTTGGAGATGACCGACGAACTCACCCGCCTCGCCGACAACCCGACGGCCGTCTCCGACGATCTGTGGGACCGCGCCGCCGACGAGTTCGACGAAGCTCAGCTCGCCGCGCTCGTCGTCGCGATCGCCAACATCAACATGTACAACCGCATCAACCACGCAACCCGCCAGGTCGGGGGTTCGTGGAAGCCGTGAACCTCTCGGGATGCTCCTCGGCGAGGCGCATCGCTGACTGAACGGCCTTCCGGAGTGCAAGAGTCGCCTGCAACTGACGTTCCCTGCCGGCGACGATCGCCGGGCCGTGGGTCGGGCAGTTCTCTGTCTCGTTCCACTTCGCGTTGCACGCGATGTGCACGTCGAGCCACTCTCGTTCGTGGCGCCGGATCTCGTCGAGTTCCGCTTCGAAAGTGAACAGGTGCCGAGGGAGTCGCTGAGCTCGGACATACGCGAGGGCCTTGGCGGCCTTCGACGCGTCGCGGGACCACGCACGAGCCTCGCCGAGGTTCACTTCTGCGGTCTCGGGGTCGGTTCTGAGCGCTTCCAACGCGCCTGCACTCCATGCTCGGTCCTGTTCCACGCTCAGGCCTGCAGCCTCGGCCAACGCCTCGGGGTCGTTTCCGAAGAGAAAAGCGCGTTCGGCGACCGTCACCGGCTCGTCGAGGGTGTCCAAGTGAAGGAGGCAGAGCTGGCTGATACTCAAACCGTGAATCTGACGAGTGCCTGACGATTGGAGTTCCGCCGGGCGGTCAGCATCCGACTGTGAGGAACCCGAAGGAGTGTTCATGACCGGAACCGTAGCGCCGGCCTACGACAGATTCGGTGGTAGACACAATTGCCCGGTTGTACTCGATCGCACCGGGTTCGACTGACCACGAGGAGCGATCGTGAAACACGCACTGGCCCTGGACGATCCGCGATGGGCGACGCTGACCCACCGCGCAGGAGTCGGACCGACAGATGAGATCGACATTGCGGCCGAACTCGCGGTGCTTCTCGCGGATCCGACTGATGACGAGCGCATCCAGGATCTCTGGCCATACCTGGCGTCGGAGGGATCAACGTGGGATTCCGCGTACGCCGCTCTTCCATATCTGGTCGAGATCATGGCGCGATGGGCCCCAGCGGACCGCGGCGAACTGCTCAGCGTCGTGGGAATCATCCTCACGGGAGGGTCTGACGACGACGTGCCCGCGGACCTCGAGGTCGGCTACCGCGCGTCCCTCGCTGCGGTGTACCCCTTGCTCGGCGAAGCGATCCCATTCATCACCCCAGCTGACCTGCCGTGGGTCCTCGGCACTATCGCGGCTCTTCGCGGAAATCGGGAACTAGCGGAAGTGCTTCAGGAACCCGAGTCTGTCGAGGCGACATGCGATGAATGTGGCGCCGACGTTCATGTCGAGGTGCCGGGGCTGTCGTGAGGCACCGGAATCCTCACCTCGGTATCCCTGCGGAAGCACGGTCGCGTTGACGTCGAAACGAGGATGTTAAGTTTACCGTCAGCCCAGCTCCGCCTTGGTGAACGAAACAGCGACGGAGTGGCCGCGCGTCACGGAAGGTGACTGACGTCCGGGTCTGACGGGGCCCGAGAATATGCGGCAGGCACGGCTGTCAGCCATGTCGGATGCCTGATCCGGGAATCCCCGACGGGATGAGCCTGATCCACTGGCGGGTCGGAGTTGCCCGCGCTGCGGTGAGGCCCGGTTTGCGGCCGCGGAACGCGTCGCTGCAGTTGTCGCAGAGCCGTTTCGGCTGGCCGACGGTCCAGCACTTCTTCCGGCAGTTCTGGCACGTGAACTCGATTCGGTGAGCGAGCGGGCGAGCAGTCCGTCGTCGGCGACGCGCGTCCGATGCCGGCTGAACGACGACGATCGGAGTGCTCGGTGACTTCTTCTTGGGCTTGCGTTTCTGTGGTTCCCACAAGGCGTCACGCTTGGCGATCAGGTCCGCCAGGCGCCGGCGACTACCGGCGTTGAGCTCGTTCGGGAGGCCACGCGCGCGGACCGCCACGATCTGGGTGCAGAGGTTCCGGTACTGCGCATGACGCGGATGTGCAGGGTCGGTCAAAGGTATCGACATGGCCTTCTCCTTCGGACGTCTGACGACGATGAATCAGAAGTTATGTGACACCACCGACATTTCCGTCGCGCTCGAATCGTTCGGCATGAATCTCGGTGCTCGCCCCGGAGGACGGCGATGTCCGAGAACTCGCGCGTACCCAGTCGTCGGTGTCCTTCGATCGGACGTACTCGCTGCGCTGGCTTCCGTCTCGCTGAGAAGCCGGTCAGACTCTTTCGGTGGACTTCACGGAGATCGCCGGTTATCGGATCGTACGCCAGCTCGGCGCTGGTGGCATGGGGCAGGTGTTCCTCGCGGAGCACCCTCGTCTGCCGCGTATGGATGCGCTCAAGCTCCTCGATGCGGGAGTGACGCGCAGCGATGACTTCAAAGCACGGTTCGTGCGCGAGGCGGACATGCTCGCGAAGCTCAGTCACCCGAACATCGTCACGCCTTACGACCGGGGCGAATTCGAGGGACGACTCTGGATCGCGATGGAGTACGTCGACGGGACTGACGCCGCCGAGCTCGTGAAGGAGCACGGTCCGCTCGACGTAAACCTTGTTCTCCAACTCGTCGACGGTGCTGGATCAGCGCTCGACTACGTCTGGCGTAAAGAACGAGTCACGCATCGCGACGTCAAACCCGCGAACATCCTGGTCGGCATCGACGATGGACAGGTCGAGTCAGTGAAGCTCGCGGACTTCGGAATTGCCAAAGCAGTCGGCGAGGGCACGGCACTGACGTCGACCGGGATGACGGTCGGCACGATGCAGTATGTGTCGCCCGAAGCGATCGAGGGCCACGAGCTCGACAATCGAGCCGACATCTATTCGCTCGCCTGCACTGCGTTCCATCTGCTTGCCGGGACTCCTCCGTTCGACGGTCCCTCGATCACAGCGCTGCTTTCGGCCCACCTCACCAAGACACCGCCGCGGATCAGCGAGGTGGCACCGCATCTGCCGGAGGCGTTGGACAGCGTCTTTGCGCGTGCACTCGCCAAGAATCCGAACGATCGGTACTCGACGTGCGCCGAACTTGTGAGTGCAGTGCGGAACGCATTGAGCGGGATAGCGGAGTCTGCGTACGCGGGGACAATGTCCGTGCCGGTCATGCCTGCCCCGACCGCCGATCAGAAGCGTCGAACGAGTGTGTTGGCCGTGGTGGCAACACTTTTAGCGATCTCCGTGGTGGCGGGTGCAGGGTATGCGGTCTACCAGGCTCGAGGAAGCAGTGACGACGTTGCAGTCCCGGCAACGTTGGCCAGCCGGACGCAGACAACGACGGTGCCGCGCGTGACCACGACAACGACGGCGGTTCCGGAGCCCACCTGGACTCCGGAAGTGACAGTGGAAACGACGGCAGAGACACCTGTGGTACGAGGGCATGCCGTGCTCTTCGGCTGAGTTCAACACCGAGAATGCCGACGGGACCCTGTACTGTAGTGCCCTCGAAGGGGCGTGGACAGACAAGACGCACCAGAGTCGAGGCGCTGTGGAGCAGGGATCCGAATGCTCTGAGCCGGGCGCGCGAGCTCGAATCTCGAGGACGGAAGCGATTGCCACCTGCAGCCAAGACTCTTCGGGCGGATACTCCTGGCAGTACTGATCAGCGTCGCGCTTGCTATAAACAGGGTGTGCACGGATAAGTGCCTGGGTCCTGTCCGCCTGGATCGTGGTGCGTAACGGAAGTCCGGTGAAGCACATTCAAGGAGGCGACCAAATGTCGCATAGACCTTCGCTATCTATCGAATCGTTCCGTGGCGGCCGCTGCTTTCTGTCGAACTTCTACGACATCGAGTCGCGACGTCCGAAGGGGAGTTCAACGCTTGAAGTCGACGGACCCGGACGAGCAGCAGTTTGTGCTCGCAGCGGTGACGCCGAGCGAGGCCAAAGCCGTGGACGTGCTGTCGCGTTGCGTCGGACTGGGACAACTGCATGCGCGTCCGCCCGATGCAGGGCATTCTGAAATACAAGTTCGGCTCGCCGGAGATACGTGGCCTGCTGCTCTCGACCGGCAGCGCTCCGCTCTGGCCACGGAAGGAAACCCCGGGCGCTTCACTGCTTCTCGGACGTGACGTCGGGCGTATGGTCGGCATCGAGCATCGTCTGTCGGGTCCACACGGGTATCGACTTGGAGCCGACGCCGAGCTTGGGCCCGATCGCCTGGACACGCTGCGTGCGCGGATCGGTATTCGTCGAGGTGGTCGAGGACCATCTTCACCGCTCGCTCGTGCTGCTCGGTGGGGTAACGCTTGGGTATGGTCTGGATCTTTCACAAAACAGGAAGCGGGCCACTTACCCGGGACGGTTCACTACGACATCGGGTCACGTGGCCTATCAGGCTGTGCCACCGCTCTCGTACGGTTGATCGTCGAGAGGCATTGTTCTCGCTCGCTCAGAAGTTCGGCCCGAGCAGCTGACCAGATCGGCTCAGAAATCCAATGACTCCAGGAGTCCATTCTGAATCTCTTGCGGCAGTGGTAGCTGGCGACCAGAATTACTACTGGACCCAAAACGAGCATTGATGCAAATAGCCAAACCACTGTTATGATGAACGGTATCGAACCCTCGTTGGATTCGATGGCGAGGGACGTTGTCGCCATGCTGAGAAATGCCAAGAATAACAATAAGGTTACGGTTGGCACATGGAATCTGCGAAGTCGATGCTGCTCGGCTTTGAAATTCGCCCAGCGGCTACCTTCCGACATCAATGTGGCCACGCTCGCGGTGAACGCCATGGAGTATATTGCTGCAAGCCTTGCTGCGGCTTTCCATATCGCACTCTGATCGTCGATCGCTATAAACACGACAATGCTCAAACCTGGAACAGTGGCCAATATGGCACTCAGGGCCGCCGCCGAGATTAAGTGCTTCAATTGTTCCCTGCGATACAAGAAGACTGTTCCGATAGGGAGACGCTCCAGTCGCATGTCGACCGAGACTAGATTGTCGGACGCGATCTTCGAATCGAAGGCCATCTGATAGGTGTAGCGTGTGTTCTTTGTTGTTGTGCGCGACAATAGTAGTGACAAGCCCGCGATTGCGGTGCACATTATCGCGGAAACCTGGCCGGCTCCGGACTGAACTGCGACTATCCATGATGCTGCTGCGGCATATATGGCGACGGCGCCCGCCATCATAGCTGCGTGACTGATTGACGACATCCAGGACTCGCTCGCGGCTTCTGCAGACTCCAGGTCTCGGAGCCGGTCACTGCGTGGATCGACGGTTCTGCGTGGTCGAACGATAACTGATCCTGATGGAATTCGCGAGACCTGCTGACTTTCGCGGGGGCTGCTCTGAGAATTCCTATTGGCGTTCTTGATCACGTCGGCGACTGTTATTGTGGCGACGACTGCGAGCATTCCAATGCAAACTGACAAGCACTCGGACCCCGTTGTTGTTTTGCCTATGTCATTCCACAACTCGCGCCAGGATCGGTATCCTATGTACTCGACATAGATGCTTGTGAGGACTAGAATGAATGATAGTCCTGCGGTCGAAATTAGATTGCGTCGAGTTTCCTTGACGGCCGCGTTGTATGCGCTCGCCCTCCTAGCTGTTGCGGCATCCAGTTCAGGCACTCGGCGAGAGTATCATGGTGGCTTTATGATTGTCTGGACCATCGGCGGCCTGGTCTCACTTGATATGAGAGTTCAGGAGTCGCATCCGCGTCGATGCTTCGTTCGTATGGAAGGGTCGGGAGCCAGAGTCCCTGACAAGTCGTGTTTCATGCGGTCGGGACTATTGTGGCTCTTCAGATCTGAGAGTGCGTAGGTGAGTTTCGGGTCGAGCGTGGACGACCACAACATGTAGGCGGGTCCTGGGTGTGAAGATGGAAGTTCCTACACACCCAGATTCACACAACCAGGACCCATGAACGAGCCTACTTGTGCTGCTGCTGACATGATCTGCCGAACCACCGAACTCGGCGTCACGATCACCGGAGCGGCCGTCGATATCGACGACCGGACTCACATCTTCTACCAGATCCTGGCCCCTGCCCGGCACTGTCCCGGCTGCAACATCGCTGGTCAACTGCGTGATCATGTTGATCGGGTCTTCACTGATGTCCCGGCCGCGGGGCGGCCAGTTCTGCTGCACGTGGCGGTGCCGCGGCACCTCTGCGGCACCGCCGATTGCCCGACGATCGTCTTTCGCGCCGATATCAGTCATCTCGCGGCGCCCCGAGCGGTGATGACCCGCCGGACCGGGCGGTGGATCCTGCAACGCATCGCGATCGACAAGATGAGCGTGGCTGCAGTCGCCGCACAGCTCGGTGTCAGTTGGAAGACCGTCAACACCGTCGCGGTCGAATCAGCCCGCGCTCTGGTCTACGACGGCGGCCACCTCGATGGTGTACGGCACCTCGGCGTGGATGAGCACAAGTGGAAACACATTCGAGGACAAGGTGATTCGGGATGGGCGACAGTCCTGATCGACCTCACCCCGTCGTCGACGGGAGTGGCCCGGCGCGTCTGCTCGACATGATCGCCGGCCGATCCAAGATGGTCCTCAAGACGTGGATGGCCGCCCGGGACCAGCGGTTCCGGGATCGGGTGAAGGTGGTGGCGATGGACGGGTTCACCGGCTATAAGACCGCCACTGCCGAGGAGCTCCCCGATGCGCGGATCGTGATGGACCCGTTTCATGTTGTGCGTTTGGCCCGAGAGAAGCTCGACCGGTGTCGTACCCGGGTCCAGCAGGACACGTGTGGGCACCGAGGCCGCAGCGGCGACCCGCTCTAGATACTCGCCGTCGTGTCTAACGATCTTACGGCCGTCCGCCAACGAGTTCGTCCAATGCTGATTTCCGCACTAGCAGAATTCTGACGAATTTAGATCGGCGCAAGCTGACTTAGAGAGCTGTCGTTTCGAGTACTTTTCGATCCACGTTGGACTCGTTCTGCGAACGTAGAGTAGGGCAGAGAAGACTGCAAGTGGAATGGCTATCGACGTGCAAACTATTAGCCATGTCGACATGGCTAAAAGTTCGTTCTCAGTCCTCGTCACAGTATGCCAGATTGGTATCAGTGTGGCGAGAAATACTCCTGCGAGCAAGATTTGCGCCAACGTGGTGGCTATCCGAGCTCTTCTGCGGGCTCTCGCGCCGATTGTCTTGCAGCGTTGAATACGATCCTTCTTGAGTTCTTCGATACTCTGAAGATTGGACGCAGATTCTGTTTCGAGTCTGGAAATCGTTTCGACGTACTCCCGCTCTTTGTCCACTAGCTGGGAGTATTCAAGAGAGCGCTTTCGATTGGTTTCGTCGCGTTCGATCAACGCCTCGAATGATTCGAGTTTCAGGGCTTCTACCTGGGCATTGAGCGGGGACGAGATCTCCTCCCGAATTCGGGAAAGAACGTCGTTTGGAGATATGTTCTTTGATAGCGCATCTGACCCGAGTGTCTCGTGCATAAAGGCGTCTCGTCCGATGCTTGTTTCACGAAGAATGACAGCATTATCGGCCGATATTTCACCGCTGTTCTCCAGTAAGTTGATCTCCTCAAGATATTTCCGCCAGAGCGTGGGTGGCGGTTGCATCCCGGCAAAGGCGCTTGCCAGAACGATATCTCGAGGCGCGTCTTCGCTGAGTCCGGGTCGGCGGATCCATAGAGTGCTCGCAACTTCCTCTGTCGTCATCGCAAGGGGGACCTTGCTGCTGGCGACATCTCTCGAGGCTCGTGCCAATCCATCGTTGTGCGTAACGAGTACGGCACGACATCGTTCAAATGTGCTAGGCCTCGCCCCTTGTCGCATTCGATGAATAGCGGAGATGGATCGCACGTCATGGACGAGTGCCTTCTCCTGTGAGTACCGAACCTTCTCTTGAATCTTCTCCTCGAGCAGATTCTCATCAAGTCCGTACTCGAGATACCCATCGGGAGATTCTAATATGTCCAGTCCGATACCTGAGACTAGGTCCTCTGGGTTTGCGCGTAGCAAAGCAATATCAGCCGGAGATGCGTTGATGCTCACGAAATGTGCTAGTCCGCGACTAGCGTGAATTCGTCGTGAGGTTGGGCTGCGTAGGGAGTACTCGATACTCTCCAGAATGCCATCCAACTCGGATAGCGAGTGGCGGAAAATGCAAAGACGTGCACCTTGTTCGCGCGCCATTCTCAATACGCTTATCATCGCATCTCTCGATTCCTTCCCGTGAAATCCAAGAGTATCCATAAGTACGGGTGAATCTAGAACAATAGTAACCTTCTGGAGCTGTTCATTCATGGTTGAGGTATCAATCTCAAGAACTGAAGCGAGCATGGCGCCCTTGGCGGCCTCGATGACGTACGAGAACCGAAGTTGATCATGTCGGCCCAGGTGGCTGAAGTAGGATGCGACGATGTAGTCCAGTTCCGATTCGGACTCATCGATTCTGGGTTGCGAATCGCCGAGGCTAGAACCAACTATTCGAACAGCGTGGATGTCGAAGAATCTCGCCAACGACTGACTTAGATCGCGAGTTGTCAATTTGCTATGCTTGGGAAATGCGTTTTCGATATATGTCGCAAAATGCTCGACGAGTTCTCTTTGCCGTGCTTGGTACTGGGTGACCTCCTGGCTCAGGTCTGGTAGTTTCTTCATCGCCTCTGATGTAAGACGAACGGAGTTTCCGGTGATTCTTTCTGTGAATCCTCTCCTGGTGGTTCTCTTTAGGATTCTAGGGAGGACTAGTGTCGGAATATGGAGACCAAAACTATCGCGAACCCGCGCTGAGATTTCGGGAGTTTCGACCTCGGTTTCGTTGGATTCTGCAATGGCGGCGAGTACAAATGGGAAGAAGTTGTCCAGATAGCTCGAAGCCTGAGCATTGAAGTTTGCTTTCAAAATTGCGTACCCGACTAGTGCGGATCCGGGCGTCTGCATCATTTTCGATGCCTCCTTTAGGGAATATTTTGAATGCCCTGTCAGGTGGGTCCCTGGAGCATCAAATTGCTATTGCTGAACCTTACGATCAGTTTTCCGATCGTAGGGTTCAGGGGTGGTTCGCATTTGAATTGGGTGCAGGCTTAGATCATCATTGATCGGATTCAATAGTTCGGGCGAATTCGGTTGGCCCGAAGGATGCCTGGCATGCGATGTTGTCTATTGAGCAACCAGTAGTTGCCGATAGATTCGAGGAAGTATGGCAGACAGCAGGTCTTCCTTCAGTTCCTGCTTGTTGATGATCTGCTTCGAGAGGTCGTCGGACGATGACATTGCACCGATCACTGCGTTGATGAACGCCATGTCGATATCAGGGCTCGCAGAGAACTGCTCGAGCGAGTTGTTCTGAGCCTGCTGTTGCAGCACCTCGGATTCGAGGAGGCGCTTCTCGATGTGGGAGACGACGGCCCGCACCGACGAGGCAGGGTGATCGCCGGAGAACCGGTCGTTGATTTTGGCGATGACCTCGTTGAACTCAACCATGTCGGGGTCGTTGACGGTTCCGGTACCTCGGTCGTTCGACGGATCAAGAGGGACTCCACTGTCGAGTGCGGTGTTCTGTTCGGCCTGCTTATGGTGTCCCAGATACTCGATCGTCACTGCAGACAGGTCTATTGGCTCCTGCTTCTCGCCGCCGGCGAGCTGGGGTGCGAGCAGCTTCAAGTAGATGGAGAGCTTCTCGAGCCAGGAGCTTTCGTAGTCGAACAGCTGTGACAGGAACTCGTATTGGCGGATGTAGGTGCCGACGTCCTTGCGGAAGAGTTCGAGTTCGTCGATCGCGCTGGTGTCGGACGAATCGACGCCCTCGCGCATCCGAACGGCGAATCTGTCTGCTGCGGGCGAGATCCACTTGGTGAGGGCGTTGTTGCCCTTGTTCGCGAGGTAGTCGTCGACGAGCCCGTTGACTTCGGACGCTTCGTAGATCCCCATCACGGAAAGTTTGCGTTCCGTGTCGTGCACGATGTTCGGATCGCTGACGTCCGAGAGAGTCGTCGCCTGATAGTACGGAGAAAAGGCATCGACGATGTCGGCTGGCTCGTTCGCGAAGTCGAGTACGAACGTCTGGTCTTTCAACGGCGCGTAGGTCCGGTTCAACCGAGACAGAGTCTGGACGGCCTGGACGCCCCCGAGCTTCTTATCCACGTACATCGCGACGAGCTTGGGCTGGTCGAACCCGGTCTGGAACTTGTTGGCCACCAGCATCAGCTGGAACTCATCGGTGGCGAACGCATCACGCAGGTCGCGGCCCTTGAGCCCTGGGTTCATGCTGGCTTCAGTGAACGGCTCGTCGGATCCCGATTCGGGGTCGTTGACTTCGCCGGAGAACGCGACCAGCGCCGCGATATCGGTGTACCCGTGCTCGCGAACGTACCTGTCGAATGCCAGCTTGTAACGAGCGGCAGCCTTACGAGAACTCGTAACGACCATGGCCTTGGCATGGCCGTCCAGGCGCCAAGCGACGTTCGAGCGGAAATGCTCGATGATGATCTGCACCTTCTGCTCGATGTTCGTCGGGTGCAGTTTTACCCAGTTCATCACCGACTTCACTGCGGCAGCACGATCGACCAAGTCGTTGGATACTGCGGTTTCGCTGCCGCCGACGGCGACGGTCCCGTCGGTCGTGTCGCTGGTCGTGTACGTGGTGCCGTTGTGTGAGAGCCGAAATGCAGTCTTGTACGGCGTGTAGTTGCGAAGGACGTCGAGGATGAAGCCCTCGTCGATCGCCTGCTGCATCGAGTAGAGGTGGAACGGACGAGGGAACCCGTCATCACCTGGACGACCGAACAGCTCGAGCGTGGTGGCCTTGGGCGTGGCGGTAAACGCGAAGAACGAGATGTTGCCCGCGTCGGCGCGCGCCTTGGTCTCGGCGGCGAGAATGTCCTCGGCCGCGACCTGGCCACCTTCCTTCACGTCGGCTAGTTCGCTCCGCGAGAGGACCTGCTTGAGTTTGTTCGACGCACCACCTGTCTGCGAGGAGTGAGCTTCGTCAGCGATGATCGCAAAGCTCTTACCCTGCAGACTGGAGCGGTCGGCGATCGCATCCAGCGCGTAGGGGAACGTCTGGATGGTGACGATGATGATGTGGGTACCGGACTCGAGCGCGTCGGCGAGCTCGGACGACTTCGACCCCGACAGTCCGTCGATGTGGGCGACGACGCCGCTGGTGCGGTTGATCTGGTGGATCGCCTCCTGCAGCTGCGCGTCGAGCACAGTACGGTCCGTGACGACGATGACTGACGAGAACACCTTCTGGTCGCCCGTGTCATAGAGGCTCGACAGCCGTTGGGCGAGCCACGAGATCGAGTTCGTCTTTCCCGACCCGGCCGAGTGCTGGATCAAGTACTTATGGCCCGGGCCCTCGGTGCGAGCCGCGTCGACGAGGCGGGTCACAGCCTCCCACTGGTGGTAGCGCGGGAACAGCAGGGTTTCGCGGCGCGACTTCTTCCCGGTGTCGGGATCGCGTGTCTCGGTGACCTCCAGATGCATGAATCGCTCGAGGATATCCAGGATCGTGTCGCGCTGCAGGATCTTCTCCCACAGGTAAGACGATGGAGATCCGGTCGCATTCGGCGGATTACCGGCGTGGTGGTTGTTGCCCCGGTTGAACGGTAGGAAGCGGGTCTTGGCACCGGCGAGGCGGGTGGTCATGTGGACTTCGTTGTTCGACACGGCGAAGTGCACGAGCGCGCGGGTCGCAAACCCCAAGAGAAGCTCGCCCTTGGGGAGCCGGTCCTTCTTGTATTGTTCGATCGCGTGCTGAACCGACTGAGTGAAGTCGGTCTTCAACTCGGCGGTCGCGACGGGGACCCCATTGACGAAGAACACCAGGTCGATGGCCTTCTTGGGATTCACCGTCGAGTAGTGGACCTGGCGCATGGCCCGCAGCCGGACTGCGCCGTACTTGGCGGCCGTGGTCGCGTTCAGTCCTGAGCTCGGTTTGAACTGGCACATCGAGAACTGGGCGTTGAAGTCGCTGAATCCACGACGAAGGACGGCAAGAGTGCCGCCGTCGACCTTCAGATCGGCCGACAGTGATTTCGCAAGCCTCTGCAGGATCGCGGCCTTTGCCTTCTCCTGCGCGGGGACGGGCGCATCGGGCTTTACACGCTTGGCCCAGTCGTCCGGCTGGGTCTCGGCGAGCCATCCGAACACGTCCTCGGGGTAAAGCGCCAGCTCGCGATCGTAGCCGGAGTCGTCTGGAGAGTAGAGCCAACCTGATGCAGCGAGGTGCTCGCAGATCTCCTCTTCGAGGACCACCTCGTGGTGTTGGGGCACGGCTATACCGCCTCTCGAACGTCGATCTTCCCCGTGACTGCATCGGTGATGAGTGCAGACCGGTATTCGCGGAGAGTCGAGATCATTTGGGCGGATTTGTCGATGAGAGTATCGATCCTTCTGACCTGCACTCCGAGTGAGTCGCAAATTTTGACCTGTGTCTCTACCGGGGGTAGGGGTACTTCCATACGCTTGAGGTTTGAGGTCGTCAATTGGTTGATGGTCGAGCTCAAGAATGTGGCCTTCTGGTAGTCGAAGAGATTCGAATTGAAAACCCAGAAAAGGTACTTGTTGTGTTCTGATCGGAACACGGTCATGAATGCCCCAAAGGTTTCTCCGGACGTTCTCTTGTCTATCGAAATGTTCTTTCCGATTAGTTCACGGCTTCCGTTTCTTGAGCAGATTAGTATATCTCCTGATCGGAGTCTTAAGTTGTCGGGAATGTGCGTGGACACGTGGACGCAGTCTTCAAGGGATAGCTTCCTATCTTGAATATTAGAAGACCGTAAAACTAGTGATGAACTGGCGGTGCCGGGATCGACGACTTCATCTGGAGAATAGGTTAGCCCAATGACTGGAGTTCCGACACGCCGAAGCGTGACTATCTCCCAAGACTGGGGAATCATCCCGAGCCACTCGATCTCAGAGTCCTTCATCTCGACGTTCGGGTTGAGTCCCTTCGTGACGGCCTGGGTGATCGTGGCGGCGCGGTCTTCGCGCAGGGTGGCGATGAGCTGCTCCTGTTTGGCGATCAGCGCATCGATCTTGGCGGTCTCGCGGTCGAGGAAAGCTGCGATCCGGCGCATCTCACCTCGGTCGACCAGGCGGATCGGGATCGACCCCACGTCACTGCGAGATATGGACTCGAAGGTTGACCCAGTTGCCAATGAATGAAGAAGGTCGTTCTGATGGTGAAGTGTCCACCACACAAATCTGGTGTCTGCATCAACCGGTCGGATGGCACAAATTCCGCGACCTATTCCAAGTCTCCTGTCGGCAATATTTAGCGCCCCTACGGGAGCTCGTACTGAGAGAAGTATGTCACCCTGCTCGGCATTCTTGCGGGGGGAGGTCACTTGTAGTTGGGGTGTGGGATACTCTCGACCAAACTCAGCATTTCCTTGAATGAAGGGGTGTCCATCGTTGAGTGGAGTGACATCGGCCGAATCTGGAGACTGTCCAGAAATGATCTTTGCAACCGATTTTAGTGGCGCATTCCTCACGCTCCCACCTCCGTCAGCAATACCTGGATCTCACCGACAAGATTGCGTAAGTCTGTCTGGATCTCCTCCAGTGGCCGTGGCGGCGTGTACCGGTAGAAGTGTCGGGTGAACGGGATCTCGTAGCCGATCTTGGTCTTGTCGTGGTCGATCCACGCATCGGGGACGTGCGGGCGGACCTCGCGGTCGAAGTACTCGTCGATGTCCTCGGAGAGAGGCACGTTCTCGGTGTCGCGCAGCGATGAATCCGCTTCGGTCTTGCCGCGGGTCACGACGATGTCGGCGTCGGGGTCGTGCTGGCCGACGGTCGTCCAGATCGCCTTCACCATCGGCGCGCTGGGCTTCGTGATGCCGGAGGCCTTGAGTGCGGACTTCACGTCGGTGACGAACTTGTCGCGGTTCGACCACGTCCGGCCGTCGAGAGTCGTCAAGGCCTCCCGGATCGTCGACTGGTCTGCATCGGGCAGTTTGGCGACGGCCTTCACCGCGAGAACCTGTTCGATCATCTCAGCGTGGATGTGGAAGGTGAGCTGGAGCGGTCGCTCGACGGTGATGGTTTGGTAGCTGAAGTCGGTGTTGCCGAAGACCTTCGACAGGGCAGGTTCATCGTCGCCGGTGTCGTGGCGGAACTCGTCGTAGAGCCTGCAGATCGTCGCGATGTCTTCGTCGCGAAGTTCCTTGCGCTTGGAGCCGAGCGACTTCCGCATCTTGCCGTACATGTCGACCGCGTTGATCAGCTGGACCTTCCCCTTGCGTTCCGGGGTCTTCTTGTTGTCGAGAATCCAGATGTAGGTAGAGATTCCGGTGTTGTAGAACATATCGGTCGGCAGGGCGATGATCGCGTCGAGGAGATCGTTTTCGATGATCCAGCGACGGATGTTCGACTCACCCGAGCCGGCCCCGCCGGTGAACAGCGGCGACCCGTTCAACACGATCGCGAGACGCGAGCCCTCGTCGTCGGATTTGCGGACTGGACGCATCTTTTTGATCAGATGCAGCAGGAACAGCAGCGATCCGTCGGACACGCGGGGCAGGCCGGGGCCGAAGCGGCCGGCGAATCCTCGCTGGTCGTGTTCGTCGGTCACAGCCTTCTGCTGCGTCTTCCACTCGACACCGAAGGGCGGGTTGGAGAGCAGGAAGTCGAAGTGCTCGCCGGTGAAGTTGTCGTCGACGAGAGTGTCGCCGAGGTAGATGTTGTCGACGTCCTGGCCCTTGATGACCATGTCGGACTTGCACATGGCGTAGGAGCGAGCGTTGATCTCTTGTCCGAATAGTACGGGCTTGGCCTGGGGGTTCATGTCAACCAAGTGGTCGTAGGCGACGGACAGCATGCCGCCGGTGCCCGCAGCAGGATCGTAGATGGAGCGGACGATACCGGGCTTGGTGAGTTCGAGACCCTTATCTGCGTAGAGGAGATCGACCATCAGCGCGATGACCTCGCGCGGAGTGAAGTGGTCGCCGGCCTGGGCGTTGTTCGACTCAGCGAACTTGCGGATGAGCTCCTCGAAGATGTAGCCCATGTCGTGTCCGGACACGCGGTTGGGATGCAGGTCAACGCCCGCGAACTCCTTGACGATCAGGAACAGGCGGTCCTTCTTGTCTAGCTCGGCGATCAGGGTCGGGAGGCCGTACCCGTCGAAAACGTCGCGAATATTGGCCGAGAAGCCTTCCAGGTAGTCCTGGAGGTTGTCCGCGAGGCCGGCGGGGTCGGCAGCGAGCTTGCCGAAGTCCCAGACAGACGTGTTGAAGAACGGCAAGTGGGGGAACTGAGAGCGCAGGTAGGTGAACGGGTCGATCCCGAGACCCTCTGTCTTCTGGTACTCCTTCACCACCGCATCCTTGTCGGGTGCCAAGATTGCGTCGAGGCGACGAAGAATAGTGAACGGAAGAACTACGTCGCCGTACTGATTTGGCTGGTAGGGGCCGCGAAGAAGGTTCGCGATGTTCCAGATGAGACTGGCGTTCGTGGTGGCCATTAGGCGTTGTTTCCTCTGTGTTCGGATGTGCTGATGCGACGATACTGGGTTGTTCGGACAAGTTGCCCGAGCGTTGGTTCGATGGCTCGACTCAACGGGTGACTGTCACGGAACCGGTGCTGATTGCGCTCTCGATCAGACCGGCCAGCGTGTCCAGTCGACCCAATGTGGCGGCTGCCTCACGGCGCGCTCCCTCGACTGCCCGGAGCGAGTCGGCTAGGTTCTTTTGATCGGGCTCCGGGAGGACGGGAATGTCGATCCGTGACGGCATCACCTGCGAGGCTCCTCGCAAAGTGGGTAGCTCGACGACCGAGGCGTTGATACAAGCGACCAGGTAATCGGGGTCAGGAGCGCCGGAGACCGCTGGGTCGATACGGACCAAGTAGCAGGTGCGGCTGACCGCCCAACCTGCAGCGGAGAAGCGCGTAGCAGCAGGGTTTCGTCCTGACACGAGCGACATGAGAAGGATGTCACCGACTTCCGTGAGGAGACCTGGAGCTTCCTGGACAGAGATGTATCTCTCGGGGGTTGGCCCCATCGGCTGACTGTTCATGATGACTCGAGGGTCGAGGACAGGTATTCCGGTCGTCGGTTCATGCTCGGCGTCTGCCTGAGTAGGCGATGCGCCGACGTTGCCGCGGTGGATGGTGACGCCAGGCAACTCGGACAGGCGTACGCGGCGAACCATACTCGGGCTGGAAGCCGCGAACGTGCCGATCACAGGGCCGATTGAAAGGCGTTCAGCGATGGTCTGGATCTCTTCGACAAGCTTGTCAGGCCCGGGTGCGTCGCGGCGGCTAAGCCAAGTTGCGGGGAGAAGGGTGGAATCGGGCACCAGGAGTTCGCGAGCAGACGCAATCACGTAGTTGGAGTCGTTCTCGGCCTCTTCACCCTGTCGCCAGAGAGAGTAGGCGTACATGACGTCAGTCCCGCTGAGGTCGGAAGCGGCTCCTTGCGAGTGACTAGTCATCTGGCCAAGGAAGACTCGATCGGGGTTCCGTGTTTCCCCAGGGCGAGCGAGGACCCACAGTGCCGTCTTGATCGCGGCGTAGTGCGTGAACAGCCCCTCGGGTAACGAGATGACGGCCTCGATCGCGCCCTGTCTGATGAGCTCGTGCCGTAGCGCTTCTGACGACTTGCGGAACAGTTCGCCTTGAGGTGTGACGACGTACGCCCGACCGCCCGATTCGAGGTGAGCGATGGCGTGTTGCAGCCATACTCCGTCCGACCGAGGCCTCGGACGGCCGAACACCCAGCGAGCATCGTTCGGGTCGAAGTCGTCGCCGAAGTCGCGCAGACTCCAAGGTGGCGTTGTGACAACCGCATCGGCGAGAACGTCGTCGGCCGGGTCCACGCCGAGTGAGTTACCAAAACGCACATCGACGGGCTGCTGGGACAGAATCGCTCGGCGTTCGAGGTTTGCGAGCGCTTGTTTATCGACATCTACGCCGACGAGACGAATGTCGTCACGTACCTTGAGGCCAGTCTGGATCAGGGTGTTCCCAGCTCCGACGGCCGGATCGAGGACGACGGAGCCATGCTCAGTGAGCATCGAGTCGACCAGATCGGCGATGAGACGACTCAATGGCGACGGGTCGCATGGGTTACGTCTGCTGTCCCATGCCTGAGCCTGATCGAGAACCGCGATCAGTTCTGCTGCAGGGACGTCGCTCGCGAGAGCTGCGATAGTGACGGCGATCTCGGGGAGTGTCTCGGAGTCGTCGACCATCTCGAAATGACCTGGGATCAGCGGGTTCAGCGCTGTGCGGAATCGTTCCGCCGTTGCTGCGAACGAAATTGCTTCGCGAGCTTGGGCCGGGGTGAGGGTGCTGAGAGTTCGAGGCGGGAGATCGACCGAGCGTGCGACGGGGGAGTCCTCGACGGAGAGGCCTTCGGCGGGACCGCGGTAGAGAAACTCTGCGACGAGGACGGCCCCGACAACGTCGAAGTACCGATCTACGGGGATTCGGTTGCGGAGAAGCTCGAGAATGTCGGATGCCACCTGGCGCGCACCCCTCTTGGCTTTCGCAGGTACGCTCAGCCTTCCGTGAGCCTTTAGCCACTCTTCTACTTCCTTACGGAGAAACAGCGGGCTGCGCGCGGTTGAGTGTTCGATGGGCGCGGGGAAGTCGTGGTAGCGCTTGCGCCACTGTGTCACTGCGGCGCGACTGACACCGGCGATGTCGGCGATGTCCGTGGCTCGGATCTGGGGGCTATCCATTGGATGGTCTTTCATTTGGTGGGAATGATCGTTGTGAACTGTGCCGCGAGGCGCAGCCTGCGCGAGAGTTGGTTACTTCGCGATATGACATGAGTCGCCATTCCACAGCTGGCCAGGTAGGCAAGGTCCTCGGCGAATCCGCCGTCGCCTGATCCGAGGTATGCCGCAGCGAACCGTTCGCCGAAACTCTCAGTACGCATCGCATGGCGAAGGGCTCTATCGGCACCGTTCGGGCCTGACTGGGGAGCCAGTAGGCGAGCGCCTGGCCATGCGTATCCCGCCGCAACCAGGTTGTGGTGCGAAGCTCCGATGATCACATGGTCGCCCACTGCGATTCCGATCGCGCGATGGTAAGCGCCCATCGCTGCCTGCGCCTCGAAGATCTTGAAACTTGCTGTCCCACACATGTTCTCGATGTCGATGAAGTGAACGGCGCGTTGATCCCCAAAGCGTGCCGGAGTGCGGACTGGGGCAACGGTTAGATGTCGGGCGCTCGACCGCCTGGCATTCGGGAGATTCGCGCTACGGGAGGCGTCCTCGGACATTTGGTGGTCCCTTCGTTGTGGCTGTTGATCTAAGGCAACCACTCCGCACCCGCGTTGTCAACGGGTAACAGCATGGGACGCGTTAACAACTATCGAATCCTGATTCTTTGCGTTGGCTGCGTAGAGCGACTCTGGGTAGCCCGGCCTAGAGGAATATCGGGCCTCTGAAATGGCGTTATTGGCGTCTCGACGAGCTTCGGTTTGTTAACTCAAGCAAGGGATCGGGCTGTTGATGGCGCGGCGGAGTCGCCATATATTCGTCCGAACGTATTAGTATCGTTGGTTCAACTGGTCGGACCGTCGTAGAGGTGATGTTCGCTGCCGAGTCACCGGTCAAAACCGAAACCGGTACTCCCCGCGGGAAACGCGTCGCATCGCCCACATAGCCGTACGATGGCGTCATCAGGCGAGCGCGCGTGGTCTGCGACTCGATAGGGATCGCTGCGATTGCCAGCCAGCGACGGAACTCTGCGGTCGCGACAGTTGGCAAGTGAACCTGCACCGCAACCCATGCTTTGCTGAGCATGCGCACTGGCGGCAGCCGTTTGCTGATTCCGGTGGGTCGATTGACTCCTGGAGGAGGACGATCAGATTGTCGCCCCAGCACACCGGAGTGGTCCGTTGATCGTTGCCGTGGAACCGGCCGCCGAGGTGCTGTTTGAAGACGATGGTGCCCGACAAGCTTAGGCAGGTCGATCCCGTCGTGTCCGCGACTTTGGCGGGAGCCAGTGAGCATCCGACGACGCGAATTGGCGGCTGCGGTGTCGGCGTTGACTGAACGGGGTTGCGTGTTCTTCGATTCCAGATAGAGCAACTGAGGCAGGCCATCGACCATCACAATCTGCATCTGTAGAACCGCGCGGGCCATCGCTTCTATTTGCCGCCGGTCGAGCCCGGTAGACAGCAGCGGGCAGGTGCGAGGGGCCGCGGGATAGTGCGCGACGTACATCGACTTGCCGCGATCGACTGGGTGAACAAGATGCGTGCACTCTGGGCAGACGTAGCGGCCCGTCCGACTCGCTCTGCCGGGTTTGATCGACCGTCCTGAGACGACCTCGATTGCTTCTTCCATCGCTACACGACTGGCCGATGCCGGCGCTGAGCAGGCGAACTACGTGGAGGTTGTGAGGCAGGACGCGGGCAGCGTACGCGTCGAAGAGCGTTGGGCAACGTCCCCGCCTTTCTGGGCTGGTTCGCGCATCGGAGTCCGTGCGCCTGATTGAGGGAGTTTGGCTATCGCCTCGGGCGGACCATGCGTGAACCATAGATGCCCGCTACGACGCCTTTTCGTGGTCGGACGATCGGGTGACACGTCTTTGACGTCCGCCGTCACAGATGGGAAGCGGCCCTCAGGATGTCGGACCCTCATGGCATGGTTACGCCAGTTGTCGTGGATGAGTCATCCGTGGAGAGGGGCGAAATATGTCGAGTGACGCAAAGTTGACGAGCACTGCGACCGTCGACGAGGTGTGGGATCTGATCGAGCAGACCAGCACTCCCGATGAGGTCGCGTTCACGGTTCTCGCCGCGATGTCGAGCGATGGTGATTTGCGCGCGCAGATCGGCGGAGCGGCGTCGCGAGAGCGTCCTTCAAAGGCTGGGGCCGAGCGGCCCGACCCGGCACTCGCATACGTTCGGGCAATCACCGTCGAAGGGTTCCGCGGCGTCGGCCCGCAGGCGTCGTTGGTCCTTGACCCTCGTCCTGGTTTGACGGTCGTCAGTGGACGCAACGGATCAGGCAAGTCGAGCTTTGCGGAGGCTTTCGAGTACGCGGTGACGGGCCGAAGCTATCGGTGGGAGAACAAGAAGTCGAAGGTGTGGCAGGACGCGTGGCGGAACCTCCACCACGGCAGCCCGTGTCGGATCGGCGTAGAGGTAGTCCAACAGCCTGAGGGCGAAGGCGATGCACAGCGGGTGCTGATCGCGGCACGCTGGGATGAAGTCGGCGGTCTCGATGATGCGACAACCTGGGCTCGCATTGCCGGCGGAGAGAATCAGCCGGTGACGTCCCTCGGATGGGATCGCCCAGCGGAGCTGTACCGCCCGATCCTCAGCTACGACGAGATCGGCGGCCTGTTCGAGGAACGGCAGTCGGCACTGTACGACGCGCTCAACAAGATCCTCGGGCTGGATGAGATCACCGATGCGACCGCACGGATCAGTTCGGTGATCAAGGAGATCGGTGATGAACGCAAGCGTGCGAATGCGCTGCGGCTCGCGCTGCGCAAGGCACTCGCTGCAGCCGACGACCCCCGGGCCGGAACGGTCAACAAGGCGCTGGCGAGCAAGCCGTACAAGCTCGACGTGGTGGAGAAGGAGATCGCCGGTGCAGAATCGCCGCAGCAGCGGCTGATTCAGGAACTGAAGGCGTGCGCTGATTCGGTCCTCGTGGATCAGGCTGTCGTCGACGGAGTGGTCAACGACTATCGGTCAGCGCTGGAACAAAAGCTCGGCGCAGCGGAAACGGCCCTCGAACTGCTGTCCACGCGGACGACCCTGCTCCGCGACGCACAGCGTTACGTGACGGAGGCAGAAGCCGCGGACTGCCCGGTGTGCGAGACTCCGTTGCCTGCCGAGTGGCAGCAGTGGGTAGCGGCGACGATTGAGGACAATGCGCGGGCCGTCGAAGCGCACGCCGACATCATCGACGGGTGGAAGGCAGCTAGCCGACACGTGTCCGAGCTGGTAGCCGGATTGCCCGACGTCTCACTCGACGGTTCGGAACTCGTCGAGGTGGACGCCTACCGTGCGGCCGTCGCTCGCCTTCGTGAACTGCCTGAGCAGAGTGCTGTCGCCGAGCATGTGGCGACGGAATGGCCGCGAGTCGTTGCTGCGCACGAGGCACTGACTGTCGCGGCCGCACGGCGAGCAGACGAACTGACCGACGCATGGGCGCCGCTGGTGGAAGAGATCGCCACGTGGCTGTCCGCCGAGAAGGCGGCTCGTGTCCACGACAATGCACTCGACAACCTGAACGACGCCAAGAAATGGCTGAACGACCATGGTGCGCAGCTCCGTGACCAGCGGATGCAGCCGATCGTCGACTCGGCTCGGGACATCTGGTCACGGCTCAAACAGGAGAGCGACGTCGACCTCGGCGCGATCGAACTGCTCGGCACAGGCACCCAGCGCCGCGTCGCACTGACCGGCAGCGTCGACGGTGAGGACACCGGTGTCCTCTCGGTGATGAGCCAAGGCGAGCTGCATGCACTGGCGCTTGCACTGTTCATCCCTCGGGCGACGGTGGGGGACAGTCCATTCGGATTCCTGTTCCTCGACGACCCGATTCAGGCGATGGACCCAGCGAAGATCGATGGGTTCCTCGCGGTGCTGCAGGAGATCGCGAAGACGAGACAGGTGGTTGTGTTCTCGCACGACGACCGTCTGCCCACCGCGATCCGGCGGCTGTCTGTCGACGCGACCCTGTTGGAAGTCAGCCGTGAGCCCGGGTCCAAGATCTCGGTCAAACGCGCCGAGGTCACCGCTGACCGGTATGCGGCCGACGCGTACTCGCTGATCCGCGACGAAGGCGTTCCTGCTCACGTCAAGAACGCGGCCGGGCCGGGCCTGTTCCGCCTCGCAGTCGAGAGTGCAGCGAAACAGCGCTACTTCCACGAGTGCACCCGCGCAGGAATCGCGTACGCGAAAGCCGAGGAAGACTGGGCCAAGCTCATCGGGACGAAGGCGTGCGTCGCAGTATCGCTGGGTCGCGACCCGAAGGAGTCGTTGGGTGGATGGCAGAGCCCTCATAGTCATCCCCACCGGAACAACGTGATGGGCATCTGCACCGTTGGAGTTCACGAGGGCGGAATTCTCGGGCTCGACGACGTACGTGATCTACGGAAGACGCTGCGAGATCTCCTGGGGTCGAAATGAGGAGCGTCGAGGCCACAGCTGCGCTCGGGTACGCCGACGCGTTGCTGTCGGGGCGAGTGATCCCCGAGTCCGGCAATGCCGCGCGCTTGGCCGCATTCGTTGCGCGCCAAGCTGTCGAATGGCTGGTCGACGCTCGGTGCGCTGAACTAGGGGCCGCCTGTCCGAACGCGAAGATGGCGTCCAAGCTCGCAGTGTTGAAGTCGCTGGACGAAACTGACTTCGGTCCGACGATCGCCTATGCCTGGAACCGGCTCAGCGAGTGCTGTCACCAGCATGCGTACGAGCTCTCGCCGACTGTTGTCGAGGTGTCGGCGCTCTGCGTGTCGGTGGCGGAGTGCGCGTGAGGTATGGAGCGGATGGGTGTTAGACGTGTCCTACCTACTGCTATGGGTCTACGGCTGAGCGATCTGTCAGACGTCGGCGGTATGGTTCGCACGTACTCGCATTCACTTCTGATCGCGAACGACGGGGAGGGTCAACGGTAATGACTGAGCTCACTATCAAAGACCTCGCCGCAGTCGTGTACTCGTCAGGCAAGGTGTTCGACGGTTTGGCGACGGGACGCCTCGACACCGAGAACTTCCTCGCCAACGGGAGTCTCGAAGGAGTCGCGTCGCGCGCCGATCTCGCGCTCCTGCAAGATCTCCGCGACGCCGCGCAGTTCATCATCGACCATCGAGGGGCCACAGTCGATGCTGAGTTCGTGAAGGCCGTCAACGCAACGATCACCCGAAGTGGTGCACTCCATCCGGGGCGACTCCGGACGCGCGAGCAGCGGATTGGAGTGGCGACCGTACACGGACGGCATGAGCCCGACGCACTGTCGGATGCCGATCTGCAGGCTCTCGTCGATCGCGTCACTGGAAGTTCGGACGTTCGGAACCAAGCCGTGAACCTGTTCGTCCACCTCGCGAAGGCTCAGCCGTTCGAGGACGGCAATAAGCGAACTGCAGTGTTCGCGGCGAACGCGCTGCTTCTCGGAACGGAGGCTGGAGACCTGCTCACCATTCCCGTCGACGAGAATGATCCGAGCGTTGCCGCGGAGTTCAACGACGCTCTCGCGCGTGCGTATGTCTTCGGTGAGCACGACCGCGTTCTCGCTTTGCTGGAGCAGAAGGGCTTCGTCCAGCTGAAGTGACAGGGGGAGATAGTGCCACTATTACCCCTGTAGAATGCACCCGTGACGAACTCTCCCGCGGACCATCCCCGCCCAGTCCTGGTCGTCGACTTCGGTGCTCAGTACGCGCAGCTCATTGCTCGGCGTGTGCGCGAGGCCCGGATCTATTCGGAGGTGGTCGCCCATGATGCGACGCTCGAAGAGATCACTGCCAAGAACCCGGCGGCGCTGATTCTCTCCGGTGGCCCGGCGTCGGTGTACGCCGACGGCGCCCCGACGATCGACGAGAAGCTGTTCGACCTGGGCATTCCGGTGTTCGGCATTTGCTACGGCTTCCAGAAGATGACGACGGCGCTCGGCGGCGAGGTTGCGAACACGGGCGGACGCGAGTTCGGCCGCACCAACTTCACGCCCAACAGTGAGGGCACGCTGCACCGTGGTCTCCCGGAGGCCCAGCCGGTGTGGATGAGTCACAACGACGCCGTGCAGGTTGCACCGGAGGGCTTCACGGTCACCGGTTCGACTCCAGGTGCACCCGTCGCCGCGTTCGAGTGCGTCGAGCGCAAGATGGCCGGCGTCCAGTACCACCCTGAGGTGCTGCACAGCCCGCACGGCCAGGAAGTCCTGACCCGCTTCCTGTACGAGATCGCCGGTCTCAAGCCCACGTGGACCGCTGCAAACATCGCCGAAGCACTCATCGCCGACGTCAAGGCGCAGGTCGGCGACGAAGGCCTCGCGATCTGCGGTCTGTCCGGTGGTGTCGACTCCGCTGTTGCCGCAGCGCTGGTCCAGCGGGCGATCGGTGACCGTCTGACGTGCGTGTTCGTCGACCACGGACTGCTGCGTGCGGGCGAGCGTGAGCAGGTGCAGAACGACTTCGTCGCCGCCACCGGCGCCCGCCTGGTGACCGTCGAAGCCGAGGAGACGTTCCTCGGTCACCTCGACGGCGTCTCCGACCCGGAGACCAAGCGCAAGATCATCGGCCGCGAGTTCATCCGCTCGTTCGAAGGCGCCGTCTCCGAGGTCCTCGGCGACCAGGCCGCGGCAGGCAAGAAGGTCGACTTCCTCGTCCAGGGCACCCTGTACCCGGACGTCGTCGAATCCGGTGGCGGCAGCGGCACCGCGAACATCAAGAGCCACCACAACGTCGGCGGTCTCCCGGAAGACCTCGAGTTCAAGCTCGTCGAACCGCTCCGACTCCTGTTCAAGGACGAAGTGCGCGCCGTCGGCCGCGAACTCGGACTGCCCGAAGAGATGGTCGCCCGCCAGCCGTTCCCCGGCCCCGGCCTCGCGATCCGCATCGTCGGCTCGGTCAACAAAGAACGGCTCGAACTGCTCCGCAAGGCCGACCTCATCGCCCGCGAAGCGCTCACAGCGGCAGGCCTCGACGGCACCATCTGGCAGTGCCCCGTGGTGCTCCTCGCCGATGTCCGCAGCGTCGGTGTCCAGGGCGACGGCCGAACCTACGGCCACCCGATCGTCCTGCGCCCGGTCTCCAGCGAAGACGCGATGACCGCCGACTGGACCCGCGTGCCCTACGAGACCCTCGAGATCATCTCCACCCGCATCACCAACGAGGTGGAAGACGTCAACCGCGTTGTGCTCGACGTGACGAGCAAGCCGCCGGGGACCATCGAATGGGAGTGATCACTCCCTGAACCACCACGTCAGCCCCCGCCTCGTGCGGGGGCTGACGTGTCTGTCGGCTCAGTGCCAGTCGACGATGGCCTCGCGTAACGCTGCTCGGATCTCGTTCGGCTTCCTCGTCAGGTCGATCTGCCGAACACGGACCGGGATTCCTGAGATGTCGACGTCCAGATCCCGTCCAGGCGACCCGTCGACCAATGCGCCCAACAGCAACCCGCAGGTTGTGTCCGATGTCAATTCGGCGAACACCGATGCGTAGGCATAGACCTGTCGGACATAGTGGGGCTTGACCATTGCTTTTCCGAAATGACGATCGAAGACCGGGGCGAACTTGCACTCAACGATCGTCTGCCGTCCGCCTCCGCGGATCACGACATCGGCGTTGAGAAGAGGCAGCAGCGCGAGATGGGCCGGATCGCCGGTCGCAGGCCACGGTCGCTTCGCGGCTCGGACCGACGCACCCGCGCGACCGAGATGGAAACTGTAGAAGCCGCGGACGGCTGATTCGAACAGTCGGCGAAGCTCCCTCTCGTCACGAACGATCGCAGGCAACATGACCCGGCCCGCTACATGTTCGGGTGCACACATGTCGCGGACTAGGCGGCCGAGCTGGACCAGCCTCTGATCCGCCGAATCGGCATGGCCGTACTGCTCACGGGCCATCTCCGTCGGCAGCGGGTCAGTGGCGCTCACGCCGCTGCGCGCCAACATCTGAGCTGTCGTCAGACACTTCCGACGCACTCGATCGGATTGGGCTTGTTGCGCCGCACGACGCAGCGTGACAAGCATGAACCTGTAGCGCGGCAGGTCGATGGTCTGTTCATGGAATCGACATATCACGCGGCCCGACTCCATCGAGCGGCGTCGAGCCGTGCCGAGGTGGTCGATCCGACCTCGAACCCGAGTGAGCGAATCCACGCGGGCGCGATAGCTGACGGCCAGCATCGACCTGATTCGCGACGCCACCTCGTCCGTGAACGTCTCCGCTAACGCGTCGAGGAGGTCGTTGTCCCGCTCACCGTCGAGTAGCGACTCCATCCGGTCGGCATCGGTCAATTTCGCCACGTAATCCGATGCGTACAGCAGGAGAAACCACACGCTCCGAACATCGATTCGAGTGGTGCCCGCACCGGCGGTGAACACGTCAGATACCTGACAGCAGGCTGTCGACCACGTCGTTCACGGTCGCCGGATCGTCGTGCCAGTACTCCCGGAGCTGCGGTTCCACCGATGACCTGACCACGGCGGTGAACCAGGTGGCCAGGTCGGGAGCTTCAAGTCCCGGTGTGAAGTAGGCATGGCCGATTCGGAACGAGGGCCCGAGAGACAGATCCGCTGCGATCTGGTCGTTCATCGCCATGATGCGGACGGCCAGTTCGTCGATCAAATCTGCATCGACACCCCGGAACCGCGCACGCAAGCACTGCTTCCATGCGTCGTTGAACTGGGGCTCGAGGTCGAAGAATGCGAACCGCCGACGCAGGGCGAAGTCGACAAGCGCCAACGAACGGTCGGCGGTATTCATCGTGCCGACGACGTACAGGTTCTCGGGCAGGAAGACGGCGAGCTCGGCCTCGCGCATATAGGTCAACTCGAGTGCATCCGCGGGATTGCGCTTGCTGCGCTCGAGCAGAGTGAGCATCTCGCCGAGTGCTTGGCCCGGGTTGCCGCGATTGAACTCTTCGATGACTACCACGTGCGGAATGTCGGGATACTGCCGTGCGCGTTCCGCGTGCTCCAGGAGCGGACCGTCGACGAGCGTGAGGGTGCCGTCGCCTCCAGGTCGCCATCCCCGCACGAAGTCTTCGTACGAGGTCCCGGGATGGAACTGAACAGACCGGACGGCGTCGTCGATGCGGTCACCGATCAACGCGAACGCGAGGCGCCGTGCGAGCCACGTCTTTCCGGTCCCGGGCGCACCCTGAAGGACGATGTTCCGGGTCTCGTGCCAGCGAGTGATGATGTCGCGGAGCTCCGAAGCCGAATGGAACGCACCGTCTTCGATGATCGACTCGACTGTGTACGACGACTCGCGTCGATCGTCGTCGGGCTCGGTCGTCACGGCGGGAACGTCGTCGATGTCGGCGACCTCGTCGGGCCGCCAGATCGATTCGAGCGGACCGTGATAGAAATCCGGAGTGTCGCCGGGCTCTTCCTGCAGCCAGTATCGAATCTTCGCGAGGTCGACGTCGACGTCGCCCGTTGATACACATCCGGTGACCGCAGGGAAGAACGCTTCGACGATTTGCTTCTTGTGGTGACCGGCGACGATCGACATGAAGAACTTGGGGTGGCCGAGGAAGGTCAAGCAGGAGCGCAGGGACGGCTCTGAGGTGCCGGGAGCGTTGTTGACCATCGTCCGCCATGCGAACGGATCATCATAGGCAGCGGCGATCTCTGTCTCGGGAAATGTGCGGAGATAGCGGACGAACTCGATGAGGACCGACAGTTGCTGGAACCGACGAACTGCGAAGGCGACACCACCCCAGAACACCGGGTGATCGAAGGCCTCGTCGATCTCGGCTGGAATCTGGTAGTCGATCCCCGCGTTGCGCAGGGCAGACGTGGCGTTCTTGATCTTTGTGGCCTTGTGGAACTGCATCGTCGGAAGCATCTGCAACAGGTAGATCTCTGCGAACAGCAATCGCACGTCGTCGCTGACACCGTCCAGCTGGATGTCGAGTTTGTCGTCGAACGACTTGCCGGACACGTCCGGTTGGTTCACGAAGTGTGAAATCAGTGTGTCGATGTTCGCGTCGGTCCACACGTCGCGGTCGGTCAGCACCGAACCGCCGTACCGCGCTGCGTGCAAGAGCATCGCGGCCGCGACTCGAACAGGTTCTTCGCTCGGCCGATGCGAGCACGGGATCGGCGGAAGGTCGATCGGTGTGATGGCGGTCGAATCGGTTGTCATCAGGTGTTCCTCATTCACGGTGAGATGTCGGTCGGCGTACGGTGTGTCGATTTACGTGGGAGCCGCTCGTCGAGATGCCTTCTGCGCCACGCGGAGAAGACGTCGGACGTTGCGCGTCATTGTTGTGGAGGTGACGCTCGTGGGTGTCAGCGGGCTCGGTAGATGGGCTCGAGGTCGCGTTTGCCGGTGATATTGACTAGCGGGATGTCGTCGATCTGTCCGAACGTGAGCATCGACTCGGGCCGCGACAGGCGGTCGACGTCGGCCTTCGAAGGCTCTGGTGCCAGCGCAGCGGTGTCGCAGAAATCCCACCCGTCGATCGAATCGTGAACCCACAAGCGGTCGGACTCGTCGAGCTGATGGTCGTGGGACACGAACCAATTCGCGATCAGCCTCCGTTGAGCTGGGAGCAGGGTCCAGACCTTCGTCTGATCTATCCGCGCGTGCGCGGTCGGCCGGGTGACGCCGACCCACTCGAGCTTGCCGTCCTGGTTGAGGAACTGCCAGAACCGCCATGTCTTCACATCGACCATGGCCGTCATTGTGACGGACAGGTACGACATTTCGGGTCGTGTGGGATGGTTTCGACACGATTTCTAGGTCGTGCCTTCGGTGTTGCCGATTTCGTGAGCTCCGTGAAGGGCTCAACCAGCGGTTGGGGGCGGTCCGTTAGAGTCCGAGAAATGGGATTCTTCCGTAAGAGCGAGGCGCGAGATGCTCCGGTGCCGAAGCCGGGAACGCCGTTCACGTTTCGGGTCGACGACATGTTCACCATCACCGGTCGTGGGCGGGTGTTCACGGGTGTCGTCGAGTCCGGCGAGGTAGTCATCGGGACGTCGGCCGATCTTGTGCTCGACGATCGGGTGCTGCCGGGTCGCGTGGCGCGGATCGAAGCTCGTCGACGCAAGTCGCAGACTCTCCGTTCAGGCGAGACCGGGGGAGTGTTCCTTGACGGCATCACGACCGAGGACCTCCCGTTGCGGCACTCCGACGGCGACATGCGTGTTGATGTCGCGGCGCTCAAAGGCGCGTTGATTCGGTCGTCGGACTGACGGTCGTTCGACTCAGCTCGCGGGCAACAGCCCGCCTAACGCCGCCGCATGCCGGAGGCTACGAGGCCGAGACCGATGACGACTCCGACGGCGAGGACGGCCCAGGGGAGGGCTCGGGTGTCGCCTAGACTCGGGCCGCCCAGCAGGCCCCATCCCGCGACCATCAGCGCCAGAATGCCGAGGACCGCGAGGCCGGGGCTGCGGCGACGTTCGGCCGATTCTGCTTCGAGAGTGCTGTTCTCAGTCATCGGATCATCTCCACATCGCCCACGTTCACGTGGGCGTCGATTGTCAGGGTGGGAGTCTTCGCGTCGGGGTTGACGACGCCGTCCTTGCAGTTCACGTTGCCGACGGTGACGCTGCAGTCGGTGCGGACACGGATGTCGTCGGGCAGGAACACCTTGATCTCGCCGATGCCCTGGCGGATCGAGACGGTCCGGTCCTTGTCGAGCCCGTTCAGCTCACGCAGGTCAAGCGTCGTGGAGCCGATCGTCAGCGAGTAGTCGTCGCGCAGGTCGGACGACGTCGGGGGAGTCCACGTCCGCTCGCCGATGCCGCCGGACGGGAACGTCTCGCCGGGTCCTGCGAGCGCGGTGGTCGCGAGGACGGCGACCACACCGAGCGCGGCCAGCGGAATCAGACCCGATCCGCTGTGACCGGCCGGCCGGCGCTGGAAGGATGCAACGACCAACCCGGTACCCAGCACGGCCAGCACCAACGATGCGATGCGTCCGGGCGTCAACCACCCAACTCCGGCGAGGGACGCGGCCGACGTCGCCGCACCGGTCATCACGGCGAGCCCGAGGAAGATCGGCGTGACAGGCGAGCGCGGGACCCGAGGCGCGGGCGGTTGCACGGGTTCAGTCGGCTCGGGCAGATCCCACGCGAACCGGGCCGCACCCAGCGGATCCCAACTCGGGGGCGCATCGGCGGGCGGAACGTCCTTGGTGAGCTGGACGGTGTCGCCGGACTGCTCCGTCGCCGCAGCGATACCGGGCTCGGCGCCACGGTCGACGGACGGAGAGCTCCCGACCGGCGAGAAGTCTCCGATGGTGGAGGAACCGCCGTGCGCGAGCTCGGCGGCAGACGTGCCTGCCGGGGCGACGGGAGTCCGCTGGTAGAGGAGATACCAGCCGCCGGCCATCAGGACCGCGCCGAGCACACCGCTGGTTCCCCATGCGTTCGGGGAGCCGATGATCGACATCGCGATCACCGCGATGATCACCAGCGGGATCCACCTCAGGTGGCTTCGATGCCCGGCGCGCGCCCACGGCGGCCCACCGTGCCACTGGTGCGCCTTGCTCTCGTCGTCGGCGGGCAGCGCGATCGCGGCGGCGATGTACAGCAGGATGCCGCTGCCGCCGAACAGCGTCGCGACCACGAAGGCCACCTTCACCAACGTCGGGTCCACCCGATAGCGCTCACCGACACCGATGCACACACCTGCGACGGTGTTGCCGGAACGACGTCGCACGGGGCGCGTGTTCCACATGTCTTGGACAGTCGAAGCGTTCATGCCATTCATCTTGGCGATGATCGCGCCGCCGTGAATCCGGCGAAACCCTGAGATGCTCCCTGATGTGCGAACCGGCCACGACGTGCCACTATCGAATCAATGAGAAGAGAACTGCGCACGAGTACAACCGTGCCGCGACTGCATCGACGCAGTGGCGGCAAGGTGATCGCCGGTGTGTGCGGCGGCGTCGCCGACCACCTCGGCGTCTCCGTCTTCCGGGTGCGAGTCGTGTTCGTGGTGCTCGCGGCGCTGGCCGGGGCCGGTGTCATCGCCTATGCGCTGCTCTGGTTCTTCTGCCCGACCGGCGACGACACCGCCGCGGCGCCGCCGGGGGAACGACGCCAGGCGCATGGCCTCATCGTGATCGGCGTCCTCGCGCTCGCCGCGAACGGCATGGCGGCGACGAGCGCGCCCGCGCAGTCGATGCTTGCGATCCTGTTCGTCCTCGGCGGCGCCGCCATCGTGTGGCGAGAGGCCGACGTCACCGGCATCGCCGCATCGCAGTCGCGAACGTTGACGTGGGTCAGGCTGGCGACGGGTGCCGTGTTCGTGATCGGCGGCCTCGTGGTCATGGTGACCGTCCCCGACACCGCGCTGGCGGGCATGCCGCCGATCGTCGTCGCGGTCCTCGCGACACTCGTCGGCGCAGTGCTGCTGACCGTTCCCGTCTGGATGCGCATGCTCCGCGCGTTGAACGAGGAGCGGGCTGCACGCATCCGAACCGACGAACGTGAAGAAATAGCCTCCCACCTGCACGATTCTGTCCTGCAGACGCTGGCGCTGATCCAGAAGCAGGCCGCGAACCCCGACACCGTCGCACGCTTGGCGCGCAGTCAGGAACGAGAGCTCCGCCAATGGCTGTTCGGCGACCGCGCCCGACCCCGGGAGTCCCTCGCCGCGGCGATCAGCGCTGTCGCCGTCGAAGTGGAAGACGCATACGGCGTCGAGATCGAAGCCATCACGGTCGGCGACGTGACGCCCGACGAAATGCTCGACCCCACCCGCGCGCGCGGCTGGAGCGCACTCGTCTCGGCAGCCCGCGAAGCGATGGTCAACGCGTCCAAACACTCCGGCGCAGCGACGGTCGACGTGTACTGCGAAGTGGCCGACGACCAAGTGGAGGTGTTCGTCCGCGACCGCGGTGCGGGTTTCGACGTCGACGCCGTCGACCCCGACCGCCAAGGCGTCAGCCGTTCCATCCGAGCCCGCATGGAGCGGGCAGGAGGCGCGGCACGCGTCAGCTCGACCATCGGCCGCGGCACCAACGTCGCACTGACCCTGCCGCGTGCCGCGGGTGAGATCGCTTCCGCTACAACAGAAGACGCACCCGCACAGACCGATCAGGAGATCGCATGACCGCCTACCGTCTCTTCCTCGTCGACGACCACGGAGTGTTCCGCTCCGGAGTCCGAGCCGAACTCGCGGGCGAGGACGGCATCGACGTGGTCGGCGACGCGGGCACCGTGCCGCAGGCCATCAGTGAGATCGTCGCGACCCGACCCGACGTGGTGCTCCTCGACGTCCACATGCCCGGCGGGGGAGGCGTCGGCGTCCTGCGCGGCGTGACCGACGCACTCGGATCCGAGGCCCCGGTGTTCCTGGCGTTGTCGGTGTCGGACGCGGCGACAGACGTCATCGCGACCATCCGGGCGGGTGCTCGCGGCTACGTCACCAAGACCATCAGCGGCACGGAACTCGCCGACGCCGTCCGACGTGTCGCCGAGGGCGACGCCGTGTTCAGCCCGCGCCTGGCCGGGTTCGTCCTCGACTCGTTCACCGGTCGCTCCGCCGTCCCCGAACCGCACCTCGATCCGGAACTCGACTCGCTCACCAAGCGCGAACTCGAAGTGCTCCGGCTGCTGGCGCGCGGGTACACCTACCGTGAGATCGCCGAAGAGCTCTTCATCTCGGTCAAGACCGTCGAGACCCACGCATCCAACGTGCTCCGCAAGACCCAGCAGTCCAACCGGAACGCCCTCACCCGCTGGGCCGTCAACCGCCAACTTGGCTGACTCTCTCGGCCACGCCGCAAGCCTTTCGATTCACTCCGTTCGCTCAAGGAGCAGGATGCACCCCACTGCTCGTTGAGCGAACGAAGCGAGTCGAAGCGTCGCATGAAGGACGCTAAACAGTGAGAACGATGATCCCGGCGATGATGGCCGTGAGCAGGACGAACAGGGCGAAGATCGCTGCGGCGAGGCTGGCGTTGCTGCCTCGCTGAGGCTGATGATGCTGCGGCGGATAGAACTGGTACTGCGGCTGCGAGTACGGACGCTGCTGCATCGACGGGTTCGACGGGTACTGCTGCGGCGGGAGCGGTTCGGGAGTTGCGCGAGGCGCGTACCGGCCGGGCGGGGGTGTCGGAGTGCCGACGCGCGTGTGCGCATACGGCTCGGGTTTCTGCAGCATCACCGACGGCGCAGGGGGACGGACGCGCGTGTGATTCGGCTTCGTCGAGACGAGGCCGGTCAGGACCTTCTCCGACGTGCCGAGTTCGGACGCCGCGTATTGGACGAGTAGATCACGGGCCTGCGACATCGTCGGACGGTTTGCAGGCGACGGCTCCAGTAGGCGCAGCAGAATCGGTTCGAGTCCGCCCGCTCGTGTCGGCGGATCGATGCGGGCGGCCGCGGCGCGGTGCAGCGTCGCGATGTAGTTGTCGCCGTCGCCGAACGGTGGTCGGCCCTCGATCATCGTGTACAGCGTCGCACCCAGCGAGAACACGTCCGACGCCTCGCCGGGTTCGTCACCGCGCGCCACTTCGGGTGCGAAATAGGCGGGCGTTCCGGTGACGATGCCGGTCTGGGTGATCGACACGTCGTCCTTGACACGAGAGATGCCGAAGTCGGTGATCTTCACCAGGCCCGTCGCGCGCCCGCTGTTGGCGATCAGGATGTTGGCGGGCTTGATGTCGCGGTGGATGATGCCCGACGCATGGGCTTCCGCGATCGCGTCGGCGACCTGCGCGATGATCTGCGCGGCCTCGACGGGCGCGATGGTCTCGTTGTCGCGGAGCACGTCGGCCACGCTGTGCGACGGGAGGTACTCCATCACCAGCCACGGCTCTTCGCCGTCGAGCGCGACGTCGTGCATCGACACGGCGTTCCGGTGCGAGAGGCGAGCGGCGATCCGGCCCTCCCGCATCGCTCGCTGGCGGTTGGTGAGAGCCTCGTCGTCGGACATCCCGGCGACCGACAGGACCTGCTTGACGGCGACGTCGCGGTCGAGGAGCTGGTCGCGCGCAACCCACACCGCGCCCATGCCGCCCCGCCCGATGCGCTTGACCAGGCGGTAACGGCCGGCGACGAGGTACGAGGGTCCAGGCTCGGCCGATCCGGTCATGCAGCCATCGTAGCCGGGGCCTGTGACAGTCCATTCGGACACTTGACGAGTTATTCGCACATGTGTTCGGATAGATGGCATGAGTGGAGTGCTCGGGTTGGTCGACACCGACCTGGTGCGGACGCTCCGGCTGCCGGAGTTTCCGCGCCTGGCGGTGCATGAGGTGCTGGCGCCGGCGATGCTGCGGTCGGTGACGGTGGAGCGTGCCCATCCCTACGACTACGCGCTCGAGACGATGGTCGGCGACGACCGCGAGATGCGGGTGCTGATGAACGCAGCCGCGGTGTTGCGACGTGAACTCCGCCGCCGGTCGTGGCGACGATCGACGGTGGCCGTCGGCGTGACCGGAGCAGATCCCTACGGCGTTCTCGAAGAACGCTATCGGCTTATGCCCGGGGTCATCTCGGCGCTCGCCGAATCGAACACGCCGTTCGCGCTGTACACGGGTTCGGATCTGATCGTGCGCGACGTCTCGCTGCTGCGGGTGGTGCGGCACGCGGTGCCGACGACGATCGTGATGACCGTGCCCTGCCTCGACGACGACCTGTGTCGCCGGGCCGATCCGGACGGTTCGCTCCCCGCCGCGCGGATCGAGGCCGTTCGACGCCTCGCCGACGCGGGGCTCGAACCGCACGTGCGCATCGCACCGTTGCTGCCGTGTCTGACCGATTCGTCGTCGCAGTTGGATGCGCTGCTGTCCGAACTGTCGGACGCCGGCGCGGTCCGCGTGTCCGTGTCGGTGCTGCAGCTCGACTCCGACGACGGCTATCTCGATTGGCTGGCCCAGGAACATCCCGCGCTGCTGCGTCGATACCGATCGCTGTACGGGCGCGGTTCGTTCGTTCCCGCGGATTACGCAGTCCGACTCCGTGAACGCATGACGCCTCTCGTCCGCGAGCACGGGCTCGCCAAACCCGACGAGGTCGCGGCAGAAGAGGGTGCGGCGCCGCAGGCGGTCGGTGTTGTCGAGCCCGAGAGTTTGACGCTGTTCTGACCTTTCGACGCGCTTCGCTTGCTCAAGGAGCAGGGATGCAGGCTCGTTTGAGGAGCAAGGGGATGCAGGCTCGCTCAGTGGGCGCTCGTATCGACTGCTCCTTGAGCGAGCTTGCGAGTCGAAAGGTCGGCGGAGGTGATTGGATTAGCGGGTGTCCGCACATGACGTGATCGCGACGGCTGTGGCCGTGATCGTGCTGGCGGGAGTGTCGGTCGGCGTCTTGCGCTGGTACGGCGTCCGCGAGCGGTGGGCGACGGCGTCGGCGATTCTGCGCGGGATGGTCCAACTCGCGGTGGTCAGTGTCGCGCTGACAGGCTTGATCACGCATCCCGGATTGGTGCTGCTCGCGGTGTCGGTCATGTTCACGGTGGCGGTCGGCACTGCGGCGCGACGCCTTGCTGCTCCTGGAGCCTTTTGGCGGACAGCCGGATTTGTTGCGCTGGCGGTGGCTTCGGGTGTGGTGGTCGCGCTCGGAGTGGTGTTCGCGACCGGTGCGCTGGAACCGACGTCGCGATACCTTTTGGCGTTGTCGGCGATCGTCATCGGCAACACCATGAACATCACGACGCTCACCGGACGGCGTCTCACCGAGACGCTCATCGAGCGCTGGGGCGAGGTGGAGGCCTGGCTGGCGCTCGGTGCGACGCCGCGTCAGGCGGCGGCGTCGATGGCACGACATGCGGTGCACAGTGCGTTGGTGCCGTCGATCGATCAGACCAAGACCACCGGGCTGGTCACCTTGCCCGGCGCCTTTGTGGGTGCGATCTTCGGTGGGCTCTCGCCGGTGGAGGCCGGCCGCTTTCAGGTGCTTGTTCTGGCCGCGCTACTGGCGTCCGGATCGATCGCGGCGGTCGTGACCGCTCAGGTCAGGGCTTCGTCGCCGACGCGGCCCGAATCGTTAGTGTCGCGTGTCAGCACGCGACACTGGACCAGGGCGGGCGGCCACCGCTGACGCTGCACAGACAACGGCCGTGAGCAGGATCGTGGCAGTGGTCGCGACGATGACGGGCGTCTTCAGTGGAACCTGAGATACGAGGCCTGTCGCTCCGATGCTGACGAACAGGTCGCCGTAGAACACTGCGGGCCAGATGAGCGTGATGAGCGGTGCGAGTGCTGCGAGTGCACATGCAGCGGCTGCGACCGCGTTCGCCAGGGGGAGGAGCGGTCGGACTTTGGGAGACGGCATCAGGCCGATCAGCGCGGCAAGAATAGCCGCGACTGCTGCTGCGACCACCGCCCATCCGACGCCGACCACGCCGAGATCGTCGCCGAGATCGACGCTGGCCATGGCGAGCCCGTTCCACGACCAGTCGAGGCCGAGCGGGGCCAACGAGATCCACGGCAGGGCGGTGAGCGCGATCGACGTCACCGCGGCGATGATCGCGGCGAACGGATAGAGGCGTGACTGCATGCGTCCGAATCTACGTGGCGTACGGAAGGGTCGGGGCCGCGACCAGGAGCGTTGACGGTTGTCGGAGGTCGGTCGTACAGTATCGAACAAGAGTTCGAACAGTGGGAAGGGGAAGTGATGGCACGATCAGAGGAGGTAGAAGCCCTGCGGAGGCGCCTGGCGGGCATGTCGGGCGACGCCGTTGCAGAGACCTCAGTGCTCCCCGTTCCCGAGGCTATGGCGCCGCTGTTCCCGCGCCGGGGTCTGTCTCGCGGAACGGTGGTCGCGTCCACCGGGGCGATCACCGTTCCGATGGCCGTCATCGCCGAGGTGACTCGGGCGGGTGCCACGGTGGCGCTTGTGGGACTCCCGCGACTCAACCTTGCTGCCGCTATGGACATGGGGGCGGATCTGAGTCGCGTCGCGGTCGTCACCGAGCCCGGTGTGGACCCTCTGGAGGTTGCGGGGGTGCTGCTCGACGGCATCGATCTCGTGGTGCTCGGGCCCGACCTCGGTCCTGGCCGCAAACGCGGGCCGGTTCCGCCGTCGCGAGCTCGGGTCCTGGCGGGCCGGGCACGCAAGCAGTCGTCGACGCTGCTCGTCCTCGGCGACTGGCCCGGAGCATCGGTCCGCATCGAGAGCGAGGTGACCGAATACCGGCACGTGCCCGCGCGGCGGAGCGGTTTCGGGCGCATCGGCGGGTTCGGCGTGGACGTGCGGGTGACGGCTTCGGGTGCTCGCCCGTCGTCGGGTGGTTTCGACCTCGTCGCCCCGGGTATGGGCGAGACGACACCGGGGGAGAATCCGGTGCTGCAGTTGGTCGCGGCGCACGGTTCGGTGCAGCGCCCGTCGCGTCCGGCACTCGCCGTGGCGAACTGATGGACCCTCAGGGCGGTCGTCGGGTGATGGCCGTGTGGTGCCCGGACTGGCCTGCGGTTGCGGCCGCGTCGACGGCGGGCATCACGGTGGCCGAGCCGATCGCCGTCCTGCATGCGGGAAAGGTGGAGGCGTGTTCTCGGGCGGCGCGCACCGTCGGCGTCCGACGCGGCATGCGGAAACGTCAGGCGCAGTCGTTGTGCCCGGACCTGGTGGTGTTCGACGCTGATCCGACTCGTGACGGCCGACTGTTCGAGCCGGTCGTCACGGCGGTGACCGAGGTGGTCCCACTCACGGAGGTGTTGCGTCCCGGGCTGCTGGTGGTGACTGCCGATCGGGCTGCGCGCTACTTCGGAGGGGAGGCGGTGCTCGCCGAGCGGATCGTCGACGCCGTCGCCGCGACGGGTGTCGCAGCGCGAGTGGGAGTGGCAGACGAACTGTTCACCGCGGTCCTGTCCGCACGGTCCGGGCAGTCGGTGCCGCCGGGCACCGACGCCGCGTACCTGGCGACCCGGCCGATCTCGGACCTGACCGTGGAGATCGCGCTGTCCGATCCGACACGTCCCGATCTTGTCGACCTGTTGTGGCGACTCGGCATCCGAACGCTCGGCGCATTCGCCGAACTGCCTGCCGCCGACGTCGCGTCGAGGTTCTCGGCGGACGCCGTTGTCGCGCACCGGTTGGCGAGCGCAACGCCCGGCAGGCGGCCGAGTCGTGCGCCGATCCCGGCCGTGCTGGACGTCGAGTACACGTGTGATCCCCCCGTCGACCGCATCGACTCGGCCGCCTTCCTCGGCCGTCGGCTCGCCGAGGAGCTGCACCGGCGTCTGTCGGCGGCGTCGCTGGCGTGCACTCGGCTCACTGTTCACGCGATAACCGAACGTGGACAACGGCATTCGCGCACCTGGTGGTGCGCGCAGCCGCTCACACCGGATGCCACCGCCGACCGCATCCGTTGGCAGCTCGAAGGGTGGCTGGCCGGTACGGCGGGACGTGATGCGGGTGGGGCCGGTGCACCGGACTCGCCGATCGCGCGGTTGCATCTGGAACCGGTGGAAGTCGTCGATCCCGGATCTCTGCAGCACGCATTCGTCGGGGCCGGACTGCCTGCCGCGGTCGGCGACGGGCTCACCGATCGAGCTCGACGTGCGCTCGTCCGTGTGCAAGGTCTCCTCGGCGGGGAGTCGGTGCGGGTGCCGATCCGCAGCGGTGGACGCGGGCCCGCCGAGCAGGTCGCGCTCGTGACGCTCGGGGACGAGCAGGTGCCGCCGCGTGATCCGAACGCCGCCTGGCCCGATCGGCTGGCCCGGCCGTCGCCTGCATTGCTGTCGCACACCGACGCCGAACTGCTCGACGCCGAAGGCGATCAGGTCGAGGTGACGCCACGCGGCGGCTTCACCACGGAGCCCGCCGAGGTCCGGGTGGGGCGTCGGCCGTACGCGGTCTGCTGGTGGGCCGGGCCGTGGCCGTTCGGCACCGACGCCGAGCCGACGAGCGTCTCGGCGAGAGCCCAGGTGTTGCTGGAGGATTCGCGAGCACTTCTGCTCTGCTACCGAGAACGCGCCTGGACGGTGGAAGGAGTGTACGAGTGAGGAGCTCAGCCCTTGCCGAGTGCTGCGTCCGACTCGCCGACCAGCAGGTACTCCTGGTGCATGAGCCGGTTGGTGAGCCGAGGGACGGTGTGGTGCCCGAGGTCGACGATGTCGCCGATCAGCGTGTTCACGCGTTTGGGCTTGTCGATGATCGCGCGGAGTACCCGACTTGCGGCCTTGTCGACGCCCCAGATGCCGTGCTGCGCCTGGTAGGCGTCGGTGGGAGCGATCATCTTGGTCCGGGTCAGCGGCAGTCGGACGGTGCTGAACGTGACGTGGTCGGACAGAGTCTCGGCGGCCGTCGCGTCGCTGAACGCCTCGAGCGCTGCCTTCGACGCACCGTACGCGCCGAACCTGGGACCGTGGCTCTGCACCGCGACCGACGACACGTTCACGATGTGCCCGGCCTGGCGTTCCACCATGTGCGGCAGCAACGCCAATGTCAGGTAGACGGCGCCGAAGTAGTTGACGGCCATCGTCCGCTGGTAGTCGTGCGAACGGTCGACCGAGTTCAGCGTCGACCGGCGGATCGATCGTCCGGCGTTGTTGACGAGGACATCCACGTGGTCGTGCTCGGCGATGATCGACTTGATGAGCGTCTGAACGGCCGACTCGTCGGTGATGTCGGCGGGATACGCGTAGGCGTGTCCGGCGGGAAGGCCGTCCTTGGGGGTCTCGGCGTTCAGCTCGTCGGCGACGTCGGTCAGACCGTCGACGCTGCGCGCCACCAGGAACACGTTGGCACCGCGCGTCACGCACATGCGGGCCGTCGCCTTGCCGATGCCCGACGACGCGCCCGTGATCAGCACGTTCTTGCCGACCATCGAACCACGCGGGTCGGTGCGGCGATGTCTCGCCGGGTCGAGATTCTCGTACCAGTATCGCCAGAGGCCGGGCCCGTAGTCGGCGAGATCGGGCAGTTCGACGCCGAGCGAGCGAAGCACGGCGAGCGTCGTGTCACTGCGGAATCGGACGGGGAGAGAGACGAGGTCGAACAGGACGGGAGGCACGTCGAGCTGGGCGGCGACGGCGTCGCGCGCGGCACGCAGCGGACCTCGCGAACCGGCGGCGAGCACCGGGCGGACCACCGCGCCGGGCAGCGCGTTGAAACCGCGAGGCGCGTCGAAGGCGGGCGCGAGCGCGTTGAACATCTCGGTGACGGTCCGCCGCTGCGGGTCGGACAGGTGGAACACCAGCGAGTCGTCGTCCGGCCGGTGATGCAGCAGCGCGACGATCGAGTCGGCGACGAAATCGACCGGCACCAGATTCACCCACCCGAGGTTCGGCAGTGGCATCTTGAGGAACGACGGCAACTGCCCGAGCAGCGACATCTGACCGAAGAAGTAGTAGGGCCCGTCGACCTTGTCCATCGTGCCGGTGACTGAGTCGCCGACCACCGCGGACGGCCGATATACGCGCCACCGCAGGTCGGGTGTCTCACGGACTGCCTTCTCCGCCTCGAACTTCGTGCGGTGGTAGGCGGTGGGGAAGCCCTGACCCAGGTCGAAGTCGTCCTCGGTGTACTCGCCGTCCCAATCTCCGGAGACGGCGATGGACGACACGTGGTGCATCGTCGCGCCGAGGTCGGCCGCGAGTGCGGCGACACGCGCGGTGCCGTCGCGGTTGGCGGCGTCCTGAGATGCGTCGTCGGCGGTCACGTCGTAGATCGCGGCCAGATGGATCACGTGATCGGTGCCGGTGAGCACCGTCGCGTCGTGGATGTCGAGGCCGTCGACAGTGAGATCGCCGGGCACGGTGATCACTCGTTCGCCGCCGTCGATGCCTTCGAGGATCTGTGCGAAACGTGGAAGCGAACCGGGACGCACCAGCGCGGTGACACGGGCGTCGGCGTCGCGCGCCAGGAGTCGTTGCAGCACTCGACTGCCGATGAATCCGCTTGCGCCCGTCACGAAGTAGCTGGTCACTGACACAGGTTCTCATATGTGGCATGCGTTCGGTGCGCTGGCACGATTATGTGCCTGTCGGGTGTCGGATCTGTGTAGTTCGATTGATCAAGTCGGTTCGAGCAATCCTGCGGCTATCTATTCCGTTTGTCGAACGTGTGTTCTATAATCGGATGAATGGGGTGGAGCAACGGTCCGCCGACCTGGTCGGAGATGGAGAGGGTGCTGTCGGGCCGAGGCCCGGGGGCGGGGGACCGACGCGGCGAGACGTTTCCGCCCAATGTCGGTGATGGCGGCGATTCGCCTGCATGGTCGCGCAAACGCGGCGAGTACGTGCCTGCCGACATCGCGTTCGGACGGTCGACGATCGGATACGCGGAACTGCACGCCCACAGCGCGTACAGCTTCCTCGACGGCGCATCGATGCCGGAGTCGATGGTCGAGGAGGCGTGGCGGCTCGGGCTGACAGCGTTGGCGCTGACCGATCACGACGGCTTCTACGGAGTGGTCCGCTTCGCCGAGGCCGCGCGAGAATTCGGCATGCCGACGGTGTTCGGCGCGGAACTGTCACTGCAGCACGACGCGCCGCGCGCAGGCGCCGTCGACCCGGAAGGCGATCACCTGCTGGTGCTCGCCCGCGGGGACGAGGGCTATCGCAGGCTGTCGAGAGTGATCGCCGACGCGCACATGACCGGAGGGGAGAAGGGGCGGCTCCGGTACGACGCCGACGCGATCACCGCGGCCGCAGGCGACGGCCACTGGCAGATACTGACCGGCTGCCGGAAGGGATCGGTGCGTCGGGGACTGGCGCGGGCCGGGCGGATCGGCGCCCGCGATGCGCTCGGCGACCTCGTCGATCGGTTCGGTCGTGACTACGTGACGGTGGAACTGACGGCGTCCGGCTGCTCGGACGACGACGAGCGCAATGCGATCCTCGCCGACATCGCCGCCGAACTGCGCCTGTCGACGGTGGCGACGACGGGCGCACATTTCGCCGGACCGGCCAACCGCCGACTCGCGACAGCCGTGGCCGCGGTGCGTGCGCGCACCGACATGACGACGATCGACGGCTGGCTGCCCGGCGTCGGAGGGGCGCACCTGCGCAGCGGCGACGAGATGGCTCGCCTGATGCCTGCGCACCTCGACGCCATCGACAACGCCGTCCAGCTGGCGTCCGACTGCGCGTTCTCCCTCGGTCTGATCGCCCCGAATCTCCCGCCGTTCGACGTCCCGAAGGGCCACACCGAGGCGACGTGGCTGCGGCATCTCACCGAGGAGGGGGCGCTGCGCAGGTACGGGACGCGCGCCGCCCGCCCGGACGCGTACCGACAGATCGAGCACGAGCTGGCGATCATCGAGACGCTGACCTTCCCCGGGTACTTCCTGGTGGTCCACGACATCGTCTCGTTCTGCAAAACCCACGACATCCTCTGCCAGGGGCGAGGGAGTTCGGCGAACTCCGCGGTCTGTTACGCCCTCGGCATCACCAACGTCGACCCCGTTGGCAATCATCTGCTGTTCGAACGCTTCCTGTCGCCCGAGCGTGACGGTCCGCCCGACATCGACGTCGACATCGAATCGGATCGGCGCGAAGAGGTGATCCAGTATGTGTACTCGCGGCACGGTAGGGCCAACAGTGCGCAGGTGGCCAACGTCATCACGTATCGGGGGCGGTCGGCCGTCCGCGACATGGCACGTGCGCTCGGATACGCGCCAGGGCAGCAGGATGCGTGGGCCAAGGTTCCAGACTCCGCACCGGACGATGTTCGAGACCTGGCGTCACAGATCTCGTCGATGCCCCGCCACCTGGGCATCCACTCCGGCGGGATGGTGATCTGCGACCGGCCGATCGCCGACGTCGTCCCCACCGAGTGGGCGCGGATGCCCGGCCGCAGTGTGCTGCAGTGGGACAAGGACGACTGCGCCGCCGTGGGGCTGGTGAAGTTCGATCTCCTCGGTCTCGGCATGCTGTCGGCGCTGCACTACGCGATCGACCTGGTCCGCGATCACAAGGGGATCGACGTCGACCTCGCGAAGCTCGATCTCGGCGAGGAGGCGGTGTACGACATGCTGTGTCGCGCGGACTCGATCGGCGTGTTCCAGGTGGAGTCGCGAGCCCAGATGGCGACACTCCCGCGGTTGAAGCCGCGGAACTTCTACGACCTCGTCGTCGAGGTGGCGTTGATCCGACCGGGGCCGATCCAGGGCGGGTCGGTGCACCCGTACATCCGACGTCGCGACGGCAAGGAGAAGGTCACCTTCGACCACGACTCGATGCGCGAGTCGCTCGGCCGCACCCTCGGAATCCCGCTGTTCCAGGAGCAGATGATGCAGGTGGCGGTCGACGTCGCAGGCTTCGACGCCGGTGAAGCCGACCAACTGCGGCGGGCGATGGGATCCAAGCGGTCGCCGGAACGGATGAAGCGACTCAAGGCGCGTTTCTACGAGGGGATGCGTGAGACGCACGGCATCGTCGGCGACACGGCCGATCGTATCTACGAGAAGATGGCGGCGTTCGCCAACTTCGGGTTCCCGGAGAGTCATTCGCAGAGCTTCGCGTCGATCGTCTTCTACTCGTCGTGGTTCAAGCTGCATCACCCCGCGGCGTTCTGCGCTGCTCTGCTGCGGGCGCAGCCGATGGGCTTCTATTCGCCGCAGAGTCTGGTGGCCGACGCCAGACGGCACGGCGTCGAGGTGCACCGACCCGACGTGAATCGGTCGTTGTCGTACGCGACCCTCGAGAACGACGGACTCGACGTGCGCATCGGGCTCGCCGCGGTGAAGGGGCTGTCGGACGACGTGGCGCAGCGGATCGTCGACGATCGCAGCACCGGCGGCCCGTTCACCTCGGTGGCCGACCTGTCGCGTCGCACCGAGCCCACGCTTGCGCACCTGGAGGCGCTGGCGACGGCTGGTGCGTTCGAGTGCTTCGGTCTGGATCGGCGGGCCGCACTGTGGGAGGCCGGAGCCGCGGCCGGAATGCGCGACGACCAACTCCCCGTCGTCTCGCCGCGGTCGGCGCCGACACTTCCCGGTATGAGCGAGGTGGAGCTGACTGCCGTCGACGCGATCTCCACCGGCATCTCACCCCGCTCGTACCCGACGCAGTACCTGCGCCCGCGACTGAACGCGATGGGAGTGATCCCCGCCGACGGCCTGCTCGCCGTGCCGGACGGGTCCCGTGTGCTCGTCGGGGGAGCGGTGACGCACCGCCAACGGCCCGCGACCGCGTCGGGTGTCACCTTCGTGAACCTCGAAGACGAGACCGGCATGGTCAACGTCGTCTGCTCCGTCGGCCTGTGGGCGCGCTACCGAACCCTCGCGCAGACCGCGTCCGCTCTGCTCATCCGCGGAAAAGTGCAGAACGCGGAAGGCGCGGTGACCGTCGTCGCCGATCGCCTCCAGAAACTCGACCTCAAAGTCGGAACCCGCTCCCGCGACTGGTGCTGACCGGTACGAGTCCCCCGAGCAACTCCTCTGTTCCCCGAGCGGAGTCGAGGCGGAGCAACGTACCCTCGAACCGAACCCACACACTATGGAAGGTGCAGGTAGCGCATGGAGGTCGTGATCGTCGATCACCCGGAACAGGTGATGGCCGACATCGTCGAGAACGCGGTCCGAGGCGGAGCGAAGACCATCGGTCTGGCCACCGGATCGTCGCCCCTCGCGACGTACGACGAGCTGATCCGTCGACACCGTGACGAGGGACTGTCGTTCGCCGGCGTCAACGCGGTCCTGCTCGACGAGTACGTCGGGCTCGTGCCGACGCACCCGCAGTCGTATGCGCGGTTCATCCGTGACAAGTTCACCGACCACATCGACATCGGCGACGTCCATTCCCCGGACGGCATGGCACCTGACAGCCGGATTGCCGCCGACGCCTACGACGCACTCATCGCCGAAGTCGGCCCGGTGGACGTCCAGATCCTCGGCATCGGCAGCAACGGCCACATCGGCTTCAACGAGCCGTCGTCGTCGCTGACCTCGCGCACCCGCATCAAGACCCTGACCGAGAAGACCCGGCAGGACAACGCCCGCTTCTTCGACTCGTTCGACGAGGTCCCGATGCACGTCATCACCCAGGGGCTCGGCACCATCTGCGATGCCAAGCACCTCATCCTCGTCGCGACCGGATCCGGGAAGGCAGCAGCTGTGGCAGCCGCTGTCGAAGGACCGCTGTCGGCATCGTGCCCGGCGTCGGTGCTGCAGCTCCACCGCCACGCGACGATGGTCGTCGATCCCGCCGCTGCCGCCGACCTCAAGGACGCCGACTACTACAAGTATGTCTGGGCCAACAAGCCCTGATCGGGCTAACACTGCAAAGATCGCTCGTCTCATCGGCTTACGAGGGCACATTGCCCTCGTAAGCCGATGAAAAGCGCGATCTCAGCAGTATGCGCGATGCCAAGCGCCTGATCGTGCGTCCTCGTTGCGCTGAACCGTGCGACGCTTCGACACGTCACCTCGGCTGGCGCCTCGGAGACGGCTCAACGAGCAGTGGGAGCTTTCCGCTCAACGAGCAGGCAGGGGGCCGACGTAGCGGGCGACAGGGCGGATGATCTTGCCTTCGGCGGCTTGTTCGAGGATGTTCGCGGTCCAGCCGACGACTCGGGCGACGGCGAAGGTCGGCGTGAACATCTCGGGCGGCAGGCCCACCTCGCTCATCAGGACGCCCGCGTAGAACTCGACGTTCGCGTACAGGCGACGACCTGGCTTGAGCTCGTTGATCGCTGCCTCGATCTCGGCTTCTACGGCGGTGGCGTGGTGGACGAGAGGTGAGTCGAAGCGTTGCTGGACAACGCTTTTCAACAGTTCCGACCGCGGGTCATGGGTGCGGTAGACGGCGTGACCGAAGCCCATGATCTTCTCGCCCGACTCGATGCGGCCACGCACCCAGTCTCGAGTGTTCGACGGGTCGCCGATGTCGTCGAGCGCGGCGAGAGCTCGACTCGGAGCACCACCGTGCAACGGTCCGAGGAACGCACCGAGAGCGCCGAGGACTGACGATGTCATATCCGAACCGGTGGACGCCACGACCCGACCCGCGAACGTGGACGCGTTGAAGCCGTGGTCGATGGTGGTGATCAGGTAGGTGCGCAGCGCATCGGCGGCCTCTGCGTCGGTCGACCCGGTCGCCATCCGCAGATAATCGGACACGTGGTCCGCGTCGGGATCCGCATCGAGCACCTCCTGACCCCGGGAGAGTCGGTGCGCTGCGGCGAGCACCGTCGGCACGACTGCCGCGGCACGCAGTGCGGAGTCGACGCGGTCGGCGGCCGGGACGTCGTACAGCGGGCGGTCGGCCAGGCCGAGCGCCGCGAGAGCCACCCGCAGGGCGGCGAGCGGATCCGTTTCCGGTGTGACGATCGAACGCAACAGATCGACGGTGGCGCCGTCGATCACTCGCAGAGCGGCGATGCGCCGCGCGAACGCCTCCGACTGTCCCGGATCGGGAAGCGACCCGAACACCATCAGATGCCAGACGTCCTCGAACGTGCAGGTGCGAGCGAGCTCCGTCGCGTCGAACTGTCGATAGTGGTAAAAACCCTCCTCACCTCGGACGTCGCCGATCTCGGTGTCGGTGACGATGACGTTCTTGAGTCCCCGCGGGACGTTGATCGGTGTGCTCATGACACGAGTGTGGCGCTGTTGATCAATGTCTGCAATGTTGATTCAATCAACGCGTGGACAGGTGGATCACAACGTCCGAGGCATCGGCGCGGCTTGGGGTGAAGCGCGGAACGCTGTACTCGTACGTGAGCAGGGGAGTGCTGACGTCGCGCCGGATGCCGGGGCAGGCGGAGTCGCTGTTCGACCGTGCCGAGGTCGACTCGCTCGCAGCGGCCAAACACGACGGCCGCCGCGCCGGCGATCGCCTTCTGCGGTTTCGAGCCGTCGCGACCCGCGTGTCGACGATCAGCGACGACCGACTCCTGTTGCGCGGCACCGACATCGCCGACATCTGCGCGACGATGGACTTCACCGCAGCTGCGCGCTTTGTGCTCGACGTCGACGCTCCTGTGCCGCCCCCTTCGGTGGACCTGAGCGCCGTCGAACAGGTCCCTGTGGAACGCCGCATCCCGTTGACCGTTGCACTGATCGCAGCCAACGACCCGCTGCGCGCCGACCGCACCGACGCCGCCGCCCGTGTGCTCGGGGTGCTTCCAGTCCTGGTGAACGTGGTCCCGGAGATCGATCTTGCACACCCCTGGGTGGACCTGCTCGTCACGACGCTCATCGACAACGGACTCGCGGCGTCGACGACTGCGGCTCGGGTCGCGGCGTCGGCCAGAGCGGGCGTCTTCGATTCACTGCTCGCCGGGTACGCCGCACTCTCGGGGCCGCTGCACGGAGGCGCGCCTGCGTCCGCGTACTCCCTGGTCGAGGCCGTGCGTGGTGGCGTCGATGTGGATCGTGCCCTCGCGGACGCCGTCGTCGACGGACGTCTGCCGGGATTCGGCCATGTGATCTACGGGGGCGATGATCCGCGCGCGAGAATTGTGCTCGATCGCCTGCGCGCAGACCGGCCCGAGTCGACGGCGTTGGCCGCAGCGGAGGTGATCATCGCGCGTGCCGGCCGCCCGGTGAACGTCGACTTGGCGAGTGCCGTTGTCGCGCTCGAACTGGGTCTGGGGCCGCGAGCCGGGGAGGTCCTGTTCCAGTACGGCCGCACGGTCGGGATGGCGGCACACGTCGTCGAAGAGTACGGGGAGGCGCCGCTGCGGTGGCGCGGCAGCAACACTGGCCAGGGGAGACAGGCATGACCGACGTTCAAATGGTGGCCGTGACCGTGAAGCCGAACAGTCGGAAGGGTCCTCTCGTCGAGGTGACCGACGACGGTGCGATCACGGTCTATGTGCGTGAACCCGCCGTCGAGGGAAAGGCGACGAAGGCCGTCGGAGTGGCGCTCGCCAAGCATTTCGGGGTACCGAAGTCGAGGGTCGAGCTGGTGAGCGGCGCGACGTCGCGAATCAAGAGGTTCCGAATCGGTTGAACAGAAAATCGATGGACACGCGGAACTCCCGGTTGTTAGCGTCGTCGACGACCGTGCAACACCGTGAGGAGGTGGTACCCGTGAACGTTTCGACAAGGGTGCTCCCCACAGGAGTCACGGTCGGGCGATAGGTCGTCCGCGGAGCGCCGTTTCACGCACTCTGCAAAGGACTCCAGCCATGCATTTCACTTCACAATCGCTCACCGACGGTTTCGTCGAACGCGACTTCGTTCTCGGCGACATCCCGGGAATCCTCTGGACGCCCGAGAACCCCGACGGTCCGACGCCCCTGATCCTTCTCGGCCAGCCGGGCGGACTCGACCGGATGCGGCCGCGGCTCGCGGCGCGTGCCCGATCGTCCGCTGGATTCGCCTGCGCCACCATCGAACTCCCCGGCAGTGGCGGCCGTCCGCGACTAACCGACGTCGATCGCGCACGTCGTGATCTGTGGGACGCCGCCGAAAACGGACGTCCGGTCGGCGAGATCGTCGAACGGCTGATCCCGCCGCTCGTCGACGCGGCAGTGCCGGAATGGCAGGCGGTGCTGGACGCACTGCTCGACCTTCCGAACATCGACGGTCCCGTCGGTCTGTCCGGCGGCGTGATGGCTGTCGCGGTTCGGCTGGCATTGGTCGATCCGCGGATCGTCGCCGCTACGTTGTTCGCCGGAAGTTACGTTCCCGCAGCGACATTCGATGAAGCGCGTCGTCTGACGATTCCGCTCCACGTGCTCCTGCAGTGGGACGATGCGGGCAACGATCGCCAGATGGCGCTTGACCTCTTCGACGCGTTCGGATCGGCGGAGAAGGGACTGCACGCCAACATGGGCGGGCACACCGGCGTCCCAGAATACGAGGGAGAGTCCGCTTTGCGCTTCTTCCAACGGCATCTGAGCTAGCCTCGACGGCGAGAGCAGGCGGCGCGAGAGGGATCGATGATCCGTCTCAGGGGCTACCCCTGGGTTCATGCACTGCACGGCACCGCGTCGCACGCAGGTCGGCACACTTCGTGTGCTTCACTGCGCGCCGAGGACGACAAGTCCAGGTCGCGTCGCCTGCCTCGTTGGTGGAAGGGGAGACCTTGGGGGCCGGACTGTCGCGCCCGCGGCGCTTCACCGCGCGTGAGACCGCGATGATGGCGGGCGCTGTCGCGCAGCGGCTCATGCGTGTCCGCGGCAGCGATCTCGGTCCGGAGTGGACGCGACCCGAACTGTCCGATCTGCTGATGCGGGTGGTGTCACCCGCCGACGCGGAGGAGGTGGCCCGCGCGATCCTCGAGGCCTTCCCCGTGCCGCCTGCTGATCCACGCGAGGCGATCAGAGAACTGATCGGTGCGATGCGCGCCGATCCGTACACGTTCGTCGCCGACCCGGACGTGTCGTCACCGGTCTTCGGCGTACGGCAGATCGCCGATGTCGAGGCGTTGGCGGCGTGGCAGAACATGTCGTTGCCCGAACTCGACTGGTTCGCTGCTCGTGGACGCCGGTCGAAACGACTTCCAGAGCGGCTGCGGCACTATCGGATATGGCGGATACCCAAGGCGCACGGTGGATTCCGGATCATCGAGGCGCCGAAGGAACGACTCGCGGCGGCGCAGCGTCGCATCCTCGACGACGTCCTCGTCTCCGTTCCGCCGCACCCGGCGGCCCACGGATTCGTCCGCGGGCGTTCGGCTGTCTCGTTCTCCGGTCCGCATTCGCTGCACGACACGGTGGTCCGGATCGATCTGAAGCACTGCTTCGAGCATGCGAACTACCGACGAGTGAAAGCGGTGTTCACGGCGATCGGATACACGCCGGGCGTATGCGAGTATCTCGCCGCGCTCTGCACGACCACCTGCTCGATCGATGACGCTGCACAGCTGGACTCGTTCCATGCCGCATTGCTGCGGGAACGTCACCTGCCCCAAGGCGCGCCGACCTCGCCTGCGCTGCTGAACCTGATCCTGCGGCGCATGGACATCCGCATCGCGGGCTTCGCCGAGAAGAACAGACTCACGTACACGCGGTACGGCGACGATCTGGCGCTCTCCGGCGACGACATCGACCCGAAGCTGGTGACATGGGTGGTCTCGTCGATCGTGCACGACGAAGGCTTCCGCGTGCATCCCGACAAGCTCCGCGTGATGGGCGATCACCAACGCCAACAGTTGGCCGGACTCGTCGTCAACGCGGGCCCGCGTGCGCGGCGCGCCGACTTCGACGCACTGAAGGCGTTGCTGCACAACGCTGTCCGCGACGGCGGCGAATCGCAGAATCGAGACGGGCGAGGAGACTTCCGGGGATACGTCTACGGCCGGATCGGGTGGGTGTCGACCGGCTCGCCAAGCCGGAGGCGCAAGCTCATGGCGCTCGCCGCACAGGTCGACTGGTCGGTCTAAACGGCGCCGTCGAACCCGTTCTGCCGCCACGCCTCGTAGAGGGCGACGCTCGTTGCGTTCGCGAGATTCATCGAGCGGCGTCCCGCGAGCATGGGGATCCGCAACCGCTCGGTGACATGCGGGTCGCCCAGGACCTCGTCGGGCAGCCCGGTCGGCTCGGGGCCGAACAGGAGGACGTCCCCGGAACGGTAGTCGACGTCGGTGTGGAACTTCGACGCATGCGCCGTGTACGCGAACACCCGCTCGGGCTGGAGGACGTCCCATGCGGCGTCGAGGTTCTTGTGAACGGTCACGTTCGCCATCTCGTGGTAGTCGAGGCCCGCTCGCTTGACCTGCGTGTCCGTCATCGTGAAGCCCAGCGGCTCGATCAGATGCAGCTCACACCCCGTGTTGGCCGCGATCCGGATCGCGTTGCCCGTATTCGGGGGGATGCAGGGCTGGAAGTACACGATGCGGAACACGCAGGTCAGTCTATGCGTCGCAGTCCGACGTTCCCGCGGCAGTTCTCGTTCCCGCTCCTCGACGGGACGAAGAGCGGGAACTGGAAGTGCCGCGGGAACTGGGAGAGTTCGCAATGCGGGTTGACGCAGGGCGAACGAGTGTGCGACGATGATTTGTCCGCAACACGCAGGCGTTGACCCTCTCACGGTCCGCCGACACAGTTGCGAATCTCCCGAGGATCTCAGGGTCTGGGTTCGCGCGCCGATAAAGGGCGCCGACGAACCGACGAGTCCTCTGTTTCGACTTCGATCGACACGCGGGAAGAGCTGCTCCATCTGCGAGCGAGTGACCCACGACATTTGCGCGCAGCGATTTGTTCGCTGCCAATCACCCATGCCAGGAGGCATAACCATGCGTACCAACACCATTGACATGACCAGCATCAACACCAACCCGAACGACCTGGATCCGGCGCAGACCGTCTGGTTCCAGATCGACGACGCCACAGGCTTCTACGTGACCGTCGAGGAGTTCCTCGCCGTCGCGCGGTCGCAGATGGCAGCCGCCTGACCCGTCGAATCGCCGTCAGTGGAACAATGGATCACTGTGACGGCGATTCGACTGGACGGCAAGCTCACCCGAGACGAGATCTTCACTGACCTGAAGGCGCGAGTGGACACACTCCGCGCTGCGGGCATCACGCCCGGACTGGGCACGGTGCTGGTCGGCGACGATCCCGGCTCGCAGTCGTATGTGAAGGGCAAGCACTCCGACTGCGCGAAGGTCGGCATCTCGTCGATCCGCAAGGATCTGCCGGCCGACATCACGCAGGAGCAGCTCAATGCGGCCATCGACGAACTGAACGCCGACCCCGCGTGCACCGGGTACATCGTCCAGCTGCCGCTGCCCAAGCATCTCGACGAGAACGCCGCCCTCGAGCGCATCGCGCCGGAGAAGGACGCGGACGGTCTCCACCCGATCAACCTCGGTCGCCTCGTCCTCGGCAAGGAGTCGACGCTCCCGTGCACCCCGCGCGGCGTCATCCACCTCCTGCGTCGCTACGACATCCCGCTCGACGGCGCGCACGTGACGGTCGTCGGCCGTGGCGTGACGATCGGACGGCCGATCGGCCTGCTGCTGACCCGTCGCAGCGAGAACGCGACCGTCACGCTGTGCCACACCGGCACGAAGGACCTCGCCGCCGAGACACGGCGCGCCGACATCATCGTCGCGGCCGCAGGCGTTGCACACCTCATCACCGCCGACATGGTCAAGCCCGGTGCAGCCGTCGTCGACGTGGGCGTCAGCCGCACCGACGCCGGGCTGCAGGGCGACGTGGCGCCTGACGTCTGGGACGTCGCGGGTGCAGTGTCCCCGAACCCGGGTGGCGTCGGGCCGCTGACCCGCGCCTTCCTGCTCGCCAACGTCGTAGAGCGTGCCGAACAGCAGTTGGCGGCCGCGGAAGCCTGATGTCCGACCGCGACGAGCGCGTCGACGCGATCCGCAAGGCACGACGCATCCACCAGGTGATCGCGAACATCCCGTTCTACGTGGTGCTCGCGATCGTCGTGGTGGCCGCGATCCTCGTGCTGATGGACCGTTGGCGACGCGGCGCGTTCGTCTTCGGATCGGCGCTTCTCGTCGGCGCCACGTTCCGCGCGATCCTGCCGACCGTCCGGATCGGACTGCTGCAGGTCCGCAGTCGCCCGTTCGACGTCGCCGCCATGGCGGCCCTCGGCGCCGCAGTCCTGTGGCTCGCCACCTCGATCGACTCCCTCGGAACTGCCTGACTGGGCTCGGCGCGCTTCGACTCGGCTCGTCGCTGCGCTCCTCCCCGGCTCAACGAGCAGTGGTGGAGTTCCGCTCGGGAGCTTTCCCCTGCTCCTTGAGCGAGCGAAGCGAGTCGAAAGGTCGGCGCGTCGGCACGCTTCGACTCGGTTCTTCGCGGCGCTCCTCCCCGGCTCAACGAGCACGAAGGGCAACGGCTCGACGAGCAGGGGACGAGCGGAAAGAACTCAGCGGCGCTGGGCGCGGGCGAGAGCGACGGTGTCGCGAAGGAGGACGCCGATGGGTTCCTTCTCGGTGAGAAAGCCGTCGTGGCCCGCGTTGGAATGGACCACGCGGAGTCCACCGACACAGTTTCCGAGCTCGGCCGCCAGTTCTTCCTGCTGGTACAGCGGGTACAGACGATCGGAGTCGATGCCGCCGACGACGGTGGGCACCGTGCAGGCGTTGAGCGCGGCCTTGATGCCACCGCGGCCACGCCCGACGTCGTGGTTGTTCAGTACCTCCGACAGCGCGACGTAGCTGCCCGGATCAAACCGGGCCTTCAACTTCTCCGACTGATACTCGAGGTAACTGGCGACCGCGTAGCGGCCGCCCGTCAGCGGGTCCTCGTCGCCCTGCGGGAGATTCTCGAACCGTTCGTCGAGTTCCCGGTCGCTGCGGTACGACAGATGCGCGACCCGGCGGGCGACGCCCATGCCTGTCGTCGGGGCACGGTCGGTGCCGTAGTAGTCGCCGCCCTGCCAGTCCGCGTCGCCCTTGATGGCCGCGATCTGGGTTGTCTGGGTGCCGATCTGATCGGCTGATGCGCGTGCGCCGACGGCGAGAATGAGCGCGGCGTCGACCTTGTCGTCGTGCGTGACGGTCCACTCGAGGGCACGGGCGCCGCCCATGGATCCGCCCGCGACGACGGCGAACCGGGTGATCCCGACAGCGCTGAATGCGATGTTCTCGGCGCGGACCAGGTCGCGGACCGTCAGCAGCGGGAAGCGGGAGCCCCACGCCTGGCCGTCGGGCGCGACGGAACCCGGACCGGTGGAGCCGTAGCATCCGCCGATCGCGTTCGGGGCGACGACGCACCATTCGTCGGTGTCGATCGCGCAGCCCGGCCCGATCAGCCCGTCCCACCAGCCCGTCATCGAGAACCGGGCGTCGGCGGGACCGGTGACATGCGAGTTGCCGGTGAGGGCGTGCAGAGCCAGCACTATGTTGTCACCGGCCGCGTTGGGCGTGCCCCACTTCTGGAATGTGACCGTGACATCAGCGAGCCCGGCCCCCGAATCGAGGGTCAGGTCGCCGATGCGCACGGCGACGTCCGACCCGTCTGGGCGGGAAGCCCAGTCGGAGTCGAAAGCCGTGGCGGCCGGGTCGACGATCACCGACACCGGGCGCCCTCCACATTCACTGAAATCACTTGGCGGCCTTGAACCCTTCAGTCAGGTCGGCGAGGATGTCGTCGATTCCCTCGATGCCGACGGCGAGACGGACCAGGCCCGGCGTGACGCCTGCGGCGAGCTGCTCCTCGGGAGACAGCTGGCTGTGGGTGGTCGACGCGGGGTGGATCACGAGCGACCGGACGTCGCCGATGTTGGCGACATGGCTGTGCAGGGTCAATGCGTTCACGAACGCCTTGCCTGCATCCACGCCGCCGGCGATCTCGAAGCCGATCACGGCGCCGGCGCCCTTGGGGAGGAGTTCCTGTGCGCGCTCGTAGTACGGCGACGACGGCAGGCCCGCGTACGAGACCGAGGTGACCTGGTCGTGAGCCTCGAGGAACTCGGCGACCTTCTGAGCGTTGGACACGTGACGCTCCACGCGGAGGCTCAGGGTCTCGATGCCCTGGGCCAGGAGGAAGGCGTTGAACGGCGCGATGGCCGAACCGGTGTCGCGGAGCAGCTGAATGCGCGCCTTGAGGGCGTACGCGGGGGCGCCGAGGTCGGCGATCACAACACCGCCGTAGCTGTGGTCGGGTGTGGTGAAGCCGGGGAACAGGTCCACGCCGTCACGCTGCACGCGCCAGTCGAACTTGCCGCCGTCGATGATGACGCCGCCGATGGCGCTGCCGTGTCCGCCGATGTACTTGGTGGCCGAGTGGACGACGATGTCGGCGCCGTGCTCGATCGGGTTCAGCAGGTACGGGGTGGCGACGGTGTTGTCGACGATCAGCGGCAGGCCGTTGTCGTGCGCGACGCCTGCGACACCCGCGATGTCGAGGACCTGGTTGTGCGGGTTCGAGATGGTCTCGGCGAACACGGCGCGCGTGTTCGGCTTGATGGCGGCCTTCCACGACTCCAGATCGTCGGGGTCCTCGACGAACGAGACCTCGATGCCGAACTTGGGCAGCGTGTAGTGGAACAGGTTGTACGTGCCGCCGTAGATGCGGGGGCTCGAGACGACGTGGCCGCCGTTCTCGACGATGTTCTGGATCGCGTAGGTCGTCGCGGCCTGGCCCGACGAGACGAGGAGCGCGGCGACGCCTCCACCGAGGGCGGCGAGGCGCTGCTCGACGGCGTCCTGGGTCGGGTTCATGATGCGCGTGTAGATGTTGCCGGGCTCGGCCAGCGCGAAGAGATTCGCGGCGTGGTCGGTGTTGTTGAAGACGTACGACGTCGTCTGGTAAATCGGCAACGCCCGGGCGTTCGTGGTCGAGTCGACCACCTGACCGGCGTGGATCTGGTTGGTCTCGAAGCTCCAGCTTGTGGCGTCAGACATGGGACGTCATTCACTTTCTCGTGGTCGGCCGGGCCGTGGCCCGCTCTTGTGGGTCCGACCGTCGGACCCGCGCTTGCCGCGGGCGAACACGAAGTCCGCCGCGACCAGGTCATCACCCGGAGCACCCCACCGCGGAGGAGGGTTGCCGATCAGCGAGCCGGGGCTTGTCGCTGATGCTCATGACCTGTTGCACAGGATATATCACCGACCATCAGGGGCGGGTACAGCCGCAACCCATCGGAGCAAAAGTCTTCCGCTCGGCGACCGGCCTGTGTTATCGGGCATTTGCGAGCCGCTCGATCGGGCTCAGGCTTCGGCCCGACGGGGTGTTCACGGTCACGGCGAGTGCATTTCTGTGCCACGGGGACGTGTGGGTGACGCACCTCATACCCACCCTCGCGGAAGGGCGTTTCCGTCGAACGATTCGACATTTACCAAGGTAAGGCAACCCTTTCTTTCGGCTCGCTGGAAAACGCGATGCAACGAACTCGTGACGGGCGGATGTCGCCGGGTGTCGGTCCCGGCAACTCTGTGCCAGGAGTGAATTCTCGCTGAGCGGAATCCTCCGAGCTACCTGAGAATCTCCTGGTGACCAAGACGCGCTCCCTCCCTCTCCTTCTCCTGTCGTTCACCGCAGCTGTCGCCGTTGCGCCGCTCGGAACCGGAACGGCGTCCGCCGACACCTGTGGCAATGGAGCTGCCATCGTCGTCGCCGGAACGAACGCGCCGCGCAACGGGCACGGCATTCCGACCGGTGGCGTCACCGGTGTCGGCGCCAGGTACCTCGACAGCGGCTACAAGGTTCAGTACGTCGACTATCCGACGTCGCTGTGGCCACTCGGACCCATCAGCTACGACGATGACGTCGCGCTCGGCAAGGCGGCCACGCAGTCGGCGATCGCTTCGTATCAGCAGCGCTGTCCGGGCAAGCCGGTCGTCGTGTCGGGCTACTCGCAGGGCGCCCGCGTCGCAGGCGACGTTCTGTCCGATGTGGCGAACGACCGCCAGAAGGGTGCACGGATCTCGCGTGCAGGCCTGTCGGGCGAGCTGTACTCCGATCCCCGCCGGGTCGGCCGTCCGAACAGCACCGGCGTCGAGAACGCGCTCATCGGATTCATTCCGGGGCTGACGATGTCGGGACCGCGTGACGGCGGATTCGGCGACATCCCGGTCAAGCAGGTCTGCACCGAGGGCGATGGAATCTGCGACGTCCCCGATCCGCTGTTCGATCCGGTGGGCGCCGCCGACTCGTTCCTCGGCTACTTCCTCAAGCACGGCTACTACCCGGGCCGGATGAACCACGACCCGACCGACAAGGCCAAGTGGGGCGGCCTGAAGTGCGAGCAGCAGGGCGCCACCGACGACTGCGTCACTCCGTTGCCGTCGTCCACCTCGCTGCTGGCCCGAGCGGAACATGCACTGACCGGACAGACGAACATCTTCGGCGATGCGGCCGACTACGTCGACAATCGCGCCCCGCTCGATCTTGTGCCCGGTGTCACCATTGCCCAGATGCGTCCGCTCATCGGCGGCGCACCGGACTCGTCGAGCGGCAACCTGTCCGTCGGTGTCGAGGCAGTCGTCGCAGGCGCGGTCGGCGTTCAGGTGGAACGGAACTGGGGAACCAAGAACGACCTCACCGTCGGCGTCGACCTCGGGATCGGAATGACCGACAACCCGTCCGTCGACGACGCGCTGATCCCCAGCACGAAGCTCCTCCACGTGGAGACGACGGTGCCGATGATCGACAGCCGCAAGCTGCTCTACATCGCCCTCGACCCGACGGGACTGATGGGTTCGAATGCGCCCGGGAACTCGGTGCTCCTCGACCAGGCGCCGACCACGGCGCCGTCGGTGAGCGTGGAGCTCGCTCCGGGCACCGCCGACGCCCGCAAGGGAACGATCACCCTTCCGATCGGCGGCCGATCACATCATCCAATCGCCCAACAGGTAACCGAGCGCGAGGGCCGTCCCGCCGATCATCAACGATCGCAGGGCGGTCCTCGTCGCGTTCGCATAGCCGCGTCGAGCGATGATCACCGAGGTGACCACGAGTGATGCGAGCGCAGCGATGATCGTCGACTCGCTGCGCCAGGGGAGCGGCACCATCACCATCGCCACAACCGGGAGCGTCGCACCGACCAGGAATGCCAGACCGGCTGTGATCGCCTCCCGCCACGCGTCCGACTGCGTTGTCAGTTCGCGGATCCCGTACTCGATCTCGAGCTGGGCCGACAGTGCGTCGGCGTCCCAGAGCTCCTGGGCCACCTGCTTCGACGTCTCAGGGGTGACGCCCTTCCGCTCGAACCACTCGGTGAGCTCGGCCATCTCCTCGTCCGGCGTCAGCTCCAGCAGTCGCTGCTCTCGCGCGACAGTCGACTGCTGAGCCTCCCGATGCGACAGGGCCTCGCACAGCTGGACGCCGAACACCGCGAACGCGCCCATCAGGGTCGTGATCACCAGCACCGCGAACGATGTGGCCCCGCTGATCTTCGCGCCTGCCAGACCCAGCCCGGTGCCGGCCAGGGCGATGATGCCGTCGTTGACGTCGGTGAGCCGGTCCCGGAGATCGCCGGCGTCGACATCGGCCCACCATCGGGCGAGTGCGTTGGGCATCTGAGGAGAATAGTCCCAGCGCACAGCACTTCGTGACAAGTGTCACCGCGCCGAGTGGATGAGTGGACGATGTCGGCGCGTTATTGCACTGTGCGCGAATCCGTAGTGAACACCGAGACTAGATCCGTCGTCGACGAGCCGTCCGCCCCTCGCCCCCACCTGACGTGGATCATCCTTGTCCTCGCTCTCGGCGGATTCGGCATCGGCACCACCGAGTTCGTGGCGATGGGATTGCTTCCCAACATCGCAGGCGATCTGACGATCACCGAGTCGACCGCGAGCTACGTCATCTCTGCGTATGCGCTCGGTGTGGTGGTCGGGGCCCCGGTGATCGCGGTGCTCGCCGCGAGAGTGTCGCGTCGGACTCTGCTGATCGCCTTGATGGTCGCGTTCACCGCGGGCAACGCGCTGAGCCTGATCGCCCCGTCGTTCGGCACGTTGATGGCGGCGCGGTTCGTCGCCGGGCTGCCGCACGGCGCGTACTTCGGCGTCGCGGCGCTGGTGGCGGCGCACGTGGCAGGCCCGGGTCGACGCGCACGCGCGGTGGGCCAGGTGATGTTGGGTCTGTCCGTCGCCAATGTCGCGGGTGTCCCGGTCGCCACGTTCATCGGCCAGCACTTCGGATGGCGGGCAGCGCTCGGCCTTGTCGTCGTGATCGGCGTGGTGACTGTGGCCTCGCTGTGGCGGGTGCTTCCGAGCCTCACCGACATGACGACCACCGACCCACGCACCGAGCTCGCAGGACTGCGGAGCACGCAGATCTGGCTGACTCTGTTCGTCGGCATGATCGGTTTCGGTGGCTTCTTCGCGTTCTACACCTTCCTCAACTCGGCTTTGACCTCGATCGGCGGCCTCGGTGAATCGGCCGTGCCGATCGCCTTGATGTTGTTCGGGCTCGGCATGGTGACCGGCAACATCGTCGGCGGCCGCCTCGCCGATCGGTATGGAGACATCGCGATCGGGATCGGTCTGGCGGGCGCTGCCGTCACGCTGCTTCTGTTCGCGGCGACCGTCAGTACTGGTTGGCCGGCCGTGGTCGTCGCGTTCGGCGTCGGTATGACCGGCTCGAGCGCGATCCCCGGCCTGCAGACACGTCTGATGGACGTCTCACACGACGCACAGACGATCGCCGCCGCGCTCAACCACTCAGCGCTCAACGTGGCGAACGCCTTGGGTGCGTGGATCGGCGGTGTTGTCGTGGCGGCCGGATACGGCTACCGGGCGCCGTCGTTGGTCGGCGCGGCGTTCGGCGTCGCGGGCCTCGTGGTGCTGGTGATCGCGGTGGTCTCCGCCCGCCGCGACGCTGTCGGACCTCGCCGATAGAGTCTCGGACGTGACCACTCCCTTCGCCATCACCACCATCAACGTCAACGGGATCCGCGCCAGCGTCAAACAGCGGAACGAGAACAACCCGGGAATGTTGCCGTGGCTCGCCGACCACGCACCCGACGTTGTGCTGATGCAGGAGATCCGCGCGTCGGAGGCCATCACGCGCAAGGCGCTGGCGCCCGCTCTCGACGACGGGTGGTTCCTCACGATGACCGAATCGGACGTCAAAGGCAGGTCCGGTGTCGGAGTGCTGACGAGAGCCGAGCCGTCAGCTGTGCGCATTGGATTCGGCAGCGACGAGTTCGACACGTCCGGGCGATACCTCGAGGCCGATGTGGACCTCGGCGGGTCGACGGTCACCGTCGCCAGCTTGTATCTCCCGTCGGGTGCAGCGCTCACCGACGACCCGAAGGATGTCGAGAAGTACGAAGAGAAGGTTCGCTTCCTCAACGAGTTCGGTCCATACCTGGACAAGCTCGTGGGCGCAGACGGGCAGGTGGTCGTTGCGGGCGACTGGAACATCGCGCACACCGAACGCGACATCAAGAACTGGAAGGGTAACCGGAAGAATTCCGGATTCCTCCCGCACGAGCGCGAATGGGTCGGTGCACGCATCACCAGCGGCTGGGCCGACGTCGCCCGCATCCATCACGGGGACGTCGACGGCCCCTACGCCTGGTGGTCGTGGCGTGGCAAGGCGTTCGACAACGACTCCGGATGGCGCATCGACTACCACCTCGCCACGCCTGCACTCGCCGCCCGGCTGCAGAGCACCCATGTCCACCGCGCGGACGCCTACGACCGTCGCTGGTCCGACCACGCCCCCGTCACCGCGACCTTCCTCTGACCCCTCCTCGCCGCGCCTTCCTGCTCGTCGGGCGAGCGCGACTCTCCTGCTCGTTGAGCGAGCGCGACTCTCCTGCTCGCTCAACGAGCAGAGGGTTACTGCGTCGCTCAACGAGCAGAGGGTTACTGCGTCGCTCAACGAGCAGAGGGCAACTGCGTCGCTCAACGAGCAGGGGCCGGTGGGCTAGCTGCCGAGACCTCCGCCGATGCCGCCCATGATGCCCTTGATCACGCTCGAGATGGTGCTCTCGATGATCTGCTCAGTTGAGCCGCTGCTCGACAGGTCGTCGCCGACACTGCCGATCGCCTCTCCGGGGGAGATCGGGCGGGTCAGGAAGCATGCGGTGAGGTCGGGAAGCTTGTTGCTGACGCCAACAGTTCCGGTGACCTCGGCGCCGCCGCTGGTCACGGACAGTCCGGGAACACTGAACGTGGGCATCGGGTACGTGAACTTGACGGTCGCGGGATTGCTGGCGTTCACGAACCATCCGGTCGTGGTGACCTGCCAGCCCGAACCCGCCGCGGTCACCGGAACCTTCTCCGTCTTGCGTCCGCCGACGACGTGATACACGGTCGCCTCGGCAGTCGGCTTCGCGAACCCCTTCGGCGGGATGTCGGTGACGCTCTGGACGTACGGGTTTCCGATACCGGTGGTGCCCACGTCGATCGTGTAGGTGACTTTGGCGCCCGCTCCGGCCGTCTGGGGGACGGATTTGGCGTAGGTGTGCGTCACCCCCAGACCTGCGTCCTTCGTGGCACGGCTCGACGCCTCGCAACCCGCTGCGTTCGCGACACCCGCTGTCTGGGCGGCGACACCGGTGATGCCCGCGCCGATCAGAGTCGCCGAGGCGATCACGGTCGTGGTGCGGGACATGGCTGTGAATCTCCGAGTCATGTCCGGAATCTAACGTCCGCACGGCCCAAATCCGTTGTCGGAGAGAGGATCGGGCACAGAACACGCGTCGGCTGTCACGCATCGGAAATCGGCTTGAGCGCGTCTGAAACAATCGTGAGCATGACCAACCCCGCACCTGCACCGCGTCGTCGCGTCCTGTCCGGTATCCAGCCGACAAGCGATTCGTTCCACCTCGGAAACTACCTCGGCGCGGTCAAGCAGTGGGTCGACCTCCAGAACGACTTCGACGCGTACTACTTCATCCCGGACATGCACGCGATCACCGTGCAGCACGACCCCAAAGAACTCAGGGAGCGGACCCGTCGCAGCGTCGCACAGTTGTTGGCCGTCGGCGTCGACCCGGCGCGCGCCACGATCTACGTGCAGTCGCACGTCCCGGAGATCACACAGTTGTCGTGGATCCTGACCTGCATCACCGGCTTCGGCGAGGCCAGTCGGATGACGCAGTTCAAGGACAAGTCCGCCAAGGCGGGCCAGGACGCGGCGAGTGTCGGGCTGTTCACCTATCCGATCCTGATGGCCGCCGACATTCTCGCGTTCCAGGTCGACGAAGTTCCGGTCGGCGAGGACCAGCGGCAGCATCTTGAACTGACACGTGATCTCGCTCAGCGCTTCAACAAGCGCTTCGGCAAGGCGCTGACGGTGCCGAAGGCGCACATCGTGCAGGAGTTCGCGAAGATCTACGACCTCCAGAACCCGACGGCCAAGATGAGCAAGTCGGCCGACTCCGAAGCCGGGTTGATCAATCTCCTCGACGACCCGAAGCGGTCGGCCAAGAAGATCCGGTCGGCTGTCACCGACAACGACCGCGTCATCGCATTCGACAGGGAGAACAAGCCTGGCGTCTCGAACCTTCTCACCATTCAGTCGGCGCTCACCGGGCGTGGCATCGACGAGATCGTCGCGTCGTACGACGGCAAGGGTTACGGTGACCTGAAGGTGGAGACAGCCGAGATCCTCACAGACTTCGTCTCGCCGCTGCGCGGCAAGGTCGACGAGATCCTGGCAGACCCGGCACAGCTCGACTCGATTCTTGCGGACGGCTCGGCACGAGCTCGTGAGATCGCCGCCGGGACTCTCGCTGACGTGTACGACAAGATCGGCTTCGTTCCGCGGGGCTGACCGACCCGAAGGAACGTGTGGACCGGATCAAAGCGCTCGTCGCCGACCTGCCCGCCCTGCTGGAACGTCTGAAGGCGAGGTGGCCGCTGCTTGCCCACGTGATGGGCATGCTCGACCATTACACGGCTCGCCGCGGCAACGCATACGCCGCCGCGATCAGCTTCATCGGCATTCTGTCGCTGGTGCCGGTCCTGATGGTCTCGTTCGCGATCGCCGCGTTCGTGCTCGCACGACAACCCGAGGTGATCGACGACATCACCGACGCGGTGCTTCGCAAGGTTCCGGGCGAGCTCGGCAAACAGCTCAACGACGTCATCGACTCCGCGATCGCCTCGCGCCGCACGGTCGGCGTGGTGGGTCTGGTCAGTGCGGCGTTCACCGGCCTCGGCTGGATGGCGCTGGTCCGCAATGCCCTAAGTGAGATGTGGGGTGGACGTCGGAAGCGCAATGCCGTCCTCGGCAAGGTGTACGACCTCGGAATGTTCGTGGGAATGGGACTGCTGTTCGTCCTGACCATCGCACTGACAGTCTTCACCACCGGACCGCTCGGCGACGCCGTCCTCGAGTTCCTCGGCATCGACGACACCCAGTGGGGCCGTGTCCTACTGCGGCTCACGTCGATCGTGGTGTCCGTCCTCGCGACGTGGTTGCTGTTCATCGTCGTCCTGTCGCAGATGCCGTTGCAGACGATCCCGGTTCGGGCGGTGGCGGTGTCGGCGCTCGCGATCGCGATCGCCTTCGAGGCGCTGAAGTCGTTGGGCGCCGTCTACCTGTCGTCGGTCTTGAGCAGTCCCGCGGGCGCGGCCTTCGGCCCGATCCTGGGTGTGATGGTGTTCGCCTACCTCGCGTCCCGGATCGTTCTGTACGGAGCGGCCTGGTCGGCGTCCGACCCGAAGCACGCCGACCTTCTCACCGCTGACGAGGTGGAGGGCGAGGAGGAGCAGGACAAGGGGCCGGTGTACCTCGCCCCGGTCTACGAAGCTCCGAGTGCTCCTCGAACCCGAGAGATATTGACTGCGGCGGGCATTGGAGCAGCGATCGGCGCCATCGCGTCGCGTCGCCGTCGCTGACGAGAGACACCACAACAACAAACGAGCCCGTCCCACGGAAGTGGGACGGGCTCGTTTGTTGCGACTGAAGGCTACTTCTTCGGCTCTTCCTTGTCGCCGCCGCCGATGCCGCCGATCAGACCGGGGATGATGTCGACGAGCGAACCGGTGCTGGACAGCTGTCCTTCAGCGGAGCCGAGGCCCGCCGAGTCGAGGCTGCCGAGGACGGCTTCGCCCGCATTGGGAGCGCGGACGGTGGTGCATGCGGTCAGCTGACCGAGCTCGAGGTAGCCGAGCGGCGGCGCGGGTGTCGCCTTGAACGCGGCGCCACCGCTGGTGATCTGCTTGCCCGCGGTGTAGCTGGCCGGCGGCTTGTAGGTGAACTCGGCGGTGAACGACTGGCCCGAGAAGACTGCCCAACCCGTGTGGCTGATCTTCCAGCTGGTTCCGTCCTTGATCACCTCGGCAGGCGGAACGGTCTCTTCGTTGATCAGCTTGCCGAATGCGCCTCCGCCACCCAGGATGCCGCCGATCAGCGTGAACGCCTTGATCTTGACGGTGGGCTTCACGCTCTGCAGTTCCTTCGGCGGGATGTCCCACACGCCCTGGACGTAGGGGTTGCCGATGCTGTCTGTAGTCACCGAGAGCGAGTAGGTGATCGGCTGGCCCTGGCCGACCGTCTCGGGGACTGACTTGGTGAGGCCGTAGTTGACGATCAGCGTCTTCTTGACCGAGTGCTCATTGACACAGGCCGCAGCGTCAGCGGTGCCCTGTGTGGGCGCGGCGATGGCGGCGGTCAGTCCGGCGCCGGCAACAGCGGCGGCGGCAGCGAGCGACACCAGGCGGTGGCGCGTAGGGGCGTGAGTCATCGGGGCTCCGTTCAACGGATGACGTGTGGAAATGGGAGGAGAGTGAGTGGCGACACTGCCGCAACACGTCTGTGAAACGTAACACTGGGATAACGGGTCGATGGCCCGCCATGGTGGGAGAAGGCACGAACCGATCGATCGATCGAATAGTTTGGCACAAAACAGGTGTCCGGCGGCTCGGAGACGCCGGGCCGTCAGTCAGTCCGTGCCGGAGTCTGCGGCACGTTTCCGCAGCACAGCGCCGCCTGTGACGGCCGCTGCTGCCAGCACGATGGCGACCACGATCAGTGCGTTGCGACCGATATGTGACAGTTCGTCGGATGTCGCCGGCGCAGGTTCGGGCGCCGGAGAGAAGGGCGAGTGAGCGTTGTCTCCGCTGTGGGCAAGCGAACCCACACTGGTTCCGGCGGGTGCGGCAAACCCGTAGTCGATCATGCGCTGCGCTTGCTGAACGTATGTGTCGCCTGCAACGGTCAGGCCCGCCATCTGAACGATCACCAGGCGCTTGCCGTCCCGCTCGACGCCCGCGACGAACGTCTTCAGCGCGTCATCGGTGAAGCCCGTCTTGCCGCCGAGCATGCCGGGATACCCGTCACGGAGCAGAGCGTTCGACGTCGCCATCATGTACCCCGGATGGGCCTTGTCGCCCGGAACGTCCTTCAGAGCGGGGAAACCGGGGAACTTGAACTCGGTCAACGAGATCATGTGCCGGAAGTCGGCGTTGCGCATCGCCTCGCGGAAGATCAACGCCAGGTCGAAAGGCGACGTCGACATACCGGGTGCATCCAGACCGGACGGGCTGGCCGCACGCGTGTCGACGGCGCCGATGGCCTTCGCTTCGGCGTTCATCTTCCCGAGTGCCTGTTCGCGGCCGCCGAGCTCTCGCGCGAGTGCATTGGCGCAGTCGTTGCCGGACACCATGAGCAGTCCGGTCAACAGTTCGCGGACGGTGTACGTGCCGCCCGGGCCGATTCCGCACGAATCGCCTTCGACGCCGTAGTCGTCAGTGGTACCGGTGACCACGGTGTCCAGATTCAGCTCTTTCAGCGCCGTCAGGGCGAGCAGAGTCTTGATGGTGGACGCCGGACGGTAGCGGCCGTGCGGGTCCTTCGCCGCGATGACGGCCCCGGTGTCGAGGTCCGCGATGAGCCATCCTGCACTCGTGAGGTTCGCGGGGACGTCTCCGGCCTTCGGGTCGGCCACCACGCCGCACCCTGCCAGTTTCGCGCCGCCGACAGCGGGCGTGGGCACCGGCAACGGTGTGGGTGTGGTCTGGCCGGGCTGGACCACTTCCGACTCGTCGATCGCCGGGGGAGTGTGAACTCGATGCGGGCAGTCGTCGGTGTCCGGCGTGGGCGCAGGAACGTAACCGTCGATTCCGGCCACCGGGTCGGCATGGGAGACGCAGACGGGAGCGGACAGGACTGCGGCGGCGGCGACGGCGAGTGCCGCGCCCACACGTGAGATGCGGGAGATCATGACCGCCTGAGCGTACGGTGCGTCACACCGAAATGCCGCCTCGGGTGCCGGAAAAGCGATGGTTCGAATGACGTTCGCGGTCAAGGAGCAGTAGGGAAGCGGTCGCTCGAGGGAAACGGAAAGGCCCCGACCTGATGGTCGGGGCCCTTCCGGGGCTGCAGAGAAAGGTCTGCGAGAAACTAGCGCGAGAACATCAGTGCGCGCTTGACTTCCTGGATCGCCTGCGTCACCTGGATGCCGCGGGGGCACGCGTCGGTGCAGTTGAAGGTGGTGCGGCAGCGCCACACACCGTCGACGTCGTTCAGGATGTCGAGACGCTCGGCGGCCGCCTCGTCACGGCTGTCGAAGATGAAGCGGTGAGCGTTCACGATCGCGGCCGGACCAAAGTACGAGCCCTCGTTCCAGAACACCGGGCAGCTCGTGGTGCAGCACGCACACAGGATGCACTTGGTGGTGTCGTCGAAGCGGGCGCGGTCGGCCTGGCTCTGCAGGCGTTCCGCGGTCGGCTCGTTGCCCGAGGTGATCAGGAACGGCTTGATCGCACGGAACGCGTCGAAGAACGGCTCCATGTTGACGACCAAGTCCTTCTCCACCGGAAGACCCTTGATCGGCTCGATGGAGATGGTGATCTCCTTCGACGAGTCCTTGGGCAGCAGATCCTTCATGAGGAGCTTGCAGGCGAGACGGTTCACGCCGTTGATGCGCATCGCGTCACTGCCGCAGACGCCGTGCGCGCACGAGCGGCGGAACGTCAGCGAGCCGTCGAGGTAGCCCTTCACGTAGAGGAGCAGGTTGAGCAGCCGGTCGGTCGGCAGTGCCGGCACGCGGAAGCTCTCAAAGCCCTGCGCGTCGGGATCCTCCGGGTTGAACCGGAAGATCTTGAGCGTGACCATGGTCGCCTCGGCCGGAACCGGGGGCAGTGCGGGCTCGCTCGTTGCTGGATTCTCCAAAGTGGCAGTCATCAGTACTTACGCTCCATCGGCTCGTAGCGGGTCTGGACGACGGGCTTGTAGTCGAGTTCGATGTCGGCGAGCAGGCCCTTGCCCTTCTTGTACGCCATGGTGTGGACCATGTAGTTCGCGTCGTCACGATCCGGGTAGTCCTCGCGTGCGTGCCCGCCGCGCGACTCCTTGCGGTTCAGTGCACCTGCGACGGTCACCTCGGCCATCTCGAGCAGGAAGCCCAGCTCGACGGCCTCGAGCAGGTCGGTGTTGAAGCGACGACCCTTGTCGTGGACGCGGATGTGGTTGTACCGCTCCTTGAGCTCGCGGACGCCGTTCAGGGCGTTCGTCAGCGTCTCGTCGGTACGGAACACCGAGGCGTTGTTGTCCATGAGCTGCTGCAGTTCGGTGCGGATGTCGGCGACACGCTCGTTGCCGTGCTCGGACAGTAGGCCTTCCAGCCACTCGTCGACCATCGCGGTCGGAGCCTCTTCGAGTTCGGTGAACTCGGCGGAGTTCGCGTACTCGGCGGCGGCGATGCCCGCACGACGACCGAAGACGTTGATGTCGAGCAGCGAGTTGGTGCCGAGGCGGTTGGCGCCGTGCACCGACACGCAGGCGCACTCGCCTGCGGCGAACAGGCCGTGGACGACCTGCTCGTTGTTGCTGAGCACCTGGCCGGTGATGGTGGTCGGGATGCCGCCCATCACGTAGTGACAGGTCGGGTAGACCGGGACCAGTTCGGTCACCGGGTCGACACCGAGGTAGGTGCGCGAGAACTCGGTGATGTCCGGCAGCTTCTCGTTGAGCACGTCTTCGCCGAGGTGGCGGACGTCGATGTACACGTAGTCCTTGTTCGGACCGGCGCCGCGGCCTTCGAGCACCTCGAGAACCATCGAGCGGGCGACGATGTCGCGCGGTGCGAGGTCCTTGATGGTGGGGGCGTAGCGCTCCATGAAGCGCTCGCCGTCGGCGTTACGCAGGATGCCGCCCTCGCCGCGCACAGCCTCCGAGATGAGAATGCCGAGGCCTGCGAGACCTGTCGGGTGGAACTGGTGGAACTCCATGTCCTCCAGGGGAAGGCCCTTGCGGAACACGATGCCCATGCCGTCACCGGTGAGGGTGTGGGCATTCGACGTCGTCTTGTACATGCGACCCGAGCCGCCGGTGGCGAACACGATCGACTTCGCGTGGAAGACGTGGATCTCGCCGGTCGACAGTTCGTAGGCGACGACGCCGTTGGCGACGGGCTCGCCGTTCTCGTCGGTCGTCATGTTGATGTCGAGTGCGTAGAACTCGTTGAAGAACTCGACGTCGTGCTTGACGCAATTCTGGTACAGCGTCTGAAGGATCATGTGGCCGGTGCGGTCGGCCGCGTAGCAGGCGCGACGCACCGGAGCCTTGCCGTGGTCACGGGTGTGACCGCCGAATCGACGCTGGTCGATGCGGCCTTCCGGGGTGCGGTTGAACGGCAGGCCCATCTTCTCCAGGTCGAGCACCGCGTCGATGGCCTCCTTGGCCATGATCTCGGCGGCGTCCTGGTCGACGATGTAGTCGCCGCCCTTGACCGTGTCGAAGGTGTGCCACTCCCAGTTGTCCTCCTCGACGTTGGCGAGAGCGGCGCACATGCCGCCCTGAGCCGCGCCGGTGTGGCTGCGAGTCGGGTAGAGCTTCGTCAGCACCGCGGTGCGTGCGCGGGGCGCGGCCTCGATGGCCGCGCGCATGCCTGCGCCACCTGCACCGATGATGACGACGTCATAGCGATGTTCCTGCATGGGTAGTCAAATCTCCTTAGCCGGCGTTGCCGAAGGTGAGGATCGCGTACGTGCCGAGGATCAGCACGAGCAGCATCGACAGGCCGAGCAGCGCGTTCAGCCAGAAGCGGGTGCTGTCCTTGCGCGAGTAGTCGGCGATGACGGTGCGGACGCCGTTCGCGCCGTGCAGCTGGGCGAGCCACAGCATGCAGAGGTCCCAGATCTGCCAGAAGGGTTCCTTCCAGCGATCGGCGACGAAGCCCGCATCGATGCGGTGCACGCCGTCGTCGACCATCAGCATGATGAACATGTGGCCGAACGTGAGGATGATGAGCGCCAGGCCCGAGAATCGCATGAACATCCACGCGTACTTCTCGAAGTTGCCGCCCTTGCGGGCCCGCGGGCTGCGCGGGTTGTCCAGGCTGGCGGGGCGGTCGTAGTCGGTGCCGAGTGTCTTGACTTCAGTCATGGTGTCTTCTCCTCGGTCCTACAGTGCGTGGGTGATCAGGATCTGCAGCATGCGCGCGGCGGCTGCAATGAACACGATCGCGAAGATGCTGAGGATCGCCCACAGCATCTGACGCTGGTACTTGGGTCCCTTCGACCAGAAGTCGACGAGGATGATCCGGACGCCGTTCAGTGCGTGGTACAGCACGCAGAACACGAGGCCGATCTCCATGAGGCCGATGAGCGGCGTCTTGTAGGTCTCGATGATCTCGGTGTACGCGTTCGCGTCGACGCGGATGACCGCGGTGTCGAGAACGTGAACGAAGAGGAAGAAGAAGATGGAGACGCCGGTGATGCGGTGCAACACCCACGACCACATTCCTGGGTCACCTCTGTAGAGAGATCGTTTGCGCACCGGTGCGGGTGCAACCTCCGTGGGGGTGCTCATCGCGGAACTACGCCTCCAAAGTCGTCGATAATTGTGGAGGACCTCGGGCGACGCGAGACGTCGCGGCGGGACCCATCGCACCTGACTTTAAACCTAAGCTGAGGCCTATCGTGAATTGCCCGAACAATGTGATCAGCCTCCCGCAATTTCATTAGGCATGCCTTACCTGTTGTTACCGCGAGTTCAGGAAGAGGGAATTGTGACCCAGATCGAGTTCGACCTGCTCCGCAGAGCCGCGACCGCGGCGATGACCAGGGCTTATGCGCCCTACTCGCACTTTCCGGTCGGGGCGGCCGGTATCACTCTCGATGGCGAGATCATCAGTTCAGTCAATGTGGAAAATGTCTCATACGGCCTCGGCGTCTGCGCAGAGGTGGCATTGGTCTCAGTCGGTGTTTCGCAGGGGGTTCTCGGGCCCGCCGGAAGCGCTTTGTCGGCTGTCGCCGTCGTCGACGCGCACGGGTCCCCGCTGACGCCGTGCGGGCGATGCAGACAGGTGCTCCTCGAGTTCGGGGGTCCGTCGCTCCTCGTCGACGGAACAGAGGGTCCACGGACTCTCGGCGAGCTGTTGCCGGACGCGTTCGGACCGACGCACCTCGACGCGGTTCGGGGCCGGTGATGGACCCGATCGGCGTCATCGAGGCCAAGCGTGACGGCCGGGAGCTCTCGACGGCCCAGATCGCGGAGATCATCGAGGCCTTCACCGCGGGTGACGTCGCACCCGAGCAGATGTCGTCGTTGTTGATGGCGATCGTGCTCAACGACATGGGGCGACGGGAGACCGCGGACTGGACGGCCGCGATGATCGACTCCGGCGTCCGCCTCGACCTCGGCGACCTCCCGACAGTCGACAAACATTCGACGGGCGGCGTCGGAGACAAGATCACGCTGCCGCTGACACCACTCGTCGCGTCGTACGGGCTCGTGGTTCCGCAACTGTCGGGCCGCGGACTCGGCCACACCGGTGGGACGCTCGACAAACTCGAATCGATCCGCGGGTGGCGGGCGGAGTTGAGCGTCGACGAGATGACGGCGCAACTTCGCGACGTGGGTGCCGTGATCTGCGCGGCCACAGCCGATCTCGCACCGGCGGATCGGAAGCTGTACGCGCTGCGCGACGTCACCGGGACGGTCGCGTCCATTCCACTGATCGCGAGCAGCATCATGAGCAAGAAGATCGCCGAAGGCACGCGGGCGCTGGTGCTGGACGTGAAGTCGGGGTCGGGCGCATTTCTGCCGTCCGTCGACGACGCGCGGGAGTTGGCTCGGGCGATGGTCTCGTTGGGAGCCGACGCCGGGGTCGACACCCGGGCTCTGCTCACCGACATGTCGACGCCGCTCGGTCGCTCGGCGGGCAACGCCGTGGAAGTGGCGGAGTCGGTCGAGGTGCTGGCCGGAGGCGGACCGTCTGACGTCGTGGAACTGACTCTCGCCCTCGCGAGGGAGATGCTCGACGCGGGCGGACTGGGGGACGTGGACCCGGCGGAGAACCTGCAGAACGGGCGCGCGATGGACAAGTGGCGGATGATGATCGCCGCACAGGGAGGCGATCCCGACGCGCCTCTGCCTGATCCGCGGCACGTCCACGAGGTCCGCGCAGGCTCGGACGGCGTGCTCGTCTCGTTGGACGCTCTCGCAGTCGGCCACGCGGCGTGGCGTCTCGGTGCGGGTCGCTCGCGTCCGGGGGAGGCGGTGTCGTACGCGGCGGGTGTTCAGTGGCACGTGGGCCTCGGAGAGCGGGTGCGGGCGGGGCAGACGCTGTTCACGTTGCACACCGATGACGCATCGAGGTTCGACGCCGCTCTCGACTCGCTGGCCGAGGCCGCAGTGATCGGGGACGCGGTGATCGGGGACGCCGAACCGACCCGCCGCTCGCTCGTCCTCGACCGCGTCGTCTCTGGCTGCCCTTGAGAGGGCGCCGAGGTCAGCGCCGCACGGCAGGCTTCGGCAGTCGGTATCCCTCGTCCCCGAGGACTCCGCGCAAGCGCGTCGGGTAGTCGGTGATGATGCCGTCGACGCCGTACGAGAGCTGCTTGCGGATGTCGGAGACCTCGTTGACCGTCCAGGGGATCACTCTGAGACCTGCGGCGTGCGCCCTGGCGACCAGGCCCGGGTCGACCAGCTTGAACGCGGGGGACAGGACGTCGTACCCGGCGGCATCGGCGGCGGCGACAACATCCGGGCCGTACGGCACCGAGCCGAGCCACTGCGATCCGGGCTTCCATGTCGTCTCGTCGTACAGGGCGACCAGCGGGATCGAGGGCTCCTGCGCGCGGACCAGCGGCAGGCTCCGCCAGTCGAAGCTCTGGATCTCGACTCGACGGACGAGGTGTGCGCGACGGACCTCGCGCAGAATCGTCGACACGAAGACGGCGGGCTTCGCGCTGCGTGACCGCTCCTCCGCTTCGATCTTGGTCTCGATGTTGAACCGGACCTTGTTCCCGCGGTAGCGGGAGGCGAGGTCGAAGACTTGCGGCAGCGTCGCGATCCGGTTGCCGATCACTTGCTTGGCGGAGGGGAAGCCGACCAGCTTCTTGTCGCAGACAAGCGTCTGCACCTGGCGGTAGGTCAGGTCGTGGACGTCCTTGCCCACGTAGGGGAACTGCTTGTCGCCCGGCCACGCGGGAACTGTGTCGACGCACTTGTCGGCCTGGATCGACGGGTCGTGCCATACGAGCGGAACGGTGTCCTTCGTCAGCACGACGTCGAGTTCGAGAGTGCTCACGCCTAGTTCCAGTGACTTCGCGAAGCCGTACAGGGACTCCTCGGTGTGTTCGCCTCGTCCGCCACGGTGAGACTGCAGATCTATCGAATGCTTGGAATCGACGGCGTGGACAGGTCCGACGGCGACAGCGCCGAAAACTACGGAGGCGGCGGCTGCGGCCGCGGCGAGACGACGTTTCATGGATCGAGAATCTAATGACCTCAAGCGAATTCGCAGTGACGAGAGGGTGTCGTCGACCCTAATGGTCGATCCGCTCCGCGAGCGCGGTCGGGCGAACGCGGATACGGTCGAAGCATGATCACCGAGGAGCAGTGCCGCACGGCGCCGAAGGTCCTTCTGCACGATCACCTCGACGGCGGTCTCCGCCCGGCTACCGTACTGGAACTCGCTCATGAGACCGGGTACGGCGCTCTTCCCGCCGACGACGCGGACGCACTGGCGACCTGGTTCGCGACGGCTGCGAACAGCGGGTCACTGGAGACCTACCTGGAGACGTTTGCGCACACCGTCGGTGTGATGCAGACGGCGTCGGCGTTGACTCGTGTCGCGCGGGAGTGTGTGGAAGATCTGTCGACAGACGGGGTCGTCTACGCAGAGGTCCGGTTCGCACCCGAACTCCACGTGGAGAAGGGCCTGAGCCTGGACGACGTGATGGAGGCAGTGCTCGCGGGGTTCACCGAGGGCGCCGACGAGGCTCGCGCACAGGGTCGGCCGATTGTCGTGCGGTGTCTGGTGACCGCGATGCGGCATGCGGCCAGATCCCGCGAGATCGCCGAACTCGCCGTGACCTACCGCGACCGAGGCGTCGCCGGGTTCGACATCGCGGGCGCCGAGGCCGGATTCCCGCCAAGCCGCCACCTGGACGCCTTCGAGTACCTGCGCGGCGAGTGTGCACATTTCACCATCCACGCAGGTGAGGCGTTCGGGCTGCCGTCGATCCACGAGGCGATCGCGTTCTGCGGAGCGGAGCGCCTCGGTCACGGCGTACGAGTGATGGACGACGTGACACTGCCCGGCGGCGGAGTGTCTCCCGGTCGACCCGTCGACGGAGCGACGCTCGGCAGAGTCGCGCACTACGTCCGCGACAAGCGGATCCCCCTCGAACTGTGCCCGAGCAGCAACGTGCAGACAGGCGCCGTCGCGTCCCTCGCCGACCACCCGTTCGACGTGCTGGCCCGACTCCGGTTCCGCGTCACCGTGAACACCGACAACCGGCTGATGAGCGACACGTCGATGAGTCGGGAGTTCATGCTCCTGCACCGGCAGTTCGGCTACGACTGGGCCGACTTCGAACGTTTCACGGTCAACGCCATGAAGTCGGCCTTCCTGCCGTTCGACGAACGGATCGCCCTCATCGACGGCGTCATCAAGCCGGGTTTCGCGAGGTTGAAGTCGCAGCGATTCGACGGATGACGCACTAAGGGGCGATTCGGTGTCACCAGGTGACACCGAATCGCCCCTTAAGCGTCGGAAATGCTAGCCGCGCTTGGTGAGACGGTCCTCGAAGTCGACGACGAGGGCGCGCCACACTTCGGCCTCGTTGTCGAACGGGCCCGACGGAGCGAGGCGCTTGGGGTCCGGGTTGATCGTGTAGTCGACGAACCAGCCGAGGGGCGTGGTCGACGCGAGTTCCTCACCCACGGTGTCGATCCCCGCGTAGTCCGCGGCGTCGGTGAGCAGTTCGACCGCGAGATCGAGCTGCTTGGAGTCGACGCGGCGCGGACCATCGAGGATGTCCTCGTCGATGCCCTGCAACGAATACACGTTCTCCGGGAGCACCTGGTACTCGATCTCCGCGGTCTCGGCGGCGCTCCGGACATCAGCGAAGGTGGAGAGCTTCGCCAGGTCGTGGCCCTTGCCGTCAGCGAGGAAGCGGGTCAGTGCGCGCTCGGAGCCGAAGCCGAAGATCTTGCCCTTCGAACCGAGGAACAGCGGATCGTCGCCGAGATAGCAGCGCAGAGTCAGGAACTCGCCCTCATCGGTGTAGATGCGGATCGGGTCGATGCCGACGGCCGCCCAGAAGTCGTCCTCGTCGACGAGATCATCGTCGTCTTCGCCTTCGTCGTCGTCAGCCTCTTCGTCCTCGTCGTCGATCGAGTCGATGCCGTCTTCGTCTTCCGGCTCGTCCTCGTCTTCGGCCGACGCAGCTGCGGCGAGCTCCTCTTCGGCTTCTTCGACAGCCGCGGCGTCCACCTTGGGGCGCGAGATGACCTCGTCGAGAGCGTCGAGGACGTCGTCCCAGTTCTTCGCGATGATGCGGCCGATGCGGACCCACAGGTCAACGCCGTCACGTCCGGCGAAGTTGTCGGTGCCGACGGTGACGGCGCCGAGGATGGGGTTGCCGGTGAACACCTTCGTGATCGGGGTCAGCTCGCAGACCTCGCCGATGATCCGCACGATCTCGAGTGCGTCTTCGAGCTCGGCGACCACCTCGGCACGCGGGTCCTCTGCGGCGAGCTCCGGCACGCCGACGAGGTCGTAGGAGTGACGGTCGTCGGGCACCAGTTCGTCGGCCTGGAGCTGCTTGATCGTCTCCCACGCGGGATGATCGGCGAGGTCGTTGTCGTCGTCACCGCGCACGAATGCGGCGAGCTCGGCGACGGAGTCGAGAGCGTACAGATCCTCGTCGAGACCGAGGAACGCCTCCCACTCGTCGTCGCCCTCGCGCCAGCGTGGGGCCCACAGTGTGAACAGGTTGCCTTCGGTGAGTCCGAGTTCGATGGGGACAATGTCTCCGGCCATGATCACAGAGCGTAGTCATGTTCTGTCGATCCCGCTGCACGCACCCTGGTCAGTGGCCCGAAACGGACTCTGGAACGCGTGACGACAACGTGACCGATCAGTGGTCCATGGTCATGCCCGGTGTCATTGCAGGGCTTGTGACCTGCGGAGACATCTCAGAGCTTGTCATCTCGGGCGACATCTTCGGGTCGGACGACATCGGCGGCGGCATCATCATGGTCGACGACATCGGCTGTGTCATCCCGCTCGTCGGCGACTCATTGGATGAGGAGTCGTCTCCGCAGGCGGTGAGCAGGGCGAGGGAGGCGGCTCCGGCGAGAACTGCTCCGGCGACGGTGCGGGGGGAGATCGAGCTGGTGGTCGACATGTCGTGCCTTTCGATGTGTGGACGCGCCGATCGCGCCCCTCATTCACCGATTCGCGACGGCCGAGGCGAAGGATTGGTTCTGATCCACGACCAATCTCTGGACGGGCTCGCGACGAATCGAGGGTGTGAGAACTGTGGAAGTTCAGCCCGAGGAACTGCTCGAGGCGGTGGCGGCAGGCGACCGAGAGGCGTATGCGGCCCTCTTCGACGCGCTCGCGCCGCGCAATCTGGCGCTGGCGCGGAGAGTGGTCGCCAGCGCGTCGTTGGCCGAAGAGGTGGTTCAGGACGCGTGGCTTCAGGTGTGGCGCGATGCGGCGTCGTTCGATCGCAGTCGCGGATCGGCGACGGCGTGGGTCACGACCCTTGTCCATAGGCGCGCAGTCGACACGGTGCGCCACGACTCGGCGGCGAACCGCAGAGACATCGCGTACGAGGCGGCACGTCCGTCCGGTCATGACACGGTGAGCGAGGCGGCGGTCGACCGCGACGAGACACGCCGCGTCCGTCGCTGCCTCGACGGGCTCACCGGCCGACAGCGAGAAGCGATCGACCTCGCGTACTTCGGCGGCCGAACATACGCCGAGGTCGCCGCCGTCCTCGCCGTGAACCCGGCGACTGTCAAGACTCGTATCCGCGACGGCCTGCAACGGCTCCGGACCTGCATGGGAGGCCTGTGATGACCACGGACGAACATCCGCTCGACGCATTGGGCGCCCTGGCGGTCGACGCCGTCGACGACGTGGAACGCCGACGACTCCTCCGCCACGTCGACGACTGCCCGAGCTGCGGCGCGGAACTCGACAACCTGCGTGAAGCCGCGGCGATGATGTCCACCGACGTCGAACCGGTGCCTGAACGCCTGCGGTCGGCGGTGTTGGCCGCGACGCACTCGCCGAAGCCCAGGCACGACCGACGCGCCAAGCGATTGATGGTCGCAGCCGCTGTGGGACTTGTCGTCGTGGGGGGAGGGATCGGTGCCGCGGTGTGGTCCTCGAACCGCGCCGGGGACGCGCCTCCGATCGTGCTGCACGACGACACGATGCGGCAGGTTCTTGCCGCCCCCGACATGGAGAAGGCCACCGGAACGGTCGGCGACGGCACCATCGCCGCGATGTACGCGCCGTCGATGCGTGCCACCGTCGTGACGGTCGCCGACCTCCCCGCGACCGAGCCCGAGATGGGATATCAGGTGTGGATCACCGTCGGGGGTCGGAAGAAGAGCGCGGGAGTTGTCCGCAGCGGTGCGGGCGACACGTCGGTCGTGATGGCCGACATGGATCGACCGGGCGACATCGGCCTGTCCGTCGAACCGATGGCAGGCTCCCACCAGCCGTCGTCGCCGATGGTGGTGACGATCCCGATGCGATGACGACCGATCCCTGCGGGGCACGGTGACGAATCACTGATGACGAGCGTCCGACTGCGGCGTGGTCAGTGAGGAGAGTGTCGTGCTGACGGTGATTCTGGTCGGGTTGGCAGGCGGGCTGGTGACAGGAGTGTCACCGTGTGTGCTGCCGATGCTGCCGATCGTTTTTGTGACCGGCGGATCGCGATCGGCGGTGTCCGACGACGCAGAGGATCCCCCGAATCGATGGCGGACTCCCGCGATCATCGCCGGAATCGTCACCAGTTTCAGCATCATCTCGCTGCTCGGCACACTGATCCTCAGCGCACTCGGGCTGCCGGATTCGGTGTTGCGGTGGACGGGCATCGTCCTGTTGATCCTGATCGGTGTCGGGCTGATCGTGCCGCAGGTGTCCCATCTGTTGGAGCGGCCGTTCGCGCGGATGCCTGCGTTCACCTCCGCAGGGCGAGGTGGACGCTTCGCGCCGTACCTGCTCGGCATCGGGCTCGGAACGCTGTACGTGCCGTGTGCCGGTCCGGTCCTGGCTGCGATCTCGGTGGCCGGTGCCACCGGTCAGATCGGTTGGCGGACAGTGGTGTTGACGGTGGCCTTCGCGATCGGCGCGGCGCTCCCGCTCGCGGTGTTCGCCGCTGCCGGGGCATCCCTATCGAGGAGGCTCGCGGCGTATCGCAGTCGTCAGCGCACCTTCCGAATCGTCGGCGGCGTGGTGCTCATCGGACTCGCTGCGGCACTGGTGGTGGACGCCCCGGCCCGTCTGCAAGCGGCACTTCCCAGTTACACGGCGGCCGCCGATCGTGCGCTCTCCAACTCTGATGCCGTGAACGACGCGCTCGGTCGCTCGAACTCCGGCGACGCCGCGTGCCGCGGGGAGGCAGACGGTCTCGCCGACTGCGGCGCGGCACCCGGGTTCGACGGCGGTGGGCGATGGTTCAACACCGCTGACGGTCGGCCGTTGACTGCTTCCGACCTGCGTGGACGAGTTGTCCTCGTCGACTTCTGGACCTACTCGTGCATCAACTGTCTGCGCGACGGCCCGCACGTTCGACAGTGGTACGACGCGTATCGGAGCGCCGGATTGGTCGTGGTCGGTGTGCACACTCCGGAGTTCGCGTTCGAGAAGGACTCGGGCAACGTGGCGTCGGCCATCGGGGCCGAGCGCATCGACTATCCGGTGGTGCAGGACAACGACTACGCGATCTGGCAGGCGTTTGGCAATCGCTACTGGCCCGCCAAGTACCTGATCGACGCCACGGGTCGGATCCGCGCCGCGAACTTCGGGGAGGGGCGTTATCGCGAGGTCGAGAACGGCATCCGGGACCTGCTGCGCGCGGCGTCGCCCGGTGCGGTTCTGCCCGCGCCGGTGAACACGGCCGACACGTCGGCGCCGTCCAGCGCCGTGTCACCGGAGATGTACCTGTCGTCGACGCGCGCGAGTGGCGTCTACGCGGGATCGCCTGACCTCACCAACGGGCCGAACGACTTCTCGCTCGCGGCGCGACAACCCGACGATACGTACGGGCTCTCCGGTCGATTCGACGTCGGGGACGAGTCGGTCACGGCTCGGGCCGAGGCTCGGATCCGGCTGGCGAGCACAGCCGACGACGTGAACGCGGTTCTCGGCGGCAGCGGCCGGGTAGTGGTGCACCAGGACGGACGTCCCGACCGGGTGATCGACGTCGACGGCGTCCCTCGCCTGTATCGGCTGACAGACGGCGGTCCCCGAAGCCGGCTGCTCACCTTCGACGTCTCGCCTGGCGTCTCCTGGTTCACGTTCACATTCGGTTGACGCGACACGCCGGACACCGTGGAACCGAACGCTGATTCTGTGCGTCCAACTGAGTATGAAGGCAGTGACAGTTGACCAGACCGCACTACGCACGGTCGCCGACGCGCAGCGGGGCGCCGCCGACCGGGTTCGTGACCAGGCCGACGCCGAACGGCTCGACACCGGCGCATTGGCGCCGGTCTTCGGACTGATCGGCGCCGGATTCCTCGCCGCCCTCGCCGACGTGACGGTGCAACGGACAAGGAAGCTCGACGCATTGTCGACGGCACACACGAACACGTCGGTCGGAACCACGGCGGCCTGCTGCGCGTACACCTGCTGTGACGCCGACGGTGCCAAGAAGGTGACGGCATGATCGCCGACGTGCTCATCGCGCCGCTGAAGGTGCTGATCGCAACGCTGGGCACCGGTGACCTTCCCACGGGGGCCACCGCAGCGCTGGCTCAGTCGACACAGACCCTCGGAGCGGCTGCCGACCAGTCCGAGCGGACGATGACGGCGACGTCGGCGCGATGGCGGGGGACCGGCGCTGACGCGGCGGCGGCCAGAGTACGGGTCCTGGCGCAGACCGACCGCACCGTCGGAGACGACGGCGCCGATGTCGCCACCGTCATCGCAGCGGCGGCCGCGCACGTCAAAGCGGCGAACACCGAACTGAACGGACTTGTGGACTCCTTCGTCGCGGCCGCCGGTGCGCTCGGGTCCGTCGCGACTCCTGCCGGGCTCGCCGCATTGGTTCCGCTCGCGCTCGACCACATCGAGCGTGGAGTCGCGGTGGTCAGGCGGGCGCAGACTGAACTGGCTGACGACACGGCGGCGCTGGAGCGGCATCGGGCGCCCGCTGAGGTCAGTCCGCGAGGCGCCGGGCCGACCTCGGTCGGCGGAACGGGGACGCAGGTCGTGCTGCCCGACGGGACCGTGGTGCAGGCGCCGAACGAACGTGCCGCACGTGCCGTGAGGGCGGCATTGAGTGTCCAAGGCACCCCGTACGTGTGGGGAGGCACCACCACCGACGGTTTCGACTGCAGCGGATTCACCCAATGGGCGTATCGACAGGCCGGACTCGATCTGCCGCGACTCGCGCAGGATCAGGACCTCGCGGGCGTCCAAGTGTCGCAGTCTGAACTGATGCCGGGTGATCTCGCAGTCTGGTCCGGTCACGTCGCGATGTACATCGGGAACAACCAGTTCGTCGAGACCGGAGGCGATCCGGTGGGTGTCACGCCTCTGCGGACGACCAACGCCGGGCAGACCTTCGAGGGCTTCTACCGCCCGAGGTGATCGGGCCCGGCATAAGATCTGCGCATGACTTCGGCTTCCGACGACGGCGTGCATGTGCGCGTCGTCGACCATCCGCTGACCCGTGCCTGGCTGTCGATCTTGCGAGACCAGGCCACCGACAACACGGCGTTCCGCAGCGCGCTCGCCCGCCTGTCGCAGATGCTGGTTTACGAGGCGTTCGCCGACGTGGACGTCGATGAGATCGACGTCCAGACGCCGGTCGCCGTCGCGCCCGGAGCACGCGTCTCGACGCCACCGATGTTCGTGCCGGTCCTTCGTGCGGGTCTGGGCATGCTCGAATCGGCGCTGGCGGTGCTGCCCGACGCCAGGATCGGATTCGTCGGTGTCGGACGCGACGAGGAGACCGCGCAGCCCGTCGAGTACCTCGCGTCATTGCCCGCGGACCTGTCCGGCCAGCCCGTCTACGTGCTCGACCCGATGCTCGCGACCGGAGGTTCGCTGATCCACACGCTCGACCTGCTCGCCGAACGCGGTGCCACCGACCTCACCGCGGTGTGTGTCGTCGGCGCTCCGGAAGGCGTCGCCGCACTGCAGGGGTCCGCGCACCGCGGCCTGCGCCTGGTGATCGGCGCGATCGACGAGCATCTCAACGAGGACTCGTTCATCGTGCCGGGACTCGGCGACGCAGGCGACCGCCAGTTCGGCCCCCGCTGACTCGGTGCAGTCTGCACGTGGCCGCGAGGTGGCCCTGGCACTCGTGCTGGCCGCCGTAGCGGGAAGCCTCGACGCGATCGGATTCTTGCACCTCGGCGGGTACTTCGTCTCGTTCATGAGCGGCAACACCACGCGCATGTCGGCGGAAGCCGTCGACCTGCGCTGGGCCGATGCCGGGCGTGCGGTCGGTCTGATCGTGCTGTTCTTCGTCGGCGGCGTCATCGGCGCACTGCTCTCCCGAGTGCGCGACGGCCGCGTCACCGTCCTGGCGGCGTCGACTCTGTTGGTGGCCGCTTCGGCCGCGCTGAGTGTCATGTCGTCGGCAGTCCCGCCGATCCTCGGGGTCGCAGTCGCGATGGGCGTCATGAACGCGACGTTCCTGCGGGACGGCGAAGTGTCGATCGGGCTGACGTACATGACCGGGACGCTTGTCAAAGCGGCCCAACAGGTCGGTGCGGCGTTGCTCGGCGGTCCCCGGTGGAGGTGGGTCCGCTATCTCGGCATGTGGTCGGCGTTGGCCGCGGGCTCGCTGCTCGGTGCGCTGCTCTACGTCGCGTGGGGCGTGTCGGCGCTGTGGCCGGTCGCCGCGGTGATGGCGGTGGCCACCGTCGCTGCGTGGCGGGTGCGGAGGGTCAGTTCACCCAGGAACTGATCATGGGCTCGACGGTGGGACTGTCGCCGGGTACGAGGATTGTCAACGCGGACGGCGACACACGGTAGACGGTGCTGCCGTTCTGCGCGTCGAAGGTGTCGCCCGACCGGCTCGGATACCCGACCTCGATCGAGTCGCCTTCCGCGTAGCCCTTGTAGTACAGGCGTGAGGTGTCCGAACCGACCTGGCAGATCACGACGTGCGAGCGTGCGGTGTAGCCGACGAACACGGCGTCGTCGTCGGCGTTGCATCGTGCCGCGCTGATCGATGTGAATCCCTGCCGGTCGGCGCCGATCACGGTGGGTGCGTCGTGGGTCTGTGTGGTGGTGGCCGGCGACGGCGTGTAGGTGGTCGTCACGTCCGGCGTCCCGGTGACCGTCACCGTCGACTGCGATACGGGCCCCTGCTGGACGGTCGAGGAGGATGTGGGTCCCGCGGTATCGGAGTTGTCGCTCTTGGCGAAGTACACCGCGGCGATGACACCGCCTGCCAGGACCACGACGCCGGCGATCACCGCGGCCACCACAGCGGGGGACGACCACTGCGACCGAGGAGGCTCGGGCGGATTCGTCGGATACTGGTTCGGGAACTGCCCGTTCGGCGGGTAGGTCATCGGTTCGACTCCTCGGTGCGTGACGCGTCCAGCACACTGTCGACTGCGCGTTGCAAGGTGGCGGCCGCGCGGTCGCGGACTGCCCTCACGGTATCGATGTCGGCAGGCCGGGTCACCTGGCCGTAGAACTTGATCTTGGGTTCGGTGCCGCTCGGGCGCACCATCACGCGCAGCGTTCCGCCTGCGTCGTCGCTCCCGACCAGTTCAAGGCCGTCCGTCCGCAGTCCGTCAGTTCGGTCGGCGTAGTCGGCGACCGTCATCGTGAAGCCGCCGACTGCGGTCGGGGGTCGTTCACGTAACCGACGCAGTAGTGCCGCACCCTCGGCGGCGTCGTCGAAGCGAACCGACTGTTGGCTGGTCACGTGGACCCCGTGTCGGGCCATCAGGGTGTCCAGTGCCGCCGACAATCCGCCGCGATCCTGCCAGGCTCGGGCGATCAACGCGCACGCGACTGTCGCCCCGACGCCGTCCTTGTCTCGGACGGCGTCGGGATCCACGCAGTGCCCGAGCGCTTCCTCGTACGCGTAGACGAGTGGTTCACCGGCGCGGACCAGCCATTTGAACCCGGTGAGGGTGCGGCGCGCGTCAAAGCCTCGCGACACGGCGATCGTGTGCATCAGCGTTCCCGACACGATCGAACTGGCGACCACCGAACCCGAGGGGGCAGCCTGCATGATCGCATCGCCGAGCAGGGCGCCGGTCTCGTCGCCGGTCAGCATGCGCCAACTGTCGCCGTCTCGGACCCCGACCGCGCACCGGTCCGCATCCGGATCGAGGGCGATGAGGAGATCGGCGTCCACGCGGCGGCCGGTGGCGAGCAGGAGGTCGGTCGCTCCGGGTTCCTCCGGATTGGGGAACGCGACGGTGGGGAAGTCCGGGTCGGGGGCGAACTGCTCGGGCACCGTATGGACGTCGGTGAAGCCGGCGTGGGCAAGTGCCTCGACGGCAAGCGCGCCGCCGACTCCGTGCATCGCGGTGAGCGCGATTCGCACCGGCGGACCGTCAGAGCGAGGGAATCGGGCGGCGAGCCGTGCTAGATAGTCGTCGCGGATCCGGCCGCCGCGGCCATCGTCGACCGGCGTCGTGCGCCGGACGGATGAGGGATCGACCGCGCCGATCGCGGCTTCGATGTCCCGGTCGTCCGGGCTGATGAGCTGTGCACCTCCATCGAGGTACACCTTGTAGCCGTTGTCGGCGGGCGGATTGTGCGACGCGGTGATCATGACGCCCGCCGCTGCGTCCAACGCACGGCAGGCGAACGCGACGAGGGGCGTCGGGCCGGGCTCGGGCAGGCCGACGACATCGAACCCGGCACCCGCGAACACCTCGCGCGCGGAGTCGGCGAACGCCTCGGACCCGTGGCGGGCATCGCGGCCGACCACAACGGTCCGTCCGGCGTCGCCATTGTCGACGAGCCATGCGGCGAGGCCGGCGGTCGCACGCACGACGTTCTCCACATTCATGCCGTCGGGACCGTCGCGCACCGGACCGCGCAGACCGGCGGTCCCGAACGACAGCATCAGGCGATCTCGGAGATCACCGAGCGGAGCAGTGCGCCCATCCGCGTGGCCGACTCCCGGCCCACGGCGAGCACCTCGGCGTGATCGAGCGCCTCACCGGTGATGCCCGCGGCGAGATTTGTCACCAGCGACAGACCCAGGACGTCGACGCCCGCGGCACGGGCGGCGATCGTCTCGTGGACCGTCGACATGCCGACGAGGTCGGCGCCCATCGTCGCCAGCATGCGGATCTCGGCGGGCGTCTCGTACTGCGGGCCGGGCAGCCCCGCGTACACGCCGTCGACGAGGTCGGGATCCACTCGCCGAGCGATCTCGCGCAGCGACGGCCGGTACGCGTCGACCATGTTCACGAAGTGCGCGCCGCGCAGCGGTGAGCGACCGGTCAGATTGAGGTGGTCGGAGATGAGCACTGGCTGACCGACGGACAGCCCCGGAGCGATGCCGCCCGCAGCATTCGTCAGGACGACGGTGTGGGCACCCGCCGCGGCAGCGGTTCGGACTGGATGGACGACCCGGGCCAGGTCGTGGCCCTCGTACGCGTGTGTGCGCCCCAGGAGGACGAGCACCCGGACGCCTTCGAGTTGTACCGACCGGATGACACCTGCGTGACCCTGTGCAGACGGTGGTGTGAAGCCGGGTACGCGGACCATCGGGATCTCGGTGACCGGCGTCCCTATCGCGTCGGCGGCCGGCGCCCATCCGGACCCGAGCACCACCGCCACGTCGTGTCGGGTGCAGTCGGTCTCGGCGGCGATGGTGGCTGCCGCGGCGATCGCGGCGGCATCGGGGTCGACGGTCGGATCCATGGGACAAGCCTAAGATACGGTTCTCAGCCCTACGATATGGTTCTCAGCTATGCCGTACTTGAACGTGACCGATGACGCAGCCGAGCTCTATCTGGGCGCCGAAGGCGTCGAATTGGACGAGACCAATCCGGAGAACCGATTCGGCGTCGAGTGGATGCCGTCGGTGACCGCTCTGATCGACGAGGCGGTCGCCGCGCGGAAGCCGCTGATCATCTCGGCGACCGGAAAGTTCTTCTCCAACGGCCTCGACACCGACTACGTGTTCGCCAACGGTGACAAGCTTCCCGCGTACCTCGACACCGTCCACGCGTTGTACGCCAAGGTCTTGACCGTTCCCGCGCCGGTGATCGTCGCGATCAACGGCCACGCGTTCGGTGCGGGCGCGATGCTCGCGCTGTGTGCGGACCACCGAATCATGCGCAACGATCGTGGGTTCTGGTCGCTGCCCGAGGCTGCGCTCAACATGCCTTTCACTCGCGGTATGGCCGCGCTGGTGCGCACCCGCATGCCGGATGCGACCGCCACCGAGGCGATGCTGACCAGTCGTCGGTACGGCGGCGACGACGCTGTCGCCGCCGGGATCGTCGACGAGGCCGTCGGTGCCGACGCGCTTCTCGAACGTGCTCGCGAGGTGGCCCGCACGCGGACCGCGCTCGTCGGCGACAACCAGGCCGTCATCAAGCGCGGCCTGCGTCTGCCGCTGCTCGATGATCTGAACACGCCGACCCCGGCGACTCTCCTCTGATGAATCCGGTCATCGAGGACTGGCTCGCCGCCAACCTCGACCAGGCGATCGCCCTGCGGCGTGAGATCCACGCGTCGCCCGAGCTGTCGATGGCCGAGACGAAGACGACCGCGACCGTCGTACGTGTCCTGACCGAGGCCGGTCTCGCCCCGACCGTGCTGCCCAAAGGCACCGGTGTGGTGTGCGATCTCGGACCGGTCGACGCACCGCGCATCGGTCTGCGCGCCGACCTCGACGGGCTGCCCGTCCCCGAGCAGACCGGCCTGCCGTTCGCGTCGCGCAACGAGGGCGTCTCGCACTCGTGCGGACACGACGCGCACGCCGCGATCCTGATGGGCGTCGGCATGCTGCTGAACGAGATCCACAAGGCGGGCGACCTCAAAGTCGGTGTGCGCCTGCTGTTCCAGGCCGCCGAAGAGGTGATGCCCGGAGGAGCGCTCGACGCGATCGACGCCGGGGTGACCGACGGGCTGAGTCGGATCTTCGCGTTGCATTGCGACCCCCATCTCAAGGTGGGCACCGTGGGCCTGCGACCCGGGCCGCTCACGTCTGCGGCCGACCGAGTGGAAGTGCATCTGCACGGGCCCGGCGGTCACAGCTCACGCCCGCACCTCACCAGCGACCTCGTGTACGCGATGGGCGCGATCATCACCGGGCTGCCCGGCATCCTGTCGCGCCGCGTCGACCCGCGGTCGGGGACCGTCATGGCCTGGGGCGCCGTCCACTCCGGCAACGCTCCGAATGCGATCCCGCAAGAGGGTCGCATGCGCGGCACCGTCCGGACCGGTGATCACGAGACGTGGCAGCTGCTCGAACCGCTGGTCCGCAGCGTGATCGGCGAGATCGCGGCACCGCTCGGCGTCGCGTGCGACATCACATACTTCCGCGGTGTGCCGCCGGTGGTGAACGACGTCGACTCGGTCCAGATGCTGCGTCACGCCGTTGCCGGAATCGGTCCCGATGCGGAGGTCGACACACCGCAGTCGCCCGGCGGGGAGGACTTCGCCTGGTACTTGGAGAAGGTGCCCGGCGCTATGGCTCGACTCGGCGTGTGGAGCGGCACCGGACCGATGTGCGACCTTCACCAACCGAACTTCGACATCGACGAACGCGCACTCGGCGTCGGGATCGCGACCCTCGCCGGAGTCATTCTCGGCGCTTGACCTTGACCGACTCGCGCGAACGACTCCAGTTCCCCGACTCCAGCGCCTCTGCGCCGCAGTTTGGCAAGCGACGCGACTTCCTGCCCGTTGAGCGCCTTCGACTCGCAAGCTCGCTCAAGACCCGCGCAGCGAGTCGAAGTGTGCCGTCACCATGAGCTATCTCGTGTGATCGTCAGCGTGTCTGTCGCGACGCTTCGACTCGCTTCGCTCGCTCAACGAGCAGGAGGATCGCGCGTGCAGGGGAAGTGGAGTGACTGGTCAGTCGTCGTCGAGGGGCGCGGCGGGGCCGGGGCCGACGTTGCGCGCTTCGTGCAGGCGGAGGCGTTGGACGTAGTCGGCGGGTGCGCCTGCGACTTCGGCGGCGTCCGCCATCACACCGAGGTACCGGGCCGACGGAAGGCCGCCCTCGTAGCCGTCGATCACGTACAGCCACGCCAGCACGGGCCCGTCAGCGGTGTCGACGCGCGCCCGGATCTTGCGGTGGACACCGAGCTCGGTGCCCTCCCACTGGTCGAGATTCTTCTCGTCCTCATCGGGAACGTCGTACAGCACCACGAACACTCGAGCGTCCGGGTCGTCGCGGTCTTCGGTGACGGTCGCGAGGGATCCCTCCCAGCCGATGTCGTCGCCCGCGAACGTCAGCCGCCAGCCGCACAACCAGCCGGTCGACGACATCGGCGAGTGGGGAGCTCGCTGCAGCATCTGCGCAGGATCCATGTTCGAGGCGTACGCGGCGTAGATGGGCACGCGGCCAGCCTATTCGCTTCCGCGATGCGGCGGAACCGCGACCCGGCTAAGTTTGAGTAGTCAATCCGTCCCACTTCGTACAGGAGCGTGCCACTGTGTCCAGAATCGTCATCATCGGTGGAGGCCCGGCCGGGTACGAGGCGGCACTGGCCGGCGCAGCGTACGGCGCCGACATCACGATGATCGATTCCGACGGACCCGGCGGCGCCTGCGTCCTGTGGGACTGCGTTCCGTCCAAGACGTTCATCGCATCGACCGGCATTCGCACCGACGTCCGACGCGCACAGGACCTCGGCGTCCGCGTGCAGGTGGACGCCTCACAGATCGACCTTCCGCGCATCCACCAGCGCGTGAAGGACCTCGCGTTCGCGCAGTCGGCCGACATCCGTGCGCGCCTCACCTCCGAGGGCGTCAAGATCGTGTCGGGGCGTGCACGACTCGCAGACACCAAGCCGGGTATCGGTGCGCACACCGTCGTAGCCACTCTCAAGGACGGCACGGAGCAGGAGTTCGAAGGCGACGTCGTCCTCATCTCGACCGGCGCATCACCGCGTGTGCTTCCGACTGCGGTGCCCGACGGCGAGCGCATCCTCAACTGGCGACAGCTGTACGACCTGACCGAACTGCCAGAGCACCTGATCATCGTGGGCTCGGGTGTCACCGGAGCCGAGTTCGCCCACGCCTACACCGAGCTCGGAGTCAAGGTGACCCTCGTGTCGAGCCGCGACCGTGTGCTCCCGCACGAGGACGAGGACGCTGCACTCGTTCTCGAGGACGCCTTCTCCGAGCGTGGAGTCACACTCATCAAGCACGCTCGTGCCGATGAGGTGACGCGCGACGAGACCACTGCGACAGTTCACCTCGCGGACGGCAAGACCGTCGTCGGAACGCACGTCCTGATGACTGTCGGCTCGGTTCCGAACACGGAGGGCCTCGGGCTCGAGGATGCGGGCGTCGCGGTGGACCGTGGTGGCTACATCACCGTCGACCGCGTGTCGCGCACCTCGGTGCCCGGCATCTACGCGGCAGGCGACTGCACGGGCCTGCTGCCCCTCGCATCCGTCGCCGCCATGCAGGGCCGCATCGCGATGTACCACTCGCTCGGCGAGGGTGTCAGCCCGCTGCGGCTCAAGACCGTCGCGTCCGCGATCTTCACGCGTCCGGAGATCGCCAACGTCGGAGTGTCGCAGAAGGCGATCGACGCGGGGGAGTACCCGGCCCGCACCGTGATGCTGCCGCTCAAGACCAATCCCCGGGCCAAGATGTCCGGGCTGCGTCGTGGCTTCATCAAGATCTTCTGCCGCCCCGCGACCGGTGTGGTGATCGGTGGCGTCGTCGTCGCGCCGAACGCCTCAGAACTGATCCTGCCGATCGCCTTGGCAGTGGAGAACAAGCTGCAGGTGTCCGAGGTCGCGAGCACGTTCTCGGTGTACCCGTCGCTGTCGGGTTCCGTCGCCGAGGCCGCGCGTCAGCTCGTTCGGCACGACGACCTCGACTGACTGGACCACGAGCACATACTCTAATAATCTTTGGAATATGGGTGCTTGGCGTGAGTTGATGGGGCGCGATCATCGTGCGTCGGTGATCGTGATGGCCGGTGGCGTGGCCTTGTACGCGATCAACGTGTATCTGACGACGAGTCTGCTGCCGAACGCGATCGCCGACATCGGCGGCGAAGAGCTGTACTCGTGGACGATGACGGTGTTCCTGGTGGCGTCCGTCATCTCGTCGATGCTGGTCAGTCGCCTCCTCGCGCGGTTCGGGGCGCGATGGTCGTACTCGACCGGATTCATCGCCTTTGCAGTCGGCACCGCGATCGCCGGCGGTGCGCCGACCATGGTCGTCATGCTCGTCGGGCGAGGACTGCAGGGGCTCGCGGCCGGGCTCCTCGCAGGCCTCGGATTCGCCGTCGTCAGAACGGTTCTGCCGCCGAACCTCTGGCAGCGAGCGATCGCCTTGATGTCGGCGATGTGGGGCGTCGGCAATGTCGTCGGTCCGATCGTCGGCGGATTCTTCGCGCAGATCGGGCTCTGGCGTGGAGCCTTCGGCCTTCTCGCGGCGATCGCCCTCGGTCTGGTCGCCCTCACGTTCCGCGCTCTTCCGTCGGGCGCGGGGGCGGGTGTGTCGTCCGACCCGGTGCCGTGGATCTCGCTCGCCCTGTTGACCTCGACGGCCGCTGCAGTCAGCATCGCGTCGATCGTGGACGGCGCCGCCACTGTCGCGCTTCTCGGCGTCGCGGCGATCGCGGCGGCCGCGTTCATCCTGTACGAGCGTGGCGCGACCAGTCGAGTACTGCCTGAGATGACGTACCGGGGGCGCTCGCCGCTGCGCTGGATCTACCTCGCCATTGTGGTGCTCGCCGCGGTGTCGACCGTGGAGACGTTCATTCCGCTGTTCGGTCAGCGGATCGGCGGCCTGTCGCCTCTTGCGGCGGGCTTCCTCGGCGCGGCGATCTCCTGGGGTTGGACCATCGCATCCATCTGGAGCAGTGGTGCCGAGACCGATCGGATGCGGCGGGCGGTGCGGGTCGCGGGGCCGATCGTCCTCGGTGTCGGTCTGCTGGCCTACGGGCTGCTGCAGGTGGCGGATCCGGGCGGCTGGGTGGTCGTCGGGTGGTACGTCACGCTGTTGTTCGCGGGGTGTGGCATCGGCATGGCCATGGCGCACTGGTTCACCGCCGGAATGCGGGTGAGCACCGACGACGCGGAGGCTGCACAGGCCTCTGCCGGTCTCAACACGAGCCAGCTCATCGCCAACGCTTTCGGGTCGGCGCTCGCAGGTGTGCTCGTCTCCCTCGGCGGACCCGACATCGTCGACTCGGCGCGCCTGCTGAGCTTCGGCTTCGCGGTTCTCGCAGTGCTCGGCGTCGTAGTCGCGTTCGCCGAGTTCTCTGCTGCGAGAGCGTGGCGACGCGAACCGGTGGAGGCGTCGTCGTGAGTGGCGACGACGAGATCTACAGTCAGCTGTCACGTATCGGCAAGGCGCTGTCGAACCCGTTGCGACTGCGCTTGCTGGATCGGCTCGAGACGGGGGAGCACACCGTCGAAGAGCTCGCCGACGCCACCGGACTCCCCGTCAAGAACACGTCGGCACAGCTGCAGCAGCTCCGTGCGGCGCAGTTGGTCCAGTCACGGCGTGAGGGTGTCCACATCCACTATCGGATCGCTGACAGCGCGACGTCGGCCTTCCTCGGCGCGTTCGCCGACTACGCGGCGGGTTCACTCGCGGAACTGCGAGACGAACTGGCCGATCTGTACCGGCGACGCCCGCCGATGGAGAGTGTCGACGTCGCCGAACTCGACCGCAGGCTCCGTGAGGACGACGTTGTGCTCGTCGACGTGAGGTCCGCGGACGACTACGCCCGAGGCCACGTCGAGGGCGCCGTGTCGATTCCGGTCGCAGATCTGGACCGCAGGATTGCGGAGCTTCCCGAATCTGCGGACGTCGTCGCCTACTGCTCGGGGCCGTACTGCCTGGCCTCGGCAGACGCTGTCGCCGTGCTCGTCGGTCTGGGCCGGTCCGCGAAACGAGTGAACGGCGGGATCACCGCATGGGTGCGATCCGGCCGTCCACTCGTGGTGTGACGAACGTCAGGCGGCGAGCAGTGCGTCGATCTGGTTGATCGCCATCGACGCGCCTTCCACAACACCCATCTCGAGGACCTTCTGGAGGTCTTCGGCGGACGCGTAGGTCGACGTGTACACCGCCCGTGTGCCCGTCTCGGTCGGTGAGAACTCGTAGACGTTCGTCGACACCGGCATCCCGTCGACCGGGTTGAGGTCGCCGTCGGCGAATCCGTCGGTGAACGAGAACGAGGTCGTCGCGTCGATGGCGGTGAACTTCCACCAGCCGCCGAACTTCTCGCCTTCGGGCGAGGTCATGTAGTAGCGGGCCTGGCCGCCGGGCGCGAAGTCGAAGTCGACGAACGTGGCGGGGTACGTGGGCGGACCCCAGATCTGCTCGAGCTGACGCGGGTCGGCGTACACCTGCCATACCCGGTCGACGGGTGCCGCGAACTCCGCGGTGATCGTGAGGGTGAGGTTGTCGAGGTCGGGGGTTGCTGAGATGACAGGCATGGCTTCGTCTCCTTGTGTGATGGGTGGTGAGTCAGTGGGATTCGGGTGGGTCGGCGGCGAGGAGCTCATCGATGCGGGCGATCCGTCCGCGCCAGATCTGCTCGATGTCGGCGAGCATCGACGTCACCGAGCGGACGGCGTTCACGTCGCCCGAGGCCAACTGCTGCCGGCCGTCGCGCCGCTTGGTCAGCAGTCCGGCCTTCTCGAGAACGGCGACGTGTTTCTGCACGGCGGCGAAGCTCATCGTGTACTTCTCCGCCAGTGCGCTGACCGAGTGCTCCCCGGCGAGGACACGGCGGAGAATGTCCCGCCTCGTCCTGTCGGAGAGCGCGTGGAACATGGCGTCCGCCCTGTCCTCGTCGTCCTCGGTCATGTCTCAAACATACAACCATTCGGTTGTATGTCAAGAGGTTCTGCGGCTCGATGTGGTCGAAATCTGAGTCAGGCCAGGTCGAAGCTGTGCTCGACGGCCTTGTTCCAGCCTGCGAAGAGCGCAGCGCGGTCGGCGTCGGGCATCGACGGATCCCAACGTCCGCCCTGCGCCCAGTTCGCGCGGATGTCGTCGGTGCTCTCCCAATAGCCGACGGCAAGGCCCGCCGCGTACGCGGCGCCCAGAGCGGTCGTCTCGTTCACGACGGGTCGGACGACGGGTACCGACAGGATGTCGGACTGGAACTGCATCAGCAGTTCGTTCAGGACCATTCCGCCGTCCACTTTCAGCGTGTGGAGGGTGACCCCGGAGTCGGCTTCCATCGCCTCGATCACTTCGCGGGTCTGGTATGCGGTGGCCTCGAGCACTGCGCGGGCGATGTGATTTCGGTTCGCGAATCGGGTCAGTCCAACGATGACGCCGCGCGCGTCGGCACGCCAGCGCGGTGCGAAGAGACCGGAGAACGCCGGGACGAAGTAGACGCCGCCGTTGTCGTCGGCCTGCTTGGCGAGCGTCTCGACTTCGCGAGCATCGGAGATGAGACCGAGATTGTCGCGCAGCCACTGGACGAGCGATCCGGTCACCGCGATGGAACCTTCGAGCGCGTAGCGTGCGTCTTCTCCATCGAGCCGGTAGCAGACCGTGGTCAGCAGGCCGTGCTCGGAGTAGACGGGCTCGGTGCCGGTGTTGAGCAGCAGGAAGTTGCCGGTGCCGTACGTGTTCTTCGCCTCTCCGGGCTCGAGGCACGCCTGACCGAACATGGCCGCCTGCTGGTCGCCGAGGATGCCTGCGAGCGGAACGCCGGGCAGTGCGCCTTCCTTGCGCAGCGGGGCGATAACGCCAGAGCTGCTGCGGATCTCCGGCAGCATCGACATGGGTACGCCGATCTCGGCGCAGATCTCCGGATCCCACTGCAGGGTGCTCAGGTCCATCAGCAAGGTGCGCGACGCGTTCGTCACGTCGGTGACGTGCAGTCCGCCGTTCGGACCGCCGGTCATGTTCCACGCGAGCCACGAATCGATCGTGCCGAAGGCCAGCTCGCCTCGTTCGGCGCGTTCGCGGGCGCCGTCGACGTTGTCGAGGATCCACCGCACCTTGGGGCCCGCGAAGTACGCGGCGAGGGGGAGCCCGGTCCGCTTGCGGTAGCGGTCGACGCCACCGTCTTCGGCGAGTTCCTGGCAGATCGCATCGGTGCGCGTGTCCTGCCAGACGATGGCGTTGTAGACGGGCTCGCCGGTCGCCCGGTCCCACACGACTGTCGTCTCGCGCTGGTTGGTGATGCCGCAGGCCACGATGTTTCCGGGCAGGATCTCCACAGCGGCGAGAGCGGCGGCGGCGACCCGTCGGGTGTTGCGCCAGATCTCGACCGCGTCGTGCTCCACCCAGCCTGCGCGGGGGAAGATCTGCTCGTGTTCGAGTTGTTCACTCGCGACCACTGTCCCGGCGCGGTCGAAGACCATCGCGCGCGTGGAGGTGGTGCCCTGATCGATCGAGACGACGTACTGTCCGGGAGAACTCACGTTGGACAGTGTGTCACGTCACATCCGGTTACTCTCCGGTAGGCTCGATGCCCATGGACAGCGAGTTCAACCCCGACCGGCCCGCCGACCTGAGCCCCGCTTACCGCGATGAGGCATGGCGACGACTCGGCACCGAACAGTTCGACATCGTCGTCATCGGCGGAGGTGTCGTCGGAGTCGGTGCGGCGCTGGACGCTGCGACTCGTGGCCTGCGGGTCGCGCTCGTCGAGGCGCGCGACATCGCGTCCGGTACATCGAGCCGTTCGTCCAAGATGTTCCACGGCGGTCTGCGCTACCTGGAGCAGTTCGAGTTCGGGCTCGTCAAAGAAGCGCTGCGCGAACGCGAACTGTCGCTGCGTCTCCTCGCGCCTCACCTGGTGAAACCGCTGCCGTTCCTCGCGCCGCTCACCCGACGTTTCTGGGAGCGGCCCTACATGGCGGCAGGCCTTTTCCTGTACGACAGGATGGGCGGCGCGAAGTCGGTCCCCGGCCAGAAGCACGTCTCGCGGTCCGGTGCGCTGCGGGTGGCGCCCGGACTCAAGCGCAGCTCGCTGATCGGTGGGATCCGGTACTACGACACCGTTGTCGACGACGCGCGCCACAGCCTCACCCTCGCCCGCACGGCATCGAACTACGGTGCGGTGGTCCGCACCTCGACTCAGGCGATCGGATTCCTCACCGAGGCCGACCGAATCAAGGGCGTCAAGCTTCGCGACAGCGAGACCGGCGAGACCACGGAAGTCCGTGCCCACTGTGTGATCAACGCGGCCGGTGTGTGGACCGATGAGGTCCAGGCGCTGTCGAAACAGCGTGGCCACTTCACTGTCCGCGCCTCCAAAGGCGTGCACATCGTGGTGCCCCGCGACCGGATCGTCAGCGAGACGGCGATCATCCTGCGGACCGCGAGTTCGGTGCTGTTCGTGATCCCGTGGGAGACCCACTGGATCATCGGCACCACCGACACCGACTGGAACCTCGACCTCGCGCACCCCGCTGCGACGCGCAAGGACATCGATTACATCCTCGATCGAGTCAATACCGAACTGGTCACCAAGCTGACGTACGACGACATCGAAGGCGTGTACGCAGGACTCCGGCCCCTTCTCGCCGGTGAAGACGAAGGCACTTCGACACTCTCGCGCGAGCACGCGGTGGCCGTCGTCGCGCCGGGGCTGGTGTCGATCGCGGGCGGCAAATACACGACGTACCGCGTGATGGGCGCCGACGCCGTCGACGCGTGCACCGACTACCTGCCGTCACGGGTGGCGCCGTCGATCACCGAGCGGGTGCCGCTCGTCGGCGCCGACGGCTACTTCGCGCTCATCAACCAGTGTGAGCACCTGGGGCAGCGATTCGGACTGCATCCGTATCGCATCCGCCGGCTCCTGAACCGCTACGGTTCACTGCTCGACGACGTGCTGTACGACGCGGAGGCCGACCCGTCGCTGCTCAAGCCACTCGACGCCGCGCCGCAGTACCTGCGCGCCGAGGTGGTGTACGCCGTTGCGACCGAGGGCGCCCTGCACCTCGAGGACGTACTCGCTCGTCGCACGCGGATCGCGATCGAGTACAGCCATCGCGGAGTGGACTGCGCTCGCGAAGTGGCTGAACTGATGGCCCCGATCCTGGGCTGGGACGAAGCGACCACAGCGTGGGAGGTCGAGAACTACACGGCGCGAGTGGAGGCAGAGATCGCGTCGCAGCGACAGCCCGACGACTCCTCCGCGGACGCCCTGCGCGCCGCTGCGCCCGAGGCACGACGAGAGATCCTCGAGCCTGTTCCCGTTCCGGAGTAGGTGTGTTGGCCCTGGACCCACGAGCTTGAGTCTCACCTGACGTCAGGCTCTACCGTCGGCGGCATGACGATCTCAGTGATTGACAGCGCGGCGGCGATGACGGCGATACTCGATGGGGAAGAGGGCTCACGGGCTGACGGTGTCCGTGCGATGTGGTCACCAATGCGTGACATGTATCGGTTCGTTCCCGGCCAACTCGACCTGGAGCAGGTGCACCGGCAGAACTTCGGATTTCCGGTTGTCGGTGCGACCGATGTCGTCCGCGGGGCAGTCGACCGACTGGCCGAGCACGACGCATGGAACCGGCTGAGTGAGGCGCTGAGACGTGGGGCAGACACGATCGCAGCCGCTGTTCCCGGCGTCGTGGTGCCTGATCTGACTGTCCTCCTCGTCGTCGGTGACCCGACGAATGCACACTTCATGGATGAGGTGAGAGGTCTTTCGGCCTTCGGCGGGATCAGCGGCTTCATCGTGATCACGGTCTGGCCGACCGACGTCGTCCTGGACCGCCTGGAAGCGATCGCAGTGCACGAACTCCACCACAACGTCCGATACGCCCCAGGCGGAATCGTGTGGGATCCGCAGACCGTAACCGTCGGTGAGCAGGTCGTGGCCGAGGGGCTTGCCGACCACTTCGCCGTCGAACTGTGCGGCGATCTGGGATACACCCACTTTGTCTCCCAATCGACGCGCGACGACTACGCCGTCGTCGCGAAGGTCGCGTCAGGGCTCGACGTGACGGGGATGCAGAACTTCACCGCGTGGATTCACGGGGACGCTACCGCGAGCCTCTTCGGGACTGCGCCGGTCGGCGTTCCCACCGGCGCCGGGTATGCAGCGGGCGAGAGAATCGTGTCGGCGTACCTGGAAGCCAACGCGGTCACCGCGGCGCAGTCCGTGCACATCGACGCGGGTGAGGTCATCGGATTCGCACGCGAAACCATGCTTCCCAGATGACCTCACCCTCGCCAGATCGTCAGGAGATGATTCGCTGAGGCTCCGGCCCGATCGTGAAACGTCGCCCGGCGACACGGTCAACGGTGATCTCGACGTACTGCGTCTTCAACGTCGGGATCCATGGGCGCAGTGGGGTCTGATCGGCGCGCAGGACCTCGTCGGTTGTGACGAGGACGCGGGCACGTCCTCGGGCGACGACACTCCAGCCGACCCTGCTGGTGAAAGCGTCTGTCTCGAAGACGACGTGGCTGTTGACCGCCATCATCGACAGTTTGGTGCCCTCCGCAGTTCGCAGGAGGATCGTCCCCGCCGCGGCGTCGACGTGGACGTTCACCGGGAAGATGTCGGGACGGTCATCCACGGACACCGCCACCCGACCGAAGACGGTGCCGGTGAGCATCTCCCACGCTTGGTCGTCGGTCATCACGGTCACCGGATCGTTGCTCATGCCTCCATTCTTGGACCGGATGAACGCCGAGGCGAGGGGCGATGGTCACGTGTGCGCGGGGCGGAAGACTCATCTCGCCACGTTGGCGACGTTCCTCGGTTCCAGACCGGGAAACGTCGCCGACGTTGACGCCGGGATCTACCGGAACGGCGCGACGGCGGTCGCCAACTCGGCGATGAAGGTCTCGACCGCGTCTGCCGTGTCGTCGGGAAGTGAGAAGATCACTTCGGATACGCCGACGTCTCGCCACCTCGCGAGGGCGCCGGGATCCGGAGTGTCTCCCAGCACGACCACCCGCGGCGACCCGTCGCGGCCGGCCTGCTCCCACAGCGTTGTCAGGCGTTCGATGCCGCCTTCGACTGCCTCCTCGATCGGAGTGGTGATCCAACCGTCGCCTGCAGCGACGATCCACTCGAAGTTCTTCTCCGTTCCGCCTGCACCGAGGAGGATCTCGGGTCGAGGCTGCTGCACTGGTTTCGGCCAGGCCCAGCTGGGTCCGAAGGACACGAACGGCCCGTCGTGCTCGGCCTCGCCGGACGTCCACAGCGCCTGCATGGCGGCGAGGTAGTCCTTGAGCGCAGTCCGTCGTTTCGCGGGCGGAACGCCGTGATCTGCGAGTTCCTCGAGGTTCCATCCGAACCCGACGCCGAACGTGACCCGACCGCCCGACAGGTGATCGAGAGTTGCGATCGTCTTCGCAAGCGCGATCGGATCATGTTCCAGCGGAAGTGCGACGGAGGTGCCCAAACCGATCCGCTCGGTGACCGACGCGGCCGACGCGAGACTGACCCACGGATCGAGTGTTCTGAGATACCGGTCGTCGGGCAGAGTCTCGTCGCCGGTCGCCGGGTGGTTGGAACTCCTGACGACGGGAATGTGCGTGTGCTCGGGGACGTAGATGTGGTCGAAGCCGTGTGCCTCCGCGGACCGAGCCGCCGCCGCCGGAGTGATGCCTCGATCGCAGGTGAACAGCGACACTCCGAACTTCATCCGATGCTCCCGAACGTTCCCTCGGACACCGTGGCCGCCGGATCGAGGGGACGCGTCATCGACCAGGTCTCAGTGAAGGAGCACGTCGACGTCTTCCACCGACCGTCTTCGATGACGTACTCGTCTCGGTACTCGCCGGTGGAGACGGTCTCGGTGTTCTCCAGGAGATTGACCTGGCGGAACCGCAATGTCCACCTGCCGGTCGCGGTGTGCTGTCCGGTGAGCGTGATGTCGGGATGCATGCCGTGATGCATGTCGAAGATGACGTGTTTGCCGTCCACCGTGTGGAGCGCGACCTGCTCGAAGATCTGCGCCATGGGCTCGACGTCGTCGAACGAACCGAGCCTGCCGTAGTCGATGCGTGCGCCGGACGATATGAACGCGTCCCGGAAGCCTTGCGGATCCTTGGCGTCGCAGGCCCTCCAGTATCGGTACTTGAGCGTCTTGATCTCCTCGATCTGTTCGAGTGCGTCGATGCGTTCGGCGATGTCCACGGGCAGGTCCTTCTCTCAATTCTCCGATGGCAGGTTCCGCCGAACGTAGGACGCCGCGGGCTCGCGCGGGGTGGGACGGCCCGCTGGATGGGATGTCGGCCGCAGTTCACCCGCCGGCGGCGGCTCCTGCCTGACACCGAGGACACATGTACACGACGCGGCCGTCGAGGTCGGAGCGGACGATCGTCTCCCCACAACGCCGGCACGGCTTCCGATCGCGTCCGTACACCCACAGTTCCTTGCCGCGGATCAGCACGCCGGTCGTGCATCGAACGCTGCGCACCCGGTTGTCCCACAGCAGCCTGCGGGCAGTCTGCACTACAGCGGGAAGGTCCACGTCGCCGGTCCGGGTGTACGGCGACACCCGTAGAAGGAAGCAGATCTCGCTGCGGAAGACGTTGCCGACACCGGCCAGGAGACGCTGGTCGAGCAAGGCGGCGCCGACGAGTGTGTCGGGATCGGCGGCGAGGTTCGTCACCGCCAGATCCGGATCCCAATCGTCGCCGAGCAGATCCGGCCCGAGATGGGCGACCGCCGCAGCCGGGTCGGCGACCACCTCGAGCACTCCGAGGTTGAAGCCGACGGCCTCAGTGTCGCCTGCGCGCAGCACCACGCGCGCCGAATGGCCTGGTCTGCGCCACCGTGTTCCCAGCCGGTGGACGTCCCACGCGCCCTCCATCTTCAAGTGAGAATGGATCGAGACGGCGCTGCCGTCATGTCGCTCGACATCCATGAAGAGGTGTTTGCCGACCGACCGAACCGCAGTGATGCGACCCCCGGACAGGTCGGTGAGGGCCCAGCGAGGAACCCGGAAGTCGGTGTGTGTGAGGGTCGCGTCCGCCAGCACCTCATGGAGGCGGCGCGCCAGCGCGTAAATGGTGTCGCCTTCGGGCACTGGTGAATCAGCCCATCCTCGGGTCGTAGTTCATGCGGAGACCACGTGGGGTCGACGAGAATCCGGCGTTCACCAGTTCACGGCCGAATGCAGTGGTCGACACCGGCGTCTGGTCGACTTGATCGACGTGGATGCGGGGGACACGGCCCGCGCGGACCGCGTCGGCGACCGCCACCGCTGCGGCCGCGAGGGCGTCGACGTTGTCGGTGAAGGTCAGGACGGTCTTCCCGCCACGCTCGATGAACACGGTCAATGCACCGGACACCAGGACGACAACGGCGCCGGCCTTGCGTCCGGGGCGGTGCCCGTCAGCCGACTCAGGCCAGTCGAGGGCGGCGCCGTACGGGTTCGCGGGGTCGGTCGCGGCGAGCAGGACTGCCTCCGCCTCCCGTTCGCGTGGCACCCGCAACTCGTCGCGGAGACGATCGACTGTCGCACCCGCCGCGAACTGGGCGCCGCCGAGCCCGTCGACGTAGTATCCGCGGCGAACTTGGCCGCCGTCCTCGAACACGGTGAGGGCTTTGTAGACCCGCGAGAATCCGCCGTCGACGTCGCTCACCGTGACTGACCCCTTGGTGACCACCCCGTACCGATCCAGAAGGATCTCGCAGGTCGCGGCCGCTCCAGCGGTCGAGTCGACGTCGGGTCGCTGCAGCACGGACCATCGGCCTTGCAGGAGCGGCGACGTGCGGCTCGGACCGTCCACACCTGCGAGGTAACGCGACGACAGGCGCGCCGTCCGCAGTCGAGGAGCGCGGCCGCGTGTGCGATGCGCGGGCGCGGACGCCGATCGGGCAGGTGTCAGTGCGGCGCGCACAACACTGAACGAGTCGTTGGTGAGACGTCCCGACCACACGAGGTCCCACACGGCGGCCGTCACCGACGCTTCGTCGGCGCCCGTCGCTTCGACCAGAGCTGAGGCGCGTAGGGCTCCGCCTCCGTCGAGGGAGGCCAATACCGATTCGTGAACGGTCGTGAGTTCGACATCGTCGGGTTCGCGCAGAGTCAGGGGAGCGGCATCGGCGAGGTGCAGCGCCACCCATCCGTCTGAACCGCTGATCGAACCGTGTCCCGACCAGCAGACCTCGCCCGAGGCGAGAAGCTCGTCGAGCATCGACGGCGCGTAGTCGATGACGCGTGCGGGCAGGACGAGCGTCTCCCAGGCGGACGCCGGAACGGGGTGGCCTGCGAGTTGCTCGACGACCTCCGCGACTCCGGCGACGCCCCGCAGTCGAGTCTGGGGCGCCACGTGCTGCCAGTCGAGGAGGAAACGCGCGTACACCTGGGTGGGAACGGGCTCGACATCGGCGCGGCCCGCTGCGAGGGAGCCTCGCCGCAGTTGGCCGAGCACGTCGGAATGACACCACTGGGATCGGTGCGGCCCGTCGAGGGGCACGAACTCGCCTTCGACCACGGTGTGCCGCGCCGCGAGTGTCTCGAGTGCCGAGGCGACGACGGCAGGCGCCATGCCGAGAGCCGCGACCGCGTCGTCGGCCGTGAAGGGGCCATGCGTTCGAGCGAAGCGATGAACGAGGTCGCCGATCGGGTCGGGCACTGCGGCGAGGAAGTCGGCGGGAACACCGAGGGGCAGCGGAACGCCCAGGCCGTCGCGGAGGCGAGCAGCGTCCTCGACCGCGGCATACAGGTCGACGCCGCGGTGCCGGATCGCGATCACGCGGCCGCTTGACAGGAGAACTGTCAGCGCGGCGTCGGAGTCGACATCGTCGAGGCACCGTGCGGCGATCTCCTCGGATGTGAGGGGACCCAGCCACCGCACCATGTCTCCGACGTCCTCCGCATCGCGCGCCCGACGTTGCGGAGCGGTCCGCTGCAGACGTGCGACCACGTCGGCGATGACCGCGGGATCGAGCAGTTCGCGCAGATCCACCCGGCCCAGCAACTGAGCGAGGAGCGCGGTGTCGAGCGAGAGCGCTGTGGCGCGGCGTTCGGCGAGCGGTGCGTCGTCGTCATACATGAACGCGCCGACGTAGCCGAGGAGCATCGACGCCGCGAACGGGGACGGCGACGCCGTCTCGACCTCGGCGACCCGGACCTTGCGGGATGAGATGCGGGTGAGCAGCGCGATCAGGGCAGGGAGGTCGTACACGTCGGCGAGGCATTCGCGGACCGTCTCCAAGATGATCGGGAAGTCAGGGAACTGCGACGCCACCGACAGCAACTGTGCGCTCCGCTGGCGCTGCTGCCACAGCGGAGCCCGTCGGCCGGGATCACGGCGAGGCAGCAGGAGCGCTCGCGCCGCGCACTCACGGAATCTCGACGCGAACATCGACGAGTCGGCGAGTGCCCTCGTCACCTGATCCTCGACAGTTGCGGGATCGACGGTGAACACCTCGGCGCCGGGCGGTGCATCGTCGGTGTCGGGGAGCCGGACGATGACCCCGTCGTCGGTCGCCGTGGTCGCGCCGTCCAGCCCGAGCCTCGCCGACAACTGGGAGGCGATCGCAGACGCCCACGGCGCATGGACACGCAGCCCGTAGGGCGAGTGCAGGACCAGCCGCCAATCGCCGAGTTCGTCTCGAAAGCGTTCGACGATCAGCGTGCGGTCAGTGGGCAACGCCCCGGTGGCCTGCTTCTGTTCGGTGAGCAGTGCCGACAGGTTGTCGCGGGCACGCGCCGTCAGCCCTAGCCGGTCCGCTTGTGCCGACAGTTTGGCGTCGTCGGACACCTGTCCGACGAACTTGCCGATCGCCTCGCCGAGTTCGGCGGGACGGCCCTGCGCGTCGCCGATCCAGAACGGGAGTCGCCCCGGCTGGCCGAACGCCGGGGAGACGAGGACTCGGTCGTGGGTGATCTCCTCGATCCGCCAACTCGAGGCGCCGAGTGCGAACACGTCGCCGACCCGCGACTCGTAGACCATCTCCTCGTCGAGCTCGCCGACTCGGCGCAGCTGTCCGTTGTCGGACGAGCCGGTGAGGAACACCCCGAAGAGGCCGCGGTCGGGGATGGTTCCGCCGGAGGTGACGGCGAGGCGGAGGGTGCCCCGGCGGGCGGTGAGGACGCCGGTGGATCGGTCGTAGTCGACCCGTGGACGGAGTTCGGCGAACTCGTCTGACGGGTAGCGACCCGAGATGAGGTCGAGGACCGCGTCGAACACGTCGCGGGTGAGGCTCTTGTACGGCATCGCACGGCGGACGGTCGTGAACCAGTCGTCGACGCTCACGTCGCCCGCGGCGGTCGCGGCGATCGTCTGCTGCGCGAGGATGTCGAGCGGGTTCGTCGGCACCGCGAGCGACTCGATCTGTCCGCGGCCCATCCTGTCCACGGTGACCGTGCAGTGGATCAGGTCGGTCCGGTGCTTGGGGTACAGCACACCCTTGCTGATCTCGCCGACCTGGTGACCTGCGCGGCCGATGCGCTGCAGCCCGGACGCGACCGACGGCGGCGCCTCCACCTGGACCACCAGGTCGACAGCACCCATGTCGATGCCCAACTCCAGGGAGCTGGTCGCCACGACACAGCGGAGGCGGCCCGACTTGAGGTCGTCCTCGATGGCCGCACGTTGGTCCTTGCTGACCGAGCCGTGGTGTGCCCGAGCGAGTACCGGGGACGCGCCGCGGGTGGATCCAGACGTCGACACCATCGACGGCATACCGCCCGGGACCTGGGGGTTCGCCGCATCGAGATCCACCGGGTCGCCTGCTCTCGCCGCGGCGATCTCATTGAGGCGAGCAGTGAGTCGTTCGGCCAGGCGCCTGGAGTTCGCGAACACGATCGTCGACCGGTTGCGTTCGATCTCGTCGACGATCGACTCCTCGATGAACGGCCACAGCGACCCGGCGGTGGGGGAGAACGCATCGTCCAGACCGTCGAGGTCACCGGCCGACGGCGGTGCCGGGATGTTCGCCATGTCGTCGACGGGGACCTCGACGCGCAGGTCGAACGTCTTCGCGGCGGGCGGTTTGACGATTGTGCATGGTGCCGACCCGGACAGGAACTCGGCGACACGCTCCTCTGGGCGGACGGTGGCCGACAGCCCGATCCGCTGTGCGCGCGAGGAGAGCAGGTCGTCGAGTCGTTCCAACGACAATGCGAGGTGGGTACCGCGTTTGGTGGACGCGACGGCGTGCACTTCGTCGATGATCACCGTCTGCACCGACGTCAGCGTCTCGCGCGCCGATGAGGTCAACATCAGGTACAGCGACTCGGGTGTGGTGATCAAGATGTCTGGAGGCGTGCGTTGCAGGGCCCGTCGATCGGCAGTCGACGTGTCGCCGGACCGGACGCCGACCGTGACGTGCGGCGGCTCGACACCCATGCGTGCCGCGGTGTGCGCGATACCGGTCAGAGGTGCGGCGAGGTTGCGTTCGACGTCCACGCCGAGGGCCTTCAACGGCGAGATGTACAAGACGCTCACTCCCGATCGTGGAGATCCGGAGTTCTGTGTGAGGGAGTCGATGGCCCACAGGAACGCGGCGAGGGTCTTGCCGGAGCCGGTCGGTGCGATGACCAGCGTGTCATCGCCTTTCGAGATGGAGTCCCATGCTCCGAGCTGAACGGGCGTCGGCGCGGCGAAAGCACCGGTGAACCACTCTCGGGTCGCCGGCTGCATGCGCTGAAGAACGGCTGCGCGTGTGGCCACGACTCCATTGAATCCCATGCCACCGACAACTCCGCGTCCGAGGCGCGGTACGCTGCCGAAATCCCGGTGCGGGAATTCGGTGAGAATCCGAAACGGTCGCGCCACTGTGAGTCGGACCCGTGAGGGGCTGGCGAGTCAGATGTCGCCCCGGGTGTGCATATCCATTGGGCGGACGCGAAATCCGCAGGACAGGAATAGATTCCCATGACCGTTTCATCGGCACAGACGGCACCGCGAGCTCTCGCGCTCCCGGACCTCTCCGCGGCTTCGGCGGCACTCACCCTCACCGCAACGGTGCTGGTCGCATCTCTCGCGTACTACTTCCTCGGCTACGACCAGGGCGCCGTCTCCGTCTTCGGCAGCGACACCCACGTCCACGAGTTCGTGCACGACGCGCGTCATTTCCTCGGCTTCCCCTGCCACTGATCAACGGACCGGGAGAACAAGAGAAAATGGAACGCACTTTCATCGGCGCCGGACTGCTCAGCGGTCTGGTCGCCGGAATCGTCAGCTTCATCTTTGCGCGGATCTTCATCGAACCGCGGGTAGCCGAGGCCATCGACTACGAGGACATTCGATCCCACGCGGAATCCGAACTCGCAGGCGGAGCGCACGACCACGGTCACGAACTGTTCAGTCGCTCCGTGCAGGAGAACATCGGAGCCGGAGTCGGCACGGTCGTCTTCGCGGTAGCGATCGGCGCGCTGTTCGCTGTCGCATTCACGGTGGCGTGGGCGATCATCGGCCGACGCAGGCCGGAGGCCGACCCGCGCACCCTCGCAGCGTCACTCGGTGGCGTCGCGTTCGTCGCCGTCATCGGCGTGCCGTTCTTCGTGTACCCGCCCAATCCGCCTGCGGTCGGGGAGGAGGACACCATCGGGGCACGGTCCAGCTCATATCTGACATTGACGCTGATCTCGATCGTGCTGGCCGTCGCAGCGGTCGTGCTCGCGGTGTGGCTGTCGGACAGGATCGGTGGGCTGCAGGCCGGAGTGTCGGCGGCGGTCGCCTACCTGATCGGCGTGACGGTCACCAGCGCTCTGCTGCCGAGCTTCCACGAGGTCCCCGGACCCGTCATGGACGGCGATCGAATCGTGGCACCGGGATTCCCCGGCCAAGTGATCGCGGACTATCGCGTGTACGCCATCGCCAACCAGGTTCTGCTCTGGGCGGTGCTGACAGTGGTGTTCGTGGGTCTCATCGGGCTGATGATGCGCCGCACGGCCGCCTCCGCGCAGCGTTTGGAGTCAGTGCAGGCCTGATGCCGCTCACCGTGATCGTCGCCGGCCGGACCGCACCCAATCGTGCCGTTCGGTTCGGCGGCGAGACCGACCCGCTCGACGAGCGAGGCCGACGTGACATCGAGAGCCTCGACATCGTGGTTCCCCGGGGAGTGCGTGTGGGACCGGAGACGTCGGTTCGCGAGACCGCCAGGATCCTGGGAATCAACGTCGAGCCGGACCCGTCGTTGGCGACCGTGGACATCGCACGGTGGCTCGGCGTGGAACCGCAGGACGTTCCTGCCGACGAACTGGAAGCGTGGTTCACCGACCCCGACGCGCGCCCTCACGGTGGGGAGACGATCACCGAGTTCGTCGACCGAGTAGTCTCCGCGACAGAGGGGTTCGACGGGCTTGTCGTGGTGGCGTCGCCTGTCGCGCAGGCGCTCGCGGCTGTGTCGCCCGGTGCGTACTTCGAGGTGTCGATCCGGCCGGGGTCGGCGTTCACCACAACGACGGTTCGCCCCGCAGAGCTGTCCGACCGAGACGTCGCTGCCAGTCGCGATTGAGCCACAGCTCGACGATCTCGGGTTTGGTCCCCGCCTGCCCGGCCCAGCGGTGAATGAGGTTCGAGTATCTCGCGTAGCTGCGCACCGAGAACTGCGAGGCGCCCGCGCCGACCATCCAGCCATAGCGGACCAGGCTCGCCGCCGAATAGGTGTCGAGCAACTGTGGGCGGTCCGGCCCCGGACCGTGGATCGCCCATCCGTACAGGGACATCAGCGAGTGGCCTACACCCGGTGCGACAGGCCACCCCGACCAGTTGCGGAATGCGCCCGTCTCGACGAGCGTCGGGACTCGCTCACAGGCGTCGAGTGCTCGGGCGATCATGTCGAACGGACGTGACGTGTCGTGTGGATCGCGGACGTCGGGAAACCGCCGGAGGCCTCCGCGACCGTCGTGCGACCGAAGCCACGCAGCGCACAGGTACAGACGGTTGAGTGTCGGTTCGGGACCGAGATCGAGCCGGGTGCTCGTGGCCTCGAGGTCTCCGCGCCGGATGTGTCCGACGCCGGACTCGATCTGTGCGCCGTCGGCATCGGTCGCGTACACGCGGGCGGGGATGCGGAGCCTCGCCAGTCGATTGTTCCATTGGTCGAGATCAACCGTCGTGTAGTCTTCCAACACAGCTTCCGCATACGGCTGGTGATGAGACCAGAGGACGCAGTCCTTCGGCACCACCAGTATCTCGTCACCTCGATTCATGCCGCGAGCATCGCACACACGTACGACAATTCCTGTCCTCAGTCAGCGGGGAAGGACGCGGCGATCGTGTTGATCAGGGCACGGTAGCGGCCGCCGTCGTCGGAGAGCGTCTTGCCGCTGCCGATGACGGCCACGGACAGTTCGCGTTTCGGGTCGGCCCACATTGCGACGTGCGTGAGGCCGGTGTGTCCGAACGCTTCGGGTGCGCGACGGCCGAACGGGCCGAAGTAGTGCGACCCGAGCATGAACCCCGTGCCCCACCGCAGTGGCGAACCGGATGTCGCAACGTCGGGCCGCAGGACCCTTCGCTGTCGGCGGGCGCGCGCCACGGTCTCCGGCCGCAGTACACCCTCGCCGCCGCGCAGCAGCATCTCGGCGAATCGGGAGAGCTCCCGCGCTGTTGACACGCCATTCGACGACGGAACGGCGCTGGTCAGAAAATCGGGGGAATTGGATGCCGTGATGGTGGCGGCCAAGGTGTGTCCGGTGGACAGCACGAACGCCGTGTCGATCGGCACCCGAACGCGGGGGCCGGTCACATGGCTGTGCGCCACCTCGACGAGTTCGTCGGCATGTACTCCGAAGTTGGTCCACCGCAGTCCGAGTGGGCCGGTCACCTCGTCGGCCACATAGTCGCGGATGCCGCGGCCCGCGGCGGCCTCGACGATCTCGCGGACCAGCGGGCCCCAAGTCAACGCGTGGTAGATGTGCAGCATCCCGGGTGGATGGACGGCCCAGAGGCGATTCAGGCTCCGCCGCACGTAGTCGCGATCATCCGCGCGCAGGGGGTCGTCCAGCCCGGCGAAGGCGAACGGCACGCCCGCGCGGTGTGTCAGGACGTGATCAACCGTCGTCGACGACTTGCCCCGCGTCCCGTACCCGGGGATCAGGTCGGCGACGCGGTCGTCGAGCCGCAGCAGGCCCTGGTCGATCAGCCGCCACACCGCCACGGCTGCGATCACCTTCGACGCCGAGTACAAGCAGAACGGTGTCGATCCCGTGACCTGCTCGAGGGGAGTGCGACCGTGCCCGATCGCACGATCGAGCACTATGCGTCCGCGGTGTCGGACGCATATCTGCACAGCGGGCTGTGTGCCGACGGCGTACCAGTGGCGCGCAGCGTCCCAGATGCGTGTCGCCCCATCGGGATCGTCCGAGGGGGACTCGTCGCCCATCCACGTTCGAGCGTCGAGAGCGTCCGGTGTCAGGGAGTCGGGACGATGAATGCGGCCGTAGGGTGTGGCGTCCACGGTCGGGGCGCTAGGGTCATGATCGAAGTAGAACACGTTTCAATTCCTTGGAGGTTCCATGTTCGAGTGGTCCGACGAAGACCGGATGGTGCAAGACGCCGTCCGAGGGTTCATCGACAAAGAAGTGCGTCCGTACGTCGACGATCTCGAGAGCGGGAAACTCCCGCCGTACGACATCATCCGCAAGCTCCTGTCGACTTTCGGCATGGATTCGATGAACGCCGAGAATCTGGAGAAAGAACTCGCGGCGCAGGAAGCCGGTGAGGCCAAGCCTGCGGGCGGCGGCTCCAGCACGCTCGCCAATTCGATGTTCCTGATCCTCAACATGGAGATGGCCGGAGTGTCCCTCGGCACCATCGCGTCGATGGGCGTGTCGATGGGCCTGACGGTGTCGACCATCCGGAGCCGCGGAACGCTCGCCCAGAAGAAGCGTTGGCTGCCCGAGCTGGTCACGATGGAGAAGGTCGGCGCCTGGGCCATCACCGAACCCGACAGCGGGTCGGATGCGCTCGGCGGCATGAAGACCACTGTCCGCAGAGACGGCGACGACTACATCCTCAAAGGCAACAAGACCTTCATCACCAACGGTCCGTACGCGGACACGATCGTCGTCTTCGCCAAGCTCGACGAGGGCGACGGCACGCCGATGCGTGACCGCAAGGTGCTGACATTTGTGCTCGACGCCGGAATGGAAGGCCTCACGCTCGGCAAGCCCTTCAAGAAGATGGGCATGATGAGCTCGCCCACCGGCGAGCTGTTCTTCGACGACGTGCGTGTGTCGCGCGACCGTTTGCTGGGCGAAACCGAGGAGACCGGCGACCGCAGTGGCGGCGACAATGCCAAGGCGGGCTTCACCGCCGAGCGGATCGGCATCGCCGCTCTCTCGCTGGGCATCATCAACGAGGCTCAGCGTCTGTCGATCGACTACGCCCGGACCCGCACCCTCTGGGGTCAGGAGATCGCCAAGTTCCAGTTGATCCAGCTCAAGCTCGCCGAGATGGAAGTGGCGCGCCTGAATGTCCAGAACATGCTGTTCGTCGCTATTGAGGCTGCTCAAGCGGGTAAGCCGCCGACTCTCGCGCAGGCGTCTGCGATGAAGCTGTACTCCTCGCGTGCGGCGACAGAAGTTGCCATGGAAGCGGTTCAGCTGTTTGGAGGAAACGGGTACATGGCTGAGTATCGGGTGGAGCAACTCGCCCGCGATGCAAAGTCGCTGATGATCTATGCAGGATCGAACGAGATTCAGGTCACCCATGTAGCCAAGGGATTGCTCCAGCGCTGATCGGGGTCGCGCAAAATCGTGCCAGCTTCCCGATCTGAATGACGGAATTCACGTTCGTGACCGTACGGTGACATGAATCTCTCGTTCGATCGATCAACAGGAGCTCGTGCACGTGAACCTCCCCGTGACCTCTCTCGCACGCCGGACGGCCGCTGCGGTGCTGACCACCGCGGCGGCCGCCGCGCTCGTCATGACGGGTGCCCCCGGCATCAGCGCCGCCGACGTGGTCGGACCGATCAACGGCGAATCTGACGCGGCTTCGTTCCAGCGTTCGGTGAGCGGCCCGTCACTCGTCGGTGGCACAGTCGCCCGCGGTGACGTGGTCACCATCACGAACAAATTGAGCCGCAAGATGGCATGGCTCGTCTACTCCATCAAGGACACGCATCCGACGTGCCTCGAAGCAGTGCCGAACACCTCCACGTGGAAGGTGAACGGCAAGACCTACACGAATGATCCCGAGGGCGAAGGGACGAAGGCGCCCAGCGAGTTCTCCTCGGGTGCGGGATGGGCGATGATCGACGCCCCCGGCGCGAACTCCTGGCAGGCCGACCCGCTGATCTGGACGCAGGACTACCTCGTCGGCAGCAGCTGCGAACTCGGCCCGCTCAATTCCGGTGGTCTCGAATGGAGCACCACCTGGGCGTTCGAGAGCGGAAACACCCGACCGTTCGTCGGTCCCATGCTGAATGTCGTCGCGGGCCGTCCGTCGATCACGATCAACCCCACGGACGCCCTCGCTGCGAACGACGTGTTCCTGACGGTCAGTCACCCCGAAGGCGTTCCCGGTGCGCCGGTCGTCCTCACCATCGACGGCAAGACCGTCGACGGGTGCGGAAACCTCAAACTCGACGGCAATCGCCGCGTCACCTGCACGTGGGTGCCGAAGAAGAAGGGCGACTACACCGTCAAGGCTGTTGTCGGCACGGACTCCCCGGTCACCATCACCCAGAAAGTCCACATCAACGACAGCCCGGCAGGCAGTCTCGGTGCTTTGCCCGGGCTCGACTCGGGAAGTCTCTACACCGGAAGCCTCGGCGGTTTGAGCGGATCCTAAGTCACCGTTCACGTCGCACTGACCATCCCCGTTCCTGCGCTCCCTCCCAGCGCGCCCCGATTAACAGAAACACAGGTTGACGCATGTCCATGAAGAGAACCGCCGCGCTTGTCGTCGGCGCGAGCGCTGTCGCGCTCTCGAGCATCGTCGCAGTGCCCGGCACCGCCGGCGCCGCGATCGACACCATGACCTACTGGGAGGACGGAAACTCCCGCTTCGAACAGACGGTCAGCAACGACAACCCCAAGGTCGGCGAGACGTTCACGGTGACTACGTCGTTCCAGCGCAAGTGGGCCGATGAGTACATCTACAACGTGAAGGAACTCGTTGGTTCGTGCATCGAGTCCGTGCCGGGGACCACGACGTGGGCGGGCAAGCTGGTGACGTCCAAGGTCACCACCTCGGAACCGGGAGCGGACGAATCATGGATGCGTGTCGAAGCGCCCAGCATCACCGCCTGGAAGGTCACGGGTCTCGGCAGTGGGTGGGGCGCCAAGGTGAAGCTCACGACGGACTTCCGCGTCACCAACGCGTGTAAGGCCGGCGACGTCCTGTCGACCACGATGCACTACGGCGGCTCTCTCGGCAGCGGTACGTACAAGGAGAAGGGTCCGGTCATCACGATCGCAGAAGGCACGGTCGAGGAGCCGACGGAGCCTGGAGGCAGCAACGGCAGCCTCGACATCGGCAGCCTGTTCGGCTCCTCCTAGTCATTCATCGACGACAACTTCCTCAGGAGAAAACACCTCATGACTACAAGCATGTTCGGACGGATCGTGGCGGGACTCAGCGCCTGCGCGATCGCCGCGACCGGCGTTGCACTGTCAAGCGGATCGGCCTCGGCAGACGAGGGCCTCACCTACTGGGAGGACGGAAACTCTCGATTCAACCAGCTGGTCAGCGACACCACGCCCGAGATCGGCGACACGATCACCATCACCACACAGTTCCAGCGCAAGTGGGCCGACGAGTACATCTACAGCGTCAAAGAACTCGTTCCGGCCTGCCTCCGATACATCGAGGGCAGCGCAGGCTGGGGAGGATCACCGTCTCCTGCCGACAAAGTCGAGATCAGCTCGGGAACCCCCGCAGACCCGCAGGCATACGTCAAAGTGAACGCGCCGAGCATCACGTCGTGGGTCGTCAAGGGCCTCGGCTCAGGCTTCGGAGGAAAGAAATCGGTCTCGATGCAGTTCTACGTGCGCGAATCTTGTGGAACTGGTGTCGCGATGCCGACATCGATGCACTACGGAGGGTCCCTCGGTTCGGGCACGTACGAGGACAAGGGACCGACGATCACCGTCGCGAAGCCTCCGGTCACCGAAGAGCCGACCGGAACAACCACTCCGACAACCACGAACCCAAACAGCGGAAACGGCAGCCTCGACACGGGCAGCCTCGGCAGCCTGTTCGGCTGAGACACGGAAGAGACAGCAGACATGACTAGATCATTGGGCCGCGTCGCAGCGGCGACCGGAACCGGACTGTTGGTCGTCGCAGGCCTTATCGCGTCGACTCCCGGTGTCGCAGCGGCGGCACCCGCGACCATTGAATGGTCCGACGGCAACACGGCCTTCTCGCGCACCGTGAGCGATGTGAATCCCGCCATCGGTGACACGATCACCGTGTCGACCACATTCCAGCGCAAGTGGTCGTTCGAGGACGTGTATAACTTCAAGGACCTCGAAGACGGTTGTCTGGACTACGTTCAGGGCAGTGCGAAGTGGGAGGATTCAGCCACCACGAACGTGCAGGTGTCCACCGCGGCAGCTGGTCAGCTCGGCTTCGTCCGTCTCGAATCGCCTAATTTGACCTCGTGGCGCGTTCCGGGAGTCGGTGCGGGATGGGGGGCGAAGCGGACTATCTCGCTCAAGTACAAGGTGGGCGAGAACTGCCCGACCGGAGTGAACCTCGCTGTCGGCACCATGCACTACGGCGGTTCACTCGGCAGCGGGACGTACCAGGACAAGGGGCCGAACATCAAGGTCCAGACCCCGCCGCAGAAGGACGCCACCACCACAGCTGTCTCGGTGAGCCCTGCTCCGAAGGTCGGTGACCCGTCAACGGTCACCGCGAAGATCACGAGCACCGCGACGGTCGCAGACGGCACTGTCGAGTTCTTCAACCACAACGTGTCGCTCGGCACCGCGAACGTCGTCGCAGGCAAGGCGACGGTCTCCTGGACCCCGTCCAACGAGGGCGCCTACTCGCTGAAGGCCGTGTACTCCGGCACCGCGACCCTCGCAGGGTCGTCGTCGTCCATCGGTGGAACCGTCTCGCCCAAGGACCCCGATCCGGAGCCCGGCGCCCCGATCGTCACTCTCAGTGCCGCTCCGAAGGTCGGCGACGCCGTCACGGTGACAGTTGAGTCGGATGCCGCTGTCGGTGCGAGCGTTGCCCTGACCGCGAACGGCACTGCGATCTGCCAGAACCTGACGCTCGGCGCCGATCACAAGGCGACCTGCCAGTGGACCCCGTCCGCACCGGGTGCAGTGGCATTGAAGGCGACCATCGGTGCGCAGTCGACCACGAAGAACGTCACGGTCACCGCCAAGGATGTTCCGGTGGATCCGACCGACACCACCGACCCCACCACGCCGACCACGACGAAGCCCACGACGACCGCCCCCGGCGGCAACGGCAGCTCGGCAGGCAGCCTGTCGGACATCTTCGGCTCCTAAGAAAGACGCACCATGAAGTTCACGAGAACCGCACGATGCCTGATCACGGCCGCTGTGGCCGCCGCGGTGGGAACCACCGCACCGGCCGCGATCGCACAGGCCGACCCGTCGTCAGGCGAGTCACACGTGGTCAGCTCGGTTCCGGTCGCCTACCACAACGGCGACCTGGACAAGCCGTCCCGCCTGCTCGTCACCGTCTACTCGGCGTCGATGCAGAAAGACATCCCGCTCGACGTCCTCGTCCCGGCGAACTCCACGCCTGCACCGGTGTTCTACCTGCTCAACGGTGCGGGCGGCGGCGAGGACTCGGCGAGCTGGGCCAATCGCACCGACTACACGGGCTTCTTCGCGAACAAGCACGTGAACGTGGTGACACCGCTCAAGGGCGCGTTCTCGTACTACACCGACTGGCAGAAGGCCGACCCGAAGCTCGGCATTCAGAAGTGGGAGACGTTCCTGACCAAGGAACTCCCGCCCGTTCTGAATGATGAGCTCAAGACCACCGGCAAGAACGCGATCGCGGGCATCTCGATGGCGGGGACCTCGGTGCTCAACCTCGCGATCGCCGCGCCTGGTCTGTACACGACGGCGGCGTCGTACAGCGGTTGCGCACGGACGAGTGACCCGGCGGGGCAGCAGTACATCCGGACCGTCGTCGAGAGCCGTGGCGGTGCCGACACCACGAACATGTGGGGTCCGTACAAGGGCGCAGGTTGGAAGGCCAACGACCCGTACATCAACGCGGCGAAGCTGCGCGGCACCAGGGTGTATCTGTCGTCCAACAGCGGCCTTCCGGGCCAGGACGAGTCGGTCGAGGCGGGCAGCACCGCGACGGACAGCGTCAATCTCGCCGATCGCGTGATCCTGGGTGGCGGCATCGAAGCGGTGACCAACGTCTGCACTCAGCAGATGGCGCAGCGTCTCGCCCAGCTCAAGATCCCCGCGACCATCAAGCTGCGTCCCACCGGCACTCACTCGTGGGGCTACTGGGAGCGCGAACTGCACTACTCCTGGCCGCAGATCTCCTCCTCGCTGTACTGATCGCATAGCGACGACAAAGGCGGTGCACCTCCACGGGTGCACCGCCTTTGTTCTTGTTCGTACCGAGTCGGATCAGACGCCTGCGGTGACCGGAGCCTTGCGGTAGTCGAGGAACTCGTCGACGATCTCGCCCTTGCGGAGCTGCTTCACGTCGGAGGAGACCGCCATCGTCATCGTCCACGGGCTCTGCGTGCCCTGCTTGGGAAGACGATCGAGCGCACGCTTCACATAACCTGCCCCGAAGTCGAGGAGCGGACGCTTCTCCAGGCCCTCGGGCTCCACGGCGCGGACCGACGTGTATCCGTTGGCGTCCTGGTAGGTCAGAACGCGGCAGAAGTACTCGCACAGCAGCCCGATCTTGAGGGTCCACGACGAGTTGGTGTAGCCGATCGCCATGGCGAAGTTCGGGAGACCCGACAGCATCATGCCGCGGTACGCGGTGGTCTGCGACAGATCGACGGCCTCTCCGTCCAGGCTCACTTCCATGCCGCCGAACAACTGCAGGTTGAGGCCGGTGGCGGTGACGATGATGTCGGCTTCGAGTTCTCGGCCGTCCTCCAGGCGGATGCCCTTCTCGGTGAAAGTCGCGATCCGACCGGTCTCGATCGACGCACTGCCCTTCTTGATCGCCTTGAACAGGTCACCGTCGGGCACCACGCAGAGCCGCTGGTCCCACGGGTTGTACGGCGGGTTGAAGTGGGTGTCGATGTCGAAATCGCGGGGCAGAAGCGCCTTGTTGGTGGCGCGGATGATCGCGCGTGCAGGCCGCGGGTACCGCTGGCAGAGGTTGTAGACCACCTTCTGCTGAACGATGTTCTTCTGCCGGCTCAATGCGTAGCCGCGGTCTGCGCCGAGGACCTTCTTGAGGGCGTTCGAGACCGCGTCCTCGCGGGGCAACGGGATCACGTACGTGGGTGTGCGCTGCAGCATCGTGACGTGCGCGGCGTCGGCCTGCATGGACGGAACCAGAGTCACGGCGGTGGCGCCGGACCCGATCACGATGACCTTCTTGCCCTTGTAATCCAGGTCTTCGGGCCAATGCTGCGGGTGGATGATCTGACCGGCGAACGTCTCGCTGCCCGGGAACTCGGGGGTGAAGCCCTCGTCGTAGTTGTAATAGCCGGTGCCTGCGAACACCCACCGGGCCTGGACGTTGAACGTGTCGTCGTCGGTCGAGTCGTTGCGACGAACGGTCACGTTCCACAGCTGATCGGCCTCGGACCAGTTCATGGCGATGGCACGACGGTTGAACACGATCGCGTCGTCGAGGTGGTCGTCGGCGATCGCCTCGCGCAGGTAGTCGAGGATGCGAGGCGCATCGGCGATCGACTGCGGATCCTGCCACGGCTTGAACTCGTACCCGAAGGTGTTGAGGTCGGAGTCGGAGCGGATGCCGGGGTAGCGGAACAGGTCCCACGTGCCGCCGACCGCGTCGCGCGACTCGAGCATCGCGAACGACTTCGACGGATGCTCGGTGCGCAGGTAGTGGCCGGCGCCGATGCCGGAGATGCCTGCGCCGAGCACGAGCACGTCGAGCGGTGCGTCGGTGAGGATGGAGTCAGTGGGCATGTGCCTGGTCCGTTCGGTTGTGACTACTGGGCGTTGTTAACAATGATCGTTGTAATCCTGAATTGTTGCAAGTGGTGATCTAGACCAGGAATCGACCGAGTCTGGTGCATAATCGACCACGTGGGTGTCTCCCCTGAAGTCGCAGCCCTGATCCGCGCCGGTGTGCAGGTGGTGCTGGAGGCGCCACCGGACTGGCTCGCTCAGGTCGATACAGCAGTGGTCGGTGGTGCGGGAATGGACGTGATAGCCGACGATCCCGCGTTGCTCGAAGTGGCCCTGCGCATCAATGAGGGAAACCTCCGCCATTGGGCGACGGCCAACTCCGCTGAGCCCGGAGCGCGGGTGCCGGTGAACGTCACCGATGAGACCGAGACGTACATCCGTGACCTTGCGCGTCGTGGGTTGGACGCGGGCGCACTGGACTCGTTTCGGACGGCGCAGAACGTCGCGTGGCGGCTCTGGATGGAGATCTGTTTTGTCCTCACCGAGGATCCCGCGGAACTTCGAGAACTGTTGCAGGTCACCTCGGAATCCATTGCGGTGTTCGTCGACGACACCGTCCAGCAGTTGGCCGAACTGATCGACGCCGCACGGGCTGAACTCGCCGGTGACACTCACGCTCAGCGGCGGGTGGCCGTTGCACTCGTCCTCGAAGGCGCTCCGATCAGCCGCGAACGCGCCGAAACACAACTCCGCTATCGCCTCGACGGTCCGCACACGGCACTCGTCCTCACCGGAGATCCAGGCACTGCGCCCGACGAACTGGAGGCTGCGTGCGATTCGATCATGGAGGCGAGCGGCGTGAGCCGACGCCTCACCGTCGTTTCCGGGGCGTCGGAACTATGGGTGTGGCTGCCGACGAGCGACCTGCGGATGGGCGCTGCCGTCACCGGTCATCCGGGCGTGCGAGTGGCGATAGGGTCCACGGGTATCGATCTCGACGGGTTCCGGCGCAGTCATTTCGAGGCGTTGTCGGTGAGGCGGGTGATCGCGCGTGTCGGTTCGTCCCGCCGCGTCGCGCACTACGACGACTTGCGGATCGTGGCTCTCCTCGGCGACGACCAGTCGGCCGCCGACGAGTTCATCACCAACACCCTCGGCGACTTGGCGAATGCAGACGACCACGTCCTGACGTGTGTCAGGACGTGGTTCGCGTCTGGATGCAATGCGGCGGAAGCGGCGGCGCGGCTGTACACGCACCGCAACACGGTGGTGCGACGACTCGCGCGCGCCGACGCGCTCCTGCCCGCGCCGCTAAGCGCTAACGCCCTTCACGTCGCTGTCGCCCTTGAACTCCTCGAATGGCGCACGTGAGGCGGCAAGCGCCTTCGCGGCGTCGAACTCGGCGTCGATCTCAGGGTTGGGCTTGTACGTGATCAGGCTGACCACGATGGCGGCGATGAAGCCCGCGATCACGCCGGGAATGATCTCGTAGACGTCCGCGCTGGCGAGCTTGTCCCAGGCATAGGCGACGACCGCGCCGACGACGATGCCGGCGAGGGCTCCCCACGTGGTGAGGCGACGCCAGTACAGGGACAGGACGATGGCCGGTCCGAACGCCGAGCCGAAGCCCGCCCAGGCGAATGCGACCAGATCGAGAATGCTGTTGGACGGCGACAGCGCGAGGAGTGCGGCGATCACCGCGATTCCGAGCACACCGAGTCGGCCGAGGCGCACATACGTCATGTCGCTGAGGCCTGTCCCACGACCGGTCTTCTCGGAGACGAGCTTGTACAGGTCTTCCACCAGTGCCGACGAACAGACGATCAGCTGCGACGAGATCGTCGACATGATCGCAGCCAGGACCGCAGCCAGAACCAGGCCCGCGATGAACGGGTGGAACAGGATCTGGGAGAGTGCGAGGAACACCGTTTCGGCGTCGGCGGGCTTGTCGGCCGGATGCTTCGCAAAGTACGCGATGCCGACGAGCGCCGTCCCGACCGCTCCGAGTGCACACGCGAACATCCAGGCGATACCGATCCGTCGTGCGGTGCCGGCCTCGCCGGGGGTGCGCAGGGCCATGAATCGGACGATGATGTGCGGCTGACCGAAGTAGCCGAGGCCCCAGGCCGCCGCAGAGATGATGGCGATGGCGGAGCTGCCCGCGAAGAAGCTGAGATGATCGGGATCGACCGAGCGGACGCCGTCGACCGTCGCTCCGACGCCGCCGAGGTTGATGATGCCGATGATCGGGACTGCGAGCAGTGCGATGACGACGAGGACGCCCTGCGCCACGTCGGTGAGCGACGCTCCGAGGAATCCGCCGAACAACGTGTACAGCATGGTGATACCCGCGACGATGAGCATGCCGACCGTGTAGTTGACGCCGAACGCGCTGTCGAAGAACTTGCCGGAGGCGACCATCCCGCTCGATACGTAGAACGTGAAGAACACCAGAATGATCACGCCGCAGGTGATGCGCAGGATTCGGGAGTTGTCGCGAAGGCGGGTCTCGAAGAAGCTCGGGATGGTGATCGCGTCGCCCGCGACTTCGGTGTACGCGCGCAGACGCGGAGCGGTGAGTCGCCAGTTGGCCCACGCGCCGACCAGCAGGCCGATCATGATCCATGCTTCCGACAGGCCGGAGAGGTACATCGCGCCCGGCAGGCCCATGAGCAGCCACCCCGACATGTCGGAGGCGCCGGCCGAGAGGGCCGCGATCCACGGCTTGAGGCCGCGGTCGGCGAGCATGTAGCCGTCGAGGTCGTTCTTGGTCTTCGTGTACGCGTAGTAGCCGATGCCCAGCATGGCTGCGAAGTACAGGATGACGGCGACGTACTGGAACGTCTTGTCGCCGCTCGCTATGGATGACGCTAGGGACATCAGGCTTGCCTCTCGGGGGGTCTGTGGGGTCGACGCTCGAACTGCTGTGCGTTGGCACATCACTCACGCAAAGCGTATGTGATTCACATCATCGACTCAGGAAATTCTGCATCGCCGGAGTGTGGAGACAAATGTGGGGTCGCACAAAAGTGCGACCCCACATTTGTTCTGATGTACGAAGCTATCGACGAAGTTCGGCGGCGAGCTCGTTGAAGGCCCGATTCGGGTTTCCGAAGCGGTGCAACGTCATCGAGACGGCCTGCTCCACGAGCCAGTAGCGGAGCTCCACTCGACCCGATGCGGTCACGGCGTCGTCGAGCAGCGCCACGTCGGGGCGCGCCGCGACCGCCGCGCGGATCGAGTCGGCGACCGATCCCACACTGCGCACTCGGGGAGCGTCGAGGCCTGCGACAGTTGCCGCAAAAGCCGCGTCGTCTGCGGTGCCAACTGTCGACGACGCGCGACTGAGGACCTCTGCCGTCGCGGGGGCGATGTCGGGCGAGGCGCTGATCCGGACACGTGCTCCGGCGAGCGTCGCCGCGGCCAGCACACGCGCGGTCTCGGCGGGGGACGCGTCCGCGCCCACCCGCAGCACAACGTCGGACGGACGGTAGCGGAACACGTTGGCCTCGCCCGTCAAGCCGGTCTCGTCGCGCCCGGTGCCGAACTCAGACGCCCATGCGGCACGGTCGTCGGCAACGGCCTCGTCCAGCCAGGAGCTCGCAGTGGAGTCCAGGGCGTCGGCCCACGAACCGAGGAGCATCAGGTAGTTCGGGCCGCCTGCCTTGGAGCCGAGTCCGACGGAGGAACGCTTCCACCCGCCGAACGACTGGCGGCGGACGATGGCTCCGGTGATGCCGCGGTTCACGTACACGTTGCCCGCCTGGACCCGGTCGAGCCAGGTGCGGACCTCGCGAGTCTCCAACGAGTGCAGACCTGCGGTGAGCCCGAAGTCGGTGGCGTTCTGCAGACTGATCGCGTCGTCGAGGGTGTCGGCGCGCATCAGGCCGAGCACCGGGCCGAAGCACTCGGTGAGGTGGAAGAACGACCCGGGGGCGACGCCGTCCTTGATGCCGGGCGACCAGAGGCGACCGGTGTCGTCGAGCTGTCGCGGCTTGAGCAGCCACGTCTCGCCGGGTTCGAGAGTGGTCAGGGCACGGGTGAGCTTGTCGCTGGGGAGTTCGGTCAGCGGTCCGACCGTGGCGGACAGGTTGGTCGGCCAGTCGACGACCATCGACTTCGCGGCGTCGACGAGCTGCCGACGGAAGCGCTCGGAATCGTAGACGCTGCCGACCAGGATGCCGAGCGAGGCGGCCGAGCACTTCTGGCCCGCATGCCCGAACGCGCTGTGGGCGAGGTCGGCGATCGCGAGGTCGCGGTCGGCCGACGGGGTGATGATCAGTGCATTCTTGCCGGAGGTCTCGGCGTTGATCTTCAGGTCTGGGCTCCACGACTGGAACAGTGCGGCGGTGTCGGACGCTCCGGTGAGGATCACGCGGTCAACGTCGGGGTGACTGATCAGCTTCTTGCCTGCCGGGCCCTCGTCCGGGAACACGCCGTGGCACACCTCGCGCGGGACTCCGGCTTCCCAGAGGGCTTCCAGAACGGCCATCGAGCAGTGCGGAGTCGGTGCCGCGGGCTTGTGGATCACGGCGGCGCCGACCGCGAGGGCGGCGAACGTTCCACCTGCGGGGATGGCGATCGGGAAGTTCCACGGGGGAGTGACCACAACAACCCGGTCGGGGGTGAAGCTCGCGTTCTTCACGTCGCCGAGTTCCAGCGCCTGGTGGGCGTAGTAGCGCGCGAAGTCGATGGCCTCGGAGATCTCCGGATCGGACTGGGCGACCGACTTCCCGGCCTCCGCGGCGGCGATCGACACGAGATGACCGCGCTTGCGGGCGAGGATGTCAGCCGTCTTGTAGAGGAGTGCGGCGCGTTGCGCAGCCGGTCGTGCGGCCCACGCCACTGCGGCTTCACGGGCCGTCGCGACGAGCGCGTCGACGTCGCCCTCGGCGAGAGTCGCGGGGACCGCCTGAGCGTCCAGCCAGCCCGGCTCAGCACTGCGGTTGATCGCATCGCGGGCCCACGCCTGATTGGCCGGCAGCGACGGGTCGGTGTCGGGCTCGTTGGCGAACGGCGGGAGCAGGCCGTCGAACGTCTGCGGTGCGGCCGACTCTTCGAGAGTCCGGTTCTGGCGGTGGTTGGGCAGCGGCGCGGTGTGGCCGTCGGCCTCGATGCGGCGTGCGAGGGCGTCGACGGCGCCGGTGAAGCGGTCGGCCTCGCGGCGGTAGATCGCGCTGCCGGGCTTCAGGTCGAAGATGCCGGACATGAAGTTGGCCGACGCGGCGTTCTCTTCGAGGCGGCGCACGAGGTAGGAGATCGCGACGTCGAACTCGGCGGGCTTGACCGTCGGGACGTAAAGGAGCAGTCGGCCGACGTCGGCGCTGACCACTTCGGCCTGCTCGGTGGCCATGCCCTGCAGCATCTCGAACTCGACACGATCGGCGACGCCCCGCGAAGTCGACAGCAGGTGAGCGAAGGCGATGTCGAAGAGGTTGTGTCCGGCGACGCCGACGCGGAGGCCGCGCATGTGATCGCGCTGCAGAAGCCAGTGCAGGACCAGCTTGTAGTTGGTGTCGGTGGCTTCCTTCGACTCGCACGTCACCTGCGGCCAGCCCGCCGACTCGGCGTGCACCGTTTCCATCGCCAGGTTGGCGCCCTTCACGAGCCGGACCTTGATGCCCGCGCCGCCTTGTGCGACTCGCTGCGTCGCGAACGCCGACAGTCGCTGCATCGCGCCGAGAGCATCGGGGAGGTAGGCCTGCAGGACGATGCCGCCCTCGTACCCGTGGAGTTCGGGCATCGACAGCAGCCGGGTGAACACCTCGATCGTCAGGTCGAGATCGCGGTACTCCTCCATGTCGAGATTGATGAACTTCGTTCCCGCGGGCGCCGAGGCAGCTTCCAAGTACATCGGAGTCAGACGCTTCAGAACGTAGTCGACGGTCTCGTCGAACGCCCACATCGAGATCTGCGACGCGATCGACGACACCTTGATGGAGACGTAGTCGACGTCGTCGCGGCGGAGGAGAGTCCGTGCGTCCTCCAAGTGATTGTCGGCCTCGGCGTCGCCGAGCACGGCCTCACCGAGCGGGTTCACGTTCAGTCGGTGGCCGGTGGAACGCAGAGTCTTGACGGCCTTCGCGAACGGCTTCTCACGGGCGTCGACGATCATGTGGCCCACCATCGTCCGCATCCGTGCGCGCGCGGCGGGGATGACGATGTTCGGGAAGGTGCGGGCCAGGGCCGCGCCGGAACGGATCTGCAACTTGTCGAGCGCGCCGAGAGAGGCGGGTGCGTCGGCAACGATCTCCGCGAGCGCTTCGCCTGCGGCTTTGGTGTCTTCCGTGCCGATCACCCGGTCGACGAATCCGACGGTGAAGTCGAGTCCTGTGGGATCGGAGAGCACTGCGGCCAGTCGCTGAGCCGAGGCGTGGGGCTTGGTCTGCGCCTTCTCTGCGGCGCGCAGCCATGTGTCGACCTGCTGCAGCGACCGGTCGGCGAGGTCGGACAGCCCCTCGGTCGTGGTGGCAGGTGTGGAATCGTGCGCAGTGGTCATGGGCTTATTACAGGCCGTCGACAGGGCATTGGTCCTCGTGCGGGTTCACAAGTTGATGACCTATTTCTTGTTCGATCGTCCTACGCTGAGTGCATGCCCTCACGACTGTCTCTGGATGACGTGATCGATGCACTCGACACCGCGGTCGACTGGTCCGTCCTCGTCGATTCGTCGGTTCCGATCGAGAGTGTGGCGATTCTCGACGTCGACGATCTGTCGGCCGAACCGACGGCTGACGTGGTGTTGCTCGTCGGTGTGGACATCACCGCGACTCAGGCCTGGCTGCGGGAGGCGTCCGATGCTGGAACCGTGCCCGCTGCGATCCTCACGAAGGCGGTGGACTCCGGTTCGGCTCGCGGGCTCGTCGCTGAGTTCGGCGTAGGTGTGGTCGGCATTCACGCGCGGGCGAGGTGGGACCGTGTCCTCGGTCTGGCACACGGTGCATTCGATCGGGCTCGAGACATCGCCGGAACGGAGCCCGCCGACATCGATCTTGCGGGTCTGGTGGCGCTCGTCGCGCAGGGAACCGGCGGCTTGGTGTCGATCGAGGACGCGACCAGCGCCAGGGTGCTCGCGTACTCGCCGTCCAACGGCGAGGCGGACGATCTGCGGGTTCAGACGATCCTCGGGCGCGAGGGGCCGCCCACCTACCTCGCGCTGCTGCGCAAATGGGGCGTGTTCGACGCGATCCGTCGCGGTGGTGAGGTCGTCGACGTTCCGGACCATCCGGAGGAGGCGATGCGACGGCGGATGGTGATCGGAGTGCACAGCGGCGCGGGTCGGCATCTCGGATCCATCTGGGTTCAGGAGGGTGCGCAGCCGCTGTCCGACGACGCGCGTGAGGTGCTGACCGGCGCCGCGGCGGTGGCCTCCCGCATCCTGACCCGAGAGATGGAGTCGCCGACGGCGGAGGCGCAACTGCTGCAACGCCTCTTCGGCGAACACGGCGGGGTCGACGCCTCGTCGGCCGGAGCCTACCTTCGGTGGTCGACCGACGAGCAGTCGGTCGTCATCGGACTGGGCGGCGCCGACGCGACGGCGATGGCTGCGATATCGGGCGCCCTGCGACTGCATGCGAGTGCGTTCGCCGCGTCCGCGTTGACCACCGTCATCTCAGATCGCGCGTATGTCCTGGTGCCCGCGAGCTCGGTCGAGCCGGTCACCAGGTGGGCGGGCACGCTGGTCACCAGGTTCGACGGCGACCCCGCGCTGGACGGTGCTCGGCTACGGGCCGGTGTCGTGTTCCCGGTGGACGGGCTCGCTGCTGTCGCGTCCGGCCGTGCCGAGGTGGACCGGGTGCTCGCCGCCACGCTGGGGTCTCCGGAGTCGGCTCGCGTGACAACTCTCGCCCAGGCCCGGACGGCCGTTCTGCTCGGTGAGATCCTCGACGTGCTCGCCAGGCGCGACGACCTCGTCGACCCGCGGATCACCGCGCTCGTCGGCTACGACGCCGACCACTCGTCGCAGTTGGTCGAGAGCGTCCGAGCATTCCTCGACGCCCACGGCAACGTGCGTGATGCCGCCACCCGCATCGGCATCCACGCCAATACGCTGCGCTATCGCATAGACAGGGCGCAACAGGTGTCCGGGCTGCGGTTCGACGATCCGGCCGACCGACTTCTCACGTCGATTCAACTCGCGTGCGCGTCCGTTCGCGACGGCTACAGCGGCGCCGACCGGTAAGGGATCGAATCGCTGATCGTCTCGTCCACCGCGATGGGCTGGCCGAGCATGGGGAAGGCCCGCTGCGTGCACGCCGGACGGTCGCACACCTTGCAGCCTCCTCCGATCGGGACCACTGTCCGCGGCTCGGACAGGTCGACGCCGGTGGCGTAAACGAGCTCGTCGGCGTGGGCCAGGTCGCATCCGAGACCGATGGCGAACTCCCCGGGCGTGGCGAGGTGCCCGTCGACGGTCTGGTCGGTGGTTCGTGCGAGCCAGAAGTACTTGCGGCCGTCGGGCATCTCCGACACCTGGGTGTGGATCCGGCCGGGTGCGGAGAAGGCGTCATGCACGACCCAGAGCGGGCAACTGCCTCCGACACGCGAGAAATGGAAGGCCGTGGCCGACTGCCTCTTCGAGATGTTCCCGGCGCGGTCGACGCGGACGAAGATGAACGGCACCCCTCTGTCGGAGGGACGTTGCAGGGTGGACAGCCGGTGGCAGACGGTCTCGAAGCCGACCTCGAAACGGCGAGCGAGAAGCGCGACGTCGTACCGCAGTTCGCGAGCTGCGGCCGCGAACTCGGTGTAGGGCAGGACGAGTGCTCCGGCGAAGTAGTTCGCGAGGCCGACCCGGAGCACGGCGCGGGACGACTCGACGACGCCTGGGGCGCTGTCGACCAGCCTGTCGATCTCGATGCGCTGGGTCTGTAGGGCGAGTTGAGTCGCGAGTTGAAATGCGCGCTGCCCGGCCGAGAGGCGGCGCGCGAGGACCAGAGTCGCGGAGCCGGGGTCGTACCGGCGCTTGGCGGTTGCCGTGTCGGACGCGGCTCCGATGATCACCCGGATCCCGAATCGTTCGTCGAGTAGACGCGCGAGTTGAAGGTCGAGTCCGCCGACCGTCAGGCCGGCGTCGACGAACAGGTGCTCAGCGGCCAGGTCGAGTTCGGCGACATAGTTCCGGCGATCGTAGAAGTAGTCGCGCACTTGCTCGAAAGGAGTCGTCGGGGAATCCGCGGAAGCGGCCGAATCGTGCGATCGATGGTTCTCGAGCTCGGCAGTGACGGCCGTGAGCCTGCGATGCAACCCGACCATGGTTCGCCCGACGGCGGGCATCCGTGACACGAGCTCGGTGATCTCGGCGCGATCGACGTCCTCGCCCTGAGACATGAGCGCGTCGGTGAGGTCCGCGATGAGCCGAGCGTCTCCTGACTCCGCGAAGTAGTCGGCGGGAAGGTCGAACGTCGCTGTCAACGACAGCAGGACCGCAACCGTGATCGGACGATGGTCGTTCTCCAGCTGGTTCACGTACGTGGTGGACAGATCGAGCCTGCGGGCCAGTGCGGCTTGACTGATCCCCAGATCGGCGCGCAGGCGCCGGAGTCGGGCCCCTGCAAACGTCTTCGCCATACGCAGGACTCTACCGCGGCGAGCGTCCGCAAGATACGCAAAATGTGCGTGAGAAGTACGCAAAAATACGCATCTGCCAGGTCTTTCACAAAGCATTTGTGCCTGCGTACGGTGCGAACATGATCAATCACGAAGTTCGCACCCGACGCAGCGCCGAAGACTTTCCCATCGAAGAGCACCTTGCGTACAAGATCGCTCAGGTCGCGGCAGACCCCGTCGATGTACCTGCAGACACGGCGGAGATGATCGTCAACCGCATCATCGACAACGCGGCGGTGAGTGCCGCGTCGGTGGCTCGCCGGCCGGTCACGAGCGCCCGTCGCCAGGCGCTCGCCCGCCCGCTCGCCGGGGGTTCGACCGTGTTCGGTGTGGACGGTGAGTTCGCGCCTGAGTGGGCGGCCTGGGCGAATGGTGTGGCGGTGCGAGAGCTCGACTTCCACGACACGTTCCTGGCCGCTGAGTACTCGCATCCGGGCGACAACATCCCGCCGCTCGTCGCCGTCGCACAGCGGACCGGCGCCTCGGGAGCCGACCTCATCCGCGGGCTCGCGACCGCGTACGAGGTCCAGATCGATCTCGTCCGCGGAATGTGCCTGCACGAGCACAAGATCGACCACGTTGCCCACCTCGGGCCGTCGGCCGCCGCGGGCATCGGCACCATGCTCGGACTCGACGTCGACACCATCTATCAGGCCGTCGGGCAGGCTCTGCACCTGACGACCGCCACTCGCCAGTCGCGGAAGGGCGCGATCTCCAGTTGGAAGGCGTACGCACCGGCGCACGCAGGCAAGATCGCCGTCGAGGCGGTCGACCGCGCGATGCGCGGAGAGGGCGCGCCGTCGCCGATCTGGGAGGGCGAGGACGGCGTGATCGCGTGGCTGCTGGGCGGTCCGGACGCCTCGTACACGATCCCGCTGCCCGCCGCGGGCGAGGGCAAGCGCGCGATCCTCGACAGCTACACCAAGGAGCACTCGGCCGAGTACCAGAGCCAGGCGCCGATCGACCTGGCTCGACGGATGCGTGACCGCATCGGTGACCTGGACCAGATCGCCTCGATCGTGCTGCACACCAGCCACCACACGCATTACGTGATCGGCACCGGCTCGAACGATCCGCAGAAGTTCGATCCGACAGCCAGCCGCGAGACGCTCGATCACTCGGTCATGTACATCTTCGCTGTCGCACTGCAGGACGGCGACTGGGACCACGAACGCTCCTACGCGCCCGAGCGCGCCGCCCGCCCCGACACCGTTGAGCTCTGGCAGAAGATCTCCACAGTCGAGGACCCCGAGTGGACGCGCCGTTACCATTCGGCCGATCCGAATGAGAAGGCGTTCGGTGCACGGGCGGTGGTGACTCTCAAGAGCGGCGAGGTGATCGAGGACGAACTCGCTGTGGCCGATGCTCATCCGCTCGGCGCCCGGCCGTTCGCCCGCGAGCAGTACCTCGCCAAGTTCGCCCGCATGGCGGACGGGGTGGTCGAGCCCGCCGAACAGGCTCGATTCGTCGATGCCGCCACCACGGTGGCTGAGGCCGCGGCAGGCGACCTCGCCGGCCTGAACGTCCGAGTTCTCGACAGTGTGCTCGACTCGGCCGCCGCGACCGGCGAGGGAATCCTCTGATGAGCGACGCGACGGGCCTGTTCACGTCGAGGAACACCGACGCCGAGAAGCGTGCGAGTCTTCGCTCGGCACTCGACTCCGGCGAGCTGCAGCGTTGGCCCGGCGCCTTCAGCCCACTGGTTGCGAAGATCGTCGCCGAGGCGGGTTTCGAAGGCGTGTACGTCTCGGGGGCCGCGCTGTCCGCGGATCTCGGACTGCCCGACATCGGGCTGACGACACTGAGCGAAGTCGCGGCACGAGGCAGTGCCATCGCGCGCTCCACCGAACTGCCGACCCTCATCGACGCGGACACCGGCTTCGGTGAGCCGATGAGCGCCGCGCGGACAGTCTCTGTACTCGAGGACGCGGGTCTGGCCGGTTGTCATCTCGAAGACCAGGTGAACCCGAAACGCTGCGGCCATCTCGACGGCAAAGAGGTCGTCCCCGCCGACGAGATGATCCGCCGGATCGCCGCGGCCGTCGGAGCGCGCCGCGACCCGAACTTCATCGTCTGCGCGCGGACCGATGCTCGCGGAGTGGAGGGGCTCGACGCCGCGATCGAGCGAGCCAAGGCCTACGTCGACGCCGGAGCCGACCTGATCTTCACCGAGGCGCTCGCCGACGCGAGCGAGTTCGCTGCCTTCCGTGCTGCGGTCGACGCACCGCTGCTCGCGAACATGACTGAGTTCGGAAAGTCGAAGCTGTTGACCACCGACCGCCTGCGCAACCTCGGCTACAACGCGGTGATCTATCCGGTCACCACCCTCCGGCTCGCGATGGGTGCAGTCGAAGCGGGTCTCGCCGCGATCGCTGAGGAGGGTACGCAGGCGGCGCTGCTCGACAAGATGCAGCACCGATCTCGGCTCTACGACTTCTTGCGCTACTCCGACTACAACGCGTTCGACACCAACCTCTTCACCTATTCGACCCCAGGGGAGCGATCATGAGCACCACCAGCAGTGCCGCAGAGAGCACGCCGACCATCTACAAGGGCTTGGCAGGCGTCGTCGTAGACACGACGGCGGTGTCGAAAGTTGTGCCCGAGACCAACTCGCTGACCTACCGGGGCTATGCGGTGCAGGATCTGGCCGCGAACTGTTCGTTCGAGCAGGTCGCGTACCTGCTCTGGTACGGCGAACTTCCCACCGATCTACAGTTGGCGCAGTTCGTGCAGCGCGAGAGAGCGGCCCGTCGACTGGACCGGTCCGCCCAGGCGGTGCTCGCTCGCACACCGGACACCTGCCATCCGATGGACGTAGTCCGGACGATGATCAGTTACCTCGGCACCGAGGATCCGGATGAGGACGCGACCGGCGCGGACGCCCTGATGGAGAAGGCGCAGCGCATGTATGCGATTCTCCCGACGATCGTCGCCGCCGACATGCGACGACGCCGCGGTCTGGATCCGATCGCACCGCACCACGGGCTCGGATACGCCGAGAACTTCCTGAACATGTGCTTCGGCGAGGTGCCCGACCCGGTGATCGTGCGTGCGTTCGAGAAGTCGATGGTGCTGTACGCGGAGCACAGCTTCAACGCGTCGACGTTCGCCGCGCGCGTCGTCACGTCGACAGGTTCGGACATGTACAGCGCCGTCACTGCGGCCATCGGCGCCCTCAAGGGATCGCTGCACGGCGGCGCCAACGAGGCCGTCATGTACGACATGATCGACATCGACCGTCCCGAACGCGCCGCCGACTGGCTCAACGCCAAGCTCGACGCCAAGGAGAAGGTGATGGGTTTCGGTCACCGCGTCTACAAGAACGGCGACTCGCGCGTCCCGACGATGTACGACGCGCTCGTCGAGGTGTCCGATCATCTCGACGACCACAAGTGGCTCGGCATCTATCGGGAACTCGAACAGGTGATGGTCGGCCGCACCGGCATCCGGCCCAATCTCGACTTCCCGACAGGCCCGGCCTACCACCTGATGGGCTTCGACATCGGTGCGTTCACGCCGATCTTCGTCATGAGCCGCATCACCGGGTGGACCGCTCACATCATGGAGCAGGCCGCGTCCAACGCCCTGATCAGGCCGCTGTCCGCCTACTCGGGACCGCAACAGCGCCCGCTTCCCGCCTGAGAGCGGCGTCCAGCCCACCTGCTCGAGAGAGGCAGCGAAGAGTTTCATGTTCGACAAGATCCTGGTGGCGAACCGCGGTGAGATCGCGGTCCGCGCCTTCCGAGCGGCGTACGAACTCGGTGCGAGCACCGTCGCCGTTTACCCCGCCGAGGACAGGCACTGCATCCACCGCGGCAAAGCCGACGAGGCGTATCAGATCGGCGAGCCCGGCCATCCGGTGCAGGCGTATCTGAACGTCGAGGAGATCGTGCGGGTGGCGCGCGAATGCGGCGCCGACGCGGTGTACCCCGGCTACGGGTTCATCTCCGAGAACCCGGACCTCGCGGCGGCATGTGCACGGGAGGGCATCACGTTCGTCGGTCCCAGCGCCGATGTCCTGCACCTCACCGGCGACAAGCAGCAGGCGGTGACCGCGGCCCGCGCGGCGGGACTGCCGGTCCTGGCCGGATCCGCACCGTCGTCGAATGTCGACGACCTGCTCGCCGCTGCCACCGACATGACCTTCCCGGTGTTCGTGAAGGCCGTCGCGGGTGGTGGTGGTCGTGGCATGCGTCGGGTCGGCGAGATCGCAGAGCTCGCCGAGGCTATCGGGGCGGCGTCGCGTGAGGCGGCCGCCGCGTTCGGAAATCCGACGGTGTTCCTCGAACAGGCGGTCGTGAATCCTCGCCACATCGAGGTGCAGATCCTGGCCGACTCGTACGGTGACGTCGTCCATCTATACGAACGGGACTGCAGTCTGCAGCGCCGACATCAGAAGGTCGTCGAGATCGCGCCGGCGCCGAACCTCGAACCGGCGCTGCGTGAGCGGATCTGCGCGGACGCCGTCGCGTTCGCGCGCCAGATCGGCTACTCGTGTGCGGGCACCGTCGAGTTCCTCGTCGACGAACGCGGTCAGCACTTCTTCATCGAGATGAATCCGCGCATCCAAGTGGAGCACACGGTCACCGAGGAGATCACCGACGTCGACCTCGTCGCCGCGCAGTTGCGGGTGGCGGCGGGAGCGTCCCTCGCCGACCTGGGTCTGCGCCAGGACACGATCGCGATCCGCGGTGCCGCACTGCAGTGTCGCATCACCACTGAGGACCCGGCGGCGGGCTTCCGCCCGGCGACCGGGAAGGTCACCGCGTACCGTGCACCGGGCGGCGCGGGCGTCCGGCTCGACGGCGCCGCGGCCCTCGGCAGCGAGGTGACCGGACACTTCGATTCGATGTTGGTGAAGCTGACCTGTCGCGGCGCGGACTTCGACACCGCGGTCCGACGAGAACGTCGTGCGCTCGCCGAGTTCCGGATCCGCGGCGTCACCACGAACATCAGTTTCCTGCAGGCGGTGCTCGACGACCCGGACTTCCGTGCGGGCCGGATCACGACGGCGTTCATCGAGGACCGGCCCGACCTGCTCACCGCGCGCGTCGACGACGACAAGGGCACCAAGCTGCTGTCGTATCTGGCGGATGTGACAGTTCACAAGCCGTACGGCGAACTGCCGACGCCCGTCCACCCGCACACCAAGCTGCCCGCGCTCGACCGGTCGGTCCTCGCATCACCGCCTGCCGGTTCCAAACAGCGGCTCGACGGGCTGGGCCCCGCCGGATTCGCACACGCGCTCCGCGAGCAGAAGGCCCTGGCCGTCACCGACACCACGTTCCGCGACGCTCACCAGTCTCTGTTGGCGACACGCGTCCGGACCAGCGGACTGTCGGTGGCCGGGCCGTACGTCGCGGCGACGACACCGGAGCTGCTGTCGGTGGAATGCTGGGGAGGCGCCACCTACGACGTGGCCCTGCGATTCCTGAAAGAGGACCCGTGGGATCGGCTGGCGCGCCTGCGGGAGGCGATACCCAACATCTGCCTGCAGATGCTGCTGCGCGGCAAGAACACCGTCGGCTACACCCCGTACCCCACGGATGTGACAACGGCGTTCGTGCGTGAGGCCGCCGATACCGGCATCGACATCTTCCGCATCTTCGACGCCCTGAACAGCGTCGACGCGATGCGTCCGGCGATCGACGCGGTCCTGGAGACCGGCACCACGGTGGCCGAGGTGGCGATGAGTTACACCGGAGACCTCGCGAACCCCGCCGAGGACGTCTACACCCTCGACTACTACCTGCGGTTGGCGGAGCACATCGTCGACGCCGGCGCGCACGTGCTCGCGATCAAGGACATGGCCGGTCTGCTCCGTCCGGCCGCGGCTCGCACCCTGGTGTCGGCGCTGCGATCGAACTTCGATCTGCCGATCCACCTGCACACCCACGACACGCCTGGCGGCCAGTTGGCGACGTATCTCGCGGCGTGGGAAGCCGGTGCTGATGCAGTCGACGGTGCGAGTGCCGCATTGGCGGGGACGACGAGTCAGCCGTCGCTGTCGGCGATCGTGGCGGCGGCCGCGCACACCGAGTACGACACGGGACTCGACCTTGGTGCGGTGTGCTCGATGGAGCCGTACTGGGAGGCGGTCCGTCGCGAGTATGCGCCGTTCGAGTCGGGCATCCCGGCGCCGACGGGCCGGGTGTACACGCACGAGATCCCGGGCGGGCAGCTGTCGAACCTGCGACAGCAGGCGACGTCGATCGGTGTCGGCAACCGCTTCGAAGCTGTCGAGAACGCCTATGCGGCGGCCAACGATCTGCTGTTGCGTCCGGTGAAGGTGACACCGTCGTCGAAGGTGGTCGGCGATCTGGCGATCGCATTCGTCGCACAGGGTGTGACCGCAGAGCAGTTCGCGGCCAACCCGGCGGCGTACGACATCCCCGACTCGGTGATCGGCTTCCTCAACGGGGAACTGGGGGAGCCGGCCGCCGGTTGGCCCGAGCCGCTGCGATCGCTGGTCCTCGCAGGCCGCGAACGCCGCAGTGTCGTGACCGAACTGACAGTGGACGATCTCGATGCGCTGAACACGGGCGGAACCGTCCGCAGGCAGGCGCTGAACCGCTTGCTGTTCGCCGGCCCTACGGCCGACTACCTCGACCACCTGGTGAAGTTCGGCGACACGTCCAAGCTTCCGGCGCACCAGTTCTTCTTCGGGCTGCAGCCCGGTCTGGAGCATCGGGTGAAGTTGCGCCCGGGCGTCGACCTGCTGATCTCGCTGGAAGCGATCAGCGAGCCCGATGACACCGGCGTCCGTACCGTGCTGCTTACCGTCAACGGCCACCTGCGGTCGGTGTTCGTCCGGGACCGCGGTGTGGACGCGGTCGTCGCGGCCGCCGAACAGGCGGATAAGAACAATCCGAGCCATGTCGGCGCACCGTTCGCCGGTGTCGTGTCGGTGACGGTGGGCGTGGGGGACACGGTCGCCGCGGGGGCGGTCGTCGCGACGATCGAGGCGATGAAGATGGAGGCGTCTATCACGAGTCCGACGGCGGGAACCGTTCGGCGAGTCGTGTTCACCACCGCAACCGAGGTGTCGCCAGGCGACCTCCTGGTGGAACTCGGCTGAACTCCGTCCGCCGCGGTCCGGCTCACCAACGGACCGCGGCAGACGACGACTGTGGCCCGCGAGAATTCTCGCGGGCCACAGTCGTCGTGTGGGCCGGTCAGCGCACGGCGGCCGCGGCCTGAACCATGTTGGTCAGCGCTTCGGTCACCTCGGCCGTGGTGCGAGTCTTGAGCCCACAGTCGGGATTCACCCAGAGACGGTCGGCCGGGACCGCGTCCAACGCCTCCCGCAGGGAAGCGGTGATCTCTTCGACTCCGGGCACGCGCGGTGAGTGGATGTCGTAGACGCCCGGCCCCACCTGCGTCGCGAAGCCGATCGCGTTGAGGTCGGCGAGCACCTCCATGTGCGAGCGGGCAGCCTCGATGGAGGTGACGTCGGCGTCCAACCCGGCGATCGCGCCGATGACTTCCCCGAACTCCGAGTAGCACAGGTGCGTGTGGATCTGCGTCGCATCGGTCACGCCCCCCGTCGAGAGACGGAACGACGTGACCGCCCAGTCGAGGTACGCCTCGCGGTCGGCGGCACGCAGCGGCAGCAGTTCGCGGAGGGCCGGTTCGTCGACCTGAATGATCGCCGCACCCGAGCGTTCGAGATCGACGGTCTCATCGCGGATGGCGAGCGCCACCTGGTTCGCCGAATCGGCGAGCGGCTGATCGTCGCGGACGAACGACCACGCCAGGATGGTGACCGGGCCGGTCAGCATGCCCTTGACAGGCTTGGAGGTGAGGGACTGCGCGTACGAGATCCAGTCGACGGTCATCGCGGCGGGGCGCACCACGTCGCCGAAGAGGATCGGCGGACGGACACAGCGTGAGCCGTACGACTGCACCCAGCCGTTCGCGGTGGCGAAGAACCCGTCGAGTTGCTCGGCGAAGTACTGGACCATGTCGTTCCGCTCGGGCTCGCCGTGCACGAGCACATCGAGTCCGATCCGCTCCTGCAGTGCGATGACATCGGCGATCTCGGCGCGCATGCGCTCGATGTAGCCGGCCTCGTCGATCGCACCGGTGCGCAACGCCTGACGCGCCTTGCGGATGTCAGTGGTCTGCGGATACGAGCCGATCGTGGTGGTCGCGAGAGTCGGCAGGCCGAGCGCGGCGTCTTGGATCACGCGGCGATCGGCGGCGGCCGTACGGGTCGAGTCGGCGCTTGTCAGAGCAGCCAGGCGGGCGCGGACGGAGTCCACGTGCAGACGCGGATCATCGGATCGGGACGCCAGCGCCGCACGTGCGGCGTCGAACTCGGCCGCCTGGTATGCCCGGCCGTGCGCGTAGGCGCGCCCCAATGCGGTGACCTCGCCGACCTTCTCCTCGGCGAACGCCAGCCAGCCGTGCAGCGCCGGGTCGAGACCGTCCTCGCCGCGGAGAGTGTAGGGGACGTGCAGCGTGGAACAGGACGTGGACACCGCGAGCGTCCCGACGACTCCGCGGATCGACTCGAGGCGGCTCAGAGCCGCGTCGAGGTCGGTACGCCACACGTTGCGGCCGTCGACCACACCCGCGACGACGTGCTTGTCGCCGAGACCCGCGGCCAGCACGGTCTCGACCGACCCGCTCACCAGATCGACGCCGACACCTTCGACACCGGTCCGCGCCAATGCGGCCAGGGCGTCGCCCGCATCGCCGAAGTACGTCTGCACGAGGATCGACGGGCGATCCGTCGCCGCGGCCAGTGTGCCGTAGACGCGTTCGGCCAGTTCAGCGAGACCCTCGTGGGAGTCGGTCACCAGGATCGGCTCGTCGATCTGCACCCAGGACGCACCCGCGGCAGCCAAACGCTCGAGCAGGTCGACATACAGCGGGATCAACTCGTCGATGCGCGCCAACGGGTTCGCATCGTCCGCCGTCGTGGGCTTGGACAGCCCGAGGAACGTGATCGGCCCGATCACCACCGGCCGGGCAGGGACGCCTTGCGCCCGGGCTTCAGCCAGTTCGGAGAGGATCTTGGTCGGATCGAGGGTGAACGTGACGTCGGCGCCGATCTCCGGCACCAGGTAGTGGTAATTCGTGTCGAACCACTTCGTCATCTCCAGCGGCGCCACGCCGTGTGAACAAGGCCCGCTCGCTTCGCTCCCGGCGCCGTCTGAACCGCGCGCGGCCGCGAAGTACGCCTCGAGCGGGTCGTCGATCGATGTGACACGTGTCGGAAGCGCTCCGAGGAGTACAGCGGTGTCGAGGATCTGGTCGTAGTACGAGAACGTGTTGACCGGGATCGAGTCGAGTCCGGCGGTCAAGAGTTGGCGCCATCCGTCGCGGCGGAGTACGGCGGCGACCGATTCGAGGGCGGCACGGTCGGATCGACCGGCCCAGTAGGCTTCGATTGCGCGCTTGAGCTCGCGATTCGCGCCGATCCGGGCCGTGCCCGGCACGGTCGCGGTGAAGGGTGATGTTGTCGGATGTGTCGTGTCGAGGGACATGACTGTTGTATCTCCTGCATGCGGTGCGGACGGCCGTCGCCCTGCGGGAGATGTCACGAATGGACGGTCCGTCGAACGACGACCGTGCACTCGGTGTCATCGCCCAATCCACGAGGCGGACAGCCACCGGGCGCGGCGCGCCCAGTACAACCGGCAGGTCTTCGGGCTCGTCGGCGGGCGCGTGGGCGCACCTACTGGCCGTCGCTTCCCAGACCCGGATGTTCACGGGTCCAGTGCGTGTGACGGCGGTCGTTCCGACATACCGCTGCGGGACAGCTCCGGTTTCTCACCGGATTCCCTCTTCGTGACGACGCCGGGGCGGCACCACGTCGACGCTCGACGGCGACACAGGGGCTCCATGGTGAGCGCTGCCGAGCGAACCGATTGCGGCCACAGTCTATCGACGTGCAATCGCGAATCCATCATCGAAGGATGACGTGGGTTTAACCCTGGCGTCATGGACGAAAGGTCATCCTTGGCGTGCCTTGAACCTGGGATTCAGCTTGTTGATGACGTACACGCGTCCGTGTCGCTTCACCACCTGTGCGCCGGGTTGGTTCTTCAGTGACCGCAGCGATGATCGGACCTTCATGGTTCCTCCTCTATAATGAAAATGACAATCATTACTATCACACGGAGCGTCGCCGCTGTGCTCCTCGTACCCAGGGAGGATGTCGAGATGCGACATCGTCCGTACGGTCGGGACCATGTCTACTCACGTGATCGCATTCGAATGGACAGAGGCGAACCGCGCAGGGTTGATCGAGACGCCGGTCCGGATCGCCTGCTACGTCGTCGCCGCGCTGGTGATCAGGTGGCTGCTCTTCCGGGTGATCGATCGAGCCACACGGCCCAGATCGCGCACCACGCCTGACGAGCGTTCGGGGATGATCAAGGCCCTGCGGGACAAGACCAACAGAACCGCGCCCAGAGTGGTCACCCGACGGGCGCAGCGCGCCAAGACGATCGGGTCGGTGCTGAAGTCGACGGTCTCGGTGGTCGTGGTGGTGTGGTTGGCGCTCTCGATCCTGTCGGAGCTCGATGTGAACATCGCCCCGTTCATCGCGTCGGCGGGGATCATCGGACTCGCCATCGGTTTCGGCGCCCAGCACCTCGTCGCCGACTTCGTGTCGGGAGTGTTCATGATGATGGAGGATCAGTACGGGGTGGGCGACATCGCGGACTTCGGCGACGTCGTCGGTGAGATCGAATCGGTCGGGTTGCGGATCACCACCGTCCGGGACATGGATGGAACCCTCTGGTACATCCGCAACGGTGAGATCGAACGTGTCGGAAACATGAGCCAGGACTTCGCCGTCGCCCGTGTGGAGGTGCCGGTCGCGACCGACGTCGACCTCGATCGTGCACAAGACGTGGCGCTTGCGGCGGCCGTCGACGCCGCGGCCGAAGGGGCGGTCGTGAAGAACGTCCGCGGGGAGCCGGAGATGCTCGGCGTTCAGGAGGTCACCCCGTCCCACGCCGAGCTGCGGCTCACCGTCAAGACCGAACCCGGAGCGCAGTGGTCGGTGCAGCGTCATCTGCGCAGCAGGATCCTGCGCGCATTCGACACCGAGGGGATACGACTCCCGTTGCAGCCGTGGGGCGCACCAGGGGCGTCCGCACAGGCCTGACAGGCGGCGAGCGGCCCTCCACCGGTCAGTGGAGGGCCGCTCGGGTCTGCAGTGCTCCGGACTACTTCGTGATTGCGCCGATCAGCTTCGGACGCAACTCCGCTGCAGCGATCACCTCGTCGACTGAACCGACCCGGACTGCGCGGTTGATGTCGTGGACGGCGTCGAACTCCGCCGCCAGCTCGGAGATCTTCTCGGCCCGCACCGAGGTGCGGAGCTCGTCGAGTTCGGCGGCCAGGGTCGCGCGGTCGGCGCCCGTCGCCTCGGTGACACGTTCTGCGAGGGCCTCGACGCGAGGATCGTTCGCGGTGCGTACACCCACCTCTCCGGAGAACACGACCGCCGCAGCGGGCGCGCCGCCGAGCACCGACGCGAACGAACCGTCGACGGCCAGAACAGTCATGTTCGGGTTCAGCGCCTTGGAGAACACGACGAACGCACCGCCGTGATAGCGCGAGATCACGCAGAAGGCGATCGGGCCGTCGAAGTTGATGATCGCGCGGCCGATCTCGGCGCCGTACTCGAGCTGGAGCTTGCGCAGCGACTCGGGCGAGCCGTCGAAGCCCGACAGGTTCGCCAGGACGACCACCGGACGGTTGCCGCTCGCCGCGTTGATGGCCCGTGCGGCCTTCTTCGACGACTGCGGGAACAGGGTGCCTGCGCTGAACGTGTCCGGGCCGTCGGTCGGGAGGAAACCCCTGCGGTTGATCGGCGTCGACTCGATGCCGATCAGTGTCACCGCGTGACCGCCCAGATGAGTGTCCTGCACAACGACGGTCTCGGCGTCGGCCATGCCCGCCCACCGTTCGAGCGCCGGCATGTCCTGGTCGACGACCGCGCGCATGACGGATCGGATGTCGAACGGCTTCTTACGGTCCGGGTTCGCGGTCGCGGAGAAGATCTCGCCGACCGTCGCGAAGTCGCTGCCCTCGAGCTCGTGCGGGAAGTCGGAGATGTCCCGGTCGATCGGGTCTGAGCTCGTCGCACCGCGCGGTCCGGCCTCACCTGGCGCGACGTAGGTGTGGTCGTAGTGGCTCATGACGATCTCGATGGCAGCGGCCGTGTTGGGCGCCCAGTACTGGGCTTCGCCGTTCGGCCCCATGATGCGGTCGTATCCGCCGAGTCCGAAGTTGTCCTCCGCCGACACGCCGCCGGAGAAGTCGAGTGCCTGCTTGCCGGTCAACACCATCGACGAGTCGGGTGTCATCACCAGGATGCCCTTGGTGTGCATGAGCATCGTCGCTTCGGCGTTCCAGTAGGCCTGACCGCCGACGTTGATGCCGCTGACGACGATGTTGATCTCGCCGCCGTCCTGCGTGAACTCGACGATCCGCTTGAGTGCGGCCGCCACCCAGTCGAGATTCTCCGTGCCCGAGTCCATCTTGACTGCGGCGCCGGAGGAGATCGCGTACCACTCGACGGGAAGCTGCTGCTCCTCGGCGAGATCGAGGGCTGCGATGTAGCGGCGGCACTCCGGTTCGGTGAGGGCGCCGAGCGCCTTCGTCGGATCGCCGAGCATGACGACACGACGAACCCCTTCCGGGTACTTCGTCGTCGGCGTGCTGACTGTTCCGACGACGACTGCCGCGGTGTTGCGGCCCTTCGCGCGATCGACCGGCTCGAGTGCACCGTCGTCGTTCAGGTCGTACTCGGTGAAGTCGCCGAGCTGTTCGACGAGCTCGTACGGGTAGGCGGTGCCGCGGCTGGTGGCCTTGAGGACCTTCTGGCGGTACGCATCGATCGGTTCGACGGGATCGTTGCTCGGGTCGCCGACGGTGACCAGCGGGCGGCCGTTGTCGTCGAACGTCACGTGGATTGCGACCTTCGTCAGCTCACGCGTGTCTCGATCGCGCTGCCGGGCGATCAGCAGCACCTCTTCCAGGCCTGCACCGTCCACGGACTGCGTGCGGACGGTGTGCGCGACGATCTTTCGGACTTGCTCGCGCGACACGTCCAACGGCGGCCAGATGTACATGACGATGCGGTTGGTGTTGAACCGCTTGCCGCGCGGACGCTGGGCCTGCGCCGAGCGGATGGTGTCCACACACGTGGCGAAGGTGGTCTCCGCAGTCGGCAGGGTCAGCAGTCCGTCGTCGTCGGTCACCGCGGTCAGGTCGCGGATCTGAGCGAACGCGATGAGCCGGTCGTCGGCCGGGTTGGCCTTGGCCACAGCGCGGAACAGGTACACCTCTTCGTCGTCCGACGACGACATGCGGGTCAGATCGAACTTGCGGAGACGTTCCATCTGCATGCGCCGTGCGATGTGGGGGTGGAGGCCGCGGATGAGGCGGTCCTCGGCGAGGCCGGTCGCCGCCGGGCGGAACGTGAAGTGATGGTGCATGGTGTCGCCGCCTGAGCCTGCGACAGTCGCGGTGATGCGGCGAACCCGCTCGGGCAGCAACTGCGCGCTGATGACCTCGTACAGCGCGGTCGCGAGACCGTCGAAGTCGTCGGGCTGGTTCTCCCAGCGGACGTACACGTCGGCGTCCACCGACGGAGTCTGCGCCGACAGGTCGGCGAGGCCCGCGAGTGCGGTCGGCAGGTTCTCGAAGCTCGTCGCGATCGATGCGAGCGCCGATCCGTCACGTTCGGCGACGACGAAGGTGCAACCTCCGTCACGGTGCGAACGCACGTCGGTGAGGCCCTTGTTGCCGTAGTAGCGCCGCGTGAGGACCTCCAGCATCACCGTGTCGTCGAGGTCGTCGTGCTCCAGACGCTCGGACAGGATGCTGACCAGCGGAACGGTGCTGCGGACCATCTCCGAGATGCGCTCTGCCCGGTCGGATGCGGCCGGATTCGCGTCGAGATGTGCAAGGTCGGCGCGAACCTTCGCGTACACGTTCTCGCGGTCGCGAAGCAGACGCGGCTGTCCGTACCAGGTGAACAGGACGCCGCGTGCCAGGTCGGCGACGGCGGGGAACCGCGCCTGCGTGGCGTCGACGAGACGTTCGAGGGCACGGCCGGCCGATTCGACGTTGCCGTCGGCCGACGCCGGGGCGGGTTCGGTCAGCCACTTGCGCAGCACGGTGGTGATCACCTTGACGGTGTCGGTGGGGCGCTGCATCGCGAGGAAGATGCGGAAGACCGCCTCTTCGAGATCGGGCGTGCGGTCGAGCTCGTCCACGCCGTAGTGGCCGAGCGCGTACGAGAGTCGGGTCTGGAACCGCTCGGGAACGCCTGCCACGTCGACGTCGAGGCTCTGCAGATAGGTGTGGAAGTTCTCGCGAGCGCTGTGGACACGATCCTCGCTGCCCACGGCATCCGACGGTCGGCGCTCGCTCAGTGCGGCGATGTCGGCGAACACCGAGATCAGTTCGGTCTCGCCGTCCTGCGGCACGTAGTCCGATGCGACGGCCGAGTCGCGTGCGGCCAGGTAATCCGACAGCACACGGCTGTTGTCGTCGGGGTCGACGTCGAAGCCGAGGAGCAGGCTGCGCAGATCCTCCAGACCACGGCCGAGGAGTTCGTCGGTCTCCACCAACTCGGGTGATGCGGGAAGGTCGATGACGGCGGTGCTGCCGGTGTCGGCGGCCGCGGCGTCGTCGTCCTGGAGCGGTTCGAGACGGAGCAGCGGCGCGCCGGTCTCCACCTGCGCACCGACGGACACAGCGCATTCCTTCAGCCGTGCCTTGAAGGGCGCGCGGAGCACGGTCTCCATCTTCATCGATTCGAGGACGAGGATCGGATCGCCTGCTTCGACTTCGGAGCCGACCTCGAGCGGCGTGGCGATGACGAGCGCGGGTGCGGGGGAGCGGACGACGCCGCCCTCGTCGCGGCTCACGCGGTGCGTCACACCGTCGACGTCGACGAGGTGGATCGGGCCGTGCGTGTCGGTCAGGATGCGGTACCGCACTCCGTCGACGGTGACCTGACCGGCATGCTCGTCGAAACGCTCGAGAGCGACGTCGGCCGTGCGAACGTCGTCGCCCGCCTCCACGACCACGCGGAAGCGGTGTGCGCCGATGCGCGCGACGCGGACGCGGTACGCGGCGCCGCGGAGCTTGAAGTCGAGGGGACGTCCACTCTCGTGCAGCACCTGCGGGCGCCCGCCCGCGGCGGTCACCAGGAGTCGGGTCCGCTCGGCGGTCTCCTCCTCCTCGTAGGCGTCGATGGCGGCGGCTGCGAGCGCGATCGTCGAGTGGCGGTGCGAGACCAGGCGACCCTCTTCACGCACACGGTCGATCCAGCCGGTGTCGGCGGACGCGTCGATCACTTCGGGCTGAATCAGCAGGTCGAGCACGAAGCTCTTGTTGGTGGCGCCGCCTTCGATGATGACGCCGGTTCGGCTCATCGCGCGGCGCAGGCGGCCGAGGGCCTCGTCGCGGTTCCGGCCGTACGCGATCACCTTGGCGATCATCGAGTCGAAGTCGGCCGGGATCGTGTCGCCTTCGCTGACACCGGTGTCGACGCGGATACCGGGGCCGGTGGGCAGGTCGAGGCGGGCGATGCGACCCGGGGCAGGTGCGAAGTCGCGGTCGGGGTCCTCGGCGTTGAGGCGCGCTTCGATGGCGTGGCCGCGTTCAACCGGCTTCTCGCCGTCGAGCTTGCCGCCGGACGCCACGTGCAACTGCGCGCGGACGAGGTCGAAGCTGTTGGTGAGCTCGGTGATCGGGTGCTCCACCTGGAGGCGGGTGTTGACTTCGAGGAACGCGAACAGCTTCTCGCCGGGGTGGTACAGGAACTCCACGGTTGCGGCGCCGCGGTAGCCGACAGCATTCGCCAGGCGCTCGGCGGATGCCTTCACCTCATCGGCCTGCTCGGGGGAGAGCACCGGAGACGCCGACTCCTCGATGACCTTCTGGTTGCGTCGCTGGACCGAGCAGTCGCGGACGCCGAGCGCCCACGCAGTGCCCTGACCGTCGGCGATCACCTGGACCTCGACGTGGCGTGCACCGGTCACGAGGCGTTCGAGGAAGACGACGCCGCTGCCGAACGCACGCTCGGCCTCGTCACGGGTGCGCTGGTAGGCATCGACCAGTTCGGAGTCGTCGGTCACCTTGCGGATGCCTCGGCCACCGCCGCCCGCGGTCGCCTTCAACATGAGCGGGTAACCGATGTGCGCGGCCGCGGCTTTCGCGTCTTCGAGGTTGTCGACGGGGCCGTTGCTCCACGGGGCGACCGGAACTCCGACTTCTTCGGCGATGATCTTGGCGCCGATCTTGTCGCCGAGCTTGCGCATGGCCTCGGCCGACGGGCCGATGAACGTGACGCCGACCTCGTCGCACAGTTCGGCGAAAGCCGGATCCTCGGCGACGAAGCCCCAACCGACCCACGCCGCGTCGACGCCTGTCTCGATGAGAGCGCGGCGGAGGACCGCGAGGTCGATGTACGGACGGTCTGCCGCTGCGCCGAGCTCATAGGCGATGTCGGCTTCTCGGACGTAGGTCGCGGTCCGGTCGACGTCGGTGTGGAGAGCGACCACTTCGATGTTCTGACCGGTCTCCGCGTTCAGGTCTCGTACGGCGTTGATGAGGCGCATGCCGGCCTCGCCTCGGTTCACGATCGCGATGCGGTTGAACACGCAAGGACTCCTTGAAGGTGTGGGGGATGACGCTGGGGGAGCGCACAGTACTGCGTTGATTATCCCGGTTTCAGTGTGGCGGCAACCACCATTCGGGATGTGACAAGAATCCCGTACTCGCTGGTAAGTTCCGGCAAAAGGGCTGAATTGGACGTACTGAGCGGTAGCTTTTTCGGGCCTCGTCCGTGCGAATCGCTCAGGGGGTCTGAAGCGTCAGTGCGTCGACGGTCAGACCTAGCGCGCCTGCTGCGAAACGGGTGATCGGACCGACGGCCGCATCGAGTGCGTCAGCGTGTCCGTCGCGATGGATCCCCGCCAGCACGTCGCCTCGCACGCCGATCAACGCAACGGTCTCGCCTGTGGTCGGAATGCAGACGGCCCAGACGAACCGCGTCTCGTCGGCCCAGTCGGAGTCGGTGCCCGCGATGTAAGCCGCGGCGTCGTCGATCGACAACAGTTTCAGGGCCGGAACGTCAGAGAGCCGGTCGTCGTCTCGCAGTGCGCGCAGATACCACGCGCCCGCGTTGACTTCGACCGGCTCCATAACTGTCCTAACCTACGTCGTGGGGCTCAGCCCGAGGACTTCGACCGGCTCCATGACTGTGCCTCTCGACTTGGTCCCTCGACTGCGCTCGTGAACCCGACCAGTTCGTCGAGCGCAGTCGAGACGCTGCTACTACTTGATCTCGAGGAGGGCGGTGCCCTGGGTGACGGCGGCGCCGGCTTCGACCGACAGCCCGGTGACGGTTCCGCTCTTGTGCGCGGTGACCGGGTTCTCCATCTTCATGGCCTCCAACACGACGACCAGGTCGCCCTCGGCGACGGTGTCGCCTTCGTTGACGGCCACCTTGACGACGGTTCCCTGCATCGGTGCGGTCACGGCGTCGCCGGACGCTGCCTTGCCACCGCCCTTGGTGCGGGTGCGGGCCTTCGGCTTACGACGCACTGCGCCGTTCGCCGAACCGCCACCGCCGCCGAGATTCAGGTCGCCCGGGAGCGACACCTCGACACGACGACCGCCGACCTCGACGACGACCTTCTGGCGTGGGGCCGCGTCGTCCTCGTCGATCGGCTGGCCGCCGGTGTACGGCTCGATGGTGTTGTCCCAGTCGGTCTCGATCCACTTGGTGTAGACGTCGAACGACTCGCCGTCACCGATGAACGCGGGGTTCGACACGATGTGGCGGTGGAACGGGATGACGGTGGCGAGGCCGTCGACCTCGAACTCGGCGAGTGCACGACGCGAACGCTCCAGCGCCTGCTCGCGGTTCTCGCCGGTGACGATGAGCTTGGCGAGCATCGAGTCGAACTGTCCGCCGATGACATCGCCCTCGCGGACACCGGAGTCGACGCGGACGCCGGGGCCGGTGGGCTCGCGGTAGACGGCGACGGGGCCGGGGGCGGGGAGGAAGCCGCGACCGGCGTCCTCACCGTTGATGCGGAACTCGAAGGAGTGACCGCGGGGGGTCGGGTCCTCGGTGATCGTCAGTTCCTTGCCTTCGGCGATGCGGAACTGCTGACGGACGAGGTCGATGCCCGCGGTCTCCTCGGTGACCGGGTGCTCCACCTGCAGGCGCGTGTTGACTTCGAGGAACGAGACGGTGTCGCCTTGAACCAGGTACTCGACGGTGCCCGCGCCGTAGTAGCCGGCCTCGCGGCAGATGGCCTTGGCCGAGCTGTGGATGCGGCCGCGCTGGTCGTCGGTCAGGAACGGCGCGGGGGCCTCCTCGACGAGCTTCTGGAAGCGGCGCTGGAGCGAGCAGTCGCGGGTGCCCGCGACGACTACGTTGCCGTGCTGGTCGGCGATGACCTGGGCCTCGACGTGGCGCGCCTTGTCGAGGTACTGCTCGACGAAGCACTCGCCGCGACCGAAGGCCGCGACGGCCTCGCGGGTGGCCGACTCGAACAGCTCGGGGATCTCTTCGATGGTCTGGGCGACCTTCATGCCGCGGCCGCCGCCGCCGAATGCCGCCTTGATCGCAACCGGGACGCCGTACTGCTCTGCGAAGGCGACCACCTCGGCCGCGTCGGCGACCGGATCCTTCGTACCCGCGGCCATCGGGGCCTTGGCGCGTTCGGCGATGTGACGCGCGGTCACCTTGTCTCCGAGATCACGAATGGACTGGGGCGACGGGCCGATCCAGGTGATGCCCGCATCGATGACGGCCTGTGCGAAATCGGCGTTCTCCGAGAGGAAGCCGTAGCCGGGGTGGATGGCGTCTGCGCCCGACTGCGCCGCGGCGTCGAGGATCTTGTCGAACACCAGGTACGACTCGGCGGACGTCTGGCCGCCGAGTGCGAACGCCTCATCGGCGAGCTGAACGAACAGCGCGTTCGCGTCGGGCTCCGCGTACACCGCGACGCTGGCGATGCCTGCGTCCTTGGCTGCGCGGATCACGCGGACCGCGATCTCGCCGCGGTTGGCGATCAGAACCTTCTTGATGGTCGTCTGTGCGATAGACACTGGCTCTCCTGTGGGCGGGCCCGCCTGCGGGCCGTCGTCGTAAGCGTGCGCGTCGCGCGCGGGATTGCTCCACGTGTGGCGCTCTGCACGGTGTCCGCGGGGTGTCGGACACCATGATTTCCGTCAGTGAGCGTAACCCACCGAGCAATCGCTCGGTCGACCGACACCTAGAAAACTTAGGACTGGTTCTACCCGCCGTCGGCCGTACTCGCGAGTAGATCGGCGAAGTCGTCAAGAAACGGCACCACCCGGCCGGGCTGTTCAGCCGGATACCGCGAGTGCATCCGAAGGCCCGACGGCGTCCGGTTGACCCACACGTACATCTCGTCACCTGCGTACGAGTGGCTGCGCAACACCTGTGCACCTCCCGCATCGGCGGCGTCGGCGGTCGGCGTGCCCCGCGAATCCATGAACGAGACGACGAACTTGGGGACGGGGGTCTCGCCGAGCAACTCGGCCACCCGGAGGAACGGGAGCGTCGCGCCGTGTCTGCCGGACCGCAGTGCGTCGGACGCGAGTCGGGTCGCCTCGGCCATGTCGGTCCCATCGTCGACCGGGAACGCTATCGGTGCGAGGCCGACGAACCATCCGAGGGAGTGCTGCCAGCGGGCGTCGTTTCGGGTGTGACGCGGCATCACACACGAGAACTCCGACTCGGGCGCTGCGCGATGGTAGGCGAGGGCAAGCGCTGCCAGGACGCCGGCGACGAGATTGCCGCCGGTCGCCGCACAGGCGGCCTCGAAACGCCGGGTCGACGTCTCGTCCAGCAGCCGCTCGGTACGCGATGCCTGTGCGGGATGCTCCACCATGAACGGGTCGGGCGAATCGCCCACTGTGGGACGCAACGGAGCGAAGAACGGAACGCCGTGGTGGTCGACGAATGTTCGCCAGGTGCGCACGGCGGGATGCGCGGAATCGGCGTTGTCGGCGGCTCGCCGCTCGGCGTCTCCGAAGTCGATGTAGCTCCCGGTCTCCGGGAGCACTGCGGCGCGGCGGTCGCGTTCAGCGCGGTACAACTCGGTCAGTTCGTACTGCGCGGTGACCAGGGAGTACCCGTCCACCAGCGAATGGTCGGCGGCGAACAGCAGGGTGAACGAATCGCCGCGAGCGACGGTTGCGAACCGGTATGCGGGCCAGTGGAGGGGAGCCGTCGCGCGGTCGAAGGATCCTGCCACCTGTTCGAGAAGCATGGTCGACTCGGTGTACCAGCCGATCCGCGTCATCTTCAGTCGAACGGTCTCGGGCGGTGTCGAGTACCGCTCGGTGCCGTCACGTTTGAGGACCACGTGCGTGCGCAGCACCTCGTGGCGAGAGATCCACGCGATCAGCGCGGCACGGATCGCCGGAACAGACATCGGTTCGTCGAAGTTGATGGACAGGCCGAGCCACGACTCGCGGCCGCCCTCCCGTTGCGTTCGTGCTCGATGCTCGAACGCGTCGCGCAGATGCTGCTCGTGGTTGTGCGAGGTCTGCCGGTCGTCGCGGTGCCAGTTGCCGAGGCCGCCCTCGACGGTGGGTATCCACTCGACGAGCCCGCCTGGCTCGACGGGCGCGTCGAGGATCTGGAGGAAATCCATACGTCTGTGCGGCCCTTCGTATCGCTCCGCTCGTTGAGGTCGGCGCCTCAGGCGCCGGTCTGCTCGGCCACCTGACGCTTGATGCGCGCCAGCATGCCTGCCATTCCTCGGAGTCGAAGCGGACTGATCACCGATGCCAGGCCGAGATCGTGAAAGAAGTCCGACGGGACGTCGGTGATCTCCTGCGCCGACGCGCCGTCCAATCCCTGATGCAGGATCGACGCGAACCCGCGAGTCGTCGGAGCCTCCGGCGGCGCGCTGAAGTAGAGCTTGACCGATGACGAGTCGGCCGCGTCGACCGACAGGAAGATCGGCGATTGGCACTCGGGAACCGGTTCCATCGCCTCGGTCTGCATCGAGGCGGGGATGTCGGGCAACTCGCTGGAGAACTCCAACAGCAGCGTCACCTTGTCAGGGTCGGCGAGCGCTGAGAAGTCGTCGACGATCTCGGCGAGCGGAGCTGGCAGCGTCATCTCGGGGGCTTCCTGTCAGCGAGCGGGTGCCGCGCCGGGCTCTTCGCCCTGCACGATCGGAACGCGGACACGGTTGCCCCACTCGGTCCACGAGCCGTCGTAGTTGCGGACGTTGTCGAAGCCGAGCAGGTGAGTGAGGACGAACCAGGTGTGGCTCGAACGCTCGCCGATGCGGCAGTACGCAATGGTCGGCGTCGTCGCGTCGAAGCCCGCGTAGATCTCCTCGAGCTCGGGGCGGGTGCGGAAGCGGCCGTCGGGTGCTGCGGCCTTGGCCCACGGGATCGAGACCGCGGTCGGGATGTGGCCGCCGCGGAGGGCGCCTTCCTCCGGGTAGTCGGGCATGTGCGTGCGCTCACCCGTGTACTCCTGCGGCGATCGGACATCGATCAGCGGGGAGGTGCCGAGTTCGGCGAGCACATCGTCGGCGAACGCGCGGATCGACGCGTCGTCACGCTCCACGACGGGATAGTCGGTGGCGGGGTAGACGGGCACGTCGAACGACGTCTCGCGCTGCTCGTCCATCCACGCGTCGCGCCCGCCGTCGAGCAGCCTGACGTCTTCGTGGCCGAAGAGAGTGAACACCCAAAGGGCGTAAGCGGCCCACCAGTTGTTCTTGTCGCCGTAGATCACGACGGTGTCGTCTCGGCTGATGCCCTTGTCGCTCATCAGTTTCGCGAACGCTTCGCCGTCGATGTAGTCGCGCGTCACCGGATCGTTGAGGTGCAGGTGCCAGTCGACCTTCTGCGCGGTCGGGATGTGGCCGATGTCGTACAGCAGGACGTCTTCGTCCGACTCGACGATCTTCAGCCCGGGAGCTCCGAGATGCGCCGACAGCCATTCGGTGCTGACGAGGCGTTCGGGGTGTGCGAACGAGGCGAAAGCCGGATTGGATTCGTATTCCACAGGCATGCGAGGGTCTCCCGAGTTCTGGTGCGCAGCAGTCGGAGCCGACTGTCGGTTCCCAGCATACGGTCGCACGAATGACGGTGTGGTGACGGTAGGCAACTCCTCGGTGTTAGCGTCTGCGCATGCAGGTGCAAACCACGTCTCGCCGACGATCCTCCCGACTCGCCGCGGCGGTCGCCGTCATCGTGGTCGGTGTCCTCGCTCTCGCCGGCTGCGGAGGGGGTACGGACGGCACGGCGAAACGCTCCGCACCGCAACCCCCCAAGCGCTGCACCGCCGTCGAATGCCCCGAGCTTCCCGTCTATTCGCAGAAGCGACTCGACCCGAGTGGAGTGACCGCGGCCAACTCGAACGAGACCGTCCCCGCATACATGACCGAGGTGCTCGACGACCTCGACGCCACTTGGCAGCAGTGGTTCGCGGAACTCAACATCGAGGGCATCTCGCCGGGACGTGAGCTCATCGCCCCCGGGTCGTCGTTCACCAGCGAATGCGCCGAGCCCGGGGAACCCGCTCTGACCAGTGACTTCCCGAACGCATTCTTCTGCCCGGTGGACGAACTGCCTGACGGTGTCGGAGTGAAGCGTAAGGGGTCGATCATCCTGCCCGTCGAGACGTTCGCCGGGATATGGCAGGGCAAACTGCTCGGGTCAAAGGGCGTCATGCTCGGCGACTTCACCGCGGCCACGATCATCGCCCACGAGTACGGCCACAACGTGATGTGGCGCCTGATGGACGCGTACAAGATGAGCGAGTCGCAGCTCCCGACCGGAAACGACCCGGAACTGCTGGCCGACTGCTTCGCAGGCAACTGGGCGGCGACGGTCTTCGCCCGCAAGGACCTCTCACTCAAGGAGATCGCTCAGGCCGCGGCATTGGTGATCAGTGTCGGCGATCCCGCCCCGAACCAGGGACACGGCACATCGTTCGAGCGCATTCGAGCCCTGACCCGCGGATTCATGGAGAACTTCTCCTCCCAGGGGCAGCCGCTGACGTGCCTCAAGAACTACTGGCCCGGAGTCCTTGGCATCTGACCCACGAAGAAACTTCGGCACTGCACGCCGCGCTATCCGCGGTGTGCAGTGTCGAAGTTGTTCGCAGTTCAGCGCCAGAGGTCGGCGACGTTCACGCCGACGCGGGTGAGCAGTCGGCGAGTGAGCGGAAGGCTGATGCCGATCACGCTCGACGGGTCGCCGTCGATGCCGTCGAGGAGCCATCCGCCGAGACCGTCCAGAGTGAACGCGCCCGCGACCTTGAGCGGTTCGCCGGTCGCGACATAGCGCTCGATCAACTCATCGGAGACGTCCGAGAATCTGACTGCCGTCGACTGATGGTCGGCGACGACGGACTCGACTGCCCCGTTGCGCAGTCGGGTGATGCAGTGGCCGGTCATCAGATGCCCGACGTTGCCGCGCATCCGACGCCATTGCGCAACGGCGACCTCGGGGGAGTGCGGCTTGCCCGACAGCTCACCGTCGAGCAGCAGCATCGAATCGCAGGTCAGTACAACACCGTCGGCGGCAGCCGAGGCGAACGCGGGATCGGAGCCGGCGAGGATCGACGAGACGACCGCATCTGCTTTGGCCCGCGCGAGCGTGGTCACGACCGTTTCGGGGGACGCGTCGCCGAGTTCGTCGATGATCGCATCCTCATCGACGTCCGACACGAGGACGGACGGGTCCAGACCGGCGTCGCGCAGCACACGAAGTCGTGCAGGCGACGCCGATCCGAGAACGGTCGAGATCATCAACCGCGGTTGGTGAACGACGTCGGCATGCCCCACGCAGGACGGTGCATGTCCGTCGGACGGCCCCAGTCGTTGCGGACTTCCTGCCCGCTGTCCGAGTCGCCGCCACCGGCGGCCGACAGGACGCTGACCAGGACGGCCACGTCTTCGTCTGACGGGTTGCCGGAGACGACGGTCAGGAACGGCTTGGCCTCAGTGGCGTCGGCGGGCTGCTGATCGGCGGTCACAGCGGAATGTTCCCGTGCTTGCGCGGAGGCAGCTGGACGAGCTTGCGCTCGAGGAGTCGCAGTGCGTTCGCGATCTGGCCGCGCGTGTGGCTCGGCGGGATCACGGCGTCGACGTAACCGCGCTCGGCGGCGACGTACGGGTTGACGAGGGTGTCCTCGTACTCCTGCTGCAGTTCCAGGCGCAGTGCGTCGACGTCTTCGCCGTTCGCCTCTGCCTCCTTCAGCTTGCCGCGGTACACGAAGCCCACGGCACCCGATGCGCCCATGACGGCGATCTGCGCGGTCGGCCATGCGAGATTGACGTCGGCGCCCATGTGCTTGGAGCCCATGACGTCGTATGCGCCGCCGTACGCCTTGCGGGTGATGACGGTGATCTTGCCGACCGTCGCCTCGCCGTACGCGTACAGGAGCTTGGCGCCGCGGCGGATGATGCCGTTGTACTCCTGATCGGTGCCGGGCAGGAAGCCCGGGACGTCAACCAGGGTGATGATCGGGACGTTGAACGCGTCGCAGGTGCGGACGAAGCGTGCAGCCTTCTCCGACGCATCGATGTCGAGGCAGCCCGCGAACTGGGTGGGCTGGTTGGCGACGATGCCGACACTGCGGCCGTCGACGCGACCGAAGCCGACGATCACGTTCATCGCGCGCTCGGCCTGGACTTCGAGGAACTCGTCGTCGTCGAGGATCCGGCGGATCACCTCGTGCATGTCGTACGGCTGGTTCGGCGAATCCGGGATCAGCGTGTCGAGTTCGAGGTCTTCCTCGGTGAGGTTGTCCTCGATGCCGCCGGTGGTGGCGGGCACGGGCAGACGCGGTGCGTCGGCGCGGTTGTTGCTGGGGAGGTACGACAGGAGTTCCTTGACGTACTCGAGGGCGTCTTCCTCGTCCTGAGCGACGTAGTGCGCGACACCGGACTTCGCCATGTGGGTGTGGGCGCCGCCCAGGTCCTCCATGGTGACGTCTTCGCCGGTGACGGTCTTGATCACGTCGGGTCCGGTCACGAACATCTGGCTGGTCTGGTCGACCATCACGACGAAGTCGGTGAGCGCGGGAGAGTAGACGTGGCCGCCGGCGGCGGGACCCATGATCAGCGAGATCTGCGGGATCACACCGGACGCCTTGACGTTGCGGTGGAAGATCTCGCCGTACAGGCCGAGCGAGACGACACCCTCCTGGATACGTGCGCCCGCGCCCTCGTTGATGCCGACCAACGGACGGCCGGTCTTGAGAGCGAGGTCCATGACCTTGACGATCTTCTCGCCGTACACCTCGCCGAGGCTGCCGCCGAAGACGGTGACGTCCTGGCTGAACACACAGATCTCACGGCCGTCGACGGTTCCGTATCCGACGACGACGCCGTCGCCGACGGGACGCTTCTCAGCCAGACCGAAGTTGGTGCTGCGGTGACGTGCCAGCGCGTCGAGTTCAACGAACGAACCCTCGTCGAGCAGGTGAGTGATGCGTTCCCGGGCAGTCAACTTGCCCTTGGCGTGAATCTTCTCGGCGGCGGCCTCGCCGACGGGGAACTCGGCGTCGGCCAGACGATTCCGCAGGTCGGCGAGCTTGCCTGCCGTGGTGTGGATGTCGGGAGCTGCGCTGTCGTCGCGCGAAGCAGTGGTCATGAACATCGATGCTAACGAGAAAGGTGTGAGCCGCGTCAACCGCATCGAATGTGAGAATATCCTCACATTCGGATTTCTGGGTGCGGATAGGGTTGGTGATCGTGACCGACCTGCCTGATGTCAACACCCTCCGCGAGCAGCTCGCGGGCACCCGCTGGACTTCGATCGAGGTGGTCCCCGAGACGGGATCCACCAACGCGGACCTCATCGCCCGAGCGGCGGATGTGGGCGCAGATTTGGACGGGACGGTCCGGATCGCGGGCTTCCAGTCGCAGGGGCGAGGGCGGCACGCGCGGGTGTGGAAGACACCCCACGGCCAGTTGGCGGTCTCGGCGGCCATCGCGGTCACCTCGGGGGACACCGACCGGATCGGCTGGCTCTCGTTGCTCACCGGACTCGCGGTGCGGGACGCGCTGAATGAGGTGACCGGTGTCGACGTCGAGCTGAAGTGGCCGAACGATGTCCTCGCGCCGTCCGTCGACGGCGAGGCAGGCGGAAAACTGTCGGGCATCCTCTGCGAGTTCCGGCCGAACGCCGATGGCGGGGGTGTTGCAGTCATCGGAACCGGCATCAACATCGACGTCGACCGCGAGGTGGCGACCGGGGCGAACGCGGCGTCGGTCCGTGGCATCTCGACGCGTTCCACGCGCGAGATCGAATCGACCGAGGTCGCCGCAGCGTACCTGCGTGCACTGTCGGCGCGGGTGTCCGCGTGGCCGTCGCACATAGACCACCTCATCGGCGACTACCGCGCCGCGAGCGCCACCCTCGGAAAGCGCGTGCGTCTGATCCTTCCGGGAGATGTCGAAGTGATCGGCGACGCTGTCGACATCGACACGGAGGGACGTGTGATCGTCCAGGCCGAGTCCGAGCGGATCGTCGCGTCAGCCGGCGACGTCACGCATTTGCGGCCTGTCTGACTCAACGCTGGTTCTTGCGTCGAGACGCGTTCGCCATCGTCGGAATGAGGGCGAGCACGGGGAGCCCGATGATGAGGTGCATGACCGCAGTGCCGATGCCGGTCGAGATCTCTGCCGACATCGTCAGCGGGATGACGACGGCGCAGGCGATCAGGAGTCCGACGATCCACCTGTAGAACTGGTCGGGCGCCGGTGTGCCGACCTGCAGCAGATACCAGAGGGCTCCGCCCAGGAGCGCGACGACAAAACCGACGAGGGCAAACCACAGCTCGTCCTGCGACAACGGGTTCCACACGCCGAACTGGCCGGAGTCGTTCACCTTCTGAGTGATCGTGCGGATGATCCAACCCGCCAGCCAAGCGGCGAGGCCCGTGACGACGCCGGTCATGAGGACGCCGCCGCAGAACATGACGGGATCAACGTCGGGACCTCGCCGCTGCGCCGGACGTCGTCGTTGCTGCGGCTGCTCGGCGTACTGCGGCTGCGCGTACTGGGGTTCCGCGTACTGGGGTTCTGAGTAGTACTGCTCGGAGTACTTCGGCTGCGCGTAGTCCCCGTAATCGTTCGCCTGGCTGTAGGCGCGAGTCTGCGGATTCTGATCACCGCGGTTACGCGGGTCGCGTGGGTCGTAGTTCGTCATGGTGCAAGCCTTCGCCGGTCGCGTACAGAGATCCTGGGTCACTCCCAGTCGCCCAAGTGTACTGACGGACCCGGAAGATCGGCTCGACCCACTAAGCTCGGACGGCATGGGATACCCACGCGAGAACCTCGCACCCGGTGAACACGTCGTGATCCACCGACATCCGCACTGGAAATGCCTGATCGTGCCGGTGCTGATCTTCTGGGTGGTCACTGCGATCGCGGGTGTCGCGCTCGGCTACACGCGGACCGCGGACTCCATGTCCGACGGTGTGAAGCTGTGGCTCACTGTGATCATCATCGTCGTCTGGCTCGCCGCCACCGGATACTGGCTGGTCCGGCCGCTTCTGTCGTGGCGGACGACGCATTTCGTCGTGACCGATCGCCGCGTGATCTACCGCAACGGAATCATCACGCGTTCAGGCATCGACATCCCGATCCGCCGGATCAACACCGTCGAATTCCGGCACGGACTGATCGATCGGATGCTCAAGACCGGCACCCTGGTGATCGAGTCGGCGTCCGACGACCCGCTGTCGTTCGCAGACATCCCCGACGTCGAAGCCGTCCATGCGCTTCTTTACCAGGAACTCCTCGACGAGGAGGACGGCGAGATGGACGACTACGACCCCAGGGGTCGTCGCCGGTGACGGGCACACGATCGATCCTCCTGGCCGAGGACGACGCGGCGATCGCGGAACCGTTGGCCCGTGCGTTGACCCGCGAAGGGCACGAGTGCGTCATCGCCTCGACCGGTACCGAGGCCCTCGAGAAGGCGTTGTCGGAGGAATACGCCCTCCTCATCCTCGATCTCGGGCTGCCCGGTGTCGACGGTCTCGAAGTGTGTCGCCGAGTCCGCGTCGAACGACCACAACTCGCAGTCCTGATGCTGACGGCCCGCACCGACGAGGTCGACTTCGTCGTCGGTCTCGACGCAGGCGCCGACGACTATGTCGGGAAACCGTTCCGGCTCGCCGAACTGCTCGCCCGCGTCCGGGCACTCATGCGCCGCAGTGCGGCCGAATCCGACGATGTGGTGATCGATTACGGCGACATCCAATTGGACGCGAGAGCTCGGCGCGTGGTGGTCCGCGGGGAGGACTTGACCCTCGCCAACCGGGAGTTCGACCTCCTGCAGTTCTTGATGGCGAAGCCGGGGCAGGCGTTGTCACGAGACGAGATCATGACCGAGGTGTGGGGATCGGTCGATCTGAGGTCGTCGAAGACCCTCGACATGCACATCTCGTGGATCCGCCGGAAGATCGGCGACGACCAACCCGGCCGTGGCAAGCACATCGTCACCGTCCGCGGTGTCGGCTTCCGATTCGACCCGTAGACCCTCGCCATGCGCCGTCGGATACTCAAGATGATGATCGCCACCCTGGCGGCGATGGGCATTCTGCTCGGCGTGCCGATGACGGCACTCACCTGGCAATGGATGTCGCAGGAGGCGCGCGACAACCTCTCGCAGAGTCTCAAGCGCATGTCCGAGCACGTCATCGCGGAGGAGGCTGCGGGCCGGGGTGTGCCGCCCGAGGAACTCGACCTCAACCAGTTCCGGCTCCTCATTCCGGCCGAGGGGCGGCTGACCCTCACCACGTCGCGCATCGACGCCTCCGGAGCGACCGTCTACAGCGGACGGCAACTCGGTGACGAGCAGGCGGGGACCACGATCGCGGAGTCGGTCAGCCTCGGTCCGCGCGCACAACTCACTCTCGAGATCCCGGACGAGGACGTGCGGCCGCAGCAGTTCCTCGCGATCGGGATCCTGTTGGTCGTCATCACCGGGGCCGTGACAGGTGGCGCGATAGTCGCGGTGCTCACCGCGCGACGAATGACCGACCCGCTCACCGACGTCGCCGCCCGAGCAGAGGCGATGGCCCGGGGCGACTTCTCGTCCGAATGGCCTCGTTACGGCATCGACGAGCTCGATCGGGTCGCCGAGGCGCTCGCCGACGCGAACAGAGAGATCGCGCTGCGGCTCGAGCGAGAAGGCGAGATCGTCGGTGACGTCTCTCATCAGCTGCGCAGCAGACTGACGGCGGTCCACCTGCGGCTGGACGAACTGACGTTGCACACCGACGAGGCCGTCGTCGCCGAGGCGGAGGCGGGACTGGAGCAGGTGGAACGCCTCTCCCGCGAACTGGACGAACTCGTCGCGGCATCGCGGGAGGACTCTGTCGGCAAGGGGGCGATCGATGCCGAAGTGGTGGTCGCGACGCTGATCGGCGACTTCCGGCCGGCGTTCCACGCTCGCAATCGGGCGTTGGAGTGGGAGGCGGTTGACGCGATACCGCTGATCGCGGGGAAGCCGGGCCGCCTGCGCGAGGCGCTGAGCGTTCTCATCGACAACTCTCTCCAGCACGGGGCCGGCACCACGACGGTCAGGCTGTCGAACCTTCCGGCGGCCGAGATGGTGCGAGTCACGGTCGCCGACGAAGGGGAGGGCATCCCGGACGACATCGCGATCTCGGTGTTCCGGCGTGGCTTCTCCGGCGGCAGCCGCAGCGGCGTGGGGTTGTCGTTGTCCAGGGCGCTCATCGAAGCCGACGGCGGACGCCTCGACCTCACGCTCCGACGACCGGCGGTGTTCTCAATCGTCGTCCCGACCTTGGCAAGGACGTCGCCGAACGATCCGGCTCTCAGGCGTGACCGAGTTCCTCATCGGTGAGCTCGTCGGCGTTCGGGTGGATGTCGGTGGACCCGCCGTCGCCGCCCATCGGTTCCTCCTCGGGGAAGGCGAACCGGCGCAGGGCCCAGAAGCGGAAACCCATGCCGATCAAGTTGCCGATGATGAAGGCGAGCACGAAGTCGAGGACGACCAGTTCCAGACCGTTGATGTTCTCGCGCATCCCGAACACGTTGTTCGCGAGCCAGAGCGGTGCCGCGGTCAGGAGGACCGCGATGCCGCTGATGCCGAAGAACAGCATCGCCTCGTGGTGTTTCTCGCGGCCACCGCGATTCTTGAACGCCCACTCGCGGTTCAGGACATAGCTGAGGATGGTGGCGACGACACCCGAGATGATCTTCGCCACCACAGGCTTCGGTTCGAGGACCGTGAAGATCAGTGCGTAATAGATGATCGTGTCGACGACGAACGTGGTGCCGCCGACGATCGCGAACTTGATGAGCTCGTTGTGCTTCATCACGAGCCGGTGAAGGGGCCCCGGCAGTTTGGAGACCACTCCGTCGATTGTCAGCACAACGTTTGAGTGTACGGAATCTTCGAGCGCGCTCCACATTCCTGCGGTCGATGCGGCGTTTCGAGGCGGACATGGGACCATGGACGCCGTGAGTTCTGTACCGCGTCGAGGAGAATCCGGCATGCCGACCGTCACGATGATCGGCGGTGGTCAGCTGGCCCGCATGACCCACCAGTCAGCGATCGAACTGGGGCAGTGCCTGCGCGTTCTCGCAGCGTCGCCCAGCGACCCGGCGGCTCAGGTGAGCGCCGACGTCGTGCTCGGGTCGCACGACGAACTGGACGATCTGCGCACGGCGGCCGAGGGCGCGGTCGCATTGACGTTCGATCATGAGGGTGTGCCTCTCGAACACCTTCGTGCCCTGGAAGCCGAAGGTGTCGCGGTACGTCCGCCGTCGAAGGCCCTGCAGTTCGCGCAGGACAAGTTGGACATGCGTAATCGTCTGTTCGCGCTCGGCCTGCCGGTTCCGGCGTTCGCTGATCTGTCCGGTGACGTCGCCGCTGCCCGATCTGCACTCATCGAGTTCGGTGCGGCGAACCGCTGGGCGATCGTGATCAAGGCAGTTCGCGGTGGTTACGACGGCCGCGGGGTCTGGCTCGTCGACGGCGAGGCGGAAGCTCTCGCGGTGTTCGACGCGCAGGCCGGCGGCGACACCGTCCTGATGGCGGAGCAGAAGGTGACGATGCGCCGCGAACTGTCGGCGATGATCGCGCGGTCGCCGTACGGACAGGGCGCGGCGTGGCCCGTCGTCGAGACCGTTCAGCGCAACGGCCAGTGCGCGGTCGTCCTCGCGCCCGCGCCGGACCTCGACCCGGAAGTCGCGGAGAAGGCACAGCAGATGGCGTTGCGGCTCGCCGACGAACTCGGTCTGGTCGGCGCGATGGCGATGGAGCTCTTCGAGACGCTGGACGGTGAACTCGTTGTCAACGAGCTCGCGATGCGTCCGCACAACAGCGGCCACTGGACGATGGACGGAGCAGTGACCTCGCAGTTCGAGCAGCATCTGCGTGCCGTCCTCGACTACCCGCTCGGCGACACGTCGGCGCGCTCGGACGTCACGGTGATGGCGAACGTCCTCGGAGCCCCGGAGACCCCGGAGATGTCGGTCGACGAACGTCTCCACCATCTGTTCGCGCGCATGCCCGATGCGAAGGTCCACATGTACGGCAAGGGTGAGCGCCCCGACCGGAAGGTCGGTCACATCAACGTCGTCGGACGGGCCGGGGAGAGCGTCGAGACCGTACGTGAGCGTGCCGAGCGTGCCGCTCACTGGATGAGCCACGCGGTCTGGACCGATGGCTGGAACCCACACGACTGAACGTCTTCGCATTACCGTCACGTACTACGGGCGGGACCCCTCGATATCAGCCGGATCGGGGTCAGATTTACGACACATCCTGAACTGAACGGAGAATCGACATGAGTGCAGGACCCCGCGTGGGCTTGATCATGGGCAGCGACTCGGACTGGCCGACGATGGAAGCGGCCGCTGAAGCACTCGCTGAGTTCGGCGTCCCTTTTGAGGTCGGCGTCGTGTCGGCGCATCGCACGCCGCAGCGCATGCTCGACTACGCGAAGGATGCGGCCGGACGCGGAATCTCCGTGATCATCGCCGGTGCGGGCGGGGCGGCGCACCTGCCGGGGATGGTGGCGTCGGCTACGCCGCTGCCCGTGATCGGTGTCCCGGTGCCGCTCAAGTACCTCGACGGCATGGACTCACTGCTGTCGATCGTCCAGATGCCCGCGGGTGTCCCGGTCGCCACCGTCTCCATCGGTGGCGCCCGCAACGCAGGTCTGCTCGCCGTCCGAATCCTCGGCGCCTCCGATCCGTCGCTGCAGACGGCGATGACGTCGTTCCAGGCGGGACTCGAGCAGATGGTGCTGGAGAAAGACGAGAACCTGCGCCGCACCCTTCTCGACGACTGAGGTCAGGCAGTCCGACGTCGGCGTCGAACGACGACCCAGGTGACGACGCCGACCAGAAGGAGCCCGAGAGCGGTCGATGCGCCCGCGACGATCCCGCGGCCGATGCGATTCGCGTGGTCGAACAGGTAGGCGGGTTGCTGCGACTCGTCGGACATCAACGATTCGTCGGCGGATGAGAGATTGTTCGACACGAGTGACAGGGCGCCCTTGAGCTGCGTGATTCCCGACGACAGCGAATCCGCAGCCTTCTCGGTGTCGCCCTTGGCCGACGCGAGCTTGTTCAGTCCGTCTTTGAGTTCGGTCGCGGCGGTTCGCGCTTGAGCGAGTGCACCGTCGATCTCACGTGCGGCCGGACCCGCAGCGGCTGTTGTCCGATCGAGTTCGCCTCGGAGGGCGCCGAGATTCCCGAGTGAGGCCGAGATGTCGCGGCTCGCGGCCTGCAGTGACTTCAGTTGGGCGATGGTCTTGTCGGCGCCGGGCACGTCGCTGCGGGAGAGTCCGTCGATGATCGGTGTGACGAGGTCGTCGACGTCTTTCGCCGAGGATGCGAGTTTCTGCGCTTCGCCGAGTCCGCTCGACACGCTCGACCCGAGTTCGGTGATCTGCGCCGCTGCGGCCTGCAGATCGGGGGCTTGGGCCAACCCTGCGGCCATCTGATCGGCAGCGGACGCCGCGGTGGTGATCGACGCGAACGTCGGCTCGATGCTCGAGACCACCTTGTCGATGCCCGCGGTCCCGCTGGAGACTGCAGTGGACAGCATGTCGATCATCATCTTTGCCGACGACACCGACTCCTGCGCGGACTCGACATCGTCCGGGCTCAGATTCACGGCAGGCGGACGCACCGCGGGCGCCGTGTTGAGGAAGACGAATCCGCCTGCGACCACTCCGGTGAGGAGGACGGCCGCGCACGCGATCACCGGTGCGATGACACGCGCGGCGATTCTCCGTGAGTGCACAGTCCCGTCGGTGGGCTCATCGGCCGACACGCGCTCGGCGGTGTCGATCTCGTCCGGCTCGTCGTCGATGATGGCGTGGCGTGGTGGCTGCGTCAGCGTCATCGGTGTCCCCTTCGGTGTCAGTGAGGTCCGTCATGTCGGCAGACCTCGGCCGAGGCTACTGACCGAACCTGTCCGGAGCCTGAGGGATGAGCCCGCTGATCACCTCGGCGACGGACACGGCGCGGGCCTCGCGGAATCCGGAACCCGCCCACAGGTTGATCACGTCGGCATCGGTCGACGACTGCTTTCGAATGCCGCCCGTAAGGGTGTTTACCTGCGGATAGGCCAGTGGTGCGTGGCCGTCGTTGCTGCGGATGAAGTTGTTCTCCAAGCCGCGTGCCAGCCGCCCGGAGTAGGCGCGGGTGGTGACAGTCCGAGTGAATCGAGGGTCGACGAGGGCGTCCTTGTGAGCCTGCCGTGTGCCCGCTTCGGGTGTCCGAAGGAGCAGGGTCCCGATCTGTGCGGCGACGCCCCCTGCACCGAGGATCGCCTCGACGTCGCACGACGTGGAGACTCCGCCTGCGCCGACCACGGGGAGTCCGAGTGGCGCGACGGCCCGGACGAGGTCGAGAGTCTCGACCTGCGGGTCGGCGTCGTGGATCCGGAACATCGCGCGGTGGCCGCCCGCGGCGAAACCCTGCGCGCACAGCGAGTCCACGCCGTGATCCACCGCTATCCGAGCTTCGTCGACGCTGGTCACGGTGGACGAGACGGCGATTCCCGCATCGTGCAGCCGACCGACTGTGCTCCGGTCGGGCAGTCCGAACGTGAACGACACGACGGGCACCCTTTCGGCGATCAGTACGTCGACCTTGGCGTCGAACGCGTCGTCGGTGAACGGCACGGACTCGGGCAGAACGACGCCCGCGCGCTCGGCGAGGGGTGCGAGGCGTTCCCGGTATGCGGCGAACTCCTCCTCGTCCACATCGACCTGCTCGGGGACGAACAGATTGACGCCGAACGGCTGATCGGTGAGTTCGCGGATCGCGCGGACATCGGCGCGCAGGGCGTCGGGCGAGAGATACGCGCCTCCGTGGAACCCGAAACCGCCTGCGTCCGACACTGCAGCGGTCAGGGCGGGCGTGCTGGTGCCGCCGGCCATCGGGGCGCCGACGACGGGCACGCGGAGGTCGCGGGTGAAGCTGTACACGGTCACTCTCCTGTCACTCGAACGATCTCCAGGTCGACTTCGCTGCGCAGGACGAAGCCCATCGACTCGTACAGTCGCGTCGCGGGATTGTCAGCGGTGGTGTGCAGGAATGGTCGATCGCCCTCGTCGACGATGACGTGTGCAACGGCTGCGACCAGTCGACGCGCGAGACCTCGTCCGCGGGCATCGGGATGGGTGCAGACTGCGCTGATCTCGCTCCATCCAGGTAGATGGAGACGTTGGCCGGCCATCGCCATGAGACGTCCGTCGGTGTCTCGCCAGCCGAGATACGTGCCCATCTCGATGGTTCTCGGCAGGAACGGACCGGGCTTGGTGAGTTCGACGAGCGCGGTCATCTCGGGGACGTCGGACGGTCCGAGAACGACCAGCTCGGGGTCGTGTGCCGGTGTGACGTTCGATCCGTCGTATTGGACGAGATCGAACGTCTCCACAAGATGCAGACCGTGAGTTGGAAGCGGGGCACGGCGGTCACGCAGCGACGCGGTCCTGCCCACTCCGGTCAGGGCTGCCATGTCGGTGTAGTCCTGGTCCGTCATCTCGCGGGGATGCCCGTAGAACACGGAGACGTCGCGTTCGAAGGTCGAGATCCTCCCGCGACTTCGTGCGAAGTGGCTCTGGCGACCACGGAGTGCCTCGGTGAACGGATCGTCGAGGACGCTAGCGTCGAGCGACGTCATGCGACTGCGAGTTTCCGCTGGAAGAACGCGATGATCTGATCGAGGGTGTCGCGGGTCGGCTCACCCGGCTTGTCCACCAGGTGTTCGGTCACGACGGAATGCGGTGGGATGAGTGCATCGGGGTTGGCCGCCGAGTCGGGAAGCTCAACACCGATGAAGGCGTCGCCGAGTTGTTCTCGAAGGAACGCGAACCGGTCGCCCGGGACGAGCTTGTCGCCGGTGAACCGTGCGCCCATCACCTCGAGACCTTCCTTGGCGCACCGATCACGGACGCACGCGAGGTCGCCCGGGGAGATGTCGATGTTCTTGCGGCGGCTCGGGGAGATGCCGAGCGGAAGTGAGGGCTGTGACAGGACGGGCGCCAGCATCCGCTCGTCGACGGCCATGCTGAGGGCGAAACCGCCGCTGACGCACATTCCGATCGCTCCGACGCCGGGGCCTCCGCAGTCGTCGTGCGCGACTCGCGCCAGTGCTCGCAGCCAGGTGACCACCCGCGAGCTGCGGCCGGTGGCGAAGATCGTGAACTCACGGCTCACGCAGACCTTTGTCAGGGTGCCGACTGAGGTCGCGAGTGACGGGCCGATGCCGCGGACGCCGTCGGGCATCGTGCCGACGCCGTCGATGCCGAACAACGACGGCATGAACACGGTGAACCCCGCGTCCACCACACGTTGGGCGAACTCGACGACTTTCGGCGTCACACCGGGAACTTCGGGGATGACGATGACCGCCGGGCCTGATCCGCTGCGGTAGTAGTGATGAGTGATGCCGTCGTTCGTGAACTCGTGGCGTGTGAAAGCGTCGAGAACGCCCATCAGGCGATGCGTCCGTACAGGACCGAATCGGCGACCATGGCCGGGATTCGGGCGGACTTGACGACGTCGGGGGAGTCGGAGGGCAGGACGCGTGCGCCCGCGACATCGAGTCGTTCCCCGCCTCGGACGAGGGTGAAGCGACCGGCGGCGAGCACATTCCGCACCCAATCCGCGTCAGTGCCGTAGGGGAGGACGATGCTGATCCGATCGTCGTCGACGAATGCCAGCACCGGGGTCGAATACGACTTGTTCGACTTCCGTCCCACATGCTCGACGACGGCCCACGGGGCGATACGCCCAGCCCAGAGGCCTTGAATCGGATTGGTGACGACCTTGTTCGCGTGCGCCACTGCGCGGGGAATCTTCACCCCACCAGCTTGCCTCATCGATGAGGGGTTCCGATACTGGACGCATGAGCGCAGACGCCGCGGACGGCGATCCGGTCGGCTTCCGCATGCAGGTGGTCGCCGAATCGATCCGCCTGTTCGCCGAGCACGGGTACGAGGCGACTCCGGTCGACGCTGTCGCGGCGGCGGCGGGAGTGTCGCGCCGGACGTTGTTCCGACAGTTCAGGTCGAAAGAGGATCTGATCTTCGCCGACCACGAAGAGTTGCTGGCCAGGGTCGCTTCGCGCCTCGAGACGAACGCCGACGACCCGTGGTGGGCCGTATGCGCCGCCGCGGAAGAGGTCTTCGCCCATTTCGCCGATCACCGGGACTTGGCTGTCGGGCGGTATCGGGTCGTCGCGCAAGTACCCGCCCTGCGTGACCGTGAACTCGTCACCACGTACCGCTACCAGCGGTTGTTCGAGGATTCGCTGCGCCGGCGCATGCCCGACGTCCCACGGGTGCGGGTGGTGGCCTACGCGGCCGCGGTGACCGGTGCGCACAACCATCTGCTTCGGCAGATGGTGCGTGGGGACTCGGCGGCGACGGCGGCCGTGCTCCATGACGAACTCCGCCGGATCCACGCGACCACACAACCTCGTGAGCGCGCAGAGGCCACAGCCGTCACAGTCGTCACGCATGGTGCCGATCTCAGTGCGGATGAGATAGCCGACATCGTTCGGAAACGATTGACGTGGCACGCAGTGCCGTGATGAACTCAACCAGAACCAAAACGAAGGCACTCGGTGACACTGGGTGTCAGCAAAGGAGTCACCACGATGGGCAAGTTCGGCAATCCCGATTTTGATCTGTTCCAGCTGCCGGAGGAGCACGAGGCGCTCCGTGAGGCCATTCGTGCGCTGAGCGAGAAGGAGATCGCCCCCTACGCCAAGGAGGTCGACGAGAAGGCTCGCTTCCCCGAAGAGGCTCGTGCAGCCCTCGTCGCCAATGGTTTCAACGCCGTGCACGTGCCGGAGCAGTTCGAGGGTCAGGGCGCCGACTCGCTTGCCGCCTGCATCGTCATCGAAGAGGTCGCACGCGTCGACGTCTCCGCGTCGCTGATTCCGGCTGTCAACAAGCTCGGCACCATGGGCCTGATCCTGTCGGGCTCCGACGAACTCAAGGCCAAGGTCCTGCCGTCGATCGCGTCCGGTGAAGCGATGGCGTCGTACGCGCTGTCTGAGCGGGAGGCGGGTTCCGACGCCGCGGCGATGAAGACCCGCGCGCGCAAGGACGGCAACACCTGGGTCATCAACGGCTCCAAGTGCTGGATCACCAACGGCGGCCAGTCGTCGTGGTACACGGTCATGGCAGTGACCGACCCCGACAAGGGTGCCAACGGCATCTCGGCGTTCATGGTCCACAAGGACGACGAGGGCTTCACCGTCGGCCCTCTCGAGCACAAGCTCGGCATCAAGGGCAGCCCCACCGCCGAACTGTACTTCGAGAACTGCACCATCCCCGAGGACCGCATCATCGGCGACGAGGGCACCGGATTCAAGACCGCGCTCGCGACCCTCGACCACACCCGCCCGACCATCGGCGCACAGGCCGTCGGCGTCGCTCAGGGCGCCCTCGACGCCGCCATCGCGTACGTCAAGGAGCGCAAGCAGTTCGGCAAGACCATCAGCCAGTTCCAGGGCGTCGAGTTCATGATCGCCGACATGGCGATGAAGGTCGAAGCCGCTCGCCTCATGGTCTACGCGGCCGCATCCCGTGCAGAGCGTGGCGCCGGACCCCTCGGGTTCATCTCGTCCGCGTCCAAGTGCATGGCGTCCGACGTGGCAATGGAGGTCACCACCGACGCTGTCCAGCTGTTCGGCGGCGCCGGCTACACCACCGACTTCCCAGTGGAGCGCATGATGCGTGACGCCAAGATCACCCAGATCTACGAAGGCACCAACCAGGTCCAGCGCATGGTCATGGCGCGCGCCCTTCTCCGCGGCTGATCTCCGCTGCTCCCTGAGCGCCGCTTTCCGCTGCTCCGTGAGCGCCGCTTTCCGCTGGTTGGTGAGCGCCGCTTTCCGCTGCTCCGTGAGCGCCGCTTTCCGCTGGTTGGTGAGCGCCGCTTTCCGCTGCTCCGTGAGCGAGTGCCTTCCTCTGCTCCTTGAGCGAGCGCAGCGAGTCGAAAGGTCTTGCACGCGAGGGCCTTTCGACTAGCAAGCTCGCTCAAGGAGCTGGGGTGTCGTGCTTGCTCGGGGTGCGGGGAGTCGCGCTCGCTCAAGGGGCAGCGGCTGCGTCGCTCAAGGGTGGGAAGACCGGTCACACGCACTGGTCGGACGTCTCGGACAGGCCTGACCTGTCGACGACGAGACGATTCCGGCCGGTGCGTTTTGCGTTGTAGAGGGCCGCGTCGGCGCGAGCCATCACTGCGTTCAGATCGTCGTCCTGGCAGACCACAGCCAGTCCTGCCGAAACAGTCACCGGCCGACCAGGGTCGGCCGATTCGATGCCTGCGGCATCGACGACATCGACCATCATCTGTGCGGCCGCCTCGGCGTCGGTGATCGTTCCGGTGGTGATCAGTGCAGCGAACTCTTCTCCTCCCAATCGGTACAACGTCGCAGTCTCCGGTCCGTTGGCGGTGCCCACAGTGGCGGCGATCCGCTGAAGGCAGCGGTCGCCCGCCGGGTGCCCGTAGGCGTCGTTGTACTGCTTCAAATGGTCGACGTCGAGCATCACTGCGGCGACGAGGGCGTCAGGGAACTCGCGCAGGAGTGTTTCCACGTCCTCGGTGAACTGGCGTCGGTTGGGCAGCCCTGTCACCGCGTCGACCCGAGCCGCGACTCGAAGCTCGTGCGATCTCCGCCAGTTGCGGTAGGCGACGGACTGAAGGCGGTAGGCGGCTTGAATCACGACCGCGACCATGCTCGACGCCGCGAGAAGCGTCAGAATGCGTTCGCCGTTGATGCCGAACGTCACCACTTCGGCAATGGCGACCAGGGAGGAGAGCCCGGCCATGGCCGGGAGCATCCATCGAAACCGGATCTGCACAACGCCGAGGCTGAGGATCACCGAGATCGGCATCAGCACGGTGATGAGGTCGTCCATCCCGGGCATCGGAAGCACCCGCACCGTGGTCTGCAACGCCACGAAGGCGATCACACAGCACACGTGAACCGCACCGGACCGAGGGCGGAGTGCGGGTACTGTCGCCCACCCGACAGCGATGAGAGCGAGCGGGATCAGTCCAGCTGCGATGAACCATCGGCTCACGGTGAGGCTGTCGTCAGGCATCGGGAGCGCATGCCCGGCAGCGGCGAGCACCACAAGATCGATCACCAACGCGCCCGCCATGATGACGCGTCGTGCGCGGTGCCCCGATGCGTCGAAGTCGGCAAGGAACGCGGCGTCGTGCTCTCCGAGAGATGTCTCGATGCTCGACGGCCGGAGCTCCCGGAAACGCCTGTCGTCGACCGCGTCCCGCCGTCGTGAGACCGGCCCCCTTGTGGGCGACTCGGCGGTCACCAGCCGATCGCGTCCCGCTCGCTTGGCTTCGTAGAGAGCCTTGTCGGCCGCACGGAGAGCGACGTCGGCATCGCGCCCGGGTTCGTCGGAGGTCGGCGGCGCGAACCAGACGACGCCGGCCGACATCGTCACTCCAGCGTCGGCCCGACCCGATGGCAATTCGAGTGCGCCGATCCCGCTCCGGAGCCGCTCGGCGTCCTCGATCACCCCCGATCGACCCGAGCCAGACCACACCACGGCGAACTCCTCGCCCGACAACCGTGCTGCGAACACGCGTTCATCGGTGATCGAGCCGGTCAGGAACCGTCCAATCGTCCGGAGCGTGTCGTCGCCCGCGGCGTGTCCGAGTGCGTCGTTGAGGACTTTGAAGTCGTCGACGTCGAGAACCGCGAGAGCGACGGGGGAGTCCTCGGCCAGTGCCGCGGCTATTCGGGCGTCGAACGCCCGCCGATTGGCCAGGCCCGTCAGCGCATCCGTCATCGAGAGTTCATCGAGTCGACGCTCGCGTTCCCACGTGAGCCGCGTCTGCTGCTCGTGGAACCGCGCAGAGATCAACGGGACCACGATGATGGCGCCGCTGGTCATGAGATCGAACAGACCCGGTCCGCTGCTCGGAACGGCGATCAGTTCGATGCCGGCGATCATGGCGAAGCCTGCGAGCATCGCGGGTACCAGGATCACGTAGCGAATGTGGACGATGAGCAGGCTGGCGAGAAATGCAACCGGCACGATGATCGGCAGAACGTCACGGCCGTCGTTCACTGCGACTGCCCGAATGACCATCAGCCACACGACGTCGATGTACACGGATGTGATGAAGAGCGCCGTCGACCATGTCGGAACTGCCCACCGAAAGCAACTGGCCAGTCTGAGTGCGTTGGCGAGCCCGAAACCGATCATCACTGACGGCCACGAGTTGACCATCGGCGCCGGGTCCTCGAACAACAACCGTTCGAACACGTACAGCCCGCCGACGGCGCCGAACATGATGATCGCGATCTCGGCCTTGTACCAGCGTCCGGCGTCGACGTATGCGGACATGAACTCGTCCGAACGGGGATTCACAGCACGGCGCAGCATGACGAACGTGGACTTTCTGGAGGGAGGGAGTCGCGGTTCGTACGGGGCCGATCCGCTGCCACAGTCTACGAGCCGTGCAGTGGCTCCCGCCCGGGGAGTCTCAGCTTCGTGCCACCGGTCGAATCGGCGCAGAAGCGCAGCCGTCAGTTCACAATCGGCGAGAGCGTTTCGCCGAGCAGGCCTACACGTCCCGGAATGTGGCCGTTCGCCATCAGGTTCACCGAGAAGCCGTCGACGCCGGACTCCTTCAATGCTTCGAATCGTGCGCGGACCTCGTCGGGATCGCCGACGATCATGCCCGCGCGGCGTGGAGCCGCCTGCGGAGTCCGTGCGATGAAGGCGTCGGCCTCGGCGACCGCCTCGTCGTGCGTCGGTGCGATGCAGGCGTAGGTCTGCAGGCTGACGGTGATCTCCGAGCGATCGCGCCCGAGTCGCTCGCAGTGCTCGTCGAGCGCTGTGAGTTTGCGTCCGATGTCCTCCGGGGCGCAGATCAGATTCGACTCGTCGGCGTACTGGGCGACCATCCGCAACGTCTTGCGTTCGCCGCCGCCGCCGATCATCACCGGGATCCGCGACAGGGGAGCAGGTGAGTTGATCGCATCGCGTACCGAGTACCACTTGCCGTCGAGCGACGGACGCTCTCCGCGCAGCATGCCGAGCACGATGTGCAGCGACTCCTCGAGCCGTTCGAACCGATCCGTGAACGTGCCGAACGTGAACCCGAGCGCGTCGTGCTCCTGCTCGAACCAGCCTGCACCGATGCCGAGCTGCGCACGGCCGCCGGACACGACGTCGAGGGCGGTCACCGTCTTCGCGAGGAGCGCCGGCTCACGGTAGGTGTTACCGGTGACCAGCGCGGACAGTCGAACCTTCGAGGTGTGCTGCGCGAGCGCCGACAGCAGCGTGTAGCACTCGATCATCTCCTGGTCGGGAGTCCCGATCATCGGCAGCTGATAGAAGTGGTCCATCACGAACACGGTGTCGAAGCCTGACTCCTCTGCTTCGACGGCTTGCGCGACGATCGTCGCGAACAGCTTCTCCGCTGGGACGTCGGGGTAGGTGAAATTCGGGATCTGGTAACCGAGCAGCGTCATGCGACCACGCTACTCACTCATCGGGCTACGTGAGAGTGACGTCGGCCTTCTCGGTCGAGGCGAGGTCGGCGAGGCGCGGGTCGTCGGCGCCGCGCACCCAGACGAGCGACGCTCCGGCGAGCAGGGGAGCGGCGAAGTTCTCGACGATCCCGTCAGCGGTCGACCATGACCGTGTCGACACCACGCGTTGGCCGTCGGAGACGGTTGTCGGCGTCGACGCGACGGACGTGGTCGTCCGGTCGTCGACGGCGAGAGGACCTGCTCCGGACGGCCGGAACTGGTCGCCGTGCGTACGGACTGCGTCACCGAAGTCGTTGACCCCGATCGGCAGATCGCGGGCGCCCATCGCGAACGGATCGAGAGGTACCACGACGATCTCGTCTGCATCGTGGGCGTTCACTCCGTCGCGTGTCACGAACGCCACGAGAGGCTCGCCGTCGGCGTCCCCGACGAGGACGTGCGCGCCGGCCCACCACGCGCCGAGGAGGACCGCGGCGGTCTGCCAGTGTTCGGGGAGGTCGACGCGGACGGCGTCGCCGGGTGCCACGCCGATCTCGTCCCTCAGGTAGTTGGCGATCTTCGCCGCCCAATTGCCGAGCGTCGCGCCCGACAGCTCGGTGCGTTCGCCGGTGGCTTCGTCGTAGAAGGTGAACAGCGGTCGCGCATAGTCGGTGATGCGAGCGAGGACGAGTCCGGTGACGGTGTCGGTCATGGTGCCATCTTGGTCGACGACCGTCAGTTGACGCAGACCGGGCCGTCGGTGTCGGCCTTGATCACCGGACTGGTGGTGGTCGTCGACGATGTGGTCGGGGACGCAGACTGGTCGTCCTGCCCCTGGTCGCCGGTCTGCACAATCGATCCCGCACCGGTGTACGTGTTGGTCAGCACAGCGCGAAGCTGGTCGTCGCCGAGGGACGAGTCCTCACGGATCTCGATGTTCCCGCCGAGATCCTTGACGAGTTGCTTGGCGGCGTCGCTTTCGGTGGACTTCGCGAACACGATCGAGTCGAACTCGTTGATCGGCTTCGACGACGTCGTGCCCTTCGTGTATCCGAGCCGCGCCAGGACCCCTGCGACGTTCGACGCCAGGCCGTCGACGGTGCCCGCGTTCACCACGTCCACCTTCACGCCGTTGCGAGGGTTGGAGGGTGTCGACGGAGACGTCCTGCCGAGGAGTTTGGTGATGTACGTGTGCACAGCGTCCGGGTCGACGCCTAGGACGCTCTGGGTGCCGTCGTCGCTCCACGCTTGATCGTCGGCGATCGGGATGGTCGTGAACTTCACGTTGCCGCCGGAGAGGTCTTTCAACTGCTCGGCGAAGCTGATGATGTTCCATCCGTCGTCGATCATCACCGACCGGGACACGGCGTCCTGCAGTTCGCTGAGCTTGCCCGGGTCGGTGAGGGTCTGTGATGACAGGATCTTCTGGGCCAGCGACGCCATGTACACCTGCTGGCGAGTGATGCGGTCGAGGTCGCCGCGCGGAAGGTCGTGGCGCTGCCGGACGAAGCTGAGTGCTTCCGGACCGCTCAGCGTCTGACGCCCCTTGCGGAAGCGTGCACCCGAGAACGGTTCGTTCACTCGGTGCTTGAGGCAGACCTCGACGCCGCCGACCGCGTCGGTGAGCAGCGCGAATCCGAGCAGGCCGACCTCCGCGTAGTGATCGACGGTGACCCCGGTCAGGTTGGCGACCGAGTCGATGAGCGCCTGTCGTCCTGCCTTCGCGCCTGCGGCCTCTGCAGCCTCCTCCGAAGCGCCCGACTCCACTTCTCGGATGCGGACCTCCTCGCGGGTGGCACCGTACGCTGCGTTGATCTTGCTCTTTCCCAGACCGGGGACCTCCACGTACGAGTCACGCGGAATCGACACTGCAGTGGCGGCGGATCCGTCGGTCGGGATGCGGATCAGCAGGATGGTGTCGGTGCTCGTCGTGATGTCGCCGGCCACGCGAAGCCACTTGAGCTCCTCGTCGGAGAGTGGATTGCCTTTGGCGTCGGTGCGCGAGTCGGTGCCGACGAGGAGCACGTCGATCGCGCCGTCGTCGCCGCCTTTGCCGAGTTCGATGTCGTCCAGGAGCGTCACAGCCGAGTTCAGCGAGTTCACGCGGCTCCAGCCGAACCCCGTCACCCCCAGCACGATCACGGTGAGCAGAGCGACGAACGACCGTCCGATGTACTTGGGTTTGACCCCTGCGACCGGACGCGTGGCCCACGTCGTGACGGCCTCGCGGAAGGAGCCGGGCGGCGTCTTCTTCGGCGCAGGCCTCCGGGGACCGGATTTCTTGGGCGTGCGCCCCGCATGCTCGGCCGTCGGGCGGCGACGGGGACCAGTGTGGATCTCTTCGGACGTCCGACGACGTGTGGCGCCGGTGTCGACCGGTGCGGGCCGACGTCGTCGAGGGCGCGACTCATCGCGGGGTCGAGGGCGCGACTCGTCGCGGGGTCGGGGGCGCGCGTCGTCGCGGGACTGCGGGTCCCGGGCGTCTTCGCGTCGTTGATCCACGTGCTGAGCTGTCCCTTCGAGTCGGTGCGCCGCGTGGTCCCGCGGCTCCACTGCAGAGGATACGTGCGACCGCCGCCGGCGCCGCGGAGGCGGTCCCGGCGTGGTCGGCGTCGCGCGGCTGTGGGATACGGCACGATGGACCGCGTGAACTCGCCAGTCGTCTACGTCATCGGCGCCGCCGGGCAACTCGGTTCGGCGCTGCTCGCCTCGCCCGCGCTTCCCTCGACCGTCGAGGTGATCGGTCTGACGTCGTCTGACGTGGACCTGACATCCGATGAGTCGGTCGCCCGGGCTCTCAACGGCCTGGACAAAGGCGACGTCGTGATCAACACCGCGGCGTTCACCGACGTCGACGGCGCGGAGTCCGCCCGCGATGATGCCTTCGCGGTGAACTCCGACGGCCCGCGCAGACTTGCGGAGCGGACGGCGGCGGTCGGAGCCCGACTGGTGCACGTGTCCACCGACTACGTGTTCGGCCCCGACGTGCCGCACCGCCCGCTGACCTCAGACGACCGACATGAGAAGCCGCGCACCGTGTACGGCGCCTCGAAACTCGCCGGCGAGCTCGCGGCGGCCGCCGCCGATCCGTCGGTGATCGTCGTGCGGACCGCGTGGGTGTTCACCGGCAGACCGCCGGTCCGCGACTTCGTGACGACCATGATCGCGCTCGAAGCGCAGCGCGAAACGCTCACCGTGGTGGACGACCAGACCGGGTCGCCGACATACGCTCCCGACCTCGCCGCCGGACTGTGGGAGATCGTCGGCCGGTTGACCGACGACCCGTCGTCGATCGGCGGCGGAGTGCTGAATGCGACCAACGCGGGCCAGGGGACATGGTGTGATCTCGCCCGCGCCGTCTTCACCGCCATCGGTGCGGATCCCGAACGTGTCAGGCCCTGCACAACAGACGAATTCCCACGTCCCGCACCGCGTCCGGCGTATTCGGTGCTGTCCGGGCAGGCATGGTCGGATGCGGGTCTGACGCCGCTTCGGGAATGGCACGCCGCGCTCGCAGACGCGCTCAGCGGCGCACGATCGGGTTAGTCTGACGCGGTGACTGCTCCTTTCGGGGTGGTGACCGTGACCTATTCGTCCGGTGACTACCTCCATAACTTCCTGCGCACGCTCGCCGACGCGTCGACGCACACCGTGCCCGTCGTCATCGCCGACAACGGCTCCGACGACGGCGCACCCGAGAAGGCCGCCGCCGAGCACGACAACGTCACGCTGGTCGACAGCGGCGGCAACATCGGCTACGGCGCGGCGATGAATCGGGGTGTCGCCGAACTCGATCCCGACATCGAGTTCATCGTGATCGCGAACCCCGACGTCGAGTGGTCACCAGGTTCTCTGGACGAGCTCCTCGCCGCCGCCGCCCGTTGGCCCCGCGCCGGGAGCCTCGGCCCGTTGGTCACGGAGGTCGACGGGTCGGTGTATCCGTCGGCTCGCGCGGTGCCCGACCTGGTGTCGGGGACCGGCCACGCGATCCTGGGAACGGTCTGGAAGTCGAATCCGTGGACCAGGGCGTACCGCGACGGCGGCGTCGAGCCGGGCTCGACAACCGAGCGGCCCGTCGGTTGGCTGTCGGGCTCGTGCCTGCTCGTGCGGCGCAGCGCGTTCGAGAGCATCAACGGGTTCGACTCCCGCTATTTCATGTTCATGGAGGACGTCGACCTCGGTGATCGCCTCGGCCGTGCGGGTTGGCTCAACGTGTACGTTCCATCGGCTCGGGTTCTGCACGCGAAGAGTCACTCGGTGAGCAAGCATCCGGAGAAGATGATTCCGGCCCACCACGCCAGTGCGTACCGTTTTAACGCCGATCGGAATCCAGGCCCGCTGCGGGCGCCGCTTCGGCTTGCCCTGCGCGCCGGACTCGCCGTCCGCTCGAAGATCGCCGTCGCCGCGGCCCTCCGCGAACAACGCCGCGCAGCCAAGTCTTGATCGATCCCACCAGACATCTGATGGAAGGAACACCACTGTGACCCCGTCTGTTCAAGCCCTCGTCCTCGTCGGGGGAAAGGGCACGCGGCTGCGGCCGCTCACTCTGTCGGCGCCCAAGCCGATGCTCCCGACAGCAGGCGCGCCGTTCCTCACCCACCTGCTGTCACGGATCCGTGAGGCGGGCATCACCGACGTCGTGCTGGGAACGTCCTACCAGGCGCAGGTGTTCGCCGAGCACTACGGCGACGGTTCGTCGCTCGGCCTCAACCTCACCTACATCACCGAGGAGCAGCCGCTCGGCACGGGCGGCGGCATCCGCAACGTGTACGACGCGCTGACCGCCGACACGGTGCTGGTGTTCAACGGCGACGTCCTCGGCGGCACCGACATCCGCGACGTGGTGCAAACGCATCGGGAGTCGGCGGCCGAGGTCACGCTGCACCTGGTGCGAGTCAAGGATCCGCGCGCGTTCGGCTGCGTGCCGACCGACGCATCGGGCCGCGTGACCGCGTTCCTGGAGAAGACGCAGGACCCGCCGACCAACCAGATCAATGCAGGCACGTACGTGTTCAACCGGAGCGTCATCGGCGAGATCCCCTCCGGTCGTCCGGTGTCGGTGGAGCGGGAGGTGTTCCCGTCGCTTCTCGCGCAGGGTCGCCACATCCACGCGCACGTCGACGACGCCTACTGGCGCGATATGGGGACCCCGGAGGACTTCGTTCGCGGATCGGCGGATCTGGTGCGCGGCATCGCTCCATCACCTGCGCTGGACAAGGCTTGCGGCGAGTCGCTCGTCCTCGACGGAGCGAACGTGGGCCGGGGCGCCGTCCTGATCGGCGGAACGGTCGTCGGTCGGGGAGCGACCATCGGTGCAGGCGCTCGCCTCGACGGAGCCGTGGTGTTCGACGGTGCGAGCATCGACGCCGGAGCCGTCGTCGAGCGCAGCATCGTGGGCTTCGACGCTCGCGTCGGTGAAGGTGCTCTCGTCCGCGACACCGTCATCGGAGACCGCGCTTCGATCGGCGCACGCTGCGAACTCCTCCGCGGCGCGCGCGTGTGGCCGGAGGTCACGATCCCCGAGAACGGAATCCGCTTCTCGACCGACGTCTGACCGTCACACCGACGGCTAGGGACCGCTGTCAGCGTGCCTTGGCCGCGGCGAGCAGCCCTGACCCGACAGGAATGACGGCCGGCAGGAACCGGTCGTCGTCGGCGACGATGCTCGCCGCCTCGCGGGCGGCGAGCGTCCGCGGGTCCTTGGCGGTCGGGTCGTCGATGGTGCCACCAGCTGAGGCGTTGTTGACCACCAGCAGTCCACCCGGGCGGAGAATGCGGACCGCTTCGGTGATGAACGCCGGGTACGACAGCAGCGGGCCGTCGACGAACACCAGGTCGTAGCTGGTGTCGGCGAGCCTTGTCAGAACGTCGGACGGTGCGCCGTTGATCAGACGGGTGCGGCCGGGCGCGATGTCTGCGTCGGCGAACGATTCGCGCGCCGCTCGATGATGCTCCGATTCGGGGTCGATCGTCGTCAGGATTCCGGTCGACGGCATGCCCGCGAGCAACCACAATCCGCCGACTCCCGTCCCGGTCCCGATCTCGACGACGTGCTGAGCGCCCGCGGTGCGGGCGAGAAGTGACAGCAACGCTCCGGTCGCCGGGCTGATCGCGGTGGCGCCGAGTTCTTCTGCGCGCAGCCGCGCGCCCACAAGAGCGTCGTCTTCGATGATGGCGGCCTCGGCGTAGGAGTTCAGGCGCGCGACAGGATCGGGCGAGCTCGTGTCAGTCATGTGAATGAGGGTGCCACACCGCTTGTCGGGCACTGTCACACCACGCCGGACCAGGGAGTTCTGCTTCCTCAGGAAACGCTCAGCCGCCTCTGGGGTCGCCCACATTCCGATAGGACAGGCTCATAGCCAATGGTCCGGAATATTGATCGCCCCACCGACGTTGCAGCGTCATACGAGACGACGTCTGCCGGTGTTCCCGCGAAGAAAGGAACTGGCACCAACCCGATGAGCCTTCCCCTGAGCACTTCCACCGATTCGACGCGTGATTCATTCCGCGGCACGGCGGGATTCGATGCGACCGGCGACAAGAACTTGATGCCGTCGTGGGATGAACTCGTCACCGAGCACGCAGACCGCGTGTACCGCCTCGCGTACCGACTGTCGGGCAATCAGCACGACGCCGAAGACCTGACGCAGGAGACATTCATCCGCGTCTTCCGCTCGCTGACCAGCTACAAGGCGGGCACCTTCGAAGGGTGGCTCCACCGCATCACCACCAACCTGTTCCTGGACATGGTTCGTCGCCGCAGCAAGATCCGCATGGAGGCGCTGGAGTCGACGTACGACAAGATCCCGACCGACACGCCCGACCCGCAGCAGGCATACGCCGACGCGAATCTGGGCCCCGATCTCCAGGCCGCTCTGGACTCGCTCGCGCCCGAGTTCCGCGCGGCGATCGTCCTGTGCGACATCGAAGGATTGTCGTACGAGGAGGTCGGCGCGACGCTGGGCGTCAAGATGGGCACAGTCCGCAGTCGTATCCACCGCGGCCGCCAGGGCATCCGCGAGTTCCTCGCGGCACGCGGCCAGACTGACAGTCGCTCGGTCGCCGTCGCCAGTGAGGTCTGATCGCGTAAGCTGGGCCCGAACAGATCATCTGGGGTCGCGCGTGCGGCCACTGTCGGGAAGGGCGGCGCTCGTGGGCCTTGGTCACGCACGGCGTTCATCCAGCGATCGGTGGGCTCCGATCAGTTCGTCGATCGCCCCTAACCCGGACCACCGGCCATCATCGGAGTTCGCCTCGACTGAGCATCTCGCAGTGGAGGCCGTGGTCGCTTACGTGGACAACGAGCTGTCGCAGTCTGCGTCCAGTCGTGCCGACGCTCATCTCTCGATGTGTCCGCGATGTTCGGACGAGGTAGCGAATCAGGCTCGTGCGCGGTCGTTGCTGCGCGCGGGGAACGACGTGGCCGCACCTGCGTCCCTTCTCGGGCAGTTGTGCCAGATTCCTACACAGGAGATCGACATGCGTCGTGCAGGCCGTTTCAACCGTCGGGGCCGCTGACTCGTGACAGACCTCACACCGCAATCGCGTGACGAGGCTGTCTTCGGACGGCCGTCGGGTGTCACCGGCTCTTTCGACAAGTCCCCCGCTACGGAGCGTCCGCAACCGACGATAGCAGCGCCGGATCCAGTCCTGGGCGAGGCGTTCGGACGCCCAGACGGTGAGACGCAGACGCTCCAGCGTGATCCTCATGCGGTGCCGATCGACGAGACACCCGACGAGCCTGCCGACCCGTGGCGGGACCCGAGCGCCGGCGCGTCGTTGGAAGCTCCCGCTCTGCAGCCGGTGGCGGCGGCCGAGCCGTCGACACCCGGGCCGAAACTAGGAATCCGTGACCTGCTGTCGGGTGAGCGCGTCCACGGCTGGGCGCTGGCGACCCTTGCGATGGTCGCACTGCTGATCGGCCTCGGCGGTGGTCTCATCGGGCGGTGGACCGCTGAGGTCGTCACACCGCTGAACTCAGACTCGGTCAAGCTCAACGTCGACGATTCGTCGAACGACAACAGTGAGGGCGCGACACGCGTGTCGCGAGTCGCCGGAGCGATGGCGAAGGCAGTCGTGACGATCGAGGTGCGCACCGCGACGAGCGGCGAGACCGGATCGGGCTTCGTCCTGGACAAGTCCGGGTACATCGCGACCAACAATCACGTCATCACCAGCGCCGCCACCGATCGCAGCGCGAAGCTGGAAGTCGTGTTCTCGGACCGGACGCGCATCCCCGCTCGGCTCGTCGGGCGCGACCCGAAGACGGACCTCGCCGTGATCAAAGTCGACAACGTCCAGAACCTGACCGTCTCGACTCTCGGCGACTCGTCGAAGCTCGAGATAGGAGAGGACGTCGTCGCGTTCGGTGCGCCGCTCGGTCTGGCGAAGACGGTGACGTCCGGGATCGTGAGTGCTGTCGATCGCCCGGTTCCGCTGCGTCCTGACGCGACGTCGGACACGGACGCGGTGATCAACGCGATCCAGACCGATGCGTCGATCAACCCCGGCAACTCGGGTGGCCCACTCGTGGACTCGAAGGCGCGTGTGATCGGTGTGAACACCGCGGCGCTCGCTCCGAGCGGCACCTCGATCGGTCTGGGGTTCGCGATCCCGATCAACGAGGCCAAGCCCGTCATCGAATCGCTGATCAAGAACGGCAAGATGAATCACCCGACGATCGGCGTCTCCGCGGCGACCGTGCGCAACGACAGGGTGTTCGGTGCTGCCGTACGCGATGTCGCGCAGGGGAGCCCGGCCGCTCGTGCAGGGCTCCGCGAAGGCGACGTGATCACGAATTTCAACGGCCGCGCCATCGAAGGAGCGGACGAGTTGACGGTTGCCGTCCGTACCTCGAAGATCGATGATGCGGTGAAGTTCACCTACTGGCGTGATGGTCGGACCTTCAACGGTTCGATCACGCCGGTCAGCGACTAGAAGATGATCGGGCGTTAACGATGTTCAGCAGTATCGGTTGGGGCGAGATCGTTGTGCTCTTGGCCGCAGGCCTGATCATTCTCGGCCCGGAGCGTCTGCCCGGCGCGGTGTCGTGGACGCTGCAGTCCATCCGGAAGGTCCGTGACTACGCCACCGGAGCGTCAGGCCAGCTCCGCGACGAGATGGGCACGGACTTCGAGCAGTTCCGTGAACCGATCCAGCAGATCAACGAACTGCGCCAGATGACTCCCAAGGGCATCGTCACCAAGCACCTCCTCGGTGGGGACTCGACTGCGGTCGACGACCTCGGCCGTTCGGTCCGCGACACTCTCGACATCCAAGGAGTCGGTGCCGCTCCGGATCAGTCCATTGCAGCCCCCTCAGACTCTCCGGGCCCTGATCTGACCAAGCTCGGCTCACCTGACACCCCGTCCGGAACCTCTGGCCCATCCGCCGTGAAGCGGACCCACGACTACACCGACTGGGACGCCACGTAGATCACTCCGGCATCCGATCGATCGTCGCTTTCGTGAACGCGATCGCCCGTTCGCAGAGTTGCTCTCTGTTGAGGGGATGAGTTCCGCTATGGCTTGCGGTGGAAATAACAGTGGCCGTGCCTGACTCGACGTAGGTCGCGCAATAGCCTTCAAACGAGTAGACATGGATCCCGACTCTTCGGCTAGCAATCAATATGTCGTCGAGCCAAGAGTCCTGTGGCCCCGAGCGTCGGGCCTTTGCTGCATCGAGACCTTTGCCGTTGCCAACCGTTTGACTGATACTCGGGGGAATATCTGTGCCTGTTTCCTCGTATGTCCAGATGCAGCCGCGAAGCGTTTGACCATTTGTTTTCGCAGCGTCGCGCACGGACCTCGCGTCGATGTTTAGTCGCGATAGATCCCGGAGCTGGACCCCCGTGCATGGTTCGTATTCTGTTCCGTCGTTGGCTGTGTTCCAGCGTTGTGAGTGTTTGGTAGTGAACGGCAGTCGGACTCCTCTGTCGTCGACCTGTCGTATGCCTTGAACGGGGATTGCGGAGCCGTCGACGGAACACGACGTTAGTGCAGCCACGAGGAGTGCCAACAGGCCTGCGCAAATTCGTCGAATGAGCGTCATCGAGGTGGTGTACGGAACTGGCTTGCTGATTCAGCATCAGCGGTCGCAAGAGTGCTTTCGGCGCTGCGTGCGGTAGCCTCGAGCGTTGAAGCTTCTGCGCTGTATTCGCTTAGCCTCTGGACGCCGGCCGAAACGAGATCCCTCAGCCGGGTGTAGACCTCAGTTCCCTCTTCGCAGCCGATTCCGAAGTAGTTATGTCCGACGAGGTTGTCGAGTGCCTGGCCCAGGTTGGCGAGATCTTTCTTAGCGTCTTGGGCCACTTGAACCCGATGCTGCCATTTACTGCGTTCGTACGCGAACTTGCTCATGACGACTCCTGTCGGGCGGACCCTCTACTAGTTAGACGCACGGAACGTGGGTTCGGTTCCATGGACACGCGAGTTCGGGCGGGCTATATGCCGAGGGCCTTGGTGGTTGCGACATGGAAGTACATGGCAAGCATGCAGAGGGTTTCGCGGTTGCCGCTCGGTCCTTCTGCTGTAGTGGTCACGACTGCTGCGCTGTGTGTGAACTGAGCTGAGCAGGAACTCTCCGAACCATTATCAGAGCCGTCGGGCACGACGTCGGTCTGCTCCGGACTCGCACTGTCCGAGTCGGTGACAACCTGTTGGATGGTCACCACGTCGCGAAACTCTGGCGTGCTGTACGTCCAACGGCAACCGCGGTCGGCGGCATCGGAGGTCTCGGCGTCCTCCGCTGAGGACGGATCTATCATCAGTTCCCGGAGAGTCTCTTCCTCGAGTCCGGTGCACGGTTCAAACGTCGTTCCGTCGTTCTGGTCGTTCCAACGGCGAGGGTTCGTCACCCGGAACGGAAGTTCACGGCCGTGATCGTCGGTCTGGCGTGCCGCACCGGGAAAGAGCCATGGAACGGCCCCGCCGCCTTCGCCGCATCCAGCGACGGCAACGGCAGTCGCGACCATGAGGATGAGGACTCCTCGCTTCATGGCGCCTCCTTCAGGTTCCCAGGCGCGTTGTCCGCACCGTGAGGCCACACAAGGTTGGACGCGCGGAATCGCCATTCGGTTCCGGGACACGCCGTATGACCACAGGTTGGTCGACTCAGACCAGAGGCGTTCCAAGTCAGTGCGCAGGACGCTTCGACTCGCTTCGCTCGCTCAACGAGCAGAAAGGTCCCTGCTCAACGAGCAGTTGGGTCGCCGATTGGCGAGCAGGGAGTCTTGAGCGCCAGGCGTTCAGTGGCGGGTGGTGTCGATCCCGAGGCTCATACCTGCCAAGCCGCGGCGGCGGACGGCGAGTTTGTCCGCGATCGCGCGAAGCGCCGAACCGGAGGCCGAGTCGGGCTTGGCGAGGACGACGGGATTGCCGGCGTCGCCGCCTTCGCGGAGGTCCTGTTCGAGCGGGACCTGTCCGAGAAGCTCAACCGGGGCGCCGACCGCGCGGGTCAACCGCTCGGCGACCTGCGCGCCTCCGCCGGAACCGAACGGTTCCATACGGGACCCGTCGGGCAGTTCCATCCACGACATGTTCTCGACGACGCCCAAGACCTTCTGGCGGGTCTGGAGCGCGATCGCGCCAGCGCGCTCGGCGACTTCGGCCGCCGCCTGTTGCGGTGTGGTGACGACGAGGATCTCGGCGCCCGGAATCAGCTGCGCGATGGAGATCGCGACGTCACCGGTGCCCGGCGGGAGGTCGAGGAGGAGGACGTCGAGGTCGCCCCAGTACACGTCGGCGAGGAACTGCTGGAGCGCGCGGTGCAGCATCGGTCCGCGCCACGTGACCGGGGTGTTCCCGTCCGTGAACTGGCCGATCGAGATGAACTTCACGCCATGGCTCTGCGGCGGCATGATCATCGACTCGACCTGCGTCGGCTTGGCATCGCTGCCGAGCATGCGGGGCACGCTGTGGCCGTAGATGTCGGCGTCGAGAACTCCGACCGACAGCCCACGGTCGGCGAGTGCGGTGGCGAGGTTGACCGTCACGCTCGACTTGCCGACACCGCCCTTGCCCGACGCGATCGCGTACACGCGGGTCATGTTGCCGGGCTTGGCGAACGGGATCTCGGGCTCAGCCTTGTCGCCGCGGAGCTTCTTACGGAGCTCGGTGCGCTGTTCGTCGTCCATCACGTCGAGTTCGACGCGGACGGCGCCCACACCCGGGACGTCCGACACCGCGTTCGACACCCGATCGGAGATCTCGGTGCGCAGCGGGCAACCCGACGTCGTCAGGTAGATGCCGACGTCGACGCTACCGTCGTCGGCGATGGCGACGGATTTCACCATGCCGAGGTCCGTGATCGGTTTTCCGATCTCCGGGTCGGAGACCTTGCTGAGCGCCGAACGGACGGCTGATTCGGTTGGCGTACCGGCTGTAGTCACAACACCCACTCTAGTTCCCACTCGTGGAACCGATCAGGGCGGCTCACGCCGCGGCGAACTGGGTCCGGTACAGCTCCGCGTAGCGACCGTCAGCGGCGAGCAGCGTGGCGTGGTCGCCTCGTTCGACTATCCGTCCGCCTTCAACGACGGCGATCTCGTCCGCCGCCCGAATAGTGGACAGGCGGTGCGCGATCACGAGCGATGTGCGGCCGTGCAGGGCCTCGCTGAGGGCTTCGGCGACGGCAGCCTCCGACGTCGAGTCCAGGTGGGCGGTGGCCTCGTCGAGGATCACGACGGCAGGTTTGGCCAACAGCAGCCGAGCGATCGTCAACCGTTGGCGTTCCCCGCCTGAGAGGCGGTACCCGCGCTCGCCGACCACGGTGTCGAGGCCGTTGGGCAGCGCGCGGACCAATTCGTCGAGTCGAGCGCGGCGCAGCGCGGACCAAAGGTCGTCCTCTACCGCCTCTGGACGGGCGAGCGTGAGGTTTGCGCGCACCGTGTCGTGGAACAGGTGCCCGTCCTGGGTGACGAGCCCGACCGCTCGATGAACGGAGGCCGCAGTGAGGTCTCGGACATCGACACCGTTGAGGGTGATCGAGCCGGAGTCGACGTCGTACAACCGCGTCGCGAGAGACGCGATCGTCGACTTGCCTGCTCCGGAACTGCCGACCAACGCGACCATCGATCCCGCGCGGACGTCGAGGTCTACACCGTGCAGGACCTCCGATCCGCCACGGGGATCGAGTTGAGCGACCTCCTCGAGCGACGCCAGCGACACCTTGTCGGCAGACGGGTAGGTGAACGACACGTCGTCGAACCGAAGACTGACACCGCCGTCCGCTGCCGGAACAGGGACCGCGTCGGGACGGTCGGCGATGAGCGGCTTGAGGTCGAGGACCTCGAAGACGCGCTCGAAGCTGACCAGTGCACTCATCACCTCGACCCGCGCATTCGCCAGGGCTGTCAGCGGTGCGTACATCCGAGTCAACAGGAGCGCGAGCGACACCACGGCGCCGGCGGAAAGGTGCTGGTGCACGGCGAGCCAGCCGCCGAGGCCGTAGACCAGAGCCAACGCGAGGGCCGACACCAGCATCAACGCGGTGAAGAAGTAGGTCTGCAGCATCGCCTGTCGAACACCGATGTCGCGGACGGCGTCGGCTCGTTCAGCGAACTCGGCGGACTCGCGGTCCGGGCGGCCGAACAGTTTGACGAGCGTCGCTCCGGGGGCGGAGAAACGCTCGGTCATCTGCGTCGACATCCGTGCGTCGTACTCGGCGCTCTCGCGTGCCAGCCCGGCCATCCGGCGTCCCATGCGGCGCGCGGGTATGACGAACACCGGCAGCAGGACGAGGGAGAGCACGGTGATCTGCCAACTGATCGCGAACATCACACCGAGGGTGAGGATTAGGGTGACGAAGTTCGACACCACGCCCGACAACGTGTCGCTGAACGCCCGCTGAGCTCCGATGACGTCGTTGTTGAGGCGGCTGACCAGGGCTCCCGTCCGGGTGCGGGTGAAGAATGCGACGGGCATCTTCTGCACGTGATCGAAGACGGCTCGCCGCAGGTCGAGGATCAGGCCCTCGCCGATGTTGGCCGACAGCCACCGGGTGCCGATGCCGGTTGCGGCTTCGGTGACGGCGATGACCGCGATCATCGCCGCGAAGAAGACGATGGTTCCGGCGGCCGCGGGGTCGGCGTCAGTGATGAGGTTGACCACCCGGCCCGCGAGGAGCGGCGTCGCCACGGTGAGGAGAGCGGTGACGACGGACAAGGCGAGAAAGACGACGATGCGACGGCGGTGGGGGCGTGCGAAGTCGAGGATCCGCCGCAGTGTGGCCCGACGATCGGCCTTCGACCGTGCGTCGGGCGTGTGCATCGACTTGTACATGACGTCCCACGCCACCGATTCCATACTCATGGAACCGATCTCACTACATCAAGTGCACTTGAGGTCAAGAAACAGCAGGGCGACGGAGTCAGTTGGCTTTCGCAGACGGCTTGGGGGCAGGTTTCTTCGGCGACGGCTTGGGCGCCGGTGCGGGCATCGGCGGAAGGCAGATGACGCCGAGGCACTGCTGAGTCTGCTTGGGCTTCGTCGTGGAAGGGGGAGTGGACGGCTTCTTCGACGACGGGCCGGTCGACGGCTTGTCGTCCTTCGCCTTGTCCTTGTCCTTGTCGTCCTTCTTCGGCTTCGGCGGTGTCGTCATGTCCGGAATCGGCGTGGTCGGCATGACGCCGACCGCATACGCCGCAGCCCACCCGAGCACGTTGTTCGCGTAGGCTGCGGAATGGTTGTACCGCATCACGTTCGAGACCTTCGTCGCGTCGGCCATGAAGTCGGTGACGCCCGAGCACAGGTAGCGGCCCGCGGACAGGGTCGCGTCGAAGATGTTGTCGGGATCGGCTTTCCCGTCGCCGTTGGCGTCGGTGCCCCACGACTTCCAGGTGCTCGGAATGAACTGCATCGGGCCCATGGCACGGTCGTGTCCGCGGTCGCCGTCGAGGGCTCCGCCGTCCGAGTCGGTGATCACGGCGTTGCCTGCCAGCGATCCGTCGAGGACAGGGCCGCGGACTGCAGTGAGCGAGTCGCCGTACGCGTTGACATTGCCGTTGCCCGCGTGGCCGGACTCGATGCGCCCGATTCCAGCGAGCAGGAACCACGGCAGCTTGCACGCCGGAGTCTCGGCGGCGACACGTGTGGCGGCCAGCTTGTACGCCTTCAGCACGATTCCAGGAATGCCCAGCGGGCCTGCAGGCAGGTTCGCTGCGATCCGGAACTGGGCTGCGGCGTCGGCTGCCTGATCGGCGGGATCGGCGGGCGGTGCGAAGCCGATGAGGCGAGTCTCGGCACCGGGAACGGCCCGGGCGACGTCGTCGGCAGCGAGAGTCTGCGAATCCGAGGTGAGCATCGAAGGACCGAAGTTCACCGGTGCGGCCGCTGACACGCCCGACGGCGAACCCGCGCTTACCCCACCCAGCAGCACTGCGCCGACGGCGACTGCGCCGACTCCGACCGCCAGACCGCGACGCGGCACATGCACGCCGTCAGGTCCGCTCCGCAGCAAACTCATCCCCAGGTCCCCACCATCGTGTGTCGTTACCGTGGAAACGGGTGATCATGTGACACGATCGACCCCCACGACTGTGAGTCAGCATACAGGTGCGGTCCTGGTGGCCGCTGACCTAATCGCGCGAACGGTCAGCATCCTCCGCGTTCTGCATCTTCACGATGATGCGGTCGGCGATCTCGTCGACGAGGTCGTCGAGTTCCCGGCGCAGGTAGTCGCGGGTGACGGTGTCGCCGACAGCCAGTCGGACTGCGGCAAGTTCACGTGCGAGGAACTCGGTGTCGTCCTTGGTCTGCGCGGCCCTTCTGCGGTCCTCGTCGAGCGAGATGCGGTCTCGATTCTCCTGCCGGTTCTGAGCGAGAAGGATCAGCGGCGCCGCGTAAGCGGCCTGCGTCGAGAACGCCAGGTTCAGCAGAATGAACGGGTACGGATCCCATTCGAACGCGAAGACTCCGATGTTCAAGAAGATCCAGACGATCACGATCACGGTCTGAATCAGCAGGTAGCGGCCGGTGCCGAGGAATCTCGCGACACGTTCGGCGTACACGCCGACGACATCGGAATCCAGATTGAAGCGGAAACGGCTGTGAGTCTCGGCCGGTGTGTCGATCTGACGAGGGCTCACTGGGCCTGCCCTTCTGGATCGTTGTCACGCCAGTCTGCGGGAAGCAGTGCGTCGAGGAGGTCGTCGACGGCGACCGCGCCCAAGAGATGCGAGGCGTCGTCGACCACCGGCGCCGACACCAGATTGTATGTGGCGAAGAAGCGGGTCATCGTCTCCAGGGAGTCGCCGGGGTGCAGGCGGGGCATCTCCGTGTCGAGGATGCCGCCGATCAAGTTCGCGGGTGGTTCGCGCAACAGGCGTTGCGTGTGCACACAACCGAGGAACTTGCCGGTCGGAGTGTTCGTCGGTGGTCGGACGACGAACACCATGCTCGCGGCCGCCGAATTGATGTCGGGGTCGCGGACGCGGGCCAAGGCCTCCGACACCGTCGCGTTCGCCGTCAGGATCAGCGGTTCGGGGGTCATCACGCCACCGGCGGTGTCGGGGGAGTGCTGAAGCAGTCGGCGCACCGACTCGGACTCCTCGGGGTCCATCTGGGACAGCAGTGCCTCGGCCTCGGACACGGGCAGGTCGGCGACGAGGTCGGCCACGTCGTCGGGGTCCATCGCCTCGAGGACGTCGCCGGCGCGTTCGGGTTTGAGGCTGGCGAGGACTTCACTTTGATCATCGGTCGACATCTCCTGCAGGACGTCTGCGAGGCGTTCGTTGTCCAGGGCGGCCGCGATCTCGTTGCGTCGCTTGTCCGGGAGCTCGCGCAACGCGTTCGCGACGTCGGCAGCGCGCATCTTCTCGAACTGGATGAGGGCGCGTTCCACGCCCTGACCGGGCCTGGCCAGTTCGAGCCGGGTCATGCCGACGATGTGCCGCCAGTCGATGACGGCTGTCTCGCCGCGTCGCCTGAACCCCTTGCGCATGGAACGGACCGCCACGCGAGAGACCATCCAGTCGCGGTTGCGGTTCCGTTCGATCCCGATGTCGGTGACGGTCAGATCCACGTCGTGAAGGTCGGGATGGTCGGGGTCGTCGGTCCGGACGCGGCTGTCGAGGACCTGCCCGACGGCCAGGGCCTCGTTCGGCCGCATGCTGAGTTTGCGCAGGTTGACGTGACCTGTCGTCAGGGTCACGGCGTCCGGTTCGATGCTTGTCACCCGCAACATCGGAACGAAGATTCGGCGGCGAGTGGTCAGTTCGACGGCCAGCCCGAGCGCACGAGGCTGTTGACCGGGCAGATGCATGGATATGACGACGTCGCGCACGCGGCCGATCGATTCACCATCCGGGCCGAGGACTGCGAGGCCGACTAGTCTGGCAACGAAGACCTTCTGGGGGTGCGTCATGCACACAAGCCTAGAAGGAACTGCGCACCAGCACAGTCGAGGAGGACTCACATGACCGGCCCGATGCGTCAGACGCCCGGATTGCCGACCCCGCCGAAGGGGTGGCCCGTAGGTTCGTACGACACCTACGAACAGGCTCAGCGCGCCGTCGACTATCTCTCCGACAACGAGTTCCAGGTGGAGAACCTGACGATCGTCGGTGTGGATCTTATGCAGGTCGAGCGGGTTCTGGGCCGTCTGAACTGGGGAAAGGTCGTCACCGGCGGACTGGTGTCGGGTGCGTGGCTCGGATTGTTCTTCGGCGCGCTGGTCGGCTTCTTCTCGCAGGGCGACAACGGCTGGACGCCGATCTTGTTCGGCGTGATCGCCGGCATGGTGTTCGGTCTGATCTCCGCGTCGATTCCGTACGCGGCGAGTCGTGGGCAGCGGGACTTCACTTCGACAATGCAGCTCGTGGCGGGCCGCTATGACGTCCTCTGCGACCCGAAGAAGGCAGAGCAGGCGCGCGACATGCTGGCAAGGCTCGCGATCTAGGACACCGCCGCGGTCGTGACCTGGCCGCTCACGACACGTCGACCGATGTGCGATGTGTCACTACCCCGTGCGATACCCTAAGGCGCACATCGGCTTTCAAAGCTGATTCTCAGGTGCGCGCACCTCGTGGTGTCACGAGGAGGTAGGAGGGTTTGCGGGACATGCGACCAGAGGAATCCTCCGGGGTCCGATTCGGTGGTCCACCACCGCGTCGTCGACGTCGGATGCGAACCAAGATGGGGGTCGCGTGTGTCGCGGCCGCCGCAGCGGTGACGCCGTTGCTCGCCGCGTGCGGCTCCGACTACGAGGCCGGCGTCATCAACATCTACGCTCCGGCAGACGGCTTCGACTTCATCAGTGAAGTGGCCGCCACGTGCAGCGCCGACTCGGGCGGCGAGTACCGCATCGAGCCGCACATGCTTCCCAAGGAAGCGGACATGCAGCGCCTCCAGTTGGCGCGACGCCTCGCGGGCAACGACTCGGGAATCGACCTGATGGCGATGGACGTCGTGTGGACCGCGGAGTTCGCCGACGCGGGATGGGCGGTTCCCGTGCCCGAAGAGATGACGGCCGACATCCGCGACAGCAACCTCGCCGGACCGCTCGCCACCGCGGAGTGGCAGGGTGTGTCGGACTCCGACAAGCGGTTGTACGCGCTTCCGATCTGGGCCAACACCCAGCTCCTGTGGTTCCGGCCAGACGTCATGAAGGACACCTTCGGCGCCAAGCGGAAGGCCCCGACCACGTGGCAGGGCATGCTCGACGACGCGGCCGAGATCGGCGCCAACGGCGGACCCACCCAGATCCTTCTGCAGGCCAAGCAGTACGAGGGCCTGATGGTGTGGTTCAACTCGCTCGTCCAGTCGGCAGGCGGCCAGATCCTCGACCCGGACGATCCGACGAAGGTCACGCTCACCGACACCCCCGAGCATCGAGCCGCGACGATCAAGGCGCTCACCACGATGCGCGACGTCGCCACCGCCAAGGGCGCCGACCCGTCGATCTCGAACTCGGACGAGGGCACAGCGCGTACCGGCATGGAAGCGGGCGACGGCGCCTTCGAGATCAACTGGCCGTTCGTCTTCGCAGGCATCCGTGAGAACGGAAGCAAGGGCGAGGCGAAGATCATGGGCGACACGATCACTCAGTTCGCCGACATCATCGCCGCTACCTCGGACGACCCGACCAACCCGGACATCGAGAAGGTCAACAACGTGGTCCGGAAGCGCTTCGATTTCGCCGCATTCCCCGGTATCGAGAAGGGACTCCAGGCGAAGGCGACACCCGGCGGCCTGAACATCGCGGTCGCATCGACCTCCAAGCAGCACGATCTCGCCTTCAAGGCCGCAAGTTGCCTGACGTCGGAGGACGCGCAGAAGATCTACGCGATCCGGGGAGGTACCCCGCCGACTCTGTCGTCGCTGTACGACGATCCGGATTTCAAGATCGCGTACCCGATGGGCGACCTGATCCGGGAGCAGCTCGACGAGGGCGCCGCACCGCGTCCGGCGACGCCGCGCTACCAGGACATGTCGACGGCCATCACCGCGACGCTGAGCCCGGTGGGTCAGTGGGATCCCGAGAGCAAGGCCGATGAGTTGGCGAAGGTCGCTCAAGCCGCCATCGACGGAGAGGGGATCGTCCCGTGACCGACGACGACAACACTCACGGCCAGAACGCGGGCGGTTTGACGCCGCACGGAGACGGCCCGGACATGACGCCGGGGCGTCATGCCAGGCCCGAGGACCGCGTTCCAGAGCGACCCGTCGAACAGACCGGTCCCATTCCGACCGTGCACTCGGACGAGTGGGTGGCGCCCGGTGAACCGCCGGTCGAAACGGCTCAGACGCACACCGTGACTCCGACCCCGCGAGAGCCCGCGAGCGACGTGCTGCCCCCGATGGAAGTCCGCCAGTCGCCTGACTCGTTCGGCTACGCGCCTCCCACGCCCGAACCGGAACCGGCGCCCGACACGGTGGCTCCCGAGCCGGGTCGAGCGGTGCCGGAGCCGGTGCTGGAGAAGGAGCCGCCCGCACCCGTTCTCGAGAAGCCCGCGGCGTTCGCGCCGGCGCCGGAGCGACACCGGGCGCCGGTTCCGGCAGGTGGATCGATGTCGATGTCGGACATCCTCGATGAGCATCCCGCTCCGCCGGCTCCGGCCGCCGCGGCGACGGCGACCAAGGTCAAGACCAAAGCGACCGGTCGTCGTTCGTCAGAGCGTCGCCTCGCGCTGATCCTCGCCGGACCGGCCGCGCTGGTGATGCTGATCGTGACCGGATACCCGATCGTCTACTCGTTCTGGCTGTCGTTGACGTCGGCGAACCTGCGTGAGCCCGGCAACGAGAAGTTCGTCGGTCTCGACAACTACACGACCGTCCTGAGCAGTAACTACTGGTGGACCGCACTCTGGGTGACGCTCTACATCACGGTCATCTCGGTGATCATCGAGTTCGTGCTCGGCATGGCGATCGCCCTGGTGATGCACCGTGCGATGTTCGGCAGGGGACTGGTCCGCACCGTCGTCCTGGTGCCGTACGGCATCGTCACCGTCGCTGCCGCGATCTCGTGGAAGTACGCGTGGACGCCCGGCACGGGTTATCTCGTGAACCTGCTGCCGGACGGGTCGACGCCGCTCACCGAGCAGTGGTCGGCACTGTCGGTGATCATCCTCGCCGAGGTGTGGAAGACCACGCCGTTCATGGCGCTGCTGCTCCTCGCGGGCCTCGCCCTGGTGCCGGACGACCTGCTCAAGGCCGCCCAGATGGACGGCGCCGGTCCGTGGACCAGGCTGATCAAGGTGATCCTGCCTCTGATGAAGCCCGCGATCCTCGTCGCGCTGCTGTTCCGCACCCTCGACGCGTTCCGCGTGTTCGACAACATATACGTGTTGACCTCGGGCAATCACGAGACCGGTTCGGTGTCGATGCTCGGGTACAACAACTTGTTCAAAGCGTTCAACCTCGGCATCGGGTCGGCGATCAGCGTGCTGATCTTCCTGTGTGTCGCACTGATCGCGGTTGTGTTCATCAAGGGGTTCGGCGCTTCGGCCCCGGGTTCCGACGACGAGGGGAGGTAGCGCGAGAATGAATGCTCTCAATCGTCGCCGCGCCGGATGGGTGATCGCGAACACGCTGGTCGTGTTGTACGCGGTGATTCCGCTGTGGTGGATCGTCAGTCTGTCGTTCAAGAGCACGGGAACCGTCACCGACGGCAACTTCATTCCGACCTCGTGGACGCTCGACAACTACCGCAACATCTTCGACACGAGTTTCTTCACGTCGAGTCTCATCAACTCGATCGGCATCGGCCTCATCGCCACGCTGATCGCTGTCGTCCTCGGCACGATGGCCGCGTACGCCATCGCGCGCCTGGAGTTCCCCGGCAAGAAGGTGCTCGTCGGCGCCGCACTCCTCATCGCGATGTTCCCGCAGATCTCGCTGGTGACGCCGCTGTTCAACATCGAGCGTCGCCTCGGCCTGTTCGACACCTGGCCGGGCCTGATCCTGCCGTACGTCGCGTTTGCACTGCCACTGGCCATCTACATCCTGTCGGCGTTCTTCCGCGAGATCCCTTGGGAGCTGGAGAAGGCCGCTCAAATGGACGGTGCGACCCCTGCCCAGGCATTCCGTCGGGTCATCCTGCCCCTCGCGACGCCCGGCGTCGTGACCGCAGCGATCCTCGTGTTCGTGTTCGCCTGGAACGACCTGCTCCTGGCGTTGTCGTTGACGTCGACCGAACGGGCACAGACCGCGCCCGTCGCGATCGCCAACTTCACCGGTGTCAGTCAGTTCGAGGAACCCACTGGCGCCATCGCGGCCGCGGCCGTTGTCATCACCATTCCGATCATCATCTTCGTGCTCTTCTTCCAACGCCGTATCGTGGCCGGGCTCACCTCCGGCGCCGTGAAGGGATAACCCATGGCCGACATCGTTCTGGACAACGTTTCCAAGCAGTACCCGGACGGCTCGATCGCCGTGCACGGCATCGACCTGCAGATCAACGACGGCGAGTTCATCATCCTGGTGGGACCGTCGGGTTGCGGAAAGTCGACGACGCTCAACATGATCGCCGGTCTCGAGGACATCACCGGCGGTGAGCTCCGCATCGGCGGGCAGCGGATGAACGAGACCGCCCCGAAAGACCGAGACATCGCGATGGTGTTCCAGAGCTACGCGCTGTACCCGCACCTCACCGTTCGCGGCAACATCGCGTTCCCGCTGACGCTGGCGAAGGCGCCGAAGGAGGAGATCGACGCCAAGGTGAACGAGGCGGCACGAATCCTCGACCTCACCGAGTTCCTCGACAAGAAGCCGGGCAACCTGTCCGGCGGCCAGCGGCAGCGCGTCGCGATGGGCCGTGCCATCGTGCGATCGCCGAAGGCGTTTCTCATGGACGAGCCGCTGTCGAACCTCGACGCGAAGCTGCGCGTGCAGATGCGCACCGAGATCGCGAGTCTGCAGGCCCGACTCGGCACCACCACCGTGTATGTGACACACGATCAGACCGAGGCCATGACCCTCGGTGACCGCGTCGTCGTCATGAGCAACGGCTACGTCCATCAGGTCGGTGCTCCGCAGGAGCTGTACGACCGTCCCGCGAACCTGTTCGTCGCAGGCTTCATCGGTTCGCCCGCGATGAACTTCATCCCGGGTCGGCTGTCGGGCACCGGTGCCGACACCGCCATCGGACGCATCGAACTGCCTGATCACGCTGAAGTGACTGCGCGTGCGCGACAGGCGGGCAGCAACGGTGAAGTGCTCCTCGGCATTCGTCCGGAGCATCTCGTCGACGCCAGCCTCACCCATCCCGCCGAACTGGCGAACTTCCTTCCGTTCGACATCACTGTCGACTTGGTGGAATCGATGGGCTCGGACAAGTACGTGTACTTCAGCCTGAACGCTCCGGACACGGCGAACGCCGTCCTGTCGCAGCTGGCCGAAGAACTCGGTTCGACGACGGCCGGTGGCCAGAAGGTCGCACGTCTTGCGCCGTACACGCAGGCGGTCCGCGGCGGCGCTCTGCGCCTCGCCCTGAACATCGAACGACTTCATGTGTTCGACACGGCGAGCGGCGTGACCCTCCGCTGATCCCGAAATCTTTCGGTTCCTCGAGCGCAGTCGAGAGGCCTCACCCCACCCGTGATTCACTGGTGGGGTGAGTTCTTCTTCGGGGTCGGTCGCCGATCGGGTGGTGGCGCACGTGTCCAGCAGCGTCGGTTCGGAACCGCAACGGGCGTCGGTCACCTTCCTCGGCGTCGAGCCGATCGACGTTCTCCGTTTTGTCGACGGCGAAGACCTGGTTTTCGTGACTGTCGGTTGTTCTCGCCATCCGATGCACGATCCGAACGACTTCGCGCCTGATCCAGTCCGAGGACCGAGGGCGGAGGCGATCGTCCGAATGAACGCGGTGTCGGCGCTTCCCGGCCTCCACAAGTCTCTTGCCATGCTCGCGGCGGCGCCTGCCGTCGAAGGGCTGATTCTGGCCGAGGATTCGCTCGTCGACCTGCAGGAACCGCTGTGGGCGGGAGCGATCTGCTCCGCATTCCTCCTGACCGCCGACGATGTGGTCGCCGACCTCCCGCTCGACGACCCCGCAGAACCGGTCCACTTCCTGCGCGCTGTTCCGATCACGGCGAACGAGGCGGCATGGGTCCGTCTCAAGGGCGCGGATGCTCTGCGAGACGCCTGGGCGGAAGCGGGGGTCGATATCGCCGACCCCACCCGCTCCGCCGTCACTCCGTCCTGACACCCGTCCTAGACGACCTGGCAGAAAAGTAACACCGGGGTGCGTTTCGTACACCACCCTTATGTGACTTTTGCGGCACAACGTTCATACCGCGGTGGCAAGGGCCTGGTCGGCGTGAGTCAGAGCCAGTGGCTCTTGCGGAGAAGGCGCCAGACGAAGATGCAGACGGTGACGATGAACAGCAGGACGATCGGGTAGCTGTACTCCCAATGCAGCTCCGGCATGAAGTCGAAGTTCATGCCGTAGATGCCTGCGACGGCGGTGGGGACCGCGGCGATCGCCGCCCACGACGAGATCTTGCGCATGTCGCTGTTCTGCTGGATGCCGACCTTCGTGGCGGCGGCGTTGAGCAGCGTGGTGAGGCGCTCGTCGTACTCGGCGATCAGGTCGGTCGCGGTGGTGAGGTGATCGGCCACGTCGCGGAAATGACGTCGGATCTCCTTCTCGTCCGACGACAGGTTGTTCTGCTCGAACCGGATCGGGGATACGTCGAGCGTGTCCTTGTGCCCGGACAGTCTCGCCATCGGAATCCCCAACGGAAACACCGCCCGACGGAGCTCGAGCACCTCGCGCTTGAACAGGTAGACGACGTTGATGTCCAGATTGTTGGCCGATGACGAGAACACCCGCTCCTCGATCTCGTCGACGTCCGACTCCATCTCCGAGGCGACTGCGAGGTAACTGTCGACCACCCGGTCGGCCACAGCGTGGACGACGGCGGCCGGGCCGAGCTTCAGATGGTCCGGCTGATGCTCGAGGCGTTGTCGGACGCCGGTGAGATGCGTGTGATCGCCGTGGCGGACGGTGATGACGAAGTCGCGGCTCGCGAGCACCATGATCTCGCCGGACTCGACGATGTCGTTCGCCACCTCGATGGATTCGTGCTCCACGTAGCTGATCGAGCGCAACACCAGGAAGACGGTGTCGTCGTACAACTCGAGCTTGGGGCGCTGATGTGCGTGGACGGCGTCCTCGACCATGAGCGGGTGCAGTCCGAACGCTTCGGCGACATCGTTCATCTGGCGCTCGTCCGGCTCGTGCAGACCGAGCCACACGAAGCCCTTGCCTGCTTCGCGCACCACGGACAGGGCGTGACGGAAGTCCTGCGAACAGTCCTGCCGGACACCGTCGACGTAGACGCCGCAGTCGACGACCGCGCGCGCAGCAGGGACTGGCGGCGTCACCGGCCCGGGCCGTCCCGGACCCCGACTGCCGGGCTGCAACATACGAGGCATCGAAGGCACTCGGGTGATGATACCGACGCGAGGTGCTCTTCGCCTTTACACTCAGTCAGTGTTCGATGTCTCTGTTTACACCGCTACGGCGATCACTCTGATCGTCATCATGGACCCGCCGGGTCAGGTCCCCGTGTTCCTGTCGCTGGTCGGCAGGCGGGACGAGGCGTACCGGCGGCGGGCGGCCTGGCAGGCGCCGCTGGTGTCGCTGTTCGTGGTGTCGGTGTTCGCCGTCGGCGGCAAGGCCATCCTGGGCTACCTCCACATCGGGATCCCCGCGCTGCAGGGAGCGGGCGGACTGCTTCTGCTGCTCGTCGCGCTTCAGCTTCTGACCGGCACCGGCGAACCGCCGACCGGAAAAGCGACCGAGGACGTCAACGTCGCGATCGTTCCGCTGGGAACTCCGTTGCTCGCGGGTCCGGGCACCATCGCGGCGGTGATCGTCGCGGTGAGTGAAGGGCACGGCGACGCCGGGGCATACCTCGCGATCGCCGCAGCCATCGTCACCGCGCACGCGGTGGTGTGCCTGGCGTTGCTCTACTCGACGACGGTGGTCCGAGTCCTCAAGATCAGCGGCATCACGCTCCTCGCGAAGATCGCAGGTCTCCTGCTTGCGGCCATCGCCGTCCAACTGATCGCGACGTCGGTGATCGGCTTCGCCGCCACCGCGTGAACGTCGACTAACGTTGGCTGCGATGCGCACTCAACGACGAATCCTGACGGCTCTCCTGTCGAGCGTTCTCGCAGCCGTCCTGCTCACCGCGTGCTCCGATGAGGAGACAGCGTTTGTCGTCGGGCACGACGGAACTCCGGAGATGCAGGTCGCGGCGGCGGTGTACGCCGGTGCACTCGCTCGGACCGGCGTCGCGGTGGACTCCCGCGACCGAGGAGAGTCGCAGCCGCGGCTCCTCGACGCCGTCGCATCGGGCGACCTCGGCCTTTTCCCCGCATTCACCGGCAGCCTCCTGGAAGAACTGACTCCGAAGCCGACCGCGGTGACGTCGGAGGACGTGCTCGCCGATGTGAACCGATCACTTCCACAGCAGGTGTCCATCGGCGACCCGGCACTGGTGAGCAACCGATGGCAGGTGCTCGCGCGGACTGACGACATCGAACGCCGGGGAGTGAAGGACCTTGCCGATTGTGGTCGTTTCGGCCGTGAAGACGAGGCACTGGTGGTGACGGCCAACCCGCCGGTCTCGGTGCGGGAGGCCGTCGCGCCTTGTCACACGTTGGCGGTGGCTTCCGTCGGCTCCGCGGACGAATTGGTGGCCAAGGTGCGGGCGGGCGGTGCGTTCGGTCTGACGACGGCCATCGACCTCGCCACCGTGGAGGACCTCACCGACGTGCAGGCGATTCCCTCGAAGGGCGCCCCGATCGCACAGGATCTTGTACCGGTGTTCGCGAGTGGTCTTCTGGGGAAGCCACAGCTCAAAGCGCTGAGCAGAGTGGCCGGTGAACTGACGACCGCGGACCTCGCGCAGATGGTGCGCGAGGTCCGCGGTGGATCGTCTCCGCGTGCGGTCGCCGGCCAATGGCTGGCGACGCACAGCGTGTGATTTCTACTTCGTGAGCTTGGCCAGGCCCCAGCCGGTGAGCCGGGCGCTGATGCCCTGGTACTTCGAGGCGACCAGTCGAACGCTCAAGTCGAGGATCTTGGCGTCGGCGCCGACGAGCACACGGGCCTGATTGCGCTCGACACCCTTGATGATGACCGCCGCGGCCTTCTCCGACGTCATGCGCGCGAGATACTTGTCGAACAGTTCCGCGGTGGCCTTCTGATCGTGGTCGCCCGACGTGGTCGCGTTGCGGGCGATCGCCGTCTTGATGCCGCCCGGGTGCACACAGGTCACCTTGACCGGGTGCTTCGCGATGATCATCTCCTGGTTGAGCGCCTCGGTGAAGCCGCGAACCGCGAACTTCGCCGAGTTGTAGGCAGCCTGACCGGGTTCGGACAGCAGACCGAAGAGCGACGACGTGTTGACGATGTGGCCGTCGCCGGACGCGATGATGTAGGGCAGGAACGCCTTGGTGCCGTTGACGACGCCCCAGTAGTCGATGTCCATGACACGCTCGATGTCCTTGAACTCCGTGTGCTCCACCTCGCCGTGATGGGCGATGCCTGCGTTGTTGAAGATGACGTTCACGGTGCCGAAGTGTGCGGCGACCGTGTCGGCGTAGGTGAGGACCGCTTCGCGCTCGGCGACGTTCAGGATTTGCGAGTGCACCTCGGCGCCCGCGTCCTTGACGAGACGCTCGGTCTCGGCGAGTCCGGCGGGGTCGACGTCGGAGATGGCGATCTTGGCGCCGCGCTTGGCGAGCTGCACGGCCAGGTCGCGGCCCATGCCCGATCCTGCGCCGGTGATGACGATGACCTTGTTGCGGAAGTCTTTCACTGATGTCTCGATTCGAGTCGTAGGAAGTAGGTCGGTCAGGCGCCGGTCGCGGCGGCCTCGGCGGTCTCGACGCGCGGAGCCGACGTCACGTCGTACGCCGCGATGTCGAACTCGCGGGTCTTGTTGCGGAAGGTGAACGTGAAGCCCGGCCACAGCGAGGTGACGTTGCCGTTGACGTCCTTGTACCAGGATGCGCAGCCGCCGTTGACCCACACGCTGGTGCGCATGGTCTTCTGCAGATCGGCGTTGTACCGGTCCTGTGCCTCCTTCTTGACGTCAGTGCGGATGACGCCCGCGGCCGTCGTCTTGCGGACGTAGTCGACGAGGTAATTGAGCTGCGACTCGATCATGTAGACCATCGAGGTGTGGCCGAGGCCGGTCGACGGTCCGACCAACAGCATCAGGTTGGGGAAGCCGTGGACGAACGACCCCTTGTAGCCCTGCATGCCGTCCTTCTCCCAGACCTGCGCGAGGCTCTTGCCGCCGACACCGCGGATGGTGGCGAAAGCGGGGGAGTCGGTGACGTGGAATCCGGTGGCGACCACGATCACGTCGACGTCGCGGACGGTGCCGTCTTTCGTGACGATGCCGGTCTTGGTGACCTTGTCGATCCCGTCGGTGACGAGGCTGACGTTCGGCCGGTCGAGCGTCGGGTACCAGTCGTTCGACTTCAGGATCCGCTTGCAGCCGACGGCGAACTTCGGCGTGACCGCTTCACGGAGCTTCGGGTCGCGGATGCCGCGGAAGATGTTGCCCTTGCAGATCAACTCGACGGGCTTGAGGGCCTTCGGCGCCCACGTCATGCCTGCGGCGACGGTCTCGCTCGCGGTGTAGATGGTGCCGCGGATGGCCGACTGCAGGCCGGGGACGTTCTTGAACGCCCAGTTCTCGACGGGCAGGTACGGGCGCTCATTGCGGGGGATGATCCACGGCGCCGTGCGCTGGTACACGTCGAGCTGCCCAGCGATCTTGCCGAGCTGGGGGACCACCTGGATGGCCGACGCGCCGGTGCCGATGACGGCGATGCGCTTGCCCGCGAAGTCGTAGTCCTCGTCCCACTGCGCGGTGTGGACGATCTTGCCGCCGAAGCTCTTGAGGCCGTCGATGTCGGGGAGGTTGGGCTCGCACAGCGGGCCGATGCCGCCGACCATGGTGCGTGCGCGGACGGTGATCTTCTTGCCGTTGCGCTTGCCCTGGATGATCCAGCGCGCTTCGTCCTCGTTCCAGTCGGCGCCCGTGACGTCGGTTCCGAACCAGGTCTTGTCGGCGATCTTGTGCTCGTCGGCGACCGCGTTGATGTAGCGGTGGATCTCCGGCTGGTGCGAGTACGACCGCGTCCAGCCGGGGTTCTGGGCGAACGAGTACGAGTACAGGTGCGACGGGACGTCGCAGGCGGCGCCGGGGTACACGTTGTCGCGCCACGTTCCGCCGAAGTCGCTGCCGCGGTCGAGGACCACGTAGTCGTCGGAGCCGGCCTGCGCGAGCTTGATCGCTGCACCGAGGCCGGAGAAGCCTGCGCCGACGATCGCGATCTCTACATCATGCGTTGTCATGGTCACCACCATAGGGCGGTGTTGAATCGGAGTCAATAGCCAATTGAATCTTGGTCAACAGTCGCCTAGGGTCGAGGACATGACCGCATCGAGGACACGTATGAGCCCGGACGCCCGGCGTCGTCAGTTCATCGATCTCGGCGTTCAGATGGCACGCGAGCAACCGTTGGACACGGTCACGATCGAGGCAGTCGCCGATGCGGCAGGCGTGTCGAAAGGCCTGCTCTTCCACTATTTCGAGTCGAAGGCAGACTTTCATCTCGCGGTGGTTCGCGAACAGGCGCAGGAGATGATCGACCGCACCGCGCCACGCGAAGACCTGACCGATCCGATCGAGATGCTGCAAGCGTCGGTCACCGCGTACGTCGACTACGTCACCGACATCGGCCAGGGTTTTATCGGTGTCATCCGCGGGTCGGGCAACTCGATCGCAGGCATCCGGGACGTCGCCGAGAGCACACGCCAGGTGATGTCCGAGCGGATTCTGACCCACGCTCCGGCCCTGGGCATCGAGCGGACTCCGGCGATCGAACTCGCCGTCGCAGGCTGGATCGCCTACGTCGAGGAGATGCTCGTCCGCTGGCTTGCCGACCCCGTCGTCGACCGCGAGACGCTGATCGCGATGTTCGTCGGAGCGCTGCCTGCCCTCGCCGGCATGACCGCGATGGTGGCGTCGGCCTAGGCCTGCTTCATCTCGCCCCCACCTGCCTCAACTGGACTCACCTGCCTGAGCGCAGGCAGGTAGGACGCAATGAAGCAGGTAGGAGCGAGCTGAGGCAGGTAGGTGCCGCATGAGACTGCGGTGCGTCGGTGCGCCCCTCGACTGCGCTCGGGGATCAGAGGGGAGCGCTCGGGGATCCGAGGGGAGCGTCGGAAACGACAACGCCCGACCCGTCGAGAGACGGGTCGGGCGTTGGGTCGATCAGGCTTACTCGAAGGCCTTGTCGATGATCTCTGCCTGCTCGACGGCGTGCACCTTGCTCGAGCCCGACGAGGGGGCCGACATCGGACGCCGCGAGATGCGGCGCAGACCCGACAGCAACTCGGGCAGGAGCTCGGGCAGCCAGAGACCGAGGAACGGCCACGGGCCCTGGTTGGCGGGCTCTTCCTGGACCCACACGAAGTCGTTCGCGTTCGGGTACTGCTCCAGGGTGCGGGCCAGTCGGCGGTGAGGCACCGGGTACAGCTGCTCGACGCGGACGATCGCGACGTCGTCGCGGCCGTCCTTCTCGGCGCGGGCGGCGAGTTCGTAGTAGAGCTTGCCGCTCACGAGCTGCACGCGCCGCACCTTCGAGCGGTCGCCGCCGTTCTTGGCGAAGCGCGGGTCATCGATCACCGACTGGAACTTGCCGTCGGTGAAGTCCTCGATCGGGGAGACCGCGGCCTTGTTGCGCAGCATCGACTTCGGCGTGAACACGACCAGCGGACGGCTGATGCCGTCGTGGACGTGGCGACGCAGGAGGTGGAAGTAGCTGGCGGGCGTCGACGGCAGCGCGACGGTCATCGAACCCTCGGCACAGAGCTGCAGGAAGCGCTCGATACGACCGGACGTGTGGTCCGGGCCCTGTCCCTCGTGGCCGTGCGGCAGGAGCAGCACGACGTCGGACCGCTGGCCCCACTTGGCCTCGCCGGAGCTGATGAACTCGTCGATGATCGACTGCGCGCCGTTGACGAAGTCGCCGAACTGCGCCTCCCACAGGACGAGGGCGTCCGGGTTCGCGACGGCGTAGCCGTACTCGAAGCCGAGGACTGCGTATTCCGACAGCGGGGAGTCGTACACGAGGAAACGGCCGGGGCCGTCCACGCCGAGGTGGTTCAGCGGCGTGTACTCCGAGCCGTTGTCCCGGTCGATGAGGACCGAGTGACGCTGCGTGAAGGTGCCGCGCCGCGAGTCCTGGCCGGACAGGCGGACGGTGGTGCCCTCCTGCACGAGCGAACCGAACGCCATCAACTCGGCGAACGACCAGTCGACGTCACCCTTGGTCGGCATCTCGTGGCGACGCTTGATGACGGGCTTGACGCGCGGGTGCGGAGTGAAGTCCTCGGGCAGATTGACGAACGCGTCGCCGATCTGCTGGAGACGCTCCTGCGGCACCGACGTCACGAGCTTGGTGCGGAGCTTCTGGTCGCCCTCGACGGACGGCGACGCCTCCGGAGTGAAGCGCTCGAGCTCCTTGACCTCGACGAACACTCGCTCCAGCTGGCCCTGGTAGTCGCGCAGCGCGTCCTCGGCCTCCTTCGTCGAGATGTCGCCACGGCCGATGAGAGCTTCGGTGTAGCTCTTGCGCACACCGCGGATGTTGTCGATCACGTCGTACATCGCGGGCTGCGTCATCGACGGGTCGTCGCCCTCGTTGTGGCCGCGGCGGCGGTAGCAGACGAGGTCGATGACGACGTCGCGGTTGAACGCCTCGCGGTAGTCGACAGCCAGCTTGGCGGCCCAGACGCAGGCCTCCGGGTCGTCGCCGTTCACGTGGAAGACCGGCGCACCGATCATCTTCGCGACATCGGTGCAGTACTGCGTGGAGCGCGAATACTCCGGTGCGGTGGTGAAGCCGACCTGGTTGTTGACCACGATGTGGACGGTGCCGCCGGTGCGGTAGCCGTTCAGCATCGACATGTTCAAGGTCTCGGGCACCACGCCCTGGCCGGCGAAAGCGGCGTCGCCGTGCAGCATCAGAGGCAGGATGGCGAAGTTGTGGTCTTCGCCGAGCAGGTCCTGCTTCGCGCGGACGATGCCTTCGAGCACCGGGTCGACGGCTTCGAGGTGACTGGGGTTGGCGGTCAGCGAGACGTTGATCTCGTTGTCGCCGAACATCTGGTAGTACTTGCCCTCGGCGCCGAGGTGGTACTTCACGTCGCCCGAGCCGTGCGACTGCGCCTCGCCGAGGTTGCCCTCGAACTCGGTGAAGATCTTCGAGTACGGCTTGCCGACGATGTTCGCCAGGACGTTCAGGCGACCGCGGTGCGGCATGCCGATGACGACTTCCTGCACGTTGTGGTCGGCGGAGCGGTCGATGACGGCGTCCATCATCGGGATGACGGTCTCGGCGCCTTCGAGAGAGAAGCGCTTCTGGCCGACGTACTTGGTCGCGAGGAACGTCTCGAACGCCTCTGCGGCGTTGAGCTTGCTCAGGATGTACTTCTGCTCGGCCACCGGCGGCTTGACGTGCTTGATCTCAACACGTTCCTGCAGCCAGCGCTGCTGCTCGGGATCGAGGATGTGCGTGTACTCGACGCCGACGTGGCGGCAGTACGCGTCGCGCAGGATCGACAGGACGTCGCGCAGCTTCATCGTGTCCTGGCCGTGGAAACCGCCGACGGTGAACGACCGGTCGAGATCCCACAGGGTCAGGTTGTACGTGAGGACGTCGAGGTCCGGGTGCGCGGCGCGCGCGTCGCTGTCCATGGCCAGCGGGTCGGTGTCGGCCATGAGGTGACCGCGGCTGCGGTAGGCGGCGATGAGCTCGAGGACGCGGGTGTTCTTGTCGACGAGGCCTGCGGGGAGGTCACGACGCCAGCGGATCGGCTCGTACGGAATGTGCAGCGACGTGAAGATCTCGTCGTAGAACGCGTCGTCGATCAGCAGGTTGTGGATCGTGCGCAGGAAGTCGCCCGACTCGGCGCCCTGGATGATCCGGTGATCGTAGGTCGAGGTGAGCGTCATCAGCTTGCCGACGCCCATGGTGGCGAGCTGCTCCTCGCTCGAGCCCTGGAACTCGGCGGGGTACTCCATCGCGCCTGCGCCGATGATCGCGCCCTGTCCCGGCATGAGACGGGGGACCGAGTGCACGGTGCCGATGGTGCCGGGGTTGGTCAGCGAGACGGTGACGCCTGCGAAGTCGGCTGCGCCGAGCTTGCCGTCACGCGCGCGTCGGACGATGTCCTCGTATGCGGCGACGAACTGGGCGAAGTCCATCGTGTCGCATTCCTTGATGGCGGCGACGACGAGAGTGCGCTGACCGTTCTTGCCCGGCAGGTCGATGGCCAGGCCCAGGTTGGTGTGCGCGGGAGTGACGACGTTCGGCTTGCCGTCGATCTCCTCGAAATGGTTGTTCATGTTCGGGAACGCCTTGATCGCCTGGACGATCGCGTAACCGAGGATGTGGGTGAAGCTGATCTTGCCGCCGCGCGTGCGAGCGAGGTGGTTGTTGACGACGATGCGGTTGTCGATCATCGCCTTGGCCGGGACGGCGCGGACGCTCGTCGCGGTCGGGATCGTCAGCGACGACGTCATGTTGCGGACGATCGCAGCGGCTGGTCCGCGGAGGATCTTCGCCTCGTCGGTCGCATCATTGCTGGCGGGCTTGGCAGTCGACGCAGCGCGGCTCGTGCCGGACGCGGCCTTGGTGGCTGCGGCCTCACGGGCGGGTGCCGGGCGGGCAGGCGCAGCGGTGCGCTCCGGCTCTGCGTCCAAGGTGACCGGCTGCTTCGGCGGGACCGGGGCGGCCGGGGCTGCGGGCGCGGCAGCGGGGGCTGCGGGCGCCTTCGGCGCTGCGGCGGCAGGAGCTGCGCCGTTCGAGGGGCTGTAGTTCTTCAGCAGGTCATGCCAGCTGGGATCCACAGAGTCGGGATTGGTCAGGAATCGCTGGTACATTTCTTCGACCAGCCATTCGTTCTGTCCGAAGTCGGACTCAGAAATCGAACTGCTCACAGCGTTGTCTCGCCTCAATTCACCCAGTGCTTTGTAGTCTCGCCGACGGGTTCGTGCAGTCTTGTGGACCGCTACGCGCCAGCCAATCCTCAACCCTACGCGGACCGCGTCGCCGCCGTAGTGTTCATCGTGACGTTCGCGCTGAATACAACTTTCATGTGGCGGAAATCATACGATCTCCGGCATCCCAGAGGCGGCGGTATGGCCCGTGAGCGCCGTACAGCTCGGCGTGAGCGCCGAACTCGACGATGCGGCCGTCGTCGACCACCGCGATGGCGTCCGCCCGGGCGGCGGTGCCGAGGCGATGCGCGACGATGACGGTGGTCCGCCGCTGGGCGAGGGCCGCCCCCGCGGCGAGCACGTGGGCCTCCGTCGCCTGATCGAGTGTCGCGGTCGCCTCGTCGAGGAGAACCAGATCGGGTTCGACGATCTCGGCCCGCGCGAGCGCTATCAATTGCCGTTGGCCGGACGACAGACTCCGTCCGCGCTCGCTGACGGTGAACTCCATGCCGCCGGGCAGACCGGCGATCATCGTCGCCGCGCCGACTCGACGGGCCGCGTCGGCGATCTGTTCGCGGGTCGCGTCGGGCCGCCCGTAGGCGATGTTCTCGGCGACGGTGCCCGCGAACAGATGCGGCTCTTGCGGGACCACGCCGAGCCGTGATCGGTATCGGCGCAGAGTCACGTCGCGGAGGTCGCGGCCGTCGACGGCCACGGTCCCCGACGTCGGATCGTAGAAGCGGGCGAGCAGCTTGACGACAGTCGACTTGCCTGCACCCGTCGCCCCGACGAGTGCGAGCGAGGTGCCCGCGGGAATGTGCAGGTCGACGTCGGTGAGTGCATTGCGCGACGCTTCGCTGTATGCGAAGTCGACGCCGGTGAGACACACGTCGCCGTCGAAGGCGACCGGCCCGGTGTCGGCGACGTCAACGATCGACGACCTCGTGGTCACGAGGTCGCGGATTCGGCGCAGGCCCACGGCGGCCTGCTGGTAACCGTCGAACACCTGGGTCAGCTGCTGAACCGGACCGAACAGCATCGCGAGGTACAGCACAAACGCGACGAGTGTTGCCGGATGCAGGTCGCCTCGCGCGATCTGGTGCGCGCCGACTCCGACGGCGATGGCCGTCGCGAGGTCCGCGCAGAACGTGATGAACGGAAAGTATGTCGCGACAGCTCGCTGTGAGGTCATGCGTGCCGAGTACCAGGCGTCCGACCGTGCGCCGAACGCCGCCGTTGCGACGGCGACGTGACGGTATCCGCGTGTGGTGGACAGCCCGGCGATGTTCTCTTGGAAGTCGGCGTTGACTGCGGAGATCAACTCCCGAGCACGGGTGTACGACGTTGACGAGATCCGGCGGAACACGATCGTCGCGACGATCAGGATCGGGAAGATCGGCAGCACGGCCAGGGCCACTCGCCAATCGGTCAGGAGCAGCGCGGCGAGGACGCCCGCGAGCGTCAGGACGGACACGACCGCCGACGACATGCCGGTCTGTAAGAACCCGGACAACGCGTCGACGTCGGTCGTCATGCGCGTCATGATGCGCCCGGAGAGTTCCCGCTCGTAGTAGTCCAGACCGAGCCGCTGTAGATGGGCGTAACTGCGCACGCGCAGCGAGAACAAGACACGTTCACCCGCTCGCGCGGCGAGGACGGTGTTCATCCGTGACGCGACCCACGACACGGCGATCAGCCCGAGGCCGACGGCTGTGACGGCGACGATCACCCCGGTGTCGTCGGCCGCCAGCACTCGCTGCGCCAACGTCGGGAACGCCAGGCCCACCAGGGTGTCGACACCGATCGTCACCACGACGGCGGCGAGCAGCAGGCGAACCGGCCGAACGATCTGTCCGAGGCCGAACTCCGGCCGTTCCCGTCGGGCGGAGTCGACGTCGATGTTCGGTTCCTCGGTGGCCGGCGGAAGTGAAGCGAGCGCATCGGCCAGGGCAGGGGACGCGGCAGCGGTGCCGAGCACTCCGGCGGCACCGGTCTGGGCGACACCGGGCCACAGACTCTCGAGCGTCTCCGGCGCCGCGGCGGCCTCATCGTCGGTCGTCGACATCAGGCGCGAGAACTCGGGACTGCGGGCGGCCAACTCTGCGGTGGTGCCGATGTCGACGATCCGACCGTGCGAGAGGACCGCCACGCGGTCTGCGATGGACAGCGTCGACGCGCGATGCGCCAGGACCAACATCGTCGAACCCTGCTCGCGGAGACGGCTGAGGATGCGTGACTCGGTTGCGGCGTCCACAGCGGACGTGGCGTCGTCGAGCACAAGGATCGGAGTGCGAGCGTGCAGCGCCCGGGCCAGCGCCACCCGCTGTCGCTGGCCACCGGACAGTGTGAGCCCTCGTTCACCGACGCGAGTGTCGTATCCGTCGGTGAACGACTCCGCGAAGTCGGCGGCCGCGGCTCGAGCTGCCTCCTCGACGGCCGGACGGTTGAGATCGGCTCGGTCACCGAGGCCGATGTTCGCCGCGATCGAGTCGGAGTACAGGAACGGTTCGTCGTCGACCGCCGCGACAGCACTGTGGAGCACATCGGGAGCGAGGTCTGACACGTCGACGCGGCTGTCGGCTCCGACGATCGTCACGGTGCCCGACTGAGGTCGGTAGACGCCGCTGAGCAGATCGGCGAGGGTCGACTTTCCCGAGCCGGGCCCACCGATCACCGCGACGCATTCGCCGGGCTCGATCGTCAGCGACAGCCCGTCGAGGATGCGACGACGATCGTGAGCGAACGTCACGTCGTCGAACCGGATGCCCAGCGGCCCCATCGGAAGTGGGCTGTGCGAAGAGTACGCGTCGTCACGCGGGTGGTCGATCACGTCGAACACTCGGGTGGCCGACGAGGCCGCGAGCTGAGCGTTCACGACCAGGTTGGTGAGAACGCGGGCGAGCCCGGTCATGGTCGCGAGATAGGTGGAGAACGCCAGGAAGGTGCCCGCGGTGATGTCGCCGCGGGCAGTGAGCCATCCGCCGAGGCCGATGACGCCGATCATCCCGACCTGGGGAATCGACGTCATGGTCGGTGTGAACCACGCGGCCAGGCGCGCCGCACGCAGCTTCTTCCGATACAGCCGAGTGCCGAGGTCGGCGAGCCGATCGGTTGCTCGATCCTCTTGCCCGAAGCCCTTCACCACCCGGACGCCGGTGACCGTCTCCTCCACGTGGCTCGCGACGTCGGCGGCGGCCTGCTGCGCCGACCAGGTGGCGGCGAACATCCGCTTTCGGCTGACGTACACGAGAAGGACGAGCAGCGGGATCGTCCCGACCGCCACAAGAGTGAGGACGGGGGAGAGGAACGCCATGACGGCGAACGCGAGCACCGCTTGCACCGCACCGCCGATCGCCAGCGGAGTCATCGCGAGAAGTCCTTGCACCACCTGAAGGTCGCTGATCGACCGTGACACGATCTGACCCGTCCGGATGGTGTCCCGCGACGGGCCGTCGAGGTGCAGCAGGGTGTCGAAGATCCGCCTCCGCAGGCGGTCCTGGACGCCGACTGCAAGCGCACCCGCAGTCATCCGTCGTCCGAACTGGCAGGCGTACCGGATCACGGCTGCCGACACGAGCGCCACGACGATCGTGCTCAGCGCGATCGCCGGGGCGCCCGGGTCTCCGGTGGCGACGTCGATCGCGGCTTTGACCAGCAGCGGAGCTGCCAGATCGACGGCGACCGCCCCGAGCGTCACGGTCAGGGTTGCGGCGGCGAGACCGCGGCGTCGAACACATTCGGCGCCGAGTGACGCGATCCAGCCGCTCAGTTGGACCCCTGCGCGGTGTCTCGCGGGCTCGATGCCAGACGCTTGCGGCGCCCCGACGACGGCGTCGCCAGGCTGCCTTCGATGACGGAGGCGCCGTCGTGCCAGAAGGTCGGTGGAGTGCCGAACGCCTCACGTGCGTTGCGGACCACCGCGCTGCCGAGTGCGCGGTTGCCGACACCGCCGATCACGGCACCGATGCCGCCGGGCAGCACCTTGCCGAACATCACCGGGGCCTTGCCGAGGGTGAACTTCTTGACGAAGCGGTTGGTGAGCGTCTTGTTGATCGTTGCCAGATTGACTCCGGGGATTCCCGGCACGTTGAGCTGCGTCATGGCCGACTTGCTGCGCGCGCCGATCGCCTTGCCGATCACGGCGGTGCCTTCCTCGCCGAGAGCGACGCCGAGGACCAGCATCCGTCGACGTTCGGTGTCGGCGGGGCTGATTCCGTGCACCTCCGCTACCGCGAGGGCGAGCAGGGCCGACGCCTCGATGAAGAAGGCCGTCTCCGCGGACATCGCGCCGATCGCGGTCACGGTGCCGACACCCGGGACGGCGGCCGCGGCGCCGACGGCGCCACCCGACGCGGTCACGGTGTTGATGTACTGCTTCTCGAGCCGTCGGATGATCTGCTCGGGCGTCTCGTCGGGGTGGCGACGTCGAATGCTCGCCACGTACTTGGTGACCGCAGGTTGCTGGAGGCGCTGAGCCTTGTCGACGAGCGTGCTCACGATGAAGCCGGATGATTTGCCACGCGGCACCTCGACGGACCCGTCGAGCTGAGCCGAAGGTGCGGGAGCGAGCTGGGGAGCGGACTGCTTCTTACCGAACATGTCGTTTCTCCGTTCTGTGCGGCAGTTGGGCCGGCGGTTCGGAGCGAACCACCTTCGTTCAACCACGTCCTGGCGCCATTATTCCCGTCCGTCGGGTGTCGGTGAACGGTGATAACCTTCACTGCTGTTCCGGCCATACCACAGGGGGAGTCAGATATGTCAGTTCCAGGCGGATCGGCTTTCAAGCCGGTCACGGACCGTCCATGGGCGGCACTGATGGCGTTGTGCATCGGCTTCTTCATGATCCTCGTGGACATGTCGATCGTGGCCGTCGCGCAGCCCCAGATCAAGGATGCGCTCGACGCGAGCGTCAGTGGAATCGTGTGGGTGACCAGCGCATACCTGCTGACCTACGCCGTGCCGCTGCTGATCGCAGGCCGGCTCGGAGACAAGATCGGACCGAAGAAGGTGTACCAGGCGGGTCTGCTGGTGTTCACCCTCGCGAGTCTCTGGTGCGGGCTGGCCGACTCGATCGGCGAGCTGATTGTCGCCCGCGGCGTGCAGGGATTGGGCGCAGCTCTCATCACGCCTCAGACGATGGCGTTGATCACGCGCATTTTCCCGCCTGAGCGTCGCGGTGCCGCGATGGGTGTCTGGGGAACCGTCGCGGGCGTCGCCACCCTCGTCGGCCCGCTGCTTGGCGGAATCCTCACCGACTCGTTCGGCTGGGAGTGGATCTTCTTCGTGAACTTGCCGGTCGGTCTGATCGGCCTGGTTCTGGCGCAGATGCTGGTGCCCGACGTCGAGACGCACGACCACAAGTTCGACTGGATCGGAGTGATCCTGTCCGCTGCGGGACTCACGGCCATCGTGTTCGGCATTCAAGAGGGTGAGAGCTACGACTGGGCCGCATGGATCTGGAGCCTTATCGGGGGCGGCATCGTCTTCATGGTGTTGTTCGTGTTGTGGGAGAGCAAGATGCGCGCCGAACCGCTGGTGCCGCTGAGTCTCTTCCGCAACCGCAACTTCACGCTGTCGAACATCGGAATCATGTCGATGGGCTTCGCAGTCTCCGGTTCGATGATCCCGATCATGTTCTTCCTGCAGCTCGTCGGCGGGATGTCGCCGACCCGATCCGCGCTGGTCATGGTCCCCATGGCGGTCCTGACGGGCATTCTCGCGCCGATCGTCGGCCGGATCCTCGATCGGGTGCATCCCAGTCTGATCGTCGCGACCGGACTGCTCGGATACGCGATCGCCACTGCGTGGGCCGGCTTCGTGTTCCATCCGGAGACGCCGGTCTGGCTCCTGCTGCTGCCGACGATGCTCATGGGCGTCTCGAGCGCCGGCATCTGGGCGCCCCTCGCCGCGACGGCCACCCGGGACCTTCCATGGCATCAAGCGGGCGCCGGTGCGGGCGTCTACAACACGACACGAGTCGTCGGGTCGGTCATCGGTTCGTCGGCGATCGGTGCGTTGATGATGTCGCGTCTCGCGGCCAACGTCCCCGGCGCGGACTTCGACCACAGTGAAGGCGGCGCGACCGGGCAACTCCCCGAGATGATCCGCGGCGGATTCGCCGACGCGATGGGCCAGTCGATCTATTTGGCCGCGGGCATGCTGGTCATCGGCTTCGTCGCGACGCTCTTCCTCAAGCGGCCCGCTCACCAGGGCGCGCCCGCCCCGGCGAAGGACTCTCTGTCAGCGTGAGGCGCGGACTTCGATCGCGTCGATGAACAGGCCTAGTGCGACTTCGAACTGGTCTTGGTCGTCGACGTCCGGGAGATGCTCCGCGACAGACGCCAGGTTGGGGAAACGATCTGGGTCCACAGACTGGTACTCGCGACTCCACGCGAGGCGGTCGGCAGCGAGATCATCGGCCGGCAGGGTGGCGATGGCCGCCTCGAGAGCCGCGTACGAGAGAGCCACGTCGACGAGCGCGCGGTAGTACGACGCTGCCTCGGCGCCCTCGATTCCGGCGGACAGCAACGCCCCGATGACGAGGTCGGCCCCGGCGAACTCGGCCTCGCTGCGGACGGTTCGCCCCGCGACGGCCACCGCCACGTGGGGATGCGTCCGGCAGGCGTTGCGCACGCTGTGGCCGAGCACGCGGAGGGTCTCGCGCCAATCGTTCGAGGGCTCGATCGCGCCCACTGCCTCCCGGAGCAGGCGGTCGGCGAGTGCGAGGAGCAGGTCGTTCTTGTTCCGGAAATGCCGGAGCACAGCGGTGTGGTCGACGTCGAGGGTTCGGCCGAGGCTGCGGAAGGTCAGCGCGTCCGCGCCGTCGGAGTCCATGATCGCAACTGCCGCGTCGATCACCCGGTCGCGTGTCAGTCGGGGGCGCGGGGCGTCTGGAGTAGTCGGCACACCGGTGATCCTACGTGCCGCGGCTGTGTCGTTTCGGTGATGTCACCACTGTTGACAACTGTGGTGACAAGATGGTTGCATTCGAGTCGTTCCACTCGAGCAGATCCCTCCCAAGGAGCTCACCCGTGCTCATTCGTCATCGCGCCGCAGCCGTCGCTGCAACGGTCGCCGTTTCTCTCGGTCTCGTCGCAGCGCCGGCCGGCGCGGTGCCGGAGCCGGAGTCGCTCCCCGTTCTGCCTCACGTGATCTTCTACAAGACGACGACCATGGCGCCGTCGTCGACTCCCGTCGAACTCCCGAGGGTCCCCGGACGACTCGACGCGACGTATCGCTACCAGGGCAAGACGCGGACCTTCGACGACTACCTTCGTCGCACGTCCGCACGCGCGCTCGTCGTGCTCCACGACGGCAAGATCCTCGACGAGCGCTACTTCGCCGGCTACACGATGAACAGTCACTTCAACTCGTGGTCGGTCGGCAAGTCGATCACCTCGACGGCAGTCGGCATCGCGGTCGGCAAGGGCCTCATCGAATCGGTCGACGATCCGATCACGAAGTACCTCCCGGAGCTGAGGCGCTCCGGATACGACGGCGTGCCGATCAAGCACATCCTGCAGATGTCGTCCGGTCAGAGGTACGACGAGTCGGACTACGCGAACGTCACCGACGGGGCGACCGGTACCACGATCCGGATGGTGCTCGGGCAGCCGCTGATCGATCAGGCCCGTCAGTCGGTCCGGAGGATGCCGTCGGGCAAGAAGTTCAACTACGCCTCGCTCGACACATTTGTCCTCGGCCGCCTCGTGACCAAGACCAGTGGTCAGCCGCTCGCCGCATTCGTGCAGAACAACATCTGGAAGCCTGCCGGGATGAAGAACCCGACGCCGGTCGGTGAGGACTACTACGGTTCGGCGATCGCGTACGCCTCTTATCACGCGACCACCCGCGACTTCGCACGCTTCGGCCAGTTGTTCGTGAACGGCGGTGTGGTGAACGGTCGCCAGGTGGTGCCCGCCGCATGGGTGAAGGAGGCGACGTCGGCGCAGTCGGCGCAGGTCGCGAACGGTGAGCTGTACGACGGATCGGTGTACGGCTACGGCTACCAGTGGTGGCTCGGCGACGGTGACCGAGGCGACTTCCTGGCCGTCGGAATTCTCGGCCAGTACGTGTACGTCTCGCCTCGCGACAACGTCGTGATCGCGCAGAACAGTGAGGATCTGCAGGCCGACACAAATATGGAAGAGGCGCTGCCCGCGTTCCGCGCGATGGCCGATCGGATCACTTCTCGCGACTGACCGCGCGCCGGAATCGGGAATTGTCAGACCCCGCTCGTAGTATTTCAGGCGAGTCGATCGCTGAGATCAGAAGAGGGGGAGCGGTGAGCCAGTCGATGTACGAGATGGAGCCTCTCTTCGAGCTTGATCTCCCCGAGCCCGCCCCTGCCCCGACAAGGAAGAAGGCGACGCCGAAGCGCCGAGTGGAGTCTGCTCCACCTGCTCCGGCCGTCGATCCAGAAGTCACGTTCCTTCACACCGCCGACTGGCAGCTCGGGATGACTCGTCGCTTCCTCTCGGGCGAGTCCCAGCACACGTATGCCGCGGCCCGCGACGCCGCCGTCGTACGCATCGGTGAGGTGGCCGCGGAGACCGGCGCAGAGTTCGTCGTGGTCTGCGGCGATGTGTTCGACGATCCTCGAGTCTCCACCCGCATCATCCGCAGGACGCTTGATTCGCTCGGGGACTATCTGGTCCCCGTCTACCTGCTGCCCGGCAACCACGACCCACTCGACGCGACAAGCGTGTACACGTCGGCGGAGTTCGTGCGTGCGTGCCCGGAGAACGTCCACGTTCTCGACAATCCGGGGGTGATCCGCATCCGCGAAGGTGTGAGCATCGTTGCGGTGCCGTGGCACACCAAACACCCGTCGTCCGATCTGATCGCCGACCAGCTGGCCGCCCTCGGACCGTCGGACGACATCCGGATCGTCGTCGGCCACGGCGGTATGGACAGCCTCAGTCCCAATCCGGATCCGTCGATCGTCGCCAGTGCAGGCGTCGACGCCGCGACCACGGAGGGGCTCGTCGACTACGTCGCCCTCGGCGACCGTCACTCTGTCACGTCCGTCGGCAAAACTGGGCGGGTCTGGTATTCGGGCGCACCAGAGGTCACGGCGTTCGACAACGTGGAGACCGAGCCCGGCCACGTGCTGCAGGTGACCCTGCGGCGAGGCGGGGAGCGGTCGATCGACGTTCAGCGGCACCGCGTCGGCCGGTGGGCGTTCCGCACGCTGACCCAGGACATGAACTCGATCGCCGACGTCGACCGGCTGCGGGCGACGCTCAGCGCGATCACCGACAAGCCTCAGACTGCGGTGCAACTCGGTCTCGTCGGCACGCTGACCGTGGCGGAGAACGTCGCTCTGGACGAACTGTTCGACGAGTTCGGCGACCGTTTCGCGGCGTTGACGACCTGGGATCGCGAACATCACCTCGTCGTGACGTCCGACGACGCCGATCTCGACAGCCTCGACCTGCAGGGATACGCCGCGCTGGCGGCGGCGGAGATCGCCGACAGGGCGACCGACGAACCCGAGGCGCGATCGGCGCTGTCGTTGCTCTTGCGCCTGGCGGGGAGTCGAGCGTGAGGGTCCACCGGCTGAAGGTCGTGAACTTCCGCGGCGTCGTCGAGCGGGACGTCGAGTTCGCCGACACCGGCGTCACGGTGATCGAAGGCGAGAACGAGGCGGGCAAGTCGTCGATGGTCGAGGCACTCGACCTGCTGCTGACGACGCGCGACAAGAGCAGCAAGGCGAGCGTGCGGGCCGTGCAGCCGTCCGGCCGCGACGTCGGCAGCGAAGTGACTGCCGAGATCTCTTGTGGGCCATGGCGTTTCGAGTACTTCAAACGTTTCAACAAAGCGCCCGAGACGTCTCTGACAATCCTGGAGCCGAAACCCGAACAGTTGACCGGCAGAGCGGCCCACGAGCGTGTCGAGCAGATCCTCGATGCGTCACTCGACCGCACGCTGTACCGGGCATTGAGTCTGCTGCAGTCGACTGATCCTGAGTTGGGGGCGCTGACGGACAGTTCCGCGTTGTCCAGGGCTCTCGACCGTGCGGCGGGGGACGTCGACGTGGATCAGGCCGGGGAGAGCCTGCAGACGCAAGACCTCCTCGCTGCAGTCACAGCCGAATACCAGCGTTACTTCACTGCGGCGCAGGGCAGGCCGACCGGGGAGTTGTTGGCTGCCGAGCGGGCGGCCGCGGAGGCGTCGAGTGCGGTCGCGGAACGGGAACGGATCCTCGCCACCGTTCAGGAGGCGACGGACCGACTGCCCGGTGTCGCCGCCGCCATCGCCGAATACGCAGAGTTGGAGTCCGAGCAACGCGTCGAAGTGGCCAGGCTGGCTGCCGAGGTCGCCCAGGCCGACGCTGTTGTGGAGAAGCTCGACAAGTCGAAGGCCGTCGTCGCTCAGCGGCAGGCCGAGGCAGCCGCAGCCGCGAAGGCGGTCACCGAACGCAAAGACCTTCGCGCGCGTCTCGGACAGGCGGAGTCGGACGTCGCATCCGGGCGTGCCGCTGTCGAGTCGTCGCGGAATGATGCCCGTGTGGCCGCCGAGCGCGCCGAAGAGCTCGGCATCGAGGCGACGGCGGCACAGGAGCGGCTGGCGGCCCTGCGTGAGCGAATAGTCACAGCCGAGGCTGCAGAAGTCGTCGCGCGCGACCGCCGTCGTCGTGCCGAGCTCGATGCGACCCTCGCCGAGGCGGCGCGACTGCAAGCTGAGCTGTCCGGTGCGGTGAAGGTTGCGGCCGACTATGTCGCGACCGATGCCGATGCGTCGCGCGCAGTCGACTTGGACCGCGCGATCGCTGCAGCTCAAGCGCGTGTCGACGCCGGAGCCCCGACCGTGATCGTCACCCCTCTCGGCGGTGGCGTGACCGTCGACGGGGAGGCAGTCACCGACGAGATCACTGTGAAAGCTGGGCGAGCGTTGTCTGTCGACGCGACTGACGTCCGCGTGCGCGTGGTGCCGGGCACCGACGCGCAGGCGTCGGCCGACGAACTCGAAGCGCTGCGCGACGAGGCGACCGCACTCGTCGACCGATGTGGTGTCGAGCGACTGTCGGACGTGGTCCCGGCCGCAGCACGACGCACCGAGGCGCTCGGCCGGATCCGCGAGGTGGAAAGAGCGCTTCGGAGAGAACTCGGTGAGCACAGCGTCGATGACCTGACGTCCGAGCGGGCCGCGGTCGACGCGCGGATTCCGGACGTCGAGCCGGGCGAGGTCGACGACCTCGGCGCGCTGCGTGTCCGTGAGCGCGACGCGGCGAATGCCTGTTCCGCAGCCGAACGGGCTCGCGATGTGGAGTCGGCGCGAGTGCGCGAGCATTCCAGTCGCGCTGAGGTGTGGGAGACCTCCGGTCAACGGGCAGCCCAGACGGTGGTCGCCCTGCGGGAGGAGATCGTGCGGGCAGTGGCGGATGCGAGCGACGCCGACTTGGTGTCGGCATCGTCGGCCGCGGCGACAGACCTGGAGAACGCACGGGTCGTGGCGTCGAGAATTGCGCTCGACGCCACGCGGATGGACGTCCCTGGCGTGCGTGCACGATTCAACGAGGCGGAAGCGGCGCTGGACCGCACCCGCACGAAGATCGCGGACGAACGCAAGACACAGACGGAACTGACGACCCGACTAGAGGTGTGCAGGAGCGACGGCCGCTTCGACGAACTGTCCGACGCCGTCGCCGAGAACGATGCGGCTGCCGCGTCGCTGCGCCGAGTGACCGACCGCGCGGCCGGTGCGCGGGTGCTTTTCGAGACGCTCCAACGCAAGCGGACCGAGACCCGGGCCAGGTACGTCGACCCGTTCACGCGCCGTCTCGAGGAGTTGGCAGGCCCCGTGTTCGGAGAAGGCGTGCGGTTCGGAGTCGCGGACGACTTCCAGATCCAGACGCGCACCCTCGACGGGGTGACCGTCGACGTCGAATCGCTGTCGGGCGGGGCGCGCGAGCAGCTGGGCCTGCTCGCGCGGCTGGCGTGTGCGTCTCTCATCGACCAGGCCGACGGCGTGCCGGTGATCCTCGACGACGCGCTCGGCTACTCCGACCCCAAACGGCTGTCGTCCATGGCTCAGGTCCTCGGCCATGCCGCAGGCGACTCTCAGATCATCGTCCTGACCTGCACGCCCGACCGCTATCGCGACGTCCGCGATGCGACGCTGATCGCCGTCTGACGCACTGGACCGCCCCCGGTGTTGGGACGCACGGGGCAGGTGCGCTAATGTTGCTCTCGCTTGACCCGCCCCCCTAGCTCAGGGGATAGAGCGTCTGCCTCCGGAGCAGAAGGTCGCAGGTTCGAATCCTGCGGGGGGCACAAGTGTCTGTCCAGCCCACGCCATGTGCGTGGGCTTTTCAGTTGGCCTGGGCGAACTCCCAAACTCAGTACTGAGATGAGTACCCGAGGGCAATATTCCCTCGGGTGTCGATCCCAGTACTGAGTTTGGAGAGATCTGGATCAGAGATACGCCTGCGTGAGCATTTCGAGCAGGTGGCCTGACGGATCCTTGAAGTACACGCGCTTGCCTTCATCGGTGGAGATCTCGCCCGGGCGTGTCATCTGCGGGTCGGCCCAATGTTCCACGGCGAGCGTCGTGAGGGCGTTGTATCCGCGGTCGAATTCGTCGTCGTTCATGAGGAACGCCATGTGAATCGGATCGTTGACCGGCGCAGGAGCGAACTGCAACAACGTGTCGTCGTCGAGCTGAATGTTGATGAACGGGCCCCAGCTCGGAGCGGGGCGCGCGCCGAGAACGGTGAGATAGAAGTCGGCAGACAACGCAGGGTCGTGGGCGCCGATGATGGTGTGATTGAAACTGACTGGCATGGTGAGACTTTCGTCTACGGCACCTCCATGTCTGACGCAGTCCGTCACCGACACGCGATGCTGAGCCCAACGCTATCAGGGCCCGATCATCGTGATGGGCGACATACTGGCGAAGTGTCACAGGCAAGCGCCGACCGGTGTCCCATGTATGTCAACCACCGACGCAAAAGGGAGGCCACACCATGAACATCGTGATCGCAGGGGCCGGATACGCGGGAACCGTCGCGGCGAATCTGTTGGCGCGCAAAGGAAGAGGACTGACGGTCACGGTCGTGAGTCCGCACGCCGAATTCGTCGAGCGCGTCCGGCTGCACCAGGAGATCGCCGGAAGCGGACCGGCGACACGGCCGTTGTCAGAGATGCTCGACAGCCGTGTCGTGCACCGGAAGGCCGCTGTGGAGAAGGTCGGCGACGGCGTCGTCGAGCTGTCCGACGGAACGTCGCTCGACTTCGACCGCATGATCTACGCAGTCGGAAGCTCGGCCGCCGCGCCCGAGGGGACCGTCGCGGTCGGAGACGTCGACCAAGCCCGTGAAGCCGCCCGGCGCCTGCGTGCCCTCCAACAGGGGGCGACGGTGACCGTCGTCGGCGCCGGATTGACTGGTATCGAAGCGGCGTCGGAGATCGCCGAGCAGCGTCCCGACCTGGTGGTTCGGCTCGTCGGTGACCAACTCGGCGCGTCGCTCGGAGATGCTGCGCGGCGCAGAGTCTCCGAGGTGCTGTCGTCGCTGGGCGTCGAGGTGGTCCGCGGCACGTGGACGGCTGTCGACAACTCGGACCTCACACTGTGGGCAGTGGCCGCGCAGGCCGGGGACCTGGCCGCGCGCAGCGGTCTCGACACCGATGAGACGGGCAGGGTGCGAGTCGATCCGCAGCTTCGCAGTACCAGTCACCCGAACGTGTACGCGGTAGGTGACACCGCCGCGGTGGCGGGAACACGCGCCAGCTGTCAGGCCGCGTTGCCGCAGGGCGCGCACGCGGCGAAGAACGTGCTCGCCGAACTCCGAGGCGACGAGCTGAAGCCGTTCTCGATGTCGTTCGTCGGGCAGAACGTGTCCCTCGGACGTCAGAACGCCGTGATTCAGCACGCGCACCGCAACGATGTGCCGACGCGCATCTGGTTCGGAGGTCGGCCGGGCGCGTACTTCAAGGAGCAGGTGTGCAGGTTCGCGGCGACGTCGGCCCGCAAGGGGTCCGCGGTGACGATCCCGGGCCCACGATGACTGACGACTTCGTAGAGCACCGGCCGCTGCTGTTCTCGATCGCGTACGAGATCCTCGGTTCGGTGGCCGACGCCGAGGATGTGGTCTCCGACAGTTGGCTGCGGTGGCGAGACGTCGATCAGGCGAGCGTCGCCAACCCGCGCGCGTACCTGGCGCGGATCGTCACTCGGCAGGCGCTGAACGCGGCGCGGTCGGCGGCCCGGCGGCGTGAAGACTACGTCGGGCCCTGGCTGCCGGAGCCTCTCGAGACGGCGTCCGGCGATGCCCTCGACCACGTTCTGACGGGAGAAGCGGTCACCACCGCGATGCTGCTCGTCCTCGAATCGTTGACGCCGGCCGAACGCGCGGTGTTCGTTCTTCGTGAGGTCTTCGCGTTCGAGTACAGCGAGATCGCGGCGGCCGTCGACAAGTCGGAGCCCGCGGTGAGACAGATCGCCAGTCGCGCTCGAAATCACGTCCGCGCGAGGCGAAGCGCGGCAGTCGCGGAACCGTCACAGGCGCAGTCCGTCGCCGAACAGTTTCTGGCCAGTGCGATCACGGGCGACGTTCAGGGCCTGATGGACGCACTCGCGCCGGGCGCCGTGTTCCTCGGCGACGGCGGCGGGGTGGTCTCGGCCGCACGACGCCCCGTGCACGGAGCCGACCGCGTCGCACGACTCCTCGTCGGTCTGCTCGCGAAGGGGACAGGGATGGGCGAACTCGGGTTCCGGATGACCGTCGTCAACGGGATGCCCGCGGTGATCTCATCGATCGACGGGCTTATCGACAACGTCACGTGCATCGAGGTCGTCGGCGATCGAGTCACCGCGGTGTACGCCGTCCGGAACCCGGCGAAACTGCGGTCGCTCAGCCTTTGAGACGGCAGCACGTAGTCCGCCTACGATCGAAGCCATGAGCGCACCCCACTCCCGAACTCTCGATCGCGACACGGTCCTCTGCGTCTCGCTTGCCGCCCGGCCGTCCAACATCGGGACGCGGTTTCACAACTACCTGTACAACGAGCTCGGCCTCAACTACGTCTACAAGGCGTTCGCGCCCGCCGACATCGAGGCGGCCGTCACCGGGATTCGAGGACTGCCGATCCGCGGTGCGGCTGTGTCGATGCCGTACAAAGAAGCGGTGATTCCGCTGGTCGACGTGGTTGAGAAGTCGGCTGCGGCGATCGACTCGGTGAACACGATCGTGAACGACGACGGCGTCCTCCGGGCGTACAACACCGACTACCAGGCGGTGGCGGACCTGCTCGCTGCGTCGTCGTTCGATCGGACGGCCCCGGTCGCCGTGGCGGGCAGCGGCGGCATGGCGAAGGCGGTTGTCGCCGCACTGCGTGACGAGGGGTTCACCGATGTCACGGTGATCGCGCGGAACGTCGAGGCCGGCGTTGCACTCGCCGCCAAGTACGGATTCGCTCATGCCGCGGAACTGGGTGACGCGCGCCCGACGACGTTGGTGAACGCGACGCCGATCGGAATGGCCGGCGGGCAGGCAGCGGAGGATCTCCCGTTCGCGCAGGAAGCGGTCAATGGCGCGCAGGCCGCGCTCGACGTCGTCGCCATGCCCCCGACCACGCCGCTGGTCCGCGCGCTCCGCGCCCGCGGTGCAGAGGTCATCAGCGGCGACGCGGTCATCGCCGGTCAGGCGGCCGCACAGTTCGCGCTGTACACGGGAATCACTCCGACTCCGGAGCAGGTTCGCGAGGCGTCTGCGTACTCGCGGGCATAGAATCGCCGCATGCTCATCGCAGGTCTCGTCTTCGCCGCCGTCGCGGCCCTCGTCCACGTCTTCATCTTCTATCTCGAATCCATCGCGTGGACGACACCTCGGGCGCGGGCCGTGTTCGGGACCTCAGAGGCGGAGGCGGAGGCGACCAAGCCGCTGGCTCTCAACCAGGGCTTCTACAACCTCTTTCTCGCGATCCTCATCGGCGCGGGCATCGCGGTTATCGCCGCGGGGCAGCAGGCCGTCGGCGCGACGCTGGTCTTCGCGGGTGCCGGAAGCATGGTGGCGGCGGGCATCGTGCTGATCGCGTCGGACCCGTCGAAGACGTCGGCTGCGCTCAAGCAGCTCGTCCCGCCTGCGATCGGTGTGCTGTTGCTGGCGATCGGACTGCTGGCGTGATCAAGGTCCTCGCGTTCGACACCTTCGGGACGGTCGCCGACTGGTACACCGGCGTGTCGACGGCGCTCGCAGAGACGTTCCCCGACCTCGATTCGTCCAAGCTCGCGCTCGACTGGCGACGCACCTACGTGCCGGGTCTGCTCGAGGTCGAGTCGGGTGAACGCCCGTGGACGCTGCTCGACGACCTGCATCGTGAATCGCTCCAGCGTCTGCTCGCCGACTCGTACGGCGTAACTGCGACCGCCGCACAGCTCGACGCGGCGGTCCACGCGTGGCATGTGCTTCCGGGATGGCCGGATTCGTCTGACGGACTGCGCCGGCTCAAGACTCGCTTCACGATCGGGGCACTCAGCAACGGCAATGTCGCACTGCTGACCGAGATGGCGAAGAACGCCGATTTCCCGTGGGACTTCGTCGGTGGGGCCGACCTGTGGCGGCACTACAAGCCTGCAGCCGAGGTCTACCTCGGCGTCGCGGACCTCTTGCAGGTGAGGCCGGAGGAAGTCCTGATGGTCGCCACCCACGTCTCCGACCTCACCGCAGCGCGATCGTTCGGACTTCAGACCGCGTACATCGAGCGGCCCCGCGAGTGGGGCCCGGAGCCCAAGCCCGCCGAGCGCAATCCGCTCGATGAGTTCCACGTATCCGGCATCGATCAGCTTGCAGACGCCCTCGGCTGCTGAGGAGGCCGGGGACTACCCGGCTCCGCGGCCGGAGACAGTCAGCAGCAGGTCGAGGGCGGTTCCCTCGACGTCGCGACCCTCGCCTGACACGTAGTCGCAATCGGTGGCGATCAGGCGCAGTCCTTCGGCGCGCTCGGCTCCTCCGCCCCAGCTGACGGCCGTTTTCAGTTGGTAGTCCAACGCGTCGAGGACGGCGTCCACGGGGTATTCACCGATGAGCCCGAGGGGTCGCCTCACGTCCTCGCCGTGGACGATGGCCTCCACCAACCGGGTGGCGGGCGGCGCCGGGGGAGTGCGTGTCAGGTCGGCAGCCGCACGGAGGTCGGCGACGAGGTCTGCAGGCCGGGGACGGCGGCGACGTCGTACGCCTAGGTCGTTTGCCCGGTCGAAGTCGAAACGCGCGAGAACCATGTCGCGGACGAACGCGAGACGACCCATGTGTGCGGTGTCGACGATGTGCGCGACGACGTCGGCGACATCCCAACCCGGGCACAGCGACTCCGTCTGCCACATCTCGTCGGGGATATCTGCGAGGTCGTCGGCGAGTCGCCGGCGTTCGTCGTGGACCATCGCCCACACATCGCGACGGCTGAGTCTCATCGATGGGCCCATGCCGTCCATTGTCGACCGAACAGACGAATCGTGAAGGTGTTCTCGCAGTCTTGTCGTGTTTGTCGACGTCCGTCGGGTGACCGACCGGTGTGTTCGCCGTCGATACGATGCGACTCGTGAGCACACCCGGGGAAGCAGGCGAAGTGTCGGATGACATGCGGCCGCACACGTTGGTCGTGGGTGCGGTGATGTCGCTCGCGCTGACGGCCGTCATGTCGGCACTGGCGGGATCGGTGACTGCGGCGGATGTCGTCGAGCCGCTTCCGGTGATGGTGTGGCTTCCGGTCACCTCATGCGTGATCTCGGTGCTGGCGCTCCTGGCTGCGGGATGGGACCTCACCGGTCGGGGAGCGGCGCCCGCAGTTCGGGGCGCGGCTGTCCTCGCAGCACTCGCACCCCTGGCTGTCGTGGCGACCGCGGACGGCGACTGGACAGGCGCCCGATTCGTCGACGAGGCAGGTTCGGTCGTCTGGACGCTCACCGCGGTCGTCGCGTCGTCGTCGGCATTGCTCGTGTGGGCGGGGGCCCCGCGTCGAGGACCTCGCGGATCTGTGGGACTCGGAATCGCGATCGGAGCGGGCTGCTCGATGCTCGTCGTTCTGCTCGGGATTGCAGCCGCTGTGCCGTACCTCCAGAAGACGGAGCCGGTGGTTCACGGCGAGGGATCGCAGACATCTGAGCCCGCCGACGTGGGCACGCCCGGATACCGGCTGTCCGTCGAAGGCCCGATCCATGCGGTCGGCCTAGGGTTCGCTCGTGTACGCGGCTCGACCCTAGAGGTGTTCGACGGGCCGGCCGGGACGCCGGTGTGGTCATACGATCTCGGAGAGTTCACAGATGCCGGCCCAACGGTGGTCGTCAGCGCCTCGGTGAACCGGACTCCGACGGTCACCGTCCAGCGAGGACACCTTCTCGCGGTGCTCGACTCGTTCTCGGGCCGGGTCGAAGACACCCGATGGACGGCCGACTCCGCAGTCGACGACGACGCCTCGCACAGCGACCTCGCCTACGACGGCACACAAGTACAGGTGTCGACTCTGCCAGGCGAAGCGGTGACCAGAGCCCTCATCCGCGACCCGCACGGGGTGAGGATCGACGTGTTCACGATTCCGGGCCCCGTCGAAGCGACCGCACAGACCACCGATCGCCGAGTTCTGATCCAGTTCCGGCAACAGGCGCCTCTGATTCGCATCGTCGGATCCCAGACGACGATTCCGGTTGCTCTCGCGTTGGGGTCGGACGGACGCCCGCAGGAGGTCGTCGCGGTCGCATCCCTGCAGGATCGATTTCTCATCGCGACGTACCGCGAGATCTTCACTGTCGATTCGGGCTCGGGCGAGATCGAGGCGACAACGCCCTCCCCGTGCGCGGCGAACGCGACCAATCAGGCGCTGACGGTGGTGCGCGGAGCCGTGATCGTCACCTGTTCCGATGTCGCGACAGGTCGCTCTGAAGTCGTCGGGATGCGATGACCCCCGCCGATTGTCCAGAACCGCGTCGGGGCCAATAGGATAGGGACCCGTGACTCCCACCGAACTCGCTGCTCTGCTGCGCGCTGCGACGCGCACCGTGTTCGCCGCCCACGACCTGGACGTCGACCTGATTCCGGAGACCGTCGTGGTGGAGCGTCCGCGCAGTCCCGAACACGGCGACTACGCGACGAACATCGCCCTCCAACTCGGCAAGAAGGCGGGTATCAACCCGCGCGAACTGGCGGGCTGGCTCGCCGAGGAGTTCGCCGCCGATCCCGGCATCGAATCCGCGGAGATCGCCGGACCCGGGTTTGTGAACCTGCGTCTCGCCGCCGCCGCCCAGAACCAGACCGTCGCCGCCGTCCTCGCCGACCGTGAGAACTACGGCCGCGGCGACGAGATGTCCGACCTCGACGTGAACCTCGAGTTCGTGTCGGCCAACCCGACCGGGCCCATCCACCTCGGTGGAACACGGTGGGCCGCCGTGGGCGACGCACTCGGGCGAGTCCTCGCGGCGCGAGGTGCGAAGGTCACCCGCGAGTACTACTTCAACGATCACGGGGAGCAGATCAACCGTTTCGCTCGCTCCCTGCTGGCCGCCGCACTCGATCAGCCCGCCCCCGAAGACGGGTACGCGGGCGAGTACATCAAGGAGATCGCGGCCACGGTGGTCGAGAATCATCCCGGTGTGCTCGAGCAGTCGGAGGACGAGCGGCTGGAGACCTTCCGCGCTGACGGCGTCGACCTGATGTTCGCGCACATCAAGCGCACCCTCCACGAATTCGGCACCGACTTCGACGTGTACACCCACGAGAACTCGATGTTCGATCGTGGCCTGGTGGATGCGTCGATCAACGAGCTCAAGGCCAACGGCAATCTGTACGAGGCAGACGGCGCGTGGTGGCTGCGGTCGACGAACTACGGTGACGACAAGGACCGTGTCGTCATCAAGAGCGACGGCAACCACGCCTACATCGCGGGCGACATCGCGTACCTCAAGGACAAGCACGACCGCGGCGCCAACCACCTGATCTACATGCTCGGCGCCGACCACCACGGCTACGTCGTGCGCCTCAAGGCCGCGGCGGCCGCGCTCGGATACGACCCCGAGTCGGTCGAGGTCCTCATCGGCCAGATGGTCAACCTCGTCAAGGACGGCACGCCGGTCCGGATGAGCAAGCGTGCGGGCACGGTCATCACGCTCGACGATCTCGTCGAAGCCGTCGGCGTCGACGCCGCTCGCTACGCGCTGATCAGGTCGTCGATCGACGTCAACATCGACATCGACCTCGACCTGCTGCGCAAGCAGTCCTCCGACAACCCGGTGTACTACGTGCAGTACGCGCACGCTCGACTGTCGGCGCTGTCGCGCACGGCTGCCGAGCTGGGACTGGCGGCGTCGACCGAGCACCTCGAACTGCTCGACGGCGACGCCGAAGGCGACCTCATCCGCACGATCGGCGACTTCTCCGAGATCGTCGCCACAGCCGCGACACTCCGCGAACCGCACCGGGTGAGCCGCTACCTCGAGACGCTCGCAGGGGCATACCACCGCTTCTACGCCCGTTGCCGCGTCCTGCCGCAGGGCGACGAGGAAGCGGGCAACGTCCACTCCGCACGCCTGGCTCTGTGCGAGGCGACTCGTCAAGTGCTGGCCAACGGTCTCGGCCTGGTCGGCGTGAGCGCACCGGAGCGTATGTGATGGCCCACCCCGCAGGTCCGCGTCACGCGGACATCCTCGCTGCTCCGCATCTCGCGGAACGGCCGAACAGCCCTGCCGAACTGTCACAGATCCCCGCCAATGTGTACCCGCGCGGTGCGGCCCGCAACAGCGATGAGGTGCTGGAGATCGGCGGCGTCGCCGTCGACGAACTCGCTCAGACCTATGGCACGCCGCTGTTCGTCTACGACGAGGCCGACTTCCGGTCCCGCTGCTCCGACATGCAGGAGGCTTTCGGTCCTCACGGCCGTGTGCACTACGCGTCGAAGGCGTTCCTGTCGTCCGAGGTGGCCCGCTGGGTCGACTCGGAGGGGCTCTCGCTCGACGTCTGCACCGGCGGTGAGCTCGCGATCGCGCTGCGCGCAGGCTTCCCCGCCGAGCGCATAGCCATGCACGGAAACAACAAGAGTGAAGACGAACTCGATTACGCACTGGAGTCGGGCATCGGACACGTGGTCCTCGACTCGATGTACGAGATCGAGCGTCTGGACCGTCTCGCAGGCGCGCGCGGTGTGGTCGCCGACGTCCTGATCCGTGTCACCCCCGGAGTCGAGGCTCATACGCACGAGTTCATCTCGACCGCGCACGAAGACCAGAAGTTCGGTTTTGCGCTCGCAGGCGGAAAGGCGATGGACGCCGTCCGCGCCGTCTTCGCCACCGACAACCTGCGGTTGGTGGGCCTGCACAGCCACATCGGATCGCAGATCTTCGAGATCGACGGGTTCGAACTCGCCGCGCACCGTGTGCTCGGCCTGTTGGCGGACGTGGTCGCGGAGTTCGGCCTGGAGAAGACGAAGCAGATCGAGGTCCTCGACCTCGGAGGCGGCCTCGGCATCTCGTACATTCCGTCGGAGGAGCCACCCCTCGTCGCGGACCTCGCGCGTTCGCTGGTCGACATCGTGCGCCGCGAATCCGAGCGCCTCGGATTGCCGATGCCCGCCATCGCGGTCGAGCCGGGTCGCGCCATCGCCGGGCCTGCCGGGGTCACCGTCTATCGCGTAGGCACCATCAAGGACGTCGACCTGGACGGGGCTGCGACCAGGCGATACGTGTCCGTCGACGGCGGTATGAGCGACAACATCCGCACCGTCCTCTACGACGCCGAGTACGACGTCCGTCTCGCCAACCGACTGTCCGATGCACCCGCCGTGGTCTGCCGCGTGGTCGGCAAACACTGCGAGAGCGGGGACATCGTCGTCCGCGACTGCTGGCTTCCGTCCGACCTGACACCGGGTGACCTTCTGGTGGTCGGAGCGACGGGCGCATACTGCTATTCGATGTCCAGTCGCTACAACATGGCTCCGCGCGCCGCGGTCGCCGCCGTTCGCGACGGACAAGCACGTCTCATCCTGCGACGGGAGACCGTCGAAGACTTCTTGAGCCTGGAGGTGGATCCCACATGACCGCAGAATCACCCCGTCCGATCGGCGTAGCCGTCCTCGGCATGGGCAACGTCGGAGCCGAGGTCGTCCGGATTCTCACCGAGAACGCCGACGATCTCCGCTCGCGCGTCGGTGCGCCGGTCGAACTGCGCGGCGTGTCGGTTCGTGACCTGAGCCGTCCGCGCTCGGGTGTGCCGTCGGCGCTGTTGACCGACGATCCGGCAGTCCTCGTGGCTCGTGATGACGTCGACATCGTCGTCGAGTTGATCGGCGGCATCGAACCGCCGCGCACGTTGATCCGCACTGCACTGCAGTCGGGCAAGTCTGTGGTGACCGCCAACAAGGCGCTCATGGCAGTCCACTCCGGTGAACTCTCCGACGCGGCCGCGACCAGCAACGTCGATCTGTACTTCGAGGCCGCAGTGGCCGGCGCGATCCCGGTGATCCGTCCGTTGACGCAGTCGCTCGCGGGCGACCGCGTGACTCGAGTGGCCGGCATCGTCAACGGCACCACCAACTTCATCCTGTCGGAGATGGACGAGACAGGCGCCGACTACGCCGACGTTCTGGCCGAGGCAGGTCGGCTCGGGTACGCGGAGGCCGATCCGACCGCCGACGTCGAAGGGCACGACGCCGCCGCCAAGGCCGCGATCCTCGCGTCCATCGCGTTCCACTCGCGTGTCACCGCGAGCGACGTGTACTGCGAGGGCATCTCGTCGATCACCTCCGACGACCTCGCGGCGGCGAAGAAGTTCGACTGCACCGTCAAGCTTCTCGCCATCTGCGAGCGTATCGAGGCCGACGGCGTCGAGAAGATCTCCGCCCGCGTCTACCCGGCGCTGATCCCGTTCGAGCATCCGCTCGCGACGGTGAACGGCGCTTTCAACGCTGTTGTCGTCGAAGCCGAGAACGCGGGACGCCTCATGTTCTACGGCCAGGGTGCAGGCGGGGCGCCGACCGCGTCCGCCGTGCTCGGCGACCTCGTGATGGCGGCCCGCAACCGCGTCTACAGCGGCCGCGGACCGCTCGAGTCGACCTATGCGTCGCTGCCGATCGCGCCGATCGACGACGTGCCGACCCGCTACTACGTGTCGATGCAGGTCGCCGACAAGCCTGGGGTACTCGAGCAGGTCGCCGCGGAGTTCGCCAAGCGCGACGTCAGCATCGCAGCCGTTCGACAGGAGGGCGCGGGCGAGAACGCGCGCCTGATCGTCGTCACACACCGCGCCTCCGACCGCGATCAGTCGGAGACAGTCGCCGCAATCGAGAAGATGGACTCCGTCATCAAGGTGTCCAGTGTGCTCCGCCTGGAGGGAACCAATGACTAACGCCGCATACAAGCCGGTCCACCAGGGCTGGCCCGGACTGATCGAGGCCTACCGCGATCGCATGCCCGTGCAAGACGATTGGAAGATCGTCACCCTGCACGAAGGCGCGACGCCGCTCATCGCCGCACCGGTCCTCTCCGAGATCACCGGCTGCGAGGTGTATCTCAAGGTCGAGGGACTGAACCCGACGGGTTCGTTCAAGGACCGCGGCATGACGATGGCCGTCACCAACGCCGTCAACAACGGCAAGAAGGCCGTCCTCTGCGCGTCGACCGGCAACACTTCGGCCTCGGCCGCCGCCTACGCGACGCGTGCCGGCATGACCTGCGCCGTCCTCATCCCAGAGGGCAAGATCGCCATGGGCAAGCTCGCTCAAGCCGTCATGCACGGCGCCCAGGTGATCCAGGTGCAGGGCAACTTCGACGACTGCCTCGAACTCGCCCGCAAGGTGACCGCTGAATTCACTGAGATCGAACTCGTGAACTCGGTGAACCCGGCGCGTATCGAAGGCCAGAAGACCGCGTCGTTCGAGATCGTCGACGTACTCGGCAAGGCGCCCGACATCCATGCGCTGCCGGTCGGCAACGCGGGCAACATCACCGCGTACTGGAAGGGTTACCGCGAGTACCACGCGGACGGCATCATCGACACGTTGCCGCGCATGCTCGGCGTGCAGGCTGCCGGTGCCGCTCCGCTGGTCAACGGCGCGCCGGTCAGCGATCCGGAGACCATCGCGACCGCGATCCGCATCGGTTCGCCCGCCAGCTGGAACCAGGCCGTCGCTGCGAAGGACGAGTCGAACGGACAATTCCGCGCAGCCACCGACGAGAAGATCCTCGAGGCGTATTGCCTGGTGGCCGGCCGTGAAGGCGTCTTCGTCGAGCCCGCGTCGGCGGCCAGCGTCGCCGGACTGCTCGCCGCGCACGAAGAGGGCTGGGTGGCGCCCGGTTCGACTGTCGTGTGCACTGTGACCGGCAACGGTCTGAAGGACCCCGACACCGCGCTGCTCGGCATGCCGAAGGTCGACGCCATCCCGGTCGATCCTGTGGCTGTGGCTCGTGCGCTCGGCGTCAGCTGACATTCATCATGGAGAACGCTGTGACCGCTGTGACGATCGGCGCGCTTGACGCCGACTTGGTGCTGACCCCCGGGGTGACCGCGCGTGTGCGAGTGCCCGCGTCGAGCGCCAACCTCGGCCCTGGGTTCGACTGCCTGGGTCTGGCTCTCGGGCTGTACGACGAGGTCAGTGTGACGGTCACGGAACCGGGCACCGGTGTTGTGGTGACCGCGGAAGGGGAGTCGGCGGACGACGTCCCGCTCGATGAGCGGCATCTGGTGGCGCGTGCAGTGATCCGTGGCCTTGAAGCCGCGGGCGTCGCGGCGCCGGGCATCGCGCTGCACTGCGTCAACGCGATCCCGCACTCCCGTGGTCTCGGCTCGTCGGCGGCAGCAGTCGTCGGCGGCCTCGCCGCCGCATCGGGCCTGCTGGTCGCAGATGCGCGCCGACCTGCGCTGACGCAGACTCAGTTGGTCCAGTTGTCCAGCGAGTTCGAGGGGCACCCTGACAACGCCGCCGCGTCGGTGCTCGGATCGGGCGTCGTCACATGGACACACGGCGACACGGAGTTCTTCGCCCGCAAACTGCCGCTGCACCCGTCGATCAAGGCGACGTCGTTCGTCCCGCAGACGCAGTCGTCGACTGCCGAGACCCGCGGACTTCTGCCCGACGAGGTCCCGCGAGCGGACGCCGTGTTCAACGTGAGCCGGGTGGCGCTCGGCGTTGTTGCGCTCACGACCGACCCGACGTGCCTGATGGACGCGACGAGCGACCGTCTGCATCAGACGTATCGCGCGGCCGCGATGCCCGCGTCGAGCGGCCTGATGAACGCACTGCGCGATCGTGGACACGCCGCAACGGTGTCGGGTGCAGGGCCGTCGGTGCTGGTCCTCGGCACGAGCGACCTCGGTGACGAAGAGGCACAGCTCGCTGCAGAGTACGGCTTCGCGATGCTTCCGCTCGACATCGCCGGTGGTGTCGAGATCCTGCCGTAGGGGCGGGTTCCGCTCTACTTGCCTTACCCGGTGGTACGCTGTAGGCGCTGCGCTACGAAAGTCCACGATCTAGTGGCTTTCCCTTCTTCGGCGCATTGACATACTCCCGCTCGATTCCGAGTGGACGCCCCGGCCTCTGGTGTCGGGGAACGAAAGGATATCCGTGACTGAAACGGACCTGCAGGCTCCCAAGCGCGCACGTACCGGGCTGTCCGCGATGCTGCTCCCCGAACTGAAGTCGCTGGCCGGCGAGCTCGGCATCAAAGGGACCTCCGGCATGCGCAAGGGCGACCTGATCGACGTCATCCGTGCACATCAGCAAGGTGGACGTCCCCCGGCCGCGAAGAATGCCGCCCCCAAGGCAGAGGCGCCGAAGGCCGACGCCCTGAAGGGTGACGCGCCTAAGGCTGCGCGTACGACCGAGGCCCCCAAGCAGGACGCCCCGAAGGTCGAGGCCCCCAAGAACGACTCTCCCAAGAACGACGCTCCGGCGGCCCCGAAGGCCGCTGTCGAGAAGTCGGCAGGTGAGAAGCCCGCGGGTGAGAAGCCTGCGGGGGAGAAGTCGGGTGATCAGCCGGGTGAGAACGCCGCCGGCGACCGTCCCGCACGCAATCGTGATCGGGACCGGAACCGGAATCGAAACCGCGACCGCAATCAGGGCGACCAGGGCCAGTCCGGTGAGAAGCCGGCGGGTGACAAGCAATCCGGCGACAACGCTCAGGGCGACAGGTCCCAGGGTGAGAAGTCCCAGGGTGAGAAGTCCGAGAACCAGGGCGACAAGAACCAGGGCGAGAAGAATCGCGGCGGCCAGAACCAGGGCGGCCAGAACCAGGGCAATCGCCAGAACAACAACGATGACGACGACGGTGACGGAAACGGTCGCCGGCGTGGACGTCGGTTCCGTGAGCGTCGTCGTGGACGTGACCGCGGCGGCGACGGTGGCGGCGCAGAACCGCAGGTCAATGAGGGCGACACCGTCGTTCCCGTTGCAGGCATCCTCGATGTCCTCGACAACTACGCGTTCGTTCGCACGTCGGGTTATCTCGCCGGTTCGAACGACGTCTACGTGTCGATGAACCTCGTCCGCCGGAACGGTCTGCGTCGTGGCGACGCGATCACCGGCGCGGTCAAGGTGGCCAAGGACGGCGAGGGCCAGCAGGCCGGACAGGGCAACAATCGCCAGAAGTTCAATCCGCTCGTCCGTTTGGACACGGTCAACGGCGCGCCCGTCGAGGCCGCACGGAATCGTCCCGAGTTCTCCAAGCTCACGCCGCTCTACCCGAACCAGCGTCTGCGCTTGGAGACGACTGCAGAGCGCCTGTCGACGCGCGTCATCGACCTGATCATGCCGATCGGCAAGGGCCAGCGTGCGCTGATCGTGTCGCCGCCGAAGGCAGGCAAGACGACGATCCTGCAGGACATCGCGAACGCGATCTCGACGAACAACCCGGAATGCCACCTGATGGTGGTGCTCGTCGACGAGCGTCCGGAAGAGGTCACCGACATGCAGCGATCGGTGAAGGGCGAGGTCATCGCCTCGACGTTCGATCGTCCGCCGTCAGATCACACGAGCGTCGCCGAACTCGCCATCGAGCGCGCCAAGCGGCTCGTCGAGGGCGGCATGGACGTCGTGGTGCTTCTCGATTCGATCACCCGCCTCGGTCGCGCGTACAACAATGCGTCGCCCGCGTCGGGCCGCATCCTGTCCGGTGGTGTCGACTCGCAGGCCCTGTACCCGCCGAAGCGCTTCCTCGGCGCCGCTCGCAACATCGAGAACGGCGGATCGCTGACGATCATCGCGTCTGCGCTGGTCGAGACCGGTTCAACGGGCGACACGGTGATCTTCGAGGAGTTCAAGGGCACCGGCAACGCCGAGCTCAAGCTCGATCGCAAGATCTCCGAGCGTCGAGTGTTCCCCGCGGTCGACGTCAACCTGTCGAGCACCCGCAAGGACGAGCTCCTGCTTTCGCCGGACGAGTTCGCGATCGTTCACAAGCTCCGTCGCCTCCTGTCGGGCCTCGACTCGCAGGCGGCGATCGACCTGCTCGTCAGCCAGCTGAAGAAGACGCGCAGCAACGTCGAATTCCTGATGCAGGTCAGCAAGAACGCTCCCACCGTCGCCGGCGACGATTAGTCACTCGGCGCGATAAGCCAGAAAAGTCACGCCCCGCCCATGTTCATCCACGGGTAGGGCGTGACTTTTCTGGCTTTCTGCAAGCCTGTGGAAATCCGACTGAACCGAAGCGCGGCTCGGTGCGTCTAATTGGTATGAACCTCGAACAGTTTCCGACGGACGATCACGGACTCATCCTGCGGCGACGCGCCCTCGCTCTCGGGTGTTCAGCTGCGCAGTTGTCGCGAGCAGTGGACGCGGGCCTCCTCGAGCGGATCGACCCAGGTGTTCTGGTGCGGGCGACAAGACGCACCCCGCGTGAACTGCACGTCCTACGCGCGCACGCGGTCGCGGAGAGGCATCCCGGCGTCGTGTTCGTTGATGAGACCGCTGCGACGATTCTCGGCCTGCCCTTGTTGAAACCGGTGCGTGACAAGGTGCACGTAGCCTTCGAGACCCGCCTGCGTGGAATCAACCTGGCGGCACGCTGCGGGGGAGTGCCCGAGGAACGCCGCACCATGGTCGGTGGCCTTCTTGTCACGTCCCTTGAGCAGACCGCAGTCGACGTCGCGTGCACCACTTTGCAGGGGTTTGCCGGGGCCCTCACTGTTTTCGACTCGGCGCTGCGGGCGGGTGCGTCGAGACGCCGAATGGAGGGGATGCTGTCGACGCCGCGGCCGGGCGTCGGTGTGGCGCGGGCTGCGCTTCCGTTCGCGAGTTCCGCGTCGGCCAATCCGGGAGAGTCGTGGAGTCGCGCCCAGATGATCGAGGCGGGTCTGCCATCTCCGCGTCTGCAGCATCGATTCTTCGACGATCAAGGGCGATTCGTCGCCCGATCGGACTTCGACTGGGACGGGCTGCTCGCAGGAGAGTTCGACGGATACGGCAAGTACGTCGACTATCTCGACGGCGCGGAGACGGCGCTCGACGCTGTACGACGAGAGAAGTGGCGGCAGGCCCGGCTGGAGGACCTCGGTGTGAGCGTCGTCCGCTGGGACTGGTCCGACCTGGAAGCCAAACGCATGGCGGCACGAGTGGCGGCGCGCCTCCGTGCATTGCACATAGGCTGACCGAACCATCGCTAGATGGAGGATTCGTCACAGACGGGCACCGGACGAACCCGGCCTAGGCGTGACGTTTCCGGCCTGACGCGATGAATCCGTCAGTACACGTCGCGTAGGTAGCGGCCTTCGGAGCGGAGGCGGTCGATCTCGGCGCGAGCGTCGTCGGGTTCGACCTCACCGTGCTCGGCGATGATCGCAGCCAGGGCGTTCTCGACGTCGGCGGCCATGCGGTCGGCGTCGCCGCACACATAGAGGACCGCACCGTCGCGTAGCCAGGTGTAGATGTCCTCGCCGTGGGAGTCCATGAGGTGCTGCACGTACATTTTGTCCTCCTGCTCACGAGAGAAGGCCACGTCGAGGCGATCGAGACTGCCGTCGTGATGCATCTGCACGATCTCGTCGCGGTACAGGAAGTCGTGGTCACGCTTGCGGGCGCCGTGGAACAGCCAGTTGCGGCCCGAGCCGTCGTCGTTGGCGCGCTCGTGGACGAACGCGCGGAACGGCGCGATACCGGTGCCGGGACCGATCATGATGATGTCGGTGTCGGGCTCGGGGAGGCGGAACGACTTGTTCGGCGTCAGGTAGATGCCGACGGTGTCGCCGGGCTCCACCCGATCGGCGAGGTACGTGGACGCTGCGCCGCCCCGATCGCGGCCGTCACCCCACTCGTCGGTCGCGTAATGACGGATCGTCGCAGGCGTCAGGTGAACCGTGCCCTCATGGACGGTGGGCGACGACGAGATCGAATAGGTCCGCGCGGTGAGCGGCTTCAATTCGGCAAGGAACGCCTCGGGAGTGGGGAACCAGTCGGAGTCGAGGTTCAGCAGGTCGAGGACGTCACGCCCGCGCGCCCAGGCTTCGAGTTCCGCGCGGTCGCCTGCGAGGAGTGCGGCGACGTCCTCGCGTCCCCGGGCGTTCGCCAAATGATCGAGCAGGTACGGCGAGACCGACGTGATCTCGAAGCCGTGAGTGAGTGCCTGCGCGAGCGTGCGGTCGCCCTTGCGGTCGGTGATCACCGTGTCGGCCGGCACGCCGAGCCGGTCGATGAGCGCGGCGACGAGCGCGGGCTCGTTCGCCGGGGTGACGTTCACAGCGTCGCCGGGCTGGTAGTCGAGGCCCGAACCTGCGATGTCGAGCACCAGGTGGCGGACTTCCTTGCTGCTCTCCGGCGCTGTCAGCAGAGTGTTCTCCACGACCGTGGCCGGAAAGGGATTGCGCCGTGACCAGCGCTGACGCTTCGCATCGCGGGTGGGCCGTCCTCCAGTGCTGCCTTCGCTCATACCATCAGGTTAGGCCACCCCAAGACGCTCGCGTCGAGGAGGATTGGCAGCCGCCCGTGACCTTGTGGAATAATCGTTCGGTCAGTCCGGTTCCGGTTCACACCGATGGCATTCTGCCCGGTGACCCGGCGACCACCTTCGAAAGGGACGTAATGAAGCAGGGAATCCACCCCGACTACGAGGTGACCACCGTCAACTGCGGTTGCGGCAACGAGTTCACCACGCGCAGCACCGCCAAGGGCGGCCACATCACCGTGGAAGTCTGCTCACAGTGCCACCCGTTCTACACGGGCAAGCAGAAGATCCTCGACACCGGCGGCCGCGTCGCTCGCTTCGAGAAGCGTTACGGCAAGCGCACCAAGTAGCTCGCCTTCGACGCCCGACTCCGAGATCCTCACCGGTCTTGGTCTCGGGCGTCGTTTCGTTTTCCACCACGCCGCTCGGGACCGGGCGGGCCACTCTTTGACGGGGAAGTGAACTCACGTGAGCATGCAGGCACCGTCCGCGATCGACGACATCCTGGCCGAGCACGCAGGCCTCGAGCAGCAGCTGTCCGATCCGGCACTGCACGACAACGCCGCCAACGCACGCCGCGTCGGCAAGCGGTTCGCTGAACTCGCGCCGGTGATGGCGACGTACACCAAGCTCACCTCGGTGCGTGACGATCTCGCAGCCGCTCGCGAGCTGGCGGCGGACGATCCGGCGTTCGCTGACGAGATCCCCGCCCTCGAAGCGAGCGAAGCCGAGCTCGATGCCCAGCTCACGGACCTACTTGCACCGCGCGACCCCCACGATTCAGACGACGTCGTCCTCGAAGTGAAGTCGGGCGCCGGTGGCGAGGAGTCCGCACTGTTCGCCTCCGATCTGGTCCGCATGTACCTGAAGTACTGCGAGCGCCAGGGCTGGAAGGCGCTTGTCCTCGGCGTCACCGAGTCGGACCTCGGCGGTTACAAGGACGCGACCCTGTCGATCAAGGCACGCGAATCGGTGCGCGACGGCGTCTGGTCCAAGCTCAAGTTCGAGGGCGGCGTGCACCGTGTGCAGCGTGTGCCGGTCACCGAGTCGCAGGGCCGCATCCACACGTCGGCCGCAGGTGTGTTGATCTACCCCGAGCCCGACGAGGTCGCCGAAGTGCAGATCGACGAATCGGACCTGCGCGTGGACGTCTACCGAAGCTCCGGGAAGGGCGGCCAGGGCGTCAACACCACCGACTCCGCGGTCCGCCTCACACATCTGCCGACCGGAGTGGTCGTGACCTGTCAGAACGAGCGTTCCCAGCTCCAGAACAAGGCCCGAGCGATGCAGGTGCTCGCCGCCCGCCTCCAGGCGTTGGCCGAAGAAGAGGCTGCCGCCGAAGCTTCGGCAGGCCGCGCAGCACAGATCCGCACCGTCGACAGGTCGGAGCGGATCCGCACCTACAACTGGCCGGAGAACCGGATCACCGACCACCGGATCGGTTACAAGGCGAACAACCTCGACGCCGTCTTGAACGGTGAGATGGACGGCCTGATCGGCGCCCTCGTCGACGCCGACAAGCAGGCACGACTGCAGCAGTGACGTCGGCCGACGCACTCCGACGTCGCGCCGCCGCCGAGTTGACTGCGGCAGGCGTCGAATCGGCATCGCACGACGCTGCCGAACTCCTTGCTCATGTGCTCGCCGTCGAGCCCGGGCGGCTTCTGCTGATCGACGACGTCGACATCGAGCAGGAGGAACACTTCGCCGAGCTCGTTCGACGCCGTGCCCGGCGCGAACCGCTGCAGCACATCACAGGCACGGCCCACTTCGCGGGCCTCGAATTGGCAGTCGGGCCCGGAGTGTTCGTCCCGCGCCCAGAGACCGAGCTGATCGTCGAGTGGGCCACGCGCGTGGTCGCGGGCCGCACAGCTGTGGTGGCAGACCTGTGCTCCGGAAGCGGAGCGCTCGCGCTCGGTATCGCAGCCCATTCGCCGAACACGCAGGTGGTGGCCGTTGAACGGTCGTCGGATGCGCTGGACTACCTGCGCCGGAACATCTCGGTCGCGTCACTGGAGACACGCGTCACCGCTCTGCACGGTGATGTCACCGATGCCGCTGCGATGCACAAGGCCCTCGGGGCGTGCGACGTCATCGTGTCGAACCCGCCGTATGTCCCGTCCGAGTCGCCGGTGTCTCCGGAGGTCGCACACGACCCGTACGACGCCGTGTTCTCCGGGACGACGGGAATGGACGTCATCTCGGCGATGATCCCGATCGTCGCCGACGCACTCGTCGGCGGGGGAGCGTTCGCCGTCGAACACGACGACGAGACGGCAGACGCCGTTGTCGCCGCGCTGCGCGCCGACGGCCGATTCTCGTCCATCGCGGCCCATGCGGACTTGGCAGGTCGACCGCGTTTCGTCACGGCGACCCGCATCTCCTCTCATGCATCGTTCGGCCGGGGCGAACCCGACCCGGCAGCCGACCGTGCAAGGATGGAACAGTGAGTGTCGTCTTCGATTGCAGTGACCCGTCCGAGCGGTCCGCAGGCCTGAGCGCCGCGGTCGGAGCAGCCCGCGGCGGCCGTCTTGTGGTGCTGCCGACCGACACCCTGTACGGCATCGGCTGCGACGCATTCGACAGCGAGGCGGTCTCGTCTCTGCTCGCCGCCAAGAATCGCGGCCGGGACATGCCGGTGCCGGTTCTCGTCGGCTCTTGGCAGACCGTCGACGGACTGGTCCGGTCGGTGTCGCCGCAGGCCAGGGAACTCGTCCAGTCGTTCTGGCCTGGTGGACTCAGTCTTGTCGTCGAACAGGCGCCGTCCCTCGCATGGGACCTCGGTGACACCGATGCGACCGTGATGATCCGGATGCCGTTGCATCCGGTGGCGATCGAACTTCTCCGCGAAGTCGGGCCGATGGCCGTGTCGAGCGCCAACGTGTCCGGGCAACCGCCCGCCACCACGGTCGGCGCGGCGCAGGACATGCTCGGTGACCTGGTGTCGGTGTACCTGGACGGCGGCCCCGCGGCGAAGGCCGTCGCGTCGACGATCGTCGACCTGAGCGGAGTCACGCCGCGCATCCTCCGCGAAGGAGCGATCAGCGCCGAGGAGATCGGCGAAGTGCTCGACATGGATCCCGACGAGCTGAGGGCGCGTCCGTGACCGGGCCGCTCGACGCGGTCGACCCGCAGATCAGTGAGCTGATCAGCCGCGAGGCGGCACGCCGTGCGGGCAGCCTCCAAATGCTCGCCGCCGAGACGATCGCGACGCCCGCGGTCCGTGCCGCAATGGGCTCTGTGCTCGCCGACAAGTACGCAGAGGGATACCCCGGACGCCGATATCACGGCGGCTCCGACGTCGTCGACGAAGTCGAACGCCTCGCCGTCGACCGTGCGCACACGCTGTTCGCCGCGGACTACGTGAACGTTCAGCCGCTGTCGTGGGCCCTGGCCAACTTCGCCGTCTATGCGGCGTTCGCCCAGCCGGGCGACCAGGTGATGTCGCTGAGCCTCCGCCATGGCGGGCACCAATCGCACGGATCTCGGGCGAATCTGTCGGGTCGCTGGTTCAGCGTGGTGAATTACGAGGTCCGCCACGACACCGAACAGGTCGACTACGACCGCATCCGCGACATGGCACTCATCCACCGGCCACGGATCTTGCTCGCCGGCGGCACGGCCTACTCGCGGACCTGGGACTACGCCGCGATGCGGACCATCGCCGACGAGGCCGGTTGTGTGCTCTGGGTGGACGGCGCGCACGTCATGGGCTTGGCGGCGGGCGGAGTGATCGAGTCTCCCGTCCCGTACGCCGACGTCGTCTCAGTGGCGACCAACAAGGTGATGCGTGGACCGCGCGGAGGGCTCCTCCTCGCCCGCGGAGAACACGCCGAAGCGCTGTCTCGGGCCGTGTACCCGTTCTTGCAGGGGGCGCCCGCCATGCATTCGATCGCGGCCAAAGCGGTTGCGTTCGCGGAATCGTCCACCGAGACGTACAGGCGGTACGCGCGAGACGTCGCGGCTCTGGCATCCGACCTCGCGGACGACTTCACCGCCCGTGGACTGCAGGTGGTCAGCGGGGGAACGGACACTCACATCGGAATCGTCGACGTGACTCCGCTCGGCGTCACCGGACGCGAAGCGACCCGCAGATTGGCGGCATCGGGGATCGTCGTCGACAAGGCGATCACGCCGTTCGACCGTGCAGCTGTCTCCGAGGGGTCGGCGATCCGCTATGGAACGGCCGCCATCACCGCAGGGGGAATCACTCCCGCCGATGCTCCCGCGATCGCCGACCTCATGATGGCCGCGATGACGTCCGACGACGCCGCGGTGCACGCCGACGTGGCCGCCTCGGTCGCACGGCTCGGAGCGTCCGAATGAACCTGCTGGCACTCGACGCCGGGACCGGGGGAGCGGGTGTCCCGTTGCGCGAGCTCGCGCTCGTCGGTCTCACGGCGGCGGGCGTCACGTACCTGCTGACCTCGCTCGTCCGAGTGTTCGCGGTCAAGGCCGGCGCTGTCGCCGTTCCTCGTGAACGCGACGTGCACGTGATTCCGACTCCTCGCCTCGGCGGAGTCGGCATGTATTTCGGCGTTGTGTGCGCCATCGGTCTCGCAGCCCAACTACCGGCCCTGAACAGGGGATTCGCGTACACGCACGACATGCTTGCCGTCATCACCGCAGGCCTGGTGATCGTACTGGTCGGCGTGATCGACGATCGGTGGGGGCTCGATGCCCTCACCAAGTTCGTCGGTCAGCTGACCGCTGCGGGTGTTCTGGTGATCATGGGTGTCAGCTGGTATCTGCTGTATGTGCCGTTCGGCGACATCGGGACCGTGGTCCTCGACCCGCTGCAGGCCGGGTTGCTGACGGTCGCGATCACCGTCACGACGATCAACGCCATGAACTTCATCGACGGACTCGACGGCCTGGCCGCCGGGCTCGGCCTGATCGCGGCCGCCGCGATCTGCCTCTTCTCGCTCGGTCTGCTGCACGACCAGGGTGGAGACGTCAGCTACTACCCGCCGGCGCTCATCACCACTGCATTGGCCGGAGCGTGCCTGGGCTTCCTGCCGCACAATTTCTCACCTGCGCGAATCTTCATGGGCGACTCGGGCGCCATGCTGATCGGCCTCATGCTGGGTGCCGCGTCAACCAGCGCCTCGGGCCGCGTCGCCCGGAGTGCGTACGGTCCGGCTGACATGTTCACCCTCCTCTCTCCGCTGATCTTGATCGCGGCAGTGATGTTCATCCCGCTGCTCGACATGGTCATGGCAGTCATCCGCCGCACGCGTTCGGGTGTCGGGTTCTACACGCCCGACAAGATGCATCTGCATCATCGCCTCCTCGAGATCGGTCACACTCAGCGCCGAGTCGCCCTGGTCATCTACCTGTGGGTCGGCCTGCTGGCGTTCGCCGTCGCGGCGTCCACGCTCGTCCCGCCCGCCGTGGTCGGCCCCGTGTTCGGCGTCGGAGTCGTGCTCGCACTGATCGCGACCTTCGCACCGCGTCTGCATCGCCGGTTCGCTAGATAGCCGTATGCCTCGATAGCCTGGTGCGCGTGTCTGTGAATGATGAGAACTCGCCCGCCGACGAATCCCCAGCGGACGAGCCGACCGTGAAGCATGAATGGGACGATCCGGCTGCGCCCCTCTGGAACGGTTTGAAGTACGGCGTCACCGGGCTCGGTGTCTTGCTGGTCGCCGGATTGCTGATCTTCTGGCCCTGGAAGGGGACGCCCGGGCTGTGGGGCGTCTTAATCGGCGCGGGGATCGGCGGAGCATTCATTCTGATCACGGTCATCACGATCCTCCTGACGCGGAACGCACTGCCTGCGGTCGTCATGGGCGCTCTGATGGGGTCATACCTGGTGAAGGTCGTCGCCGCGATCGCCGTGACCGCCCTCATCAAGGACATGGACTTCTACCACAAGGGCGCACTCGCGACGACGCTGATCGGCGCCATCATCGCAGTCCTCGGCGCCGAGCTGTGGGGTGTGATGTCGACCCGACAGACATATACAGACTCCGACGGCACTACTGCCCAGTAGGTGTGACCACCCTCACTGTGGCTACCCTGAGCAGCTACTACACTCGATAGTAGGACGACGAACCGCCACGCGGCTCGTTCCTGATTCGCCGCCGAAGGTCAAGACTTGCTAATCTGCTGCACGCAGGCAGATTCAGGTGACGTGCGCCGTACAGCGATGTCCGAATCGCCAAATGACAGTAGGACCCCCGCAGACCGTGAGGTCGGTGGGCCCGAGAACGGGAGAGAACGCTGAGCGCCATCCTCGCAGCTGGAGACGAATTCCACGCGCCGACACTGTGGGATTTCTATCCCGTGATGTTGTTCGGTGGAAACCAGCCCAACCCCGAGTGGTGGGGCATGGACCGCCTCATGCTCATCCGAGTCATCGTGTCTGTGCTGGTAGCCGGTGGCTTCCTCATCGCGATGCGCAGTCCGAAGGTCGTGCCGACCCGAGCGCAGAACGTCGCCGAGAGCATGCTCGACTGGGTCCGGATCAACATCGCCGAAGAGATCCTCGGCAAGGAGAACGGCCGCAAGTTCCTGACGATCATCGCCTCGATCTTCTTCGCGACGATCTTCCTCAACCTGACGTCGATCCTTCCGTTCCTGAACATCTCGACCAACGCGCGCATCGGCATGCCGCTGGTCATGGCGCTCGTCGCCTACATCACCTACTGCTGGGTCGGCATCTCCAAGTACGGGTTCTTCGGCTTCATCAAGTCGTCGATCGTGCTCCCGGGAGTGCCGCTGCCCGTGCACTTCCTGCTGGTCCCGATCGAGTTCGTCTCGACCTTCATCCTGCGTCCGTTCACGCTGACTGTCCGACTTCTCGCGAACATGCTCGCTGGCCACATCATGCTGGTCCTCTTCTTCTCGGCGACGCAGTTCTTCGTGATCACCAAGGGCGGCCTGTGGAGCCTGGCGGGTGTCGGCGGAATGATCGCGGGAATCGGATTCACGTTCTTCGAACTTCTGGTCATCGGCCTGCAGGCGTACATCTTCGCGCTGCTGACCGCCGTCTACATCGACCAGTCGATTCACGCAGACTCGCACTGACGCCGAGCTGTCCAACGACCAACTGAATAACTCGGATCCGGGACACTCCGGATTCGTCACGAACTGACTCACTCGCTCGACCGGGCGAGGAGCCATTAAGAAAGGGAATCGCAAGATGAGCATCGCCCAGACTCTGGCTGCAGACTCGACCATCACCGGTAAGGGCTTCGGCGCGATCGGTTACGGCCTCGCAGCCATCGGCCCCGGCATCGGTGTTGGCATCGTCGCCGGCAAGGCCATCGAGGGTATCGCCCGTCAGCCCGAGCTGGCCGGTCAGATCCGCACCACCATGTTCCTCGGTATCGCACTCTCTGAGGCTCTGGCGCTGATCGGTATCGTCGCCGGCTTCATCTTCTGATCGAGAGACGACTTCAATGATCAACGAACTGATGATTCTGGCGGAAGCAACGCCGGAAGAGGGCGGCGAACACCAGCCGCCGAATCCGCTGCTGCCGCAGTGGTACGACATCACCTGGTCGCTGGTCGCCTTCGCTGTCGTTCTCTTCGTCTTCTGGAAGTTCGTCATTCCGAAGTACCGCCAGGTGCTTGACGAGCGTCGCGACACGATCGAAGGCGGCATCGAGCGCGCCGAGGCCGCGCAGGCCGAAGCCGCTGCGTCGCTGAAGGCGTACCGCGAGCAGCTCGCAGGCGCTCGTGAAGAGGCAGCCGGAATCCGCGAAGAGGCCCGCAACCAGGGCACCCAGATCATCGCGGATCTGAAGGCTCAGGCGACCGCCGAAAGCGAACGGATCATCGCCAACGGGCACACTCAGCTCGACGCGCAGCGTCAGCAGGTCGTCTCCGAACTGCGCGGTGACCTCGGAAAGATGTCGGTCGACCTGGCCGAGAAGCTCGTCGGAGCTTCGCTGCAGGACGACGTCAAGCAGGCCGGAACCGTTGACCGGTTCCTCGCCGAGCTCGACGACGCGGCAAGCGCCAAGTAATCCAGGCAGCGACGGTGAGGAATGTGGGACGGCGAGCGGGCATCGACATGCCCCTCGCGCCCACTGACTCCTCGCCCAGCGGAGAAGAAGGAATGCAGATAGATGTACGCAGCGTCTAGCCGTGAAGCCCTCGAAGGGGCTCGCGTCGAGCTGGAGACCGCATTGCGCGGTTCGTCCGCACCGGCCACCGATTCGGTGACCGTCGGCGACGAACTGCTGTCGGTCGCCGAGACCGTCAACGACAATCGCTCGCTGCGCACCGCGCTGGCCGACTCGGCCACCGCTGCGGATGAGCGTGCGAAGATCGCCGACACCGTGCTGACCGGCAAGGTGTCCGATACCACGCGCGCTGTCGTCTCGTCGGCGGCGGCCCGAAACTGGTCGAGCGACGCCGACCTCGTCCGCGCACTCCAGTCCCTCGGTATCGAGGCTCTGCTGTTCGCTGCCAAGGAGACCGGTCGCATCGACACCGTCGAGGAGGAGCTCTTCCGCCTCGCTCGGATCGTCAAGGGCGACAACGCCCTCGAACAGGCTCTGTCTGATCGCACTCGCAGCGCCGCCGATCGCTTCGGCCTGCTTCGCAAGCTGATCAACGGCAAGGTCGACACGGTCACCGAGAAGCTGGCCGGTTACGGCGTCGGTCGCACCGACGTCCTGCCGGGCGACGCGATCGACGAGCTCTCGCAGCTCGCCGCCGCAAGCAACGGCCGCAAGGTCGCTTACGTGACCAGTGCAGGGGAGCTCTCCGCAGATCAGCGCACCGCGCTGTCGGCGAAGCTCGCCGCCATCTACGACGCGCCGGTCACCCTGCACGTCGACATCGATCCGGAACTCCTCGGTGGGGTCGTCGTCCGTGTGGGCGATGAGCGCATCGACGGCAGCCTGTCCGGCAAGATCGCAACGCTGCGCAGCGGCTTGCGCTAACCCATACGATTCCCAGATCACTTAGACAGCCAGGAGAAGCAGGAAAATGGCGGAGTTGACCATCTCCTCCGATGAAATTCGGAGCGCGATCGCAAGTTACACCCAGGAAGTGGGCGGCCAGGCCACTCGCGAAGAGGTGGGCACTGTCACCGACACCGGTGACGGCATCGCTCACGTCGCAGGCCTGCCCGGTGCCATGGCCAACGAGCTCCTCGAGTTCGAGGGCGGCATCCGCGGTGTGGCTCTGAACCTCGATCTCGACGAGGTCGGCGCCGTCATCCTCGGCGATTCGCAGAACATCGAAGAAGGCCAGGAAGTCAAGCGCACCGGCAACGTGCTGTCGGTTCCGGTCGGCGACAAGTTCCTCGGCCGCGTCATCGACCCGCTGGGCGCACCGATCGACGGCCTCGGCGCCATCGAGTCGGAGGGCGACCGCGTCCTCGAGCTCCAGGCGGCCTCGGTTCTCGAACGTCAGCCGGTCGAGGAGTCCCTCGCCACCGGTATCAAGGCCATCGACGCGATGACCGCGATCGGCCGCGGTCAGCGTCAGCTGATCATCGGCGACCGCAAGACCGGCAAGACTGCGGTCTGCATCGACGCGATCCTGAACCAGAAGGACAACTGGGCGACCGGCGACCCGGAGAAGCAGGTTCGCTGCATCTACGTCGCAGTCGGCCAGAAGGGTTCGACCATCGCAGGCGTCAAGAGCGCCCTCGAAGAGGCTGGCGCGATGGAGTACACCACCATCGTCGCAGCTCCCGCGTCCGACTCCGCCGGCTTCAAGTGGCTCGCACCGTACACCGGTTCGGCGCTCGGCCAGCACTGGATGTACCAGGGCAAGCACGTCCTCATCGTGTTCGACGACCTGTCGAAGCAGGCTGAGGCCTACCGCGCCATCTCGCTGCTGCTGCGTCGCCCGCCGGGCCGCGAGGCATACCCGGGTGACGTCTTCTACTTGCACTCGCGTCTGCTGGAGCGCTCGGCCAAGCTGTCCGACGCACTCGGCGGCGGTTCGATGACCGCACTGCCGATCATCGAGACCAAGGCCAACGACGTGTCGGCGTTCATCCCGACCAACGTCATCTCGATCACCGACGGCCAGGTCTTCCTGGAGTCGGACCTCTTCAACAAGGGTGTCCGTCCCGCCATCAACGTCGGCATCTCGGTGTCGCGTGTCGGTGGCGCCGCCCAGACCAAGGGCCTCAAGGACGTCTCGGGTTCGCTGCGTCTGGAGCTCGCACAGTTCCGTGAGCTGGAAGCCTTCTCGGCCTTCGCCTCGGACCTGGACGCCGCTTCGAAGGCACAGCTCGAGCGCGGCGCCCGCTGGGTGGAACTGCTGAAGCAGGACCAGTACAGCCCGGTCTCGGTTGAAGACCAGATCGTGTCGCTCTACCTCTGTGGTGAGGGCTTCATGGACTCGGTTCCGGTCGCCGATGTGCGTCGCTTCGAGTCGGAGCTGCTGGCCGACCTGCACCACACGGCCGCAGGCGTCTACTCGAACATCGAGGGCGGCAAGAAGCTCTCGGGCGACGACAAGGCTGCTCTCGAGACCGCGACGAACAACTTCAAGGCAGGCTTCATCGCGACCGACGGCAGCCGTGTCGTCGAGCTCGAGGCCGATGCTCTGGCTGCCGAGGACGTCGAGTCCGAGACGATCCGAGTGACGAAGAAGCAGAAGTAACATGGCCACTATTCGGGAGCTGCGCTCACGGATCAGGTCGATCCAGTCGACCAAGAAGATCACGAAGGCGCAGGAGCTGATCGCGACCTCGCGTATCACCAAGGCACAGGCTCGCGTGGCTGCCGCGCGTCCTTACTCCGAGGAGATCACGCGGGTCGTCACGACGCTGGCCAGTGCGAGCTCGTCGCTCGACAGTCCGCTGTTGACTGCTCGCGAGACGCCGAAGCGTGCTGCCGTCCTGGTCGTGACCAGCGACAGCGGCCAGTGCGGCGGCTACAACTCGAACGTGCTCAAGGAGACCGAAGAGCTTCTGTCGCTGCTCCGCAGCGAGGGCAAGACCCCGGTCGTGTACGTGATGGGCCGCAAGGGCATCGGGTACTACACGTTCCGCGATCGTCCGATCGCAGCGAGTTGGTCGGGCTTCTCGCAGCAGCCCGCATTCGCCGACAGCGCGGCAGCCGTTCACCACCTGGTGGACGCGTTCCTCGCCGGTTCGGACGAGTCGGTCACGCTGCCTCAGGGCGGCGAGATCGAGGGCTTCGACGAACTGCACGTGGTCTACACGCGCTTCGTGTCGATGCTGACTCAGAAGCCGATCGTCCGCCGTATGGCGCCGATCGACATCGAGTTCGAGACCGAGCAGCTGCAGATGGGCGACGACATGCTCGTCGACAACGGCAATGCACACGTCTCGGCCGAGGTCGAGTTCGAGCCGGAGGCCAAGGAACTGCTCGACGCGCTGCTGCCCAAGTACGTCGCGTCCCGCATCTTCGCAGCCCTGCTCGATGCCGCTGCATCGGAGAACGCCGCACGTCGTACCGCCATGAAGGCGGCAACCGACAACGCGAACGAGCTCGAGAAGAGCCTGTCCAGGCAGGCCAACGCGGCACGTCAGGCACAGATCACCCAGGAAATCAGCGAAATCGTCGGCGGCGTCGAGGCGCTGGCGAACTGATCGCGACAAGACAACCGAGGAAAGTGAAACAACAATGACTGCAGCAGTCACCGACTCGAACGCGGGTGCCGCCACGGCCACCGCGGGTCGTGTCGCCCGGGTGATCGGCCCCGTCGTCGACGTCGAGTTCCCGCGCGGCGCCATCCCCACTCTGTTCAACGCCCTGCACGCCGAGGTCACCCTCGCCGCTGTCGCCAAGACGCTGACCCTCGAGGTCGCTCAGCATCTCGGTGACAACATGGTGCGCACCGTCTCGATGCAGCCGACCGACGGCCTGGTCCGCGGCGCTGCCGTCGTCGACACCGGCAAGCCGATCTCGGTTCCCGTCGGCGACGTCGTCAAGGGCCACGTCTTCAACGCACTGGGCGACTGCCTGGACGCACCGGGCACCGGTCGCGACGGCGAGCAGTGGGGCATCCACCGCAAGCCCCCGGCCTTCGACCAGCTCGAGGGCAAGACGGAGATCCTCGAGACCGGCATCAAGGTCATCGACCTCCTGACCCCGTACGTCAAGGGCGGCAAGATCGGTCTGTTCGGTGGTGCCGGTGTCGGCAAGACCGTTCTGATCCAGGAGATGATCACCCGTATCGCTCGCGAGTTCTCCGGCACCTCGGTGTTCGCAGGCGTCGGCGAACGTACCCGTGAGGGCACCGACCTCCACCTGGAGATGGAAGAGATGGGCGTGCTTCAGGACACCGCCCTCGTCTTCGGCCAGATGGATGAGCCCCCAGGGACGCGTATGCGCGTCGCCCTCTCGGCCCTGACCATGGCCGAGTACTTCCGCGACGTGCAGCAGCAGGACGTTCTGCTGTTCATCGACAACATCTTCCGCTTCACGCAGGCCGGTTCCGAGGTCTCGACCCTTCTCGGTCGTATGCCTTCGGCCGTCGGTTACCAGCCGACGCTGGCCGACGAGATGGGTGAGCTCCAGGAGCGCATCACGTCGACCAAGGGCCGTTCGATCACCTCGCTGCAGGCGATCTACGTCCCCGCCGACGACTACACCGACCCGGCACCGGCGACCACGTTCGCGCACCTCGATGCGACCACCGAGCTCTCGCGCCCGATCTCGCAGCTGGGCATCTACCCGGCCGTGGACCCGCTGACCTCGACCTCGCGAATCCTCGAGGCGTCGATCGTCGGTGACGAGCACTTCCGCGTCGCCAACGAGGTCAAGCGGATCCTGCAGAAGTACAAGGAACTGCAGGACATCATCGCCATTCTCGGTATGGACGAGCTCTCGGAAGAGGACAAGGTCACGGTCGCCCGCGCGCGTCGTATCCAGAAGTTCCTCGGCCAGAACTTCCTGGTCGCCGAGAAGTTCACCGGCCAGGTCGGTTCGGTCGTGCCGCTCGCCGAGACCATCGACGCGTTCGACCGCCTGTGCAAGGGCGAGTTCGATCACCTGCCGGAGCAGGCGTTCAACAGCTGTGGCGGACTCGACGACGTCCTCGCCGCTGCTGAGAAGATCGCCGGAAAGTAGTCGACCGCGATGTCTGACAAGACTTTCCGTCTCGACGTGGTCGCACCGGACGCCGCTCTCTACTCCGGAGAGGCGACGTTCGTCAGCGCACAGACCACCGTCGGTCAGATCGGCATCCTGGCCAACCACGAGCCGATGCTGGGCGAACTCGCCCCGGGCGGCGCCGTGGTCCTCACGGAGGCAGGCGGTGCTCGCAAGGCACTCGCCGTCCAGGGTGGATTCCTGTCCGTCTCGGCCACCACGGTGACCGTGCTCGCAGAGTCCGCGCAGTTCTCCACCGACATCGACGTGGCCGCAGAGCGTGCCGCACTGGAGTCGGCAACCGAGGGCAGCGAGGCGTTCCTCACCGCGAAGTCCCGTATTCGCGCCGTGGAAGCCGTGAGCTGACAGCGGTCAGATCTGTGAAGTGATCCATTGACGAAGAGCCGTCCTGCACCGCAGGGCGGCTCTTCGCGTACCTTCGATGACGACGAGACGAGAGAAGGAGGCGCATATGCCACCGTGGTTGTGGATTCTCTGTCTAGTCGTGCTCGGCGGAGTCGCCGGCGTGAGTCTGGTCGTGTACCGACTCCGCCTGATGCGATCGGCAGGAACGCCGATGCTGCTGCGCGAACTGCCGGCGGCCGCTGACGCAGGCTGGCGTCATGGCGCCATTCACTACACAGACGACGCACTCGTGTACTACCGGCTGTCTTCGTTGCGGCCCGGACCGACGCTGAGCCTGTCCCGGCGCCGCATCGACGTCGTCGCCCGCCGAAGCCCCTCCGGCACCGAGCTGGAGATCATGGACGCCGACGTCGTGGTGGTGGAACTCGCTGTCGGACGCCGCGGCCAAGGCGGTCGCTACGAGATCGCGATGGCTCCGGAACTCGTCATGGCGTTCCAATCCTGGATCGAAGCTCGATCACCCAAACGCGCGCGCCGGCGCCCCGCGGCGTGAGCGCTGCCTCAGCGTTCGCGAGCCCCTCCGGGAACCCACTTCACGTCGCCGACTCCGGCCCGGACGTTGGCGACCCGTCCGAGGATGAACAGAAGATCCGAAAGCCGGTTGAGGTACTTCGCCGGAAGTAGCGACGTGTCGTCGGGGTGGCCGTCGATGGCCGCCCACGCTGACCGTTCTGCCCTCCGCACAGTCACTCGAGCCTGGTGAAGGTACGCCGACAGGGGAGTGCCGCCGGGGAGAATGAACGAGTCGAGCGGCTCGAGTTCCTCGCCGAAGGTGTCGCACCAGGTCTCCAACGCGTCGACGTACGACGCCTCGACGCGCAGAGGCGGATACTCGGGTTCTGCGACGACCGGGGTCGACAGGTCAGCGCCGGCGTCGAACAGATCGTTCTGGACGGTCGTGAGGACAGACGCGATGTCGTCGGGCACCTCGCCCGCCACGGTGAGGGCCAGACCGATCGCTGCGTTGGCCTCGTCGCAGTCGGCGTAGGCGACCACCCGCAGGTCGGTCTTGGCGACTCGGGAGAAGTCCGACAGGCCGGTGGTTCCGTCGTCGCCGGTGCGGGTGTAGATGCGTGTGAGATGAACTGCCATGACAGGGAACTTACGCGCCTGCCGATAGACTGTGCCGGTGAGTGATCGCTATCTAGTGACCGGTGGGGCACGTCTCGTAGGTGAAGTTGTCGTCGGCGGCGCCAAGAACAGCGTGTTGAAGCTGATGGCGGCGGCCCTTCTGGCGGAGGGGCGCACAGTTCTGACAAACGCTCCCGAGATCGCCGATGTGCCGTTGATGGCCGATGTGCTTCGTGGGCTCGGTGCCACCGTGGAGATCACCGGTGACACCGTCGTGATCGATTCGCCTGCCGAACCCGAGTACCACGCCGACTTCGACGCCGTGAAGCAGTTCCGTGCGTCGGTGTGCGTCCTCGGTCCGTTGATGGCTCGCTGCAAGCGGGCCGTCGTTGCGCTGCCCGGTGGAGACGCGATCGGTTCGCGACCGCTCGACATGCATCAGGCCGGCCTCCGGGCGCTGGGCGCGCGGAGTTCCATCGAGCACGGATGTGTGGTCGCCGAAGCCGACAGTCTGCACGGGGCGGAGATCGCGCTCGGGTTTCCGTCGGTGGGGGCAACCGAGAACATCCTCATGGCGGCGGTCCTCGCCGACGGTGTCACGACGATCGAGAACGCTGCCCGCGAACCAGAGATCGTCGACCTGTGCGAGATGCTCCAGCAGATGGGCGCCGTCATCGATGGTGCAGGCACCCCGACGCTCACCGTCACCGGAGTGCAGGCTCTGCACCCGACGACCCACCACGTGGTGGGCGATCGCATCGTCGCGGGCACGTGGGGTACCGCAGCGGCCATGACGCGCGGCGACATCACCGTGCGGGGCATCGATCCCGAACACCTTCGACTCGTCCTCAAGAAGTTCGAGGACGCGGGCGCCCGTGTCGATCGTTTCGACGACGGCTTCCGGGTAGTCCAGGAGAAGCGACCGGTTGCGGTCAACACCGCCACTCTGCCGTTCCCCGGGTACCCGACCGATCTCCAGCCGATGGCCATCGGGCTCGCGACGATCTCCGACGGACTGTCCGTCGTGACCGAGAACGTCTTCGAAGCGCGCTTCCGATTCGTCGAGGAGTTGGTCCGTCTCGGCGCCGACGCCCGCACCGACGGCCACCACGCGGTGATCCGCGGCGTGGATGCGCTCTCCAGCGCACCGGTGTGGTCGTCCGACATCCGTGCAGGAGTCGGTCTTGTGCTCGCCGGACTCGTCGCCGACGGTGTGACCGAGGTGCACGACATCGAGCACATCGATCGCGGTTACCCGGACTTCGAGAATCAGCTGCGGACGCTCGGCGGGACGATCGAGCGCGTCCGCGACTGACGTCGCGTATCCCTGTACGGGAGGGTCGCGGGCACCTGTCCGATCGGACAGGTCGGGCCCTGATCGCCTGGACCGAGTCGCTGCGCTGCAGGTCAGGAGCGCTGGACGGCCCAGTGACGTGGGGCACACGCTGTGAGGGACAACAGTCCACAGTCACAGGAGTTGAGCCGCATGGCAATCGAACTGAATCAGATCTGGGATTTCCCGATCAAGGAGTTCCACCCCTTCCCCAAGGCCAAGTTGGGTGTCGGCGCCCATGACATGCTCGGCGTCGAGGCGAAGGAACTCGGCATGACCCGCGTACTCCTGATGACCACGGGACTGCGCGGCTCGGGAATCATCGAAGAGTTGACCGGCAAGATCGAGTACCAGGGTGTAGACGTCGTCCTGTTCGACGAAGTGCAGTCGAACCCCAAGGACACGAACGCGATGGACGCCGCGGCGCGTTACCAGTCGGAGAAGTGCGACGGCATCATCTCCGTCGGAGGCGGATCAAGCCACGACGCGGCGAAGGGCGCGCGCATGGTGATCGCGCACGACGGTCGGAACATCAACGAGTTCGAGGGCTTCTCGAAGGCCACGAATAAGGAGAACCCGAAGCACATCGCGGTCTCGACCACGGCGGGCACCGGTTCGGAGACGTCCTGGGCGTACGTCATCACAGACACCTCCGATATGGAGAAGCCCCACAAGTGGGTGGCTTTCGACGACACCTGCCTCGTCGATCTGGCGATGGACGACCCGTTGTTGTACTACTCGTGCCCGCAGGAGTTCACCGCCTACTGCGGCTTCGACGTCCTCGCACATGCCAGTGAGCCGTGGGTGTCGCGCCTGGACTTCGCTCCTTCGCTCGGCAACGCCAAGTACTCGATCGAACTCATCGCGAAGCATCTGCCGACCGCGGTGTACGACCCGCACAATCTCGAGGCCCGCACCGGCATGATGCACGCCCAGTACATCGCCGCGCAGGCGTTCAATTCGGGTGGTCTCGGCCAGATCCACTCGATGTCGCACGCCGTCAGCGCCTACTTCGATCTGCATCACGGCCTGAACAACGCGATCGCCCTCCCTCGCGTCTGGGAGTACAACCTTCCGGCCCGCTACGAGCGCTTCGCGGAGATGGCGCCCCTTCTGGGCGTCGACACCCGGAACATGACCACCGTCCAGGCTGCAGACTCGGCCGTCGACGCCGCGATCCGGCTGTCGAAGGACCTGGGAATCCCGGACAACTTCGGATCGGTCCGACCGGAGAGCTACCAGAAGAATCGAATGAACACGGGCCTGTACGAAGGCCGCGGAACCCAGATCGACACGTCGGACGAGATGGTCCGCACGATCTCCGAGCACATGATGGGCGACTGGTGCACGCCGGCCAACCCGCGCGAGTGCACGGTCGAGTCGCAGTTGCCGATGATCCGTCACGCCATGACCGGAAGCTACTGACCCGATGATCAACGTGGACGCCGGACCCGTCGACGGTTTCGACACCGCCGACGACCTCACCGATGCGCTGGCAGGGGAAGGATACCTGATCCAACCGGACCTCGCAGTGGTGTTGCACCTGGCGACCCTCCTCGGTCGGCCCCTCCTTCTCGAGGGGCCCGCCGGGGTGGGCAAGACCGAACTCGCCAAGGCCCTTGCCGCAGCATCCGGTCGGGAGTTGATTCGACTGCAGTGTTACGAGGGGCTGGACGATTCCCGATCCCTGTACGAGTGGGATTACGCACGCCAACTGCTGCATGTGCAGATGCTCCGCGACCGCATCAGTGAGGAACTGTCGACGCACAAGACGCTGGCCGCTGCGTCTGCGGCACTGGCCCGGACCGATGTCGGTGTGTACACCGAGGAGTTCTTGGTGCCGCGGCCGCTGTTGGCGGCGATCCTGTCACCGTCGCCGACAGTCCTGCTCGTCGACGAGATCGACAGGACGGATGAGGCAGTCGAAGCGGTGATGCTCGAAGTGCTCGCCGAACGCCAGGTGACCGTGCCCGAACTCGGAACGTTCACCTCACGGTCGGAACCGTGGGTGATCCTGACGTCCAACGACACCCGCGAGTTGTCACCTGCCCTCAAACGGCGGTGTCTGCATTTTCAAGTCGACTATCCGACGGCGGAACGCGAACAGCAGATCGTCGCGGTGCGTGCGCCGGAGGTGCCTGCTGAGATCGTCAGCGATGTCGTCGACCTCGCACGGCGTCTCCGTGAGTTGCCTCTGCGCAAGAGCCCGTCGATCGCGGAAGTGATCGACGCGGCCCGGGCGTCGGCGCTGTTGACCGGTGCCGACGGCGACGTCGACACCAGTGCTGACGGCGCGCTGATGTCGTTGCTCGTCAAGTTCGGCACCGACCTCGACCAGGTCCGGCGCAGCCTGGCCGCGCCGTCGCGATCGACGAGCCGGACGGTGGGCACGTCGACCGAGGCGGCGTTCGGTGCGGGTCGGTCTCGCGTGGGGGTCGGAGCGCGGGGATGATCACAGCGCTGACGCCGGGCGTCCTCGACGAGTTGGCTGTCGCCTTCGGACGGGCTCTGCGCCATGTCGGGATCCCGGCGTCGCCCGCGGAGGTGATCGAGGTCCGGCGGGTGCTGGCTTTCATCGGCGCCTCGGACCTCCAGCGCCTCCGCTGTGCGCTGCGCGCGGTGAGCGTGAAGTACGCGCACGAGAGGCCGTTGTTCGAGATCGCCTTCGACGTCTACTTCGATCTCGGTGAGCCGCCGGAGTCGGATCCGAACCCGGCGGTGATGAGGAGCGTCGCGAACGATCTCCCCGACGACGTCGACTGGGACGACGATTTCGTCGGCGCGGGGCGCATGATCGGCGCCGACGAGCACACCGAGGAGATCGGTGCGCTGATGATCGACGATCCGGACGCCCGTGAGCGGACCGGCGAGAGCTCACATCGCGAGGACGACGACTTCTCGGTGTCGTCCGGCACGGAGGAGCTCCAGGTCGCGACCGAATCGTCGACGGTCGGCAGCGGTGCGACGTACACGATCGACGTGGATCACGCGTCCGCGGCCGATGTCGGTGAGCTCGTCGGCACCGGTGCCAGAGTGGAGAGCGGATCACTGTCACTGGCCGACGCGGCGGGTCTGCTCCGTGCGCTCGGTGCAAGCGACGGCAGAGCGGCGTACCAGGCCGAGGGTGTCGACGACGCTGTCCTGAATCAGCGACAACGCGATTCGCTGCGGGAGGCGCTCGCGAGATTCGTCGCCGCGTTGTCCGACCGTCTCGAGGCCACGAGCGATGCACGTGCGGGAGACGCAGTCGACCCGAAGTCGCGGGTTCACCGTGACCAGGCCGACATCGACCGTGCCTGTCACCGACTGGTGCAGCGGATGCGAGGCGCGCCTCGACGCGTGCCCCGACTCACCGACCGCGGTCGACTCGACATGCGTGCCACCATGCGGTCCGCAGTCGCGACCGATGGAGTTCCGGTGGAACTCTGGCGTCGACGCGTGGTGCCCGGCCCGGTCCGTCTATTGGTGATGGTCGACGTGTCGCTGTCGGTACGGCCGGTCGCGGGCTTCATTCTTCGACTTGCGCAGACCTTGCACAGGTTCGGCGACCGGTGCGAGGTGATCGCATTCGTCGATCGACCGGTCCTGGTCACGTCGGCCCTTCGCTCGGCGTCGTCGGACGATGCGCTCGCCGCAGTCCTCGCCGCCGACGGGCTCGACCTGGCCGCGACAAGCGACTACGGGAGAGTCTGGACGGAGACCCTCGACGTGTTCGGTGACCTGGTGTCTCGCCGTACCAGCGTCCTGGTGGTGGGGGACGCTCGCAGCAATGCATTCGATCCTCGCGTCGACCTGTTCGCCGACCTGGCGAGACGATCACACCGGGTGGCGTGGCTCACTCCCGAGCCGTCCCGCTACTGGGGCCAGACCGGTTGCGCCCTGGACGATTACGAGGAGCATTGCGCGGGCGTTGTCAGCGCTCGTGACGGCGCCGAGATCCTGACTCGGTGTGACGAACTCGGTGCCGCCCTCGGATGAGGACGGTAGCGTCGTGAGTCAGCAGGAGGAGGTGGACGGCCGGTGACCAGCGACGGCGAATTCGGGCGTCGGCGTGCAGCCACGGTGGCCAAGTTCCACACGCCGGAGATCGTGCTCGGCCGGGGAGCGTTTCCCGAGGCGGCCATCGCGGCCGCTGGGCTCGGGATCCAGCGGCCGCTCATCGTGTCCGACCGCAAGATCGAGCAGACCCCCTGGTACGAGCGGCTCGTCGCCGATCTTCGCGGGCAGGGGCTCGAATCAGGGTCGTACCTCGGGGTGTCCCCGAACCCGAGGGCCCATGAGATCGCCGAAGGGTTCAGCGCGTACCAGACGCACGCCGCAGACGGCATCGTCGCCGTCGGCGGCGGATCGGTGATCGACGCCGCGAAGGGGATCGCCGTCCTCGCGTCGAACGGTGGACTGATCCTCGAGTACGAGGGCATCGACAAGGCACGACGGCCGCTGCCCCCTTTGGTGGTGGTGCCGACGACCGCAGGCAGCGGGGCGGATGTGTCGCAGTTCTGCATCGTCAACAACCCCGACCGGCGCACCAAGGTCACGATCATCGGGCGGACTCTCGTGCCGAACGTGACGGTGATCGACCCCACGATGCTCACCACCGCACCGCCCGAAGTGACGGCGCAGGCCGGTATGGACACGCTCACCCACTGCATTGAGGCGTATGTGTCGCTGGCACACGGCAGTCTCACCGATGCTTTGGCCCTCGAGTCGCTGACCGGGGTGTGGGCGAATCTCGAGCGGCTCGTCGACGACAGGACCGATCCGGTGGCAGGCGAGGAGATGGCACTGGCGTCGCTGCGCGCGGGCATGGCGTTCACCAACGCGATCCTCGGTGCCACCCACGCCATGAGTCACCCGGTCGGCGGACACTGCGACGCTCCGCACGGAACGATCAACGCCGTCCTCCTCCCGCACGTCATCCGTTACAACGCGCTCGTGTGCGCAGACGACTTCGTCCGCCTCTCCGACGCCGTCGGGCTCTCCACCAGCGGTGATCCCCGAACAGTCGCCGACCGTCTCGCCGACGCGGTGGCCCGACTCGGTGCGCGGGTCGGCATGCCCGACACTCTGGGGCCGCTCGGAGTGGAGACCGTCGACGTAGGCCTCCTCACGACGAACGCGCTCGCCGATTCGTGCATGATCACCAACCCGCGCCGCCCGGAAGAGGCGGAGATCGCCGACCTGTATCGGCAGGCGCTGTGAGCTCGCCCATCGATCCCGATCTGGCCTCCCTCGTCGGGCTGCGCACCGTCAAGGGCGGTCACTACGCGCAGTACCGCGGCAGCGAGGCGAGTCTCAATCGCGTGATGATGGCGCTCGAAGGAATCTCCAAAGCACTCGTTCAGACAGCGGCGGGCCCGGAGACGTTGCTCGTCGCGGTTGTGGAGACCGTGCGAACCCACCTCGACGCCGAGTGGGTGCTGTTCGCGCTGGCCGACGGACAGTTGTCGGGGACTGAGCCGCGGCACCTGATCGCGAACGGAGACGGCGAGATCCTCGCCTTCGAGGGAGTCACGATAGCGACCCCGCCCACCGGGCTTCCCGATCCGGTGCTGAATCGGCTCAACGATGTGCTCCGCGGTGAAGTCACCGTGCTGCACGCGCCGATCGTCGACGACCATCACGTGCACGTGCCGGTCGAACTCGACGGCGCGGTGGTCGGTGGATTGTCCGCCTGGACGAGCGGCGACCGCCGGGGCGATCCGTCGGACCTCACGGTTCTACGGATTCTCGCCGGTCAGGCGACCGTTGCGCTCGTCAACTCCTCGTTGTTCCTCCAGGCTCAGCAACGAGCAGAGGAACTCGCCGAACGAAATGACGAACTCGTGCAGACGCAACGCGAACTGTCGGCAGTGCAGCGCTACGCGCTGCTCAGCGCCGAACGTGCCCGGATCGCGCGCGAACTCCACGACTCCGTCGGGCAGACAGTTCTATCGGCTGGACTTCAGATGGAGTTGTGCCGCGGCGAGGTGAGCCCGGCCGGGGCAGATCATCTGGAAAAGGCTGTCCGTCTGAGCCGGGACGCCATGGAGCACCTCCGCGGCGCGATCTTCACCCTCACTCAACCGAGCGAACCGTCGTCGAGCATCGCGGACACCCTCGAGGAACTGTGCGGTCTGCACATGCCGCCAGGAGTCGATACGAGCGTGTCGGTGCGCGGCCGCGTTCGGGAGCTGCCAGGCGACGTCCAGCACGCTGTCCTGCGGATCGTGGGGGAGTCACTCGTCAATGCAGCGCTCCATGCCGATCCGTCCCGTGTGGCCGTCACCCTCGAGTACAACTCGGAGGGGGTTCGCCTGCGCGTCGACGACGACGGGATCGGGGATCCATCCGTCTTGCGCTCGGTCCTCCGGTCCGCCGAGCGCGGCGACATCGCCCAGGGCCGCAGCCGGGGACTCGCGAACATGGCTTCCCGAGCCTTCGAACACCACGGCTCGTTCTCGATCCGACGATCCCGACTCGGGGGCGTTCGGATCGCGGCATCTGTGCCCTCACCTGCAGAGGAGCGTCCATGACCACACACGAACAGGCCATCCGCACGGTTCTCGTCGACGATCACGCGCTGCTGCGGGAGGGTCTCCGGGCTCTGCTCGGTCGGTCGGAGGATGTCACCGTCGTCGGCGAGGCCGACTCATACGAATCTGCGCTCGCCGAAGTCGCGATCAGCAGACCGGACGTCGTGGTGGTCGATCTCAAACTCACTGCGGGCGCGGACTACGACGGTCTTCGGTTGGTCGGTGAGATCACACGTCGTCACCCCGACGTCGCCACGCTGGTCCTCACCACGTTTCTCGATGACGACCTTGTGATCCGAGCGGTCCGCGCCGGCGCACGCGGGTACGTGGTGAAAGACGTCGACACGACGGAGCTGGTACGGGCCGTGCGGGCGGTCGCCTCCGGTGGCAGCGCATTCGATCCCCGCAGCGCGACGAGTGTGCTTCGCACGATGGCGGGAGGACACGATCCGTCGGCCGAACTGACCGACCGCGAACGTGAAGTGCTCCGTCACCTGGCGCAGGGAGAGTCGAACGGGCAGATCGGTGCGGCGCTCTACATCTCGGAATCGACGGTCAAGTTCCACATCCGCAACGTCATCCGGAAGCTCGGAGTGAGCCGCCGGACAGACGCGGTCTATGTAGCGAGCAAACGCGGCTTGATCTGACCGGAGTCGGAGCAGGGGGCGACGTCGAGAACAAGCCAACCGCCGCAGTCGGTGAACACAGTGGCCCGCACACCGCATCGGACCCACGGGGCCGCCCACGTCAGCAGATCCTCCTCGCTCAGGCTCACCAGATGACCGAAGTGTTCGGACGGTTCGTCCTCGAAAGGCACCGCGATCACCACTCGTCGACGTGCGACACGGACAGCTTCGGCGATCGCCGCCGAGACATCGCCGGGTTCGAGATGCTCGAGGAGGTGAATCAGAGTCACCGTGTCGACGGAGCGGTCGGGGTAGGGGAGTGCTCGCGCGTCGCCGATGCGCGGAGTCAGCGGCAGGCCGAGACGGAGAGACTCGTGTGCGAGTCGTTCCACGGCGCCAGGACAGATGTCGCAGGCGTCGACCACATGCCCGTCCTGAACGCATTGCAGGGCGAAGAGCCCGAAGCACGAACCGACCTCGAGCACGCTGGAACCCGAGAGCAACGACAGCGCCTGCCGATGGATCCGCGCGAATTCGACAGTGCCGGCGCGCAACTCCGCCAGCGAGTTGACGTAGAAGGCGTGCCATCCGTCGGCGGGACTGTCGCCGCAGGTCTCGATGACGCGGACCATCGCCTCCTCGAACCCGCGCTGTCCGTCGAGATCTCCGGCTGCTGCCATGGCGCTGAGCACCGGGACGAGCGCACCGTCGCTCACCGAATCGAGGGTGAACGTGCGGTGCAGATCGGCGATCGTCATGCTGTCGACGCTAGGACCGCTTCGAACCCTCGAGAACTGCCTGATCGGGTCGTTCAGCCACCCGAAAGGTCAGGTCCCCTCCTCCGACGTGCCGGGCGCGAACGTCTGACCAGGCGATTTGTCATCCGGCGCGGTTGTGCGTAACTTATGTCGAGTCCGAGCGGCCAGGCCGCGAAGGACAAACTCCCTCCAACTTCTTCACCGGGTCGCGAGATGCCGGTGGTGGTGTTGGTGGGTCCGGTTGCCGCCGATACGCCGATTTGCACTGCAGAGCGGGGTGAGGCTAGACTGGAAGAGTTGGCCCGAAACGGTCGGCAGATATTCAAGTTCACTGGAGTTCGGTCCGCGAGTGTGTGGGTTGGTGCTGGTGGGTGTGTGTTCTTTGAGAACTCGATAGTGTGTAAATAGATGTTCTTGTGCCACATTATTTTTGTTTTGTGGCATGGAGGATGTT
>NZ_JBBCUB010000003.1:0-518812 GCF_037148075.1 Gordonia malaquae | reverse complement strand
TAGGCGAGCGAGTTCGAGAGGCGAATCGGGAAGATCAAAGGTGCTGGTCATGGTGTCCGCCTCCCTTCCGTGAGTCGTGGAACGTGTCCGGTTTTGCTGTTATCTCCAGTGTAGACCCACTGTGCGACAAATCATAGTATGTTCGTGAAATAGTTCGATTGTCACGCAATCTGTCGTTCCAACCGTTCTCCAAGCGAAGGCTCCTACGCTGACCGTGTTCGCGACGTCATCGACGGCGTCGGAAGTTCCGGACATCACCGGCTCAGGAGGACTGAAGTGACAATCTCGACTCTCATGCGCGGCTTCGTCGTCACCGCATCGACCTGCGCACTTGTCGTAGGAGTCGCCTCGTGCAGCAAGGACGACTCGCAGAGCAGCGCCGCTTCCACGACGAACACGTCGACGTCGGCAACGACGAGCGCTACTCCGGCGACGTCGACCAGCAGCACGGGCGCGAACCCGACGATCGCCGACTACATCAAGGAGCAGGGCATCACCGAGACACAGGTGAGGCCAGGTGAGAACGGGGCTCCGAGCATCGACATGCCTACACCCGACGGCTGGGATCAGGTCGAGAAGAGCGACCTACCCGAGTACGCCCTCGGAGCGATCAAGTACTCCGGCGCTCAGGGCTCCGACTACACCGCGAACATCGTGGCGCTGTTCTCGAAGCTGACCGGCCCAGTCGACGTGGACAAGCTCTTCGAACTCGCGCCGGGCGAACTCCGCAACCTCGAGGACTTCAGTGAGATCGGGTCGGGACGCAAGTCCGCGCTGTCCGGATTCGGGTCGTACAAGATGGCCGGGCAGTACACCCTCAAGGGCATGACGGTGCTCACCGCGCAGCAGACCGTCGTCATCGAGGCCGCCGACGCCGTGTACGTCCTGCAGTTGAACGCAACCAGCAACGAGGATCAGGCCGACGCACTGCAGAAGGCGATGGACGCGATCGACGAGCAGACCACGATCACCGCATAGGTGATCCCACGAGTGCGGACCCGACGCCGGAGGGGCGTCGGGTCCGTGCGTGTCGCTTCGGGTCAGAGCTGGTCGATGCGGACGAGATTGCCGGACGGGTCACGGAACGCGCAGTCGCGGACCCCGTAGTTCTGATCGGTCGGCTCCTGCACCACGTCGGCTCCGGCCGCGGCGACCTTCTCGAACAGCGCGTCGAGGTCGTCGGAGGCGAGAGTCACCGCGCCGTACGACCCCTTCGCCATGAGGTCGAGGATCGTCGCCCGCTCGGCGTCGGTGATGCCCGGATCGACGGCAGGCGGATGAAGCACGATCGAGACGTCACCCTGCCCGACAGGCCCCAGGGTGATCCACCGGAGGTCGTTGTAACCGACGTCCCTGCGGACCTCGAAGCCGAGCATGTCGCGGTAGAACTTCAGCGACTCGTCAGCGTCGTTGTGAGGGAGGAATGCGTACTGGATCTTCACGTTCATGGTCATGCCGTCGACGTTATTCGGCGGTCGGACGACGCGCTTCTCGATTCCTGACCGGTCTGGCGACCTGTTTGGCCAGACATGCCGGGACGCCGTCCCATTCGCCTCCGCTGTCGCGCTGGTACACGCTCGGAGGCACCCCGACGAGCTCGGTGAATCGGGTGCTGAACGTCCCGAGCGACGACGACCCGACCGCGAAGCAGACCTCAGTCACGGACATGTCGCCGCGCCTGAGCAGGGTCATCGCACGTTCCACCCGCCGCGTCATGAGATACGAGTACGGCGACTCCCCGTAGACGCGTTTGAACTCGCGACTCAGGTGGCCTGCCGACATGAACACGCCGCTCGCGAGTTCTTCGACGTTGAGCGGCTTGTCGAACTCGCGGTCGATCCGGTCGCGCACCCTGCGCATCGCGACGACGGTCTCCCGTCTGGTGTCGTCGGCCATGGCCCGCCTGCTCAGTTGTTGCGGCCGCGCGCGGCGACAGTCCACCGTCCGACGACGAGCCCGCCGCGCGCCACCGCGACATCGTCGACGAGGTTCAGTACCGGGCACACGTGGTTGGGGACCACTCGGATGCGGGAGCCGAGCGCCGGCAGCGTCGCACGCTTGGGAAACTCGACCGTCGCGTGATGCTCCGACAGGGCCGTCACCCGAGCGTCGGGATGATCACGCAGCCGCGCGAAACCGGTAGTCCACCCGGGACGGTCGCTGCCCAGGATCTTGCTTCCGGAGTCGAGGACGATGCGCCGATTGGCCGGTCCGTCGTGCCTGCTGACGACGGTGGCGAGCACGGTGAGTGCGATGTCGTCGGGTGCGATGCGCCCGAGTTCCCACTGTTGTGCGTCGCCGAAAACGTAGACGCCCGGTCGAGCCTCGGTGAGCGCGTCGGCGTCGGACAGGAGCGCGCTCGGTGTGGACCCGCCGCTGCGGACGTCCACGCGGAACCCGGCGTCGGCGAGTAGGTCCGCCGCATCCCGAAGAGTGGTCGCCTCTTGTGTCGCCGCGGACACCTGAGCATCGGGCCCGTAACTGTGCCCGGGGAAGGTGAACACGCCGCTCACCCGCAGGCCCGCGTCGGCGGCGGCCTTCGCGACGCCGACCACGTCGTCGACGAGCACGCCGGTGCGGTGATGTCCGCTGTCGACCTCGATGACGACTTCAACTCTCGAGACGGCAACACCGAGCAGGCGGGCCGCGGTCACCGCGGCCTCCGCCGAGTCGATGCCGAACGAGATGTCCACCCGCTCGGCGAGTGCTGCGAGACGCGCTGCCGACGACCGCGTCAGCCACAGCGGGTACGCGATGAACAGGTCGTCGATCCCGGCGTCGGCGAAAACCTCCGCCTCGCCGATCGTCGCGACGGACAGCCCGACGGCTCCGGCGTCGATCTGCTTGCGTGCGATCTCGACGATCTTGTGCGTTTTGGCGTGCGGTCGCAGGTCGATGCCCTTGGTCGCCATCGCGTCGGCCATCGTCGCGATGTTCCGGTCCAGGACGTCGGCGTCGACGATCACCGTCGGGGTGCCGACCATGTCACCCATTGCGCTTGGTCCCCGCGTAGTAGCGGCCGAGGAACTCGTCGCGGTACTCGAAGTAGTTCCCGTCCTCGATGGCCTTGCGCGCCCGATCGACGAGCGTGATCGTGAACGACAGGTTGTGCAGTGTCGCCAGGGTCGACGCCAGGCCCTCCTTCGCCTTGAACAGGTGATGCAGGTAGGCCCGCGTGTACTGCGTGGAGTAGTTGTCGAGCTCCGCGTCGAGCGGCGTGAAATCACGTTTGAACTTGGCGTTCGTGATGTTGTACCGGCCGTCGAACGAGTAGATGGCCCCGTTGCGGGCGACGCGTGTCGGGGAGACGCAGTCGAAGGTGTCGGCGCCGTTCTCGATGGCTGTGAAGATGTCGTCCGGCTCGCTGATGCCGAGCAGATGCCGGGGCGCGTCGTCGGGCATCTCCTCGGTGACCCATCCGACGATGGTGCCGAGGTTGTCCTTCTCCAGGGCGCCACCGATGCCGTATCCGCCGAAGCCCTTGCCGCCGTTGTCGCGGTCGATGCGGCTCAGCTCGACAAGATCACGCGTTGCCTTGCGACGCAGGTCCTCGTACTGCGCACCCTGGATCACGCCCCACAGCGCTTGCTGCGGGCGGTGTGAACGCTCGGTGGACAGCCGGTTGTGCTCGGCGAGGCAGCGGATGGCCCACTGCCGGGTCCGCTCAAGCGACTGCTCCTGGTACCCGCGTGTGTTCATCAACGTGGTGAGCTCGTCGAACGCGAAGATGATGTCGGCGCCGAGTTGATGCTGGATCTGCATCGACACCTCGGGCGTGAATCGGTGGCTGGTGCCGTCGATGTGCGATTTGAAGGTCACGCCGTCGTCGTCGACGTTCGCCAACCGTTCCTTGCCCTCGGCGATGATCGAGTCGTCCTGCGGGCCTGCCGCGTCCATCGAGATGACCTTCTTGAACCCGACTCCGAGCGACATCACCTGGAAGCCGCCGCTGTCGGTGTACGTCGGTCCGGGCCAGTTCATGAACCGCCCGAGGCCGCCGGCTTCGTCGACGATGTCTGCGCCGGGCTGAAGGTACAGGTGGTACGCGTTCGAGAGCACCGCCTGAGCCCCTAGCGCCGCCACCTGTTCGGGCACCACCGTCTTCACTGTCGCCTTGGTTCCGACGGGCACGAAGGCCGGCGTCTGGATCTCTCCGTGCGGGGTGACGATGGTGCCGGTACGACCGGCCGTCCCGTCGAGGGTGGCACGCCGGATGAACTCACTGCTGGTCACGAGGAACCATTGTTCCAGGTTCGCTACCGTGGGGACCATGATGACTCGCACGATGAAGCTGGCCGCAACCGCAGTCCTGGGCCTCGCGCTCGCCGGAACCGTCGCCGCCTGTGGGGACGAGACCGCCGCTCCGAACGCCGAGTCGACATCGGCCACCGCCGCGGTCACTCCCCCGACGGACCGCAGCGTCCCCGTCGTGCCAGGTCGCAAGCCCACGTCGGAGACCGCCACCGCTCCGGAGTCGAGCACCCCGGACGACGCGAAGTCGTGCGGGCCGGCGAAGGGCCCGGACGGAGCGCTGCAGATCCATCTCGTCGAAGGTGACGTGACATGCGCGACCGCGAAGGCCATCGCGAAGGAGTACAGCCCGCTGATCGCGACCGGCCAGACGCAGAAGGTCCGCGACTGGGAATGCGGCCCATCGACCGTCGTCGGTGAACTCGCCCGCTGCACCTACGACTCCAAGGCCTTCGCCCTGGTCCCGTAGCCGCCTACGCGAGCGCCTGCGCGACGCGTTCGAGCTGGGCGACGCGGCTGCCCTTCACCAGGACCGCGTCGCCCTCGGCCAGGTCGCCGAGTGCCGCGACCGCCCCTGCCACGTCGGCCACGTGAATCACTCCGGCGTCTCCGTAGGCAGGCTCGTCGACGGCGATGACCGTGATCCCGAGGTCGGTCGCCTGGCGGGCGACGTCCCGGTGTGCGGCCGGGCCGTCTGACCCCAGTTCGGCCATCGTCCCGACAACGGCGAAGCGTCGGCGTGCGTCGAGGCGGTGCAACGATGAGAGACCGGCGATCATCGACGTCGGGTTCGCGTTGTAGGCGTCGTTGATCACGGTGACGCCCGCTGCCGTTGTGCTCATCTCCATGCGGAGTCCGGACAGGGCCGCGTCGTTCAGCCCGGACGGCAGGGCGTCGAGCGGGACACCCAGTCCACACGCTGCGGCAGCCGCAGCGAGCGCGTTCGGGACCTGGTGCTCGCCACGTGCCTGCAGCGCCACCGCTGTCGAACCCCACGGGCTGTGCAGCGTGAACGACGCTCGAAGCTGCGCGTCGAGAACCACGTCGGTGGCGCGGACGTCCGCGTCGTCGGCGACTCCGTAGGTGAGGACCCGCGCCTGTGTGCGCGACCGCATGGCCTTGACCACGGCATGGTCGGCGTTGAGGACTGCGATTCCGTCGGTGGGCAGTGATTCGACGAGTTCACCCTTGGCTTGAGCGACGTCGTCGAGAGTTCCGAACATCTCCAGATGGACGGCTTCGACACGCGTGATGACGCCGACTGTCGGTGACGCGATGTCGCACAGGAGCGCGATGTGCCCGACTCCTCGTGCGCCCATCTCGAGGACGACGGCCTCGGTGTCGTCGGGTGCGCCGAGCAGTGTGAGGGGCAGACCCAGTTCGTTGTTGAACGACTTCTCACTGGCCGCAGTGCGGTACGTGGTCGCAAGGACGCCAGCGAGCAGGTCCTTCGTCGACGTCTTGCCGACGGACCCGGTCACACCGACGACGCGCGGAGGGAGCGATGCTCGGACGGCTCGTCCGATGTCGGCGAGGGCCACCGCGGTGTCGGCGACCTGCACGGCTGTCGCGGTCACCGCAGGGTCCGGTGCGCGGTCGGTCAGGTAGACGGTGGCGCCTGCGTCGACGGCGACCGGAATGAAATCGTGACCGTCACGCGCTGCGACGATCGGCACGAACAGCTGACCGGGCGCGATCGTCCGCGAGTCGATACTCGCCGAAACGACCTGGACGTCCGGCCCGTGAAGAGTTCCACCGGTGGCTGCTGCGATCTGACTGGCGAGGAGGTGCACGAAGAGAAACGCTACAGGCGAACACGTATCCTGGCACCCATGAGCACCCCCCTGCTGCGGTTGGTCGTCCTCTACGGCGGAGCGTCCGCCGAGCACGACGTGTCGCGGGTCACCGCCGCCCACGTGCTGGCCGCCGCCGACTCCGACAAGTACGTCCTCGTCCCCGTCGGGATCGACAAGAGCGGAGTGTGGCATCGCAACGAAGCCGCTGCCGCAGCCCTCGCGGCAGGCGAGACGCTGCCGAACCGTCTCGACGTCGAAGGCCCGGAAGTGGACCCGCTGTCCGTGATCCGCGGTACCGACTCCGCTTCCCCCGCTTCCCGAGGGCAGTCGAGGGAGATCACCGTCGTCCTGCCGTTGTTGCACGGTCCGCACGGTGAAGACGGCACTGTCCAGGGCATGCTCGAGCTCCTCAAGACGCCGTATGTCGGATGCGGCGTCCTGTCGTCCGCCCTCTGCATGGACAAGGCGATGGCCAAGGAGGTCGCGGCACGCGCGGGGATTCCGCAGTGCGCGTGGATCACGTTCCGCGACGGCGTGGACGATGCCCGCACCGTCGTCGACCAGGCTGTTGAAGAACTCGGTCTCCCGGTGTTCGTAAAGCCCGCCAACATGGGCTCGTCGGTCGGCGTCTCACGCGCGACCACCCCAGACGAGCTCGACAAAGCCATCAATCTCGCTCTCCACTACGACGAGGTCGTCGTCATCGAGGAGGCCGTCACCGGTCGTGAGATCGAGGTCGGGGTGCTCGGCAACACCGCACCCGACACCACCCTTCCCGGCGAGATCAAGCCGGGCAGCGACTTCTACGACTACGAGGACAAATACGTCACCGGTGCCGCCGAGCTGATGATCCCGGCGCCGTTGTCCGACGCCGCGATCGCCGAGGTCCGCGAACTGGCCGCCGACGCGTACGTCGCGCTGCGCTGCGCCGGCATGGCCCGGGTGGACTTCTTCTATGAGGAGGACGGCCGAGGCTGGCTTCTCAACGAGATCAACACAATCCCCGGCTTCACCCCCGCGTCGATGTACCCGAAGATGTGGGAGGCGTCGGGCATCGCCTACCCCGACCTCATCGACCGGCTGGTCACGCTCGCCCTCGAAGTGCACCGCCGTCGCAGCTCGTTCTCGACCGAGCACTGACGGCGCCGTACAACTTCGGCGACTTTTCCCGGCCCCACAGGGAGAAAACGTCGCCAAAGTGTGCAGTCACCGCCCGTACACGTAGGCGCCGCGGGGATTCTCGTGAATGGTGAACCGTTCGCCGCTGAGATTTCCCACCCTCATCCACAGCGGTTTTGTCGTGCCTGCGGCCACATCGATGACGCTGGACGCCCGTCGCGTCTCCCAGCGGCCGAACCACCTGCACAAGACCGCTACGCGATGAGCACCGGGATCGACCTCGAATGTCGCCGTCGCCCGCCACGGCACGATGTGCTCAACACCATCGACGTCGACGACCGCGCTGGCCACAGGGCGAAACAGCACTGATGCGAATCGTGCGGAGTCGATCGTCACGGCGATGGCGGTCATGCCTCTCACGCTAGGGCGTCTATCCGCTCAGCGCGCAGCTGCCCGCGCGAGCAGACTCTCGAACTCGGCGAAAGTCGGAGCGTCCAGATCGAAACGAAGAACCTGGAAATCGACATGTGCACCGCGTGCGGACAGGATCACTCGGACACGATCCGAGTCCGGCTTGCTTTTCACCACGAGGAAGTCGAGGTCGTAGACGAATGTGCCCGGCTCCCAGCGGGGCGTCGACACGATCAAGAAGTCTCGGTCCCAGGTGACGTTCAGATCGGGCGCGAGCCGTAGTCGTTCATACTGCTCAGTCATCCAGATGTCTCCCTAGCATGGAAAGGCCCCCGACCTGCATTGCAGATCGGGGGCCTCGAGCGGTGGCGGAGGGATTTGAACCCCCGGTGCAGGGTTACTACACACGACATTTCGAGTGTCGCACCTTCGGCCGCTCGGACACGCCACCGGGAAGAACTATACGGCAGAGGTCCCGTCGCACGAAATCAGCTGGTCAGAGCCAGTTTCCGCGATATTCGACTACTTGTCGGTCGGCGTTCCCGGAGCGCTGCCGGGACCCCCGGAACCGCCACCGGTCAGCTTGTCGGCGAATTCGCTCACCTTGGTCACGGCAGTGTTGACCGCACTCTGCACCTGCTCGTTCGCCGCGACCTCGTTGACCTTGTCCACGGCAGTGTTCACGGCGTTCTGAACATGCTCGTTCGCCGCGATCTCGCTGACCTTGCCCATGGCGGTGTTGACGGCGCCTTGAACGTGTTCGTTGGCGGCGATCTCGTCGATCTTCGTGCGCGCCGTCTCGACCGCGGCCTTCACCTGCTCGCTCTCGGCGATCTCATTGACCTTGCCGCGGACCGCCTCGACGACCTCATTGACCTTGTCCATCGGATCAGACATGACGTTTCCTTTCGGAGTCCTGGTGGGCTGTGCGCCCGCACCACCAGTGTGCCGCAGATTCAGCGTCGGGCCGCGAAGAAGTCGGTGACGAGCACCGCGCACTCCGCTTCGAGTACTCCGCCGAGTACCTCCGGGCGGTGAACTAGCCGGGGATCGCGCAGCACATCCCACAGCGATCCGACGGCGCCGGTCTTCGGCTCCCACGCTCCGAACACCACACGAGAGACTCGGGCGAGACCGATCGCCCCGGCGCACATGGTGCACGGTTCGACGGTGACGGCCAATGTGCAGTCCTCGAGTCGCCAGCCGTCTCCGTGCCGCCTCGTCGCTTCGCGTAGGGCGAGGACTTCCGCGTGCGCGGTCGGATCACCGTCTGCCTCCCGCCGATTCGCTGCGGATGCGAGAACGGAGCCGTCCGGCCCGACGACCACGGCGCCGATCGGGACGTCGTCCGGGCCCGCATGATGCGCGGCGTCGAGCGCGAGCCGCATCAACCGCTCGGCGTCGCGCTGCACCGCGCCGCGATCAGGCGTCATCGCCGGAGTCAGTGACCGAGATCGTCGAGAACGGTGGAGAGCTGGTCGGCACACCCGAGTCGCGCGGCGATCATGCCGATCTGCTCGTCGGCGTACAGGTCGGTGTCGCCGACGATGACGCTCATCACCGCGTCGGGCAGGCCGAGGTCGGCGAGGATGGCGAGGTCCCCCTCCTCCCACGGGTCGACGTCGTCGATCTCATCCGGGTCCAGATCGGGAACGTCGATGTTGAGGGCGTCGAGTACATCGACGGCGATGTCGTAGTCGACGGACGCCGTCGCATCGGAGATGAGCAGGCGGGCGCCAGATGGGGAGGGTCGGACGATGATGAAGAACTCATCGTCGACGTCCAGGAGGCCGAAGACAGCACCCGTCGCTCGGAGCTCCCGGAGTTGGAGTTCGGCGTCATCGAGGCTGTCGAGCGCCGACGGTTTGAGCGCCGTGACCTTCCAACCGGACTCACTGAGTGCAACGGCCACCGCGAAGCCGTCGACATCGGAGTAATCGCTCTTCGCGACAGGCTTCGCCATGTCCGCCACGGTAGCCGCTTTTCGACACTCTCCCAAGTCGGATTCGGCCTGGGTATGCCACGCTTGGAGGCGTGTCTACCGCATCGTCGCGCCCCGTCTGCATTCTCGGCCTCGGACTGATCGGCGGTTCCCTGCTTCGCAGGCTCGCCGCAGACCAGGCCCCCGTGTTCGGCTACAACCGGTCCCAGGCGACGGTCGACGCCGCGACCGCTGACGGCTACGACGCCTCGTCCGATCTGGTGGCGACGCTCGCCAGGGCGGCGGAACTCGATGCGGTGATCGTCCTGGCGACGCCGGTGACGACGCTCGGCCCCATCGTCGACGCCATCGCCGATCACGCGCCTGCATGCCTGGTGACGGACGTGGTGAGTGTGAAGGAAGAAGTCGCCAGGATCGTCGCGCGCCACCACCCCGGAGGACGCTACGTCGGCGGGCACCCGATGGCGGGCACCGCGTACTCCGGGTGGGACGCCACCGACCCGTCGCTGTTCGAGGGCGCGATGTGGATGGTCACGACACACGACGACACTCCCGCGGACGACTGGCTCGCCGTTGCGGCGATGGCCCGCGCTGTCGGATCGAACGTCGTCCCCGCAGCGAACGACGCGCACGACCGTGCGGCAGCCGCGATCTCGCACAATCCACACCTGACTGCGGCGGTCACAGCCGCCGTCGGTGCAGGCGAGAGCTCACTGTCGTTGCGGCTCGCGGCGGGCAGTTTCCGCGACGGAACGCGAGTGGCCGGAACGGCGCCCGACCTCCAGCGCGCGATGCTCGAGGCCAACTCGGTGGCCCTGCTCAACACCCTCAGCGAGACGATCGACCTGCTCGTCGCGGCGCGTGACCGTCTCCGGGACCACGGCGACGTCGCGGCACTCGTCGAGGCGGGGCACCGAGCGCGGCAGCGGTACGACGCCATCGCCGGTGGCGAACTGCAGCCGATCATCGATGTGACCGTCGGCGACGACGGCTGGCAGCAGGAACTGCGGCGTCAGGCGCACCTCGCGCGAGTCTGGCTGGGCTAGTGTCGCGTGTTGAAAGTTCCTAGACGGAACTTTCGACACGCAACACTAAACGATCCGGGTGGCGTTTCCGACGTAGTCGAGTACGACGCCCTGGCCGTCGACCGTCAGCTCGCTTGTCAGCCCGTTCGTGACGACCGTGAGCCGACCGTCGGCCACCGTGTAGTCGGCCTGAGCCGGTTCGATGTTGAACGTCGGCAGCTTCAGACTGACCAGATGCACTCCGGTCGCGCTGCCGCCGCTGACGATCTTGTGTCGATTGATCGGCAGCATCTTGAAGAACGGCGATCCGACGACGTCGACCGCTTCGGCGCCGCCGAATTCGCTCTGCACGGTCGTGTCGGCGGTCTGCACCATCCACTTCCCGTCCATGTCGCGGCTCAGTTCGAGCTGGCCTTCACCGCCGGCTCGGAGCACGCGAACCGAGAGCCGCCGCGACACACCGATGTCGTTCGTCACCAGCTCGTACGACGCCGAGTAGGCCTCGACATCGGCGCTCGCTGCGCAGATGATGCGGCCGTACGCACGGAGTCGTCCGCCGCCGCTCTTGAGCCGCACCTGTTCGAGCCTGCCCCCGTCGGGACTGCGCCAGGTGAACATCGTCTTTGCGCCGGTCTCGGCAGCCGATTCGGGGGAAGTCACGCCTCTACGTTAGCTTTCACCCGGCCGCACGGCAGACCACAACGCCGGACGGGTCGCCTTCGGGCAGTTCCTCGTGCGCGACGGGCGCGCCGTCGACAGTGATCGTGCACGACGCGGCAGCCCCTGCGCGTGCCACGACGTTGATACGGAGCAGTCCCGGCGTCGCGATCACTTTCTGCTCCCAGCGGCTCGAGTCCATGAAGTCCACCTGGACACGTCCGTTGTTGAAATAGATCACCGTCGAGCCCGGTGCCGCCTCGACCGACAGGATCGCCTCGAGACTGTTCCTCGGTGCGGGAGTCCGACTCTCGCCTGGCACGGTCTCGGTGGGAGTGATCGATTTCGGCAGATACGGGTCATCGGTGTTCTGCGAGGCAGGCGGATCAGCGCGTGTCGGCGGATCGTCCGAACCACCGCCCGACATCAGCTTCAGACCACCGACGACGACCAGCACCAGGACCACCACGGACACCACACCCCATGCGAGCCGCTGGGGACTGTTCGACGGCGGGGCGCTCGACGGCCCGATGTGCGCAGCTTCGACGACGGTCTCGGACTGTTCTCGCGGGAACTCGGCACCCGGTTCGGGGATGTAACCGTAGCGGGCACCACCGTCCGGGGCGTATCCGAGCGGCGGGTACTGCTGCCCCGCGGCCATCGGCGGCCGGTAGCCAGGCCGTCCGTTCCACTGTCCCGCGTCCACGTCGCACACCCTACGCGGCGGCGAGCAGGGCGGGTGAGCGACGCGTACGGATCGACGCGGGCCGGAAAGGAATCCGGCCCGCGTCGTCAGCAAGGGACGTCACCCGACGCCTCAGGGGATCGTTACCAACGGGTCCACAGTGTGAACGGGTAGCGGCGGCCCTTGTTGTAGCTGATCCAGACGTTGCCATTGTGCGCGGCCGCCTCACGGACCAGGCCGTTCGCGGTCGCGTAACGGACGTACCCGCGCCCGGGCACGTACACGCGCTTGAAGCGCGACTCGGAATCGACCGAGACCGAGAAGTTCGGGCTGATCGCTGGATGGTCGATGACCCCCGCGACACCTGTGCGTGCAAGCTGCTTGGTCTCGGCCTTGGTGAAGCCGACGAACACCTGCGAACCGGTGTCGCGGACCGTCGCCGCCGACGCCTGGCCCGTCGTCGCCACAGCCCCCGTGGCGACGAGTCCGAGTGCAGCAAACGCAGCAAGCACGATTGCGAATAGACGATTCTTCATATTTCCCCCCGTTATTCGAGTCATGTCGGACATCTGCGCCCGACGAACTGAGCGTTACACGAATCTCACCGAGAATCCAGCTATTCAACAGTTAACCACAGGTGCGTTTGGTCACAGTCTGACGAGGAACCCCGGGCAGAGAGCAAAAGATCCCCATCCGGATACCGGATGGGGATCTTGAAACATGGTGCGCCCGAAGGGATTCGAACCCCTAACCTCTTGATCCGTAGTCAAGTGCTCTATCCGTTGAGCTACGGGCGCGTGCCTGATCGAGTGTACCCGATCGTCATTCTTCAATTTTACCCAGGGCGAACCTCGGTCGGCGGAGGCGAGAGGATTTGAACCTCCGGTTCCGTTTTACGCGGAACAACTCATTAGCAGTGAGTCCCATTCGGCCGCTCTGGCACGCCTCCAGCGGAGTTCGTATCGCGAACTTCCGAGGCAGAACATTACACAGACCTTTCGAGCAGTAGCAAATCGGCAGGTCGCCGACGTGCCGGACGCGCCCGGGGCATACATTCGGGGGGTGGCCCCACGCATGAGATCAGACCTGGACTCCCTGCCCGTCTACGTCCCCGGCAAGACGTTCCCGGGCGCCATCAAGCTCGCGAGCAACGAGACCACCCATCCCCCGCTGCCGAGCGTGCAGACTGCGATCGCCGACGCCGTCGCCACACTCAACCGGTACCCCGACAACGGGATGGTGGAACTGACCGACGAACTCGCGAAGTCGCTCGGCGTCACACCGGACGAGATCCAGGTGGGGTGCGGATCGGTGATCCTGTGCCAGAACCTGATCACCGCCACCTCCGGCCCGGGCGATGAGGTCCTGTTCGGGTGGCGGTCGTTCGAGACGTACCCGCTGGCCACGCGCGTCGCAGGTGCGACTCCGGTGCAGGTCCCACTGACCGGCGACGGCGTCCACGACCTCGGGGCGATGGCCGCGGCGATCACCGACCGCACCCGTCTCATTTTCGTCTGCAACCCGAACAACCCGACCGGCACCGTCGTGGAGGCTGCTGCACTCCGCGCGTTCCTGGAGGCGGTCCCGAGCGACGTCGTCGTCGCACTCGACGAGGCCTACTTCGAGTACACGAGACTCGACGGCCCTCACGCGTACGACGCCCTGGAACTGCGCCGCGAGTTCGAGAACCTCGTTGTGCTGCGTACGTTCTCGAAGGCATACGGTCTCGCAGGCCTACGCGTCGGATACGCCGTCGCGCACCCGACTGTCATCACAGCGCTCGGAAAGATCCATGTGCCGTTCAGCGTCGGCACACTGACCCAGGTGGCCGCAGTGGCGTCTCTGCGCGTCCAGGACGAGCTCCTGGCGCGTACCGAAGCCGTCGTGGCCGAGCGTGACCGTGTGACGGCAGCGTTGCGTGACCTCGGGTACCGCGTGCCCGACTCGCAGGCCAACTTCGTCTGGCTCGATCTCGGCGACGAGTCGACGGCGTTCGCCGAGGCGAGCACAGCAGCGGGCGTGATCGTTCGCCCCTTCGCCGGCGACGGAGTCCGCGTCACAGTGACCGACCGCGACGAGGACGACGCATTCCTGGCCTTCGCGTCGGCATACGTCAGCCGGTAGTTCACACCGCGACCTTCAACGACAAACGCGGCCTTCGTGAAGGCCGCGTTTGTCGTTGAAGGGTCGGCCGCATCGAGGAGTGCAGCGTGTGTCGACGAAGGCCGCGTCAGGCGTCTCAGAGGGCCGGAGCGAGGGTCTCCCAGGCCTTGGGGAGGTCCTGCTTCCAGTAGTCCCAGCGGTGAGTGCCGATGAGGCGGAAGCCCGGAGTGAAGGCGATCCCCTCACGCTGAAGATCTGCCGCGAATTCGAGGGAGCAGCGGTATGCGCCCACCTCGAGCGCCGAACCGGCGGCCATCTGCGCGTCGCGCGGGCCTTCGGACGGGTCGTAGTCGGCCGTGAGGTCGAAGGGGCCGATGGCGCCGGATCCCGCCGAGATGAAGATCCGCTTGCCGCGCAGCGCGTCCAGCTTTCGTGCCGGGTCGTGATCTCGCCAGTACGCGCCACCGGGAGTTCCCCACATCTTCACGGCGTCTGCGCCGCTCTTGGCGAGCGTCGACCGCACGTAGGCCTCGTTGGCGGGCCCGGTGATCGGCGGGCAGCCGCTCAACGACGCGACACCGCGGTACAACTCGGGGTGACGGGCGGCGAGCGCGAATGCCGACTGGCCGCCCATCGACAGGCCCATCACCGCGTTGTTTCCGGATCCGTGGAACCGCTCATTGATCAGCGGCGGCAGTTCCTTCGTCAGGAACGTCTCCCACTGCGGCTTCCCCAGCTTCGCGTCGGTGTTGCGCCAGTTCGTGTAGAACGACGCTGCACCCCCGGCGGGAAGGACGACGTTCACGTTGCGGCCGGCGAAGTACTGTCCGGCGCCGCCCTTGGTGATCCAGTCACTGACGTCCTCGCCCGCGTCCGCCCCGTCGAGCATGTAGAGACTCGGGCGCAGATCGGTTCCGCCGGGCGTCAGCACGGTCACCTTCATCTTGCGGCCCATCGAAGGCGAGTCGACAGTGATGTCCACCCGTTCGAGGGACACGTTCTTCGCCGCGACGATCCGTGCGGCACGGTGGCGAGACGGTGCCGCATCTGCCACAGCGGGCACCAATGCTGTGACTACTGCGACTGCTGTGACAGCAGAGGCGATGCGCGTAAACCGGTTAGACCACATGGTCGCTAAGAGTACCTAAGTTTACGAGCGGGTAGATGTGTCGCAGGTCATACATTCGCAGGTGTGGCCTGATCGCAACGCAGATGTCACAGGGCGGGCTCGAGCACTTTCCACATGCGCCCGAGGCCGAGCTTCCAATAGTCCCAGCGATGCGTTCCGACCCGCCGCAAGTCCAGAGTGAACGGCACCTTCGCCTTCGTCAATTTGACGGCGAACTCCCGCGTGCAGCTGTCCGCGCCGATCTCGACACCCGAAGCGATCCCGTACACGATCTGCGGCGGCAGGTCCGACTCCGGATCACCGCGGCGATCGGGCTCACCGGGCTTTCCCTGCGCAGACTCCATGTAGATCGTGGTTCCCCGCAGCGCGTCGAGGCGGAACTGCGGATCGTGCGACCGCCAGTACTCTCCGCCCGCCGGGCCCCACATCTTCTCTGCGTTGCCGCCGTACATCGCGGCGGTCGCCTTCACAAACGCTTCATTCTTGGCGCCCGTGATGACCGGGCAACCACTGAGCGATCCGATCGCGCGGTACAGTCCCGGATTGCGACTGCTGAGCGTGAACGCCGACTGGCCGCCCATCGACAGGCCGGCGACGCCGTTGCTGCCGTTGCCGTGGAACCTCGCGTCGATCAGCGGAGGCAGTTCGCGAGTAAGGAATGTCTCCCATTGTGGGCGGCCGATCTTCGGATCTTCCTTCAACCAATTCGTGTAGAACGACGCAGCACCGCCCGCCGGGAACACTGCATTGACGTTGCGGCCGGCGAAGAACTCTTCCGCCCCACCCTTGGTGATCCAATCGCTGACGTCTTCACCCGCACCCGCACCGTCGAGCATGTAGATGGTCGGGCGCGGTGCGTCACCGGTCGGCGAGAGCACGGTGACCTTGACGTCGCCGCCCATCGAGGCCGACGTGACGGTCAGGTCGACGCGATACGGCGTGATCTGCTTCTCCGCGGCGATCGTCGACGCGACGCCAGAGTCGGCGGGAACGGCCGGGGCAGCTGCCGCGAGACCTGCCGAGGCGGGGACGCCGACGAGAGACACTGCGGCAACCGCGAGCACGGATGCGAGGCGGACGAACCGCGAGGAGAACATGGACGCCAACCGTAGCGGCGAGGCGACCATCACACCCCATCGGGATTGTCCCACTGGTCACATGTCGAGAGAGACGGCACAGATGCGAACTCGCGTGGCATTCACACGACGATGAAACGGGCACCCGCGTCAGGGTTCGTATCGCTCCGGAAGCTCCCGCATCAGGCCCGGCCCGAGCTGTGAGATGTTGCCCTGCAACACGTCGCGATACACCCGGAGCTGCTCTTCGCCACTGCGCACTTGCTGCGACAGCCGCCGCGTGTGGTCGGCGCCGATCTCACGGTCGCCCGACCTCGCGAGGAGATGATCGATGCGGGCGTCGATGGTGGAGGCGCGGTCGAACTCGTCAAGCAGTCGAAGTTCCACGGCAGCCGACTCGACCGTCGCGGCGATCTCGCTGAGCGCATGCACCCGGTCGATCAGTTCCGACCAGACCGGGCGGAGTGCGTTCTCCCGTGCAGCGATGTGCTCGGCGAAGCCCGCGTCGAAGCCGCCGTTTCGTTTCGCCTGATCGAGGTCGACACGAAGCGCGCGCAGGGCGACGATGTCGGCGGCGATCTCGGCGAGCTCGGCGTGGAGATTCACCTGCACACGCTGCATCTCGAAGTGATCCGAGAGCCAGGCCGGGTTCGTCCGGATGCGGTCGTAATAGTGACCCGCGACGAACAGCAACGTCTCGTAGCCGTCGGCGAAGGCCGCACCGCGTGCAAGTGTCCCGGATGCGACCGCATCCGGCCCGAAGACCTTCGCCGCCATCTCCTCCATCTGACGACGAGGACCGCGGCCACCGACCTGCCCGACGGCGCCGACGATTTTGTCGAACATGTCCGAACCGGCTTTACGCGCACCGACCGGCCGATTCGGGACCGGCGTGCACAGCAGACCTGAGAACAGTTGCTCGCGCTCGTCGATCTCCAGATATGTGTTCTCGCGGCGCTCTCGGCGGATCGCACGGGTGCCGCTCGGAAGGACTCCCTTCGCGGTGACGACCGCGCGGTGGGCGTCTTCTCGACGACGGTTGAGACCGGCCAACCGCGAACGGACGATGGGCAGGACGAGTCCGGGGAGCACCGTGGTGCCCAGGTATCCCTCCGCGTGCAGGATGCTGCGCTGCACCCGCCGGAGTTCGCTGTACCCGTTGGCAGGCGACGGAAGCGGGAGGTTGCTCGAGGCCCGACGGACGACGGTCGCTCGCGCCGTCGGCGTCAGATACGCGGACGCGATGAGCAGACACGACAGGTCGGACAGTTCCGGGGGCTGGCCGGGGACGCGGGCGTCGTTCGTCCACTGCCGCAGATCGGCGACCGTGGTTGAGCGAGCATTCTCGGACATGACCACATGCTACCGGCGGGCGCCGACAGTCCGCCCCTGCGAACCTCGCCACATCGGATGGCTCACGAGGCGGCCCGCACGTCTCGGGTGCGGCGATTCAGATCCAGCCACGTTCGTGCGCCACCCGAGCGGCCTCAGCACGCGTCGACGTCCCGGTCTTGCCGATGGCCGACGACAGGTGGTTCCGGACGGTGCCCTGCGACAGATGCACCTGGGCGGCGATGGCTGCGACGGTTCCACCCGACAATGCGGCGGCGAGCACGTCCGACTCACGAGGCGTCAACGGATTCTCGCCGCTCGTCAGACTCTCCGTCGCGAGGGTCGGGTCGATCACGCGCAGTCCGGCGTGCACCCGACGGACGGCGTCGGCGAGTTGGGCGGCGGGAGTGTCTTTGACGACGAACCCGGACGCTCCCGCATCGATCGCACGACGCAGGTATCCGGGCCGTCCGAAGGTGGTCACGATCAACGAGCGAACGCCTGGGAGTTCGGCGGTCACCTGAGCGGCGGCGTCGATGCCGTCGATACCGGGCATCTCGATGTCGAGCAGGCACACTTGCGCCTGAGACTCTCGCGCCGCGGCCACCACTTCGTCGCCGCGTCCGACCTGCGCGACGACCGTCAGGTCGGGCTCGAGGTCCAGAAGTGCGGCGAGCGCACCGCGGACCAGCGCCTGGTCATCCGCCAGCAGCAGTCGGATCATCAGTTCTCCTCGGTCATGGTCGCGGTCACCACGGTTCCACAGCTGTCCGAGGAGACGACGAGCCGGCCGCCCGCTGCGTCGACCCGTTCCGCGAGACCACGCAGGCCGTTGCCGAACGTGAGCAACGGTGATCCCTGACCGTCGTCGCGGACCACCAGTGTCTCGGGGGTCACCGTCACCTCGCACGACGACGCCCCCGAATGCCGGACGACGTTGGTGACCGACTCCCGCAGAACCCACGCGAACAACGTGGCGTTCGGCGTCGACACGGTGGCCGGGTCCGGCAGGTCCGCGGTGATCCCCGCCGCGCGGAGCGCGCTTCCCGCCGATGCGAGAACACTCGGCAGGTCCGGAGTCCGCAGCCGTCCGACGGTCGTCCGGACTTCGGCGAGCGCTGCCCTGGTGAGTGCGTTCACCTCGGCGATCTCGGCTTTCGCGCGTTCGGGATCACGATCGACGAGCCTGCCCGCCAGCTCGGTCTTGACGGAGATGACGGTCAGGGAGTGCCCGAGGATGTCGTGGACGTCGCGCGCGACGCTCTCCCGTTCTGCGACGACGGCGAGTTCGGCGTCGAGCTCCCGTTGCCGCTCATGCATCTCGGCGCGTGCCGATTCGCGTTCGCTGACCGCTCGCATGGCGATCATCGTCATGCCGATGGCCGCCATGATCGCCACCACGCCGAAGTCGACGGACCATCCCAGCACCTTCGGGACCACCCAGGCCGCGACGATGAGCGCGATGATGACGGCCACCTGCAGACGACGCGGCGCGATGAACGAGATGATCGCCATCAGAAACCCGGCGAGACCGAATGTCGCCTCGTGCAGAATCGGGAACAACGCGAGGACGAGTGCGACGAGCGTCCCCGCGAACACCCACCGTGAGCGTTCCGTGTCGACGTCGACGCCCGGTCCGTTGTTCATGAAGAGGATGCAGGCAGCGACGTAGACCAGCCCGAATGCACCGATGAAGCCCAACCCGAGGGATTTGACGCCGACTGAGTGGTCGGAGGCGATCAGCGAGGAGATCGGGTACACGAGGAAGATCAGCCACACGGCGCCGAACGCCCAGCGCCATTGGCGCCAGGGCATCCGGTCGTCTGCGGCGATCCGGTCGATCCGGTCCCGGAGGGCGCCCATGAGAGTCCTTACTGGCGGTTGCTACTGCGAGAGTAGAAGAAGGCGGCCGCGGTGGCGAAGGTCGCCGCCCAGAACACCGCGTTCGCGACCATCACCCACACGCTGATCTCGGTACCGTCGATCGTGACACCGTTGTCGAGGGGATACCGCGCCAGCGAGACGACACCGAACATCGGTGTGAACTCGGCGATGCGCAGCATGGTCCCCGAGAGCGGGACGAACACGTTGCTCGCGAAGGCGAGGAGCGCAAGCACTCCGCCGAGGGCCTGCATCGCACCGTCTGCCTTGAGGACACTGCCGAGCGCCAGGCCGAGGGCCGCGAAGACGGACGATCCGAGCCAGCCGATCAGCAGGCAGGCGATCCAGACGCCGATCGGAGCCTTCGCGCCGCTGATCGCACCGACCACGGTGAGCACCAGGACGGGCAGCGCACTCATCGTCAACGCCAGCGCGACTTTGGTGGAGACGTAGCCGCTCGGCTTGAGCGGTGTCATCATCAGCGTCCGGGTCCACCCGGCCTGCTGCTCGATGGAGACCGAGGCGGCGTTCGACGACGCGGCCAGGATCGCGCCGTAGACGGCCATTCCGATCAGGACGTAGAACGCGACGTTTCCGCTGCCGACCATCTCCGAATGCTTCTGGGTGGCGCCGAACACCAGGTACAGCAGCGCTGGCATGGCAATGGTGAAGATCATCGCGCGGCGGTTCCGCAGCACTCGCCGAACGTCGTACTTGAGGTAGGTGGGCGCGATTCCCGCGCCGGACAGTGCAGTCATGGCTTGTCTCTACTCTCCTGCGGTGAGGGTGGCTGAAGTGAGTGCGACGAAAGCGTCTTCGAGATTGTGGGCAGCGATCTCGACGTCTCGAGCCCGTGTGCTGGTGAGGAGGTGTCGCGCGAGGGCGTCCGAATCGGGCAGCGACAGGTAGATCCGACCGCCACGCCGTTCGACGACTTCCAGGTCGGGGAACACTCGATGCAGGGCAGGAACGGCGGCCTCGTCGAGTTGCGCGGAGACCACACGCCGACTCGCCTGGCTGCGGATTGCGGCGGTGGATCCGTCGGCTACGACACGTCCGCCTGCGATCATCACGATCCGGTCGGCAAACGCGTCGGCTTCCTCCAGGTAGTGCGTGGCGAACAAGACCGTGCGACCGTGACGTGCGTCCGCTCGCATCGCAGCCCAGAAGGTGCGGCGCGATTCGACGTCCATCCCGGCGGTCGGCTCATCGAGGACGATGAGATCGGGGTCGGGCAACAGCGCCAGCGCGAACTTGAGGCGCTGCTGTTCGCCGCCCGAGCAGCGGGACACCTTGCGGTCGGCGATCTCGGCGATGTCGGCGCGGGCCATGACCGCCTCGACGTCGGAGTTCCGGTTGTGCAGGGACGCGACGATGCCGACCGTCTCGACGACGGTGAAGTCGTCCATCAGCCCGCCGGTCTGCATCACGGCGGCGATCCGCCCGTCACGAGCCGCCTTCCGCGGTTCCTGACCGAAGACGCGGACCTCTCCCGCGTCCGGCGAGGACAGGCCGAGGATCATGTCGAGGGTTGTCGTCTTACCTGCACCGTTCGGTCCGAGGAAGGCGACGACCTCCCCCGGCTGTACGGCGAGCTCGACGCCTTTCACCGCTTCGACGACGGCGCCTTTGGGCCCCGCGAAGCTCTTGGTCAACTGTGTTGCTGAGATGGCGAGTGCGCTGTTCATGCCATCTACGTTCCCGCTTCTGCCGAGCCTGCACCCAGCGCAGATGTCACGTCCTTCCCATGACAGGTGTCATGCCCCTGCCCGTTGAGCGAGCTAGGCGTTCTTGTCACGGCGCTTCGACTCGCTTCGCTCGCTCAACGAGCGGGGGGACAGGCCACCGTCTACCGCGCGGCCGCACCTAACTGCTCGTTGAGCGAGCGAAGCGAGTCGAAGCGCCGCACCGGACAAACGCACCGACCGTGACCGGCGTCACCCTGATTTGGCACAATCAAGGTACGAGTGCCACCGGAGGAAGCCATGTCGAACGGGAAGTCTGCGACCACGCGAGTTCGGCGTGCGTACGAACAGTTCCTGTCCGGGGTCACTCCACCCGACGGCGCGGTGCGTTCGCTGGTTCGGGACTCGTGGGCGCGGTCACTCCGGCAGGGTGTCACGGCGACCCCGGAAGCGTCGCCGGACGGCATGTCCGACACCGACTTCTCCGCCTACCGTGCAGCTCACCGGCTCGCGTCGGTTCGGCCGCTGATCAAGTCGTTGATGCTCGACGACATCGCCGACGCCGGGGTCGTGGTGGCCCTGACCGACAGGAACGGGCGCCTGCTCTGGGTGGACGGCGACCGCTCGACGCGTGGTGCGGCGGCGAAGATCAATTTCGTCGAGGGCACCGTGTGGAGTGAGGACTCGGTCGGGACCAACGCCCCGGGGCTGGCTCTGAGTCTGGACCGCAGCATCCAGATCATCGGCCCCGAGCACTACGCGAGCCCGGTCCAGAAGTGGAACTGCACGGCCGCGCCCGTCCACGACCCGGTGACGGGTGAGGTGATCGGCGCGATCGACGTGACCGGCGGAGCAGCTGCCGCCGCACCGTTCGCGCTGGCCGCGGTCCGATCCGTGGTCGCAGCAGTGGAACGTGAACTGCAGTCGACGGCCGTCGACCTGTCTGCCGAGCGGGTGTTGACCGCGAGCCTGCAGTCTCGGTTGTCGGTGCTGACGAACGAACCCGGCTGGCGCGCACCGGGTCGGCCCGCCAAACTGCTGTCACCCCGTCACGCCGAGATCCTGCTGCTCCTCCATCTGCATCCGGACGGTCTGAGCACCGATCAGCTCGCCGGACTGCTGTCCGACGGCGAACTCGGGTCTGTCACGGTCCGCGCCGAGATCTCCCGACTCCGCCGGGACATCGGAGACGTCGTCGCGTCGCGCCCCTACCGTCTGTCCGGCGACGTCACCTCCGACGTCGCCGAGATGCGCCAGGCGATCCTCACCGGCGACCTCCGCGGCGCCCTCGCCCTGTTCGGCCGCGGCGGCTTGATCGCCGACTCCGCGGCCCCCGGCATCGTCGACCTGTTCGACGAACTACGCGAAGACCTGCGGTCAGCTGTCTTCGCCAGCGGCGATGTGACGGCGCTGCAGGCGTGGGCGTCGTCGCCGCACGGCCGCGACGACTTCCAGGCGTGGACGATCCTCAGGAACAACCTCCCGTCGGGTCACCCAGACGCCGCGATCGCCGCCAGCCGCGTCCGACTCCTCAACCGCCGCTTCGGCGCCTAGGCGGGCACCCTGCAGTTAAAACACTTCGAACATTCGAGTGAGGCTCATTCCCAAGTCTGGCAACGTACATGCCGACCAGCGCGTGCCCGCACGCTTGGGAAACCTCGGATACTATCCAGCATCGAGATTGGACGCTAAGGGAAACTCTCCCTCCCGGACACACGACCCATCGTCTGCAGCAACGGGCTTCGTACTCCGCAGCGAACGTACGCAAGCGACTTCAGCCGTTTTGCGGGCCGCATCCAGACCCGACTCGACTCCGATGGTCACGCCCAAGAATCGATGGCAGCAGGGAGCATATCCGCCGCTATTCACAAGAGCTTAGGAACTACGCGCAGACTGCGCAATTCGGTCAATGCCACTCGTGTAGCGCGCAGGTGAAATACTCTTTCCCCCATGCCTACGACATCCGCAGTGCTGATTGCCGAAATTGAAGATGCTTTCGCCGCTGGCTTCAACGCAAACAGAGCAGTTTACGCCGTACCGCAGACCGCACACCAATTAGGAAAGGCAAGGTATGACGCTGCTGTTGGCCTAACCTACCGAGAATGCTCGTTTTCAGACGCCGTCACTGCCTCGAGACTGTACGGCGAAGCAGCTGGAGTATCGAAAGCAAACAACCTGGGGGAAGAGGATGACTGCGAAGCGCGTCTCGCAATGCTGCTTGCATGGGTAGTCGTTCCAAATCGAGATGAAGCACGTCTTCGCGCATCGGAACTAATGTACCGGCTCGGCGAGAAATTCCTCAGCATGGGTGAGCAGAATCTAGGCGCGATGCAGCTCACAAACGGTGCGCTAGCGATATCGGAGATGAACAATCCCACTCCGGAGCAACAGAAGCTCGCGTTAGAGACGCTACAGCACGCGCTTAGATTGAGGCCTAGAGGCTCGGCAGACTTTGCGTATGGACTAACAAACCTTGCCGTCATGGAATCCCAAATCGCAGGAGGACTCCCCATTTCAGAGCGGTCGTCCGCCTACAAGAGTACCCTAAAGAAGCTGAATATGGCTCGACGAATATTTACGAAGAACAACGAAAAGGCACCCAGGTCCGCATTCCACGATACGGTTCTAGGAAACCTAGAGTCATGGCTATCCCACGAGATATCCTTGACGAAAGAGGATCTCTACTCAAAGGCTGTTCCAGACGACCAAGATATTGATCTTCTTGGCCTTTCGAAGAGTCAGTTCGTCTCCGCGGCGGTGTCCAATTTTGCGGCGGTGGGCCTTCGTTCTTTGCCAGAATGGATTCCGAGCAATGAGGAGATCGTCACCACCGCGATATCGCGAGTTCCGATGTTGAAGGACTGCATCGAGCGCGCCGAAAGGTACCTCGCGGCCTCTGAGTCACCACATCCGCAACTTCACCTCAAACTGTACAGCCTTCGCAGAACAGCTAACCTCGACTCCGAGTTTCCCTACGACTCAATGGACGCACTCTGGTCCACACGCCAAATGGAGAAGTACCTAGTCTGGGCGATCAAGTGCATGAACTGGCAGGATACAAGTGACCCTCAATCAGACTCCCGCTACCGCGCTCTCATAAGACGGTCGACGGAGTGCGTTCTACACCTAAAGAGCACGTGGTCTACAAACGACATCGAGCGCCTTCTCCAGAGAAATCCGCTTAGCTTCCGGTTCCTTGCTTGTGAACTCGCAAGGATGACCGAATGGCGGGACGCTTTTATTCTACTGGAGTCATCCCGAGGCCTCACGTCATCCCGCACCCTAAACGACGATGCCTGCGAGTTCACCAGCATTCGAGATTCAACAACCTGGGTACACGTCACAAACAGCCCTACGGGCAGTTTCGCTGTATATCTTCGAGACGGCGTATTCGGCGGGCGCGAGTTCGATTCGCTGAGCGGATCAACTCTCGCTGCAATGTTTTCAGGAATGATCAACGGCCTACTGCCCTCACAGATTTCGGGCGCTTCGAGCACAGCAGCAAGTTCAGCCGAAGAGATCGCCAAAGCGATCGCACCCATAGGAGACTGGATTTATAGCGTGTCCGGCCGAGACATAGTAATTATGCCGGGCGGATACTATCAGTCATTCCCGGTGTGGACCGCCGGAATGCTAGGCTCCGCGGTGCCCAGCGGCGAGAGAACCGTCTACGTTTGTCCTTCAAGGATGCTCGCGTACAAGAACGCCCGTGAGAGAGATCAAGACAACCCATCCTCGCCCTCTATTCAAATCGAAGAAGCAAGCTCCGTCGCTGGTTACGATACACTTCCCTGGTCCTTCCACGAACCGCGATCGATATCGTCAATCGTTGGATCAGGCACGCCCGTGACGACTACTTCCGCAACCAGGGAGTCTCTCGCAGAGTCACTTTCCAACGACTCGATTACCCATTTCACCGGACATTCACACGCGAAGCCAGACCCGTACGATTCAGCGCTAGTCACGTACGGCGACCCCACGACCGTCCGCGACCTGCTTGGCATGAGAATTCGCAATCGCCTTACAATTCTTGGATCATGCCAGTCGGGACTCGCTATGAACTACATGCGACAAGATGAGCATCTAAGCATCCAGTCAGCCATATTCTATGCGGGTGGAGAACTTTGTATCGGCACTGCCTGGCCAGTCCGCGACTACGTTGCTTTTGCTTTCAGCGTTAAACTGTACTCGTCCATGATATCCCGCCGGGTTCTAACCTCTGAATGGAAAGCCCGTTCGGTCTTGAATTCTTTCGCTGATGTCATCCGTTGGATGCGCTCCGTAACTTGCGAGGAGCTGAATTGTCTACTCGCCGAGCACCAAGTCGATCGAATCAATGGTGCGCCGTCAGAGAACGCCTTTCGCTTCTACGACTGGGCGGCCTTCGGCGTTGTTGGAACTTCAATTTAGGACATCTCAATAGCGGCGAGGAGTCAGCATCTAGGATGCCTCGTGAATTCGCAGGAGTAGCTGAGAGCGCTCAGCGCGTGACAAGATCCATTCCAAAACCAGAAGATTATTATACCCGATAGAAGATTCGCGACAACCGATGGAACATGTTGTGCCCCGCCAATTGCCGCCTCGTCGCCGACGCGTCCAGCGTCGCCAAGATGAGCCAGGTGTTCCTCCGCGGCGCGCTCCTGTTCAGCCGCGTCCGACTCCTCAACCGCCGCTTCGGTGCCTGAGATCCAGCCGCGTCGTCAGTTCTTGTATGGCCGCATCGGGCCCGGGGTCCAGAGACCGTTGTGCTGCATCGTCGAGACGTCGAGGCGTGCGGTGACTTGCGGGGCGAGGGGTTCGAGTCGGCGGAGCGTGCCCCAGTCCTTGGCCCACGAGTTCCGCAGGTAGCCGGGTTTGGTGACCGACCGCAGCATGTTCTCGGTGATGCCGAGCGGGCCGCCGTAGTCGCCGGCCATCCAGCGCTGCGAGTTCACGCGCTCACCTTCGGCGTCGGGCGTGATCCGCCATTCGGGAACCTCGAGCACACCGTTGATCGCGGCCGCGGGACGCTGACACGGGAACGCCAGGGCGACCTCCCAGTCGAGCAGGACCGGCGCCTGCGAACCGACGAGTTCGTTCAGCGTCACGAGCTTCGTGACGCGAGGCGGTGTGACGGCGAGCCACTGCGCGGGTGCCGCGGAGACGTCGGACGCCACGATCCGGACGACCGTCGCACGGGGCGGCGCCGATGCCAGCGGGAACCGCAGGTTGCGCCATTGCGGCGTTCCACCTGCGTCCAACGGGACCATCGAGGCGACCGTTGTGACTCGGCCGTCCTTCTCGACACGGCCGAACTCCAGCCGCAGCGACTGCCCGCTGTTGAGCACTGCGAGATCGTCGAGGTACTCGACCGAACCGGCGACCGACATGGTGACCAGCGGCGCGTCAGCACTGCGCGCCGGCATGCCGTACCACGACGAAGTGAGCTTCCCGCGCCCGTTCGGCGATCCGTAGGTGCCGAGGATCGGAACCCGCTTCTGGTCCAGACCGAACGGCAGTTTCACCGACGACCCGTTGACGCCTTCGGTGCCGACCGTGCCGCCATCGGTGTCCGCCGACCCGCCGGAAGTCGACGACGAGTCCGTTGCGTCAGACGTCTGCTGAACGGCTCCGCTGGAGTCGCTGTCGGAGTCGTCTTCACTCTCGAGATGAGTCGGGACGCCGTTCGGCGTGAAGCCGTCGGCCTTGCCCTTGCCGCCTGCCAGTGCATCGGCGACGCTCATGCCCTTCTGACCGGCGACGTCCGCGGGAGCGAGCAAGCCCTTGTTGGGGTCGGCCTCGACGAGGACGTCTTCGGCCAACGCGCACGACTGTCCGCGCAGCGAGTCGACGTTCGACCGCGCCCACGTCCACGAGTCGCCCATCGCGGCCTTGCCGACCGAAGCGAACGTGAACAGCAGGACGATCGCGCACACGATGGACAGTGCGTAGCGGGGAAGCCTGCCGATGAGTCCGAGATCGCCTCGACTGCGCTCGGCGGGCAGGGAAGGTCCATCGCTCAACGCGTCGTCGCGGTAGTACTGCCAGATGCCGAGCCCGGTGAGGGCGACGGCGGCCGCGAAGATCGGCATGTACAGGGCGAACGGACCGAAGTGCGGCGTGTCGTCGGCCCACGGAATGCCGTAGCTGCCGACGTACCACCACTGGTTGCGGCCGGCGAACGCCACCGCGAGCGCGTAGGTCGCGGCTGCGGCGAAGAACGTCCGGTTGCACCGCCGATGCAGTACTTCGGGGCGGATCATCGTGGTCGCGGCTGCGGCGAGGACACCGGTCAGACAGGCGATGGCGCCCATCTGGTGGGTCGCCTTCGTCGGGACGAACGCCAACACCACAACCGCGCCCGCCGTCACCGACACGAGACGCCACAACGGTCCGGTCGGCATGCCGGTGATCCGGCGTCGACTGAGCAGTAGCAGAACGACAAGCAGGACTGACAAGATCGTCACGAAGATGCCGATGCGGCGCGCAATGGAACCGTCGGGAGTCGGGTTCAGCAGCACGTAGTAGCGCATGCCTTCGTTCCACCACTTGTTGGTGGGGCCGACGACGCCCTGGACTCGGACGCCTTCCATGATCGACGCGATGGTCTGATCGGAGAAGATCTCGTACAGCACGGCGACGCCGGAGGCGAGGAGCGGCATCAACATCGGGAGCCAACCGTCCCGGGCACGTCGGGCGCGGAGCCGAGCCAGCAGTGGGCGCAACCCGGCCAGAAGGGCGACGGCTGCGATCGCGCCGACCGGGTGAATCGTCAACGTGAACGCGGCGGTGATGATCGCCAGCGCCCACGGGACCAGGCGACCGGACGCGATGGCACGTTCAACCAGAACCCACGTCGCGAGGACACCGACGGTGATGGCCGGTTCCACACGGAGTCCGTTGTTGAACGGCAGCCACACGGCGAGGAACCCGAGGGCCGCGGCCCAGTACGCCGACTTCGACGTCCGGACCGCGCGGCCCAGGCGGGGCAGTGCGAACCGACTGATCAGGAACCATCCGGCGAGGCCGAACAGCAGCGGCAGCAGGCGCAGCCACGGCACGGATGTGCTGACCTGCATCCACAGCGACAGGTACTGGTAGTGCCAGCCGAACGGATCTTGGGGGACACCGAAGTACCGGTAGTAGTTGTCCAGATAGCCGGCTCCGGGCGCGACTCGCCCGACGGTCACCTGGTAGCCGTCGTCGGCGGTGTTGCCGCCGATGAACAGCCACACCCCGAGCACAGCGGTCACGAGGACGTCGGGAACGGTGGGCCGCCACCAGCGCTTCGGCAACAGACGACGCAGTTTCTTGCCGTCGCGTGCGTCGAGCACGGCGAGCGCCGCGATCGACAACAATGTCGCGAGGACGCCGATGATCAGCAGCGCGCCCTTGAGCGACGTCGGACTGGAGATGAAACGGGTGTCGACCGTCGAGCGGAAGGTCAGGCCATCCGGCGGCGTCGTCTTCGGCAGATCGGTGTAGACGCCGAGGATCTGCGGGCGCGAGTTCGGGTCGGGGACGTCGAAGGTGGTCTGGCCTTCGCCGGTGAATCCTTCGACCGCACCTCTGGTTCCCTCGGAGTCGGCGTGCACGACGATCCGGCAGTCGGACGCGCGCTGCGCCTGCGCGCGCGGAACGTTGAGGACGACCGAACTCCGCTGCGTCACCAGGATGCGATCCGCGGTGGCACGGACGAAGAGTCCGACCTTGCCGGCCTCGGCGCCTGCGGCGGGCACCGTCGACACGAGGACTCCGCCGCTCGCCGGAAGGTCGGCGGCGAGCCGACACGGCACGGCGATGTCCATCGAAACGGGGACGTACGACACGTTCGGCGCCGCGACGTTCTGCACCACCGGCGTCGCGTCCTGCGCAGCGGCCTGCGGCCAGTTGAGCTCGGTCTTCGTGTACGAGACGGGCAGCACCGGCGAGACGACAGCCAGCAGCACACCGAGCAGACCGGCGACCACGGCGACGATCTTCGCGATCCGAACTGTGCGTTCACTCGGTCCGCGTGACGGTTCGACGGCTGTGGATTCCACGTTCTTCTCTTCACTCACTGGGCGACCCCTACTCATTGGGCGACACCGCCCGGATCGGACCCGATCGCTTCCATCCCCACGCCGTCTCCGTCGATGTCGAGACCTGCGCCGTCGCCGCGTCGGGAGCGAGCGGCGTCAGTTTCAGCAGTGCTCCCCAGTCCCGGTACCAGTCGTTCTTCAGGTACGTCGACACCGTCGACTCGGATGCGATGCCGTCGGTAACACCGAGGATGCCGCCACCGGACCGGTCCTGCCAGGACGTCGACTTCGACCCCGCGGTCACCTGATCGGGCATGATGCGCCACTTCGGCTGCTCGAACACGCCGTCGCGGGCCGTCATCGGCCGCTGGCACGGGAACTGCGCGCCGACAGACAGGTCGAACATCACCGGGGTGTCGTGCCCGATGACGTCGTTCAGAGTCTTGAGGACGGGGGCGCGCGGCGGGGTGAACGCCAGCCACTCGTCCGGGTTCACGTTGGAGTCTTCGGCGACGATCCGCATGGCTGTCGCGTCGCGGGGCACTGCGGCCATCGGGATGCGCAGGTTGCGCCACGGCCGGTTGGAGCCCCAGTCGGGGTCGATCGGCACGTAGGTGCCGATCGACGTGAACTCGGTTCTCTGACCGCGCCCGAATTCGACGACAAGCGAGCGCCCGGGCCGTGCCGCCGCGTCCTGGTCGATCGAGAAGATCGAACCGGCGGCGGAGATCACCAGCAGTGGCGACGCGTCGTGTGACGGCAGCGAGTACCAAGACGACGTGAGGTGGGCCGTGCCGTCGTCGTAGCCGTAACTGCCCAGGACCGGCGTCCGGGCGGGATCAAGACCGAACGGGAGGGCAGCGACCGATCCGTTGACCGTGGTCGCTCCGCGTCCGCCGAGGGTTCCCGGAGTTCCGGGGGTGACGACGAACGGCGCGGACACCTTGCGGCCGGTGTGGATGGTGCCTGCCCCGATGACGATGTTCTCCGGCGTCAGATCGGCGGCCACACCGTCGGGTGTGAAACCGACGGAGTCACCGGAGAGGGCTTTCGACACGTCGGACGTCCCGATCGGCGTGAGCATCCCGGCGTTGGAGTCCGATTCGACGAGCACGTCGTCGGCCATGCCGCAGGTGTCGCCCGTGACGGCGCGCAGACCTGCGCTCAGGTTGGTGTAACTGTCGGATCGTTGGACGGCCGCGCGGGCGAAGAGCGCGCCTTCGGCGAGCAGCACCGCGACCACCAGCACCAGCATGGGCGCCGACCGGGCGACCGTCCGCCACCGGGTGTCGTGATCGATCACCTTCGACGTCGGCGGCCGGACGTGGCACCAGATGGCAGCGAGGAACGCGACGCCGGTGAGGCCGAGGAACAGCGTCGGGGCCGGTATGCCCTTGAGGCCGGGGATCTTGTCCGACCACGAGATGCCGAAGTCGTAGCTCCAGCCCCACGCGTTGGAGCCCGCTGTGGCGCCTGCACACGCGAGCATCAGCGCTGCGAGATAGATCCAGAGGTCGCGGGCAGAGCGGCGGGCCTGCTGTGCCATCACGACGGTGACGACAGCGGCCAGTGCCGCTCCGAGACCCGCGTACACGCCGAACTGCACCGTCCACTTGGTGGGCGTGAACGACAGCAGCAGGATCGTCAGGAGGGTCGCAGCGACCAGACGCCACACCGGGCCCCGGGCGATGCCGGGAATGTGCTTGCGGCGCAACAGGACCGCGAGCGTCGCCAGCAATGAGAGGACCAGGACGAGGACCGGCAGACGACGGGCGAGGGCGCCGTCGTCGTGCGAGAGGGTCAGGAAGTAGAAGCGCAGGAGTTCCTGGTACCAGGCCGCGGTCGGACCCACTTCGTAGCGCACGCGGATCGCTTCGCCGATCGTGGCGATGGTCTGCTGGCGGAACACCACCAGCACGACGAATGCGAAGGCCGCGCCGATCGGCGCGATGAGCGGGAGCAGTCCGGCTTCACGATGGCGGGCGCGGATCACGCGCAGCATCGGTCGAGAACCGGCGATCAGTACTGCGACGGCGATGATGCCGTGCGGGGCGGTCGCCAGGGTCATGCCTGCGAAGAGTGCGGCGAGCGCCGCGGGCAGGATGCGGCGGGTGGCGACGGCGCGCTCGGTCATCCACCAGGTCAGCAGCGAGCCGAGGACGATGATCGCCTCACTGCGCATGCCCGATGCGAACGGCATCCAGTAGGCCACGAACACGGCGGCGGCGGTCAGCGCCGCCCACTGCGATCCGCGGATCGCCACGCCGAGGCGTGGCAGCAGCACACGGCTGAGGATGAACCACGACGCCAGTCCCGCGAGCAGAGCGGGCAGCCGCATCCAGATCGCGGCGGTGGAGATCTCGGCCCAGTGTCCGAGGAAGGAGTAGTACCAGTCGAACGGCGCCTCGGGGACGTTGAACCAGCGGTAGTAGTCGCCGAGGTAGCCCGCGTCGGACGCGTTGCGTCCCATCGTGAGGATGTAACCGTCGTCCGAGGATCCGGCGCCGAGGAAGTGCCAGACCACGAGCGACGCGGTGACCAGCAGATCCACAACGCTCGGGATCAGGATCTTCCAGCGTCCGACCGGCGAGAAGCGGTGGCGGTGGCCGTTCGCGGAGTCGAGCTTCCACGCGGCGAACAGGGCGAGGACCACGGCGATCACGCCGACGATGATGACCAGCCACTTGAGGATCGTCGGGGTCACGTCGAACCGGTTGTCGACGTCGATCGTCACGGCGAGGCCCGCCGCCTGCGCGGCCTTGACCTGCGCGCCGTCGAGATCGGTGAACACTCCGGTGACCTGAGGCTTCTCGGCGTCCGGATCGGTCACGGCCGGTCCGACGCCCACAACTTGCGCGAACATCGTCGGTCCGTCCGACCAGACGTGGACGCTGCGGCACTTCGCGAGGTCGGCACGAGACGCCGAGACCAACTCCACACCGCGAACGGCGACCGTCACACCCGCTTGGGATCCCGAGACCAACAGTGCGTTCTCACGAAACCCTTCGGCCTTCGTCGGCATGGACGCCACGATCGTCTTCGGCGTGTCGGCGTCGACCTGGCGCAGCACTGTGCACGGAATGCTCACGTCGAGTGACGCAGGTGTCTGGGTCACGAGCGGCGCGACGACCGATCCGTCCGCCGAGTTCAGCGCCTGCCCACTGGGCCAGTCGATGGTCGCAGACCGCTCCTGAACAGGGAGGAAAGGCGTCAACACCGCCGCCGCGATCGCGATCGATCCGGCGACGGCCGCGATGATCGCGTACGTCCGTGAGGGTGCTGCAGGCCGAGTAGACATCGAGGTGATGCTAAGCCGTCGCGCTAAGTAAAACCTGAAGGGCACCGGCGAACGCGCCGACAGTGCCCCAATCGAGACCGACAGTCGGATCGAAACGAGGCAGACGAGACCTCGCAGCAGCGGCGATCGTTCTGCAACGTTGTTGCAACCATCACCGGCCTACGGTGTGTCTCACATCACCAATGATCACCGTTTGAGCTGTGCGAAGGAGTCACCACAATGGCCGTTTACGCCAAGCCCGGAACCGAGGGTTCCGTCATGAGCTTCGAGTCGCGTTACGACAACTGGATCGGCGGCAAGTGGGTTCCCCCGGTCAAGGGCCAGTACTTCGAGAATCCGTCTCCCGTCGACGGCAAGACCTTCTGCGAGGTCGCGCGTTCGACTGCCGAGGACATCGACCTCGCACTCGACGCCGCACACGCCGCCGCACCTGCTTGGGGCAAGACCTCGGTGGCCGAACGCGCGGTGATCCTCAATCAGATCGCCGACCGTATGGAGGCGAACCTGGAGAAGATCGCCGTCGCCGAGTGCTGGGAGAACGGCAAGGCCGTCCGCGAGACGCTCGCCGCCGACATCCCGCTCGCCATCGACCACTTCCGCTACTTCGCAGGCGCCATCCGCGCCCAGGAGGGCGGCATCTCGGAGATCGACCAGGACACGGTCGCCTACCACTTCCACGAGCCACTCGGCGTCGTCGGTCAGATCATCCCGTGGAACTTCCCCATCCTGATGGCCACTTGGAAGCTCGCGCCGGCACTCGCGGCGGGCAACGCCGTGGTCCTCAAGCCCGCCGAACAGACTCCGTCGTCGATCCTGTACCTGATGAGCATCATCGGCGACCTGCTGCCCGACGGCGTCGTGAACATCGTGAACGGCTTCGGCGTCGAAGCGGGCAAGCCGCTGGCGTCGAGCAACCGCATCCGCAAGATCGCATTCACCGGCGAGACGACCACCGGCCGCCTGATCATGCAGTACGCGACCGAGAACCTAATCCCCGTGACCCTGGAACTCGGCGGCAAGAGCCCCAACCTGTTCTTCGACGACGTCATGTCGGCCGACGACGGCTACCTCGACCGCGCTCTCGAGGGCTTCTCGATGTTTGCGCTCAACCAGGGTGAGGTCTGCACCTGCCCGAGCCGCGCCCTCGTCCAGGGCGGCATCTACGACGACTTCCTGGAGAAGGCCGTCGCCCGCGTCAAGGCCATCAAGCAGGGCAACCCGCTCGACACCGACACCATGATGGGCGCACAGGCCAGCAGCGACCAGTGGGAGAAGATCAAGTCGTACCTGGCCATCGGCCGGGACGAGGGCGCCAAGGTGCTCACCGGCGGCGAACCCGCCGACCTCGGCGGCGACCTGTCCGGCGGCTACTACATCCAGCCGACCGTGTTCGCAGGCGACAACAAGATGCGCATCTTCCAGGAGGAGATCTTCGGCCCGGTTCTGGCCGTCGCGTCGTTCACCGACTACGACGACGCAATCTCCATCGCAAACGACACCCTGTACGGCCTCGGTGCGGGCGTGTGGAGCCGCAACGGCGCCGTCGCCTACCGCGCCGGACGTGACATCCAGGCCGGCCGCGTGTGGACGAACACCTACCACGACTACCCGGCACACGCGGCGTTCGGCGGCTACAAGCAGTCCGGCATCGGACGCGAGAACCACCTGATGATGCTCGGCCACTACCAGCAGACGAAGAACCTCCTCGTCGGCTACTCGCAGAACGCCAAGGGCTTCTTCTGAGAAGTTCCACCGAGTACCGCCGATAGACCCTCGCCCGGACCGGCGTTCCCGGTCCGGGCGAGTCTCATCTCTCCACCGGCCCCAGGTGAAAGGATCAACCCATGACCACCACCGCACCCGACCGTGTGGTCGCGACCCAAGCGGGCGTCGACCTTCTCACCAAACTGTCGGAGCTGCACGGCGTACTGATGATCCACCAGTCCGGCGGCTGCTGTGACGGGTCGGCACCGATGTGTTACCCGGTCGGAGAGTTCCGCATAGGCCAGCGCGACGTGCTGGTCGGCGAGATCGACCTGCCCGATCCGCTCCCCGCGGTGCGGGTCTGGATAGGGGGTGACCAGTTCGAGGCGTGGAAACACACGCAGTTGATCATCGACGTCGTCCCCGGTCGCGGTGCGGGCTTCTCCCTCGAAGCGCCCGAAGGTGTGCGTTTCCTGTCCCGCGCCCGCGCTTTCACCGACGACGAGAACAACCTGCTGGAGGCGTCACCGCCGAAGGTCGGAGCGGACTTCGACTGACACGTCGACGAGCGAGCCTCACCGTCCGGAGCGGCGAGCGATCGCAGCGGGAATGAACGCACGGAGCCGATCGGCGGTGACGGCCGTTGGATTCACGACGTGCTGGTGGAGTAGTTCACTGCCTGCCGCGTGCAGTGCGAGCGCCGTCAGCTCTGGGTCTTCCAAGTCGGGATTCAAACGCTCGAGTTCGTCCTGCAGAAAGCCCCGGACCAGCTTCGTCGACTCCGCGAGACGCGCGTGCAGTTCCGGCGGAGCGCCTTGCGGCGGAGACAAGAACAGTCGCCACGCAGACGGATTCTCGTCGATCGCGGCGAGAACACCGTCGAAGACCGTGTCGAACGTCGGGCGCTCCGGCTGGTCTGCGGCCGCGGCGACCGCTGCAGCGAACCCCTCGCCCGCGATGGTGATCTCACGGTCGATGAGCGCGACGAAGAGGCCTGCGAGATCACCGAACTGCTGGTAGACGAGCGACCGGTCGACGCCTGCCCCTGCCGCGATCCGGCCGGGCGTCACTTCGTGAAATCCCTCGTCCAGCACGATCGACCTGGTGACGTCGAGAATCTGTTCACGGCGTTGCGCCGCGCTCATTCGTCGTCGTCCCGTGGTCACCCTTGACATCATAACTCACAGTCTGTGAGCATCAACTCACACATTGTGAGAAATGAGGATGTCGTGACCACGCATTTCCCCCGACTCGCGGAGACGGTCCACAGCCAGCAACACCGACTCCCCAGTCTGTACGGCGACTTCGACTTCGACGCAGTCCCGTACCGGCTCACGACTGATCCGTCTGACGCCTCGGCCCTTCCGGCCCGCGTCGGCGACCGGCAATCGCTGCTCGACGACCCGGAGACCGTCGAGCTGATGAGCATCGCCACATTTCTCGGCGACATCCCGGCCGACAGCTACGCGGCGCTGTCGGCGTCGCACAGCGTGTCGCACCTGATCGCGATGCTGCGTACCGCGTGCCAGCAGGGATTGGACGCGGTGCCCGACGCTCCGCCAGAGCTCTCGTCGTTCATCCGTGCCCTCGAGGACACGCCCGACTGGATCGACATGTCGCTGGTAGCCGAGGGTGCACGCCGCGCCCGAGTGGACGCAGCACTGTTGGCGCCCTTCATCACCCGCGGTGCGTTCATCGCAACGTTCACCAACACGTACGCCGCCCTCCCGATGGCTCTGACCGGCGCGTTGTCGGGCAAGCGAGCGGCGCACCGCGTCAACGAGACGACGAGCTTCTTCGCGGTCACCACGATGCCGGGTGCCCTCGACCGCTCCGGCCCGGGTTTCGAGGCGGCGGCGATGGTGCGTCTGATGCACTCGATGGTCCGTTTCCACGCCCTCACGAAGTCGGAGGTGTGGGACACCTCGGTGTACGGACTGCCAGTTCCGCAGGTCGACCAGATGCCCGCCGGGCTCATCGGGATGTACCTGCTGTCCCAGCGGGTGATCCGGGCCGGCCGGTCGTCGTTCACGCCGGGCGAACGTGCGCTCGTCGAGTTCTCTCGATACCGATGTTTCCTCCTCGGCCTGCCCGAGGAGTTGGTGCCGTCGGAGCCCGACGACATCATTCGTCAGTTCCACGGCCGGGCCGCGGTGCTGCGTCACGGGTTCGACGAGACATGCCGACGCCTGGTGAATTCCACCATGAGCGCCTATCTACGACCCACCGAGTCGTGGTTCGACCGGATCGCCGACGCCGTCGAGCGCAGTTACAGCGCAGTGGGTTTCATGATCGCGTTCTGCGGGGGCGACAGTCGAGCGGCGGCGCGCATGGGAGTCGACATCGGCGTCGCCGACTACGCCCGCATCGCCGCGACCGCGCCGTTCATCGTGGGTCGCATCGCCGCGGTCCGCACCGCGGTCCGGGTACCCGTTCTCCGTGACCCGGTGGATCACTATCTCGTCCGCCTGCTCGACCGACGCCTCGTCACGTACGGCAAGCCCGAGTTCACGAGCGATTCGTCGACCTATACGCCTGCGGTCTGATCACGACCGCTCAGACGGTCCCCGTCCGCCGCGTGCCGCAGCCGACTCCGGGACCGCCAAGTAGTCGACCTGCCGCCAGAGCGCCATCGACCCCGGCACGACAGTCGTCCCGACCGTTGCGGCTTCACCGACGAGCGTCGACACCCGCGGACGGCCGTACTTGATCCCTCGCATGACCAACGTGGCAGCCTGACCGGCGCTGATGCTCGACGCCTTCCGGTACGCGCCCGTCGGTTCGATCATCGGAGTCCGCGTCAGCGGCATCTTGACCGACGTGACGGTCACGCCACGACCCGCGACTTCGCCGGCCAACACCTCGCCGAACGCGTCGAGCGCGGCTTTGCTCGCGGCATACGCGCCGAAGCGCGGACCGAGGGCCTGAGTCGCGATGCTCGACACGTTCACGATCCGTCCGCGGCGGCGCTCGATCATGCCCGGCAGCACTGCCAGCGTGCAGGCGACGGCGCCGAAATAGTTCACGTCCATGGTCCGCCGGTAGTCGTGCATGCGATCGGCCGCATTCACCGTCGACCGACGAATCGATCGACCCGCGTTGTTGACGAGCACATCGATCGGACCGACAGACTCTTCGATGTCGGCCATCATCGACCTGACCGCGTGCTCGTCGGTCACATCGCACTGGCGCACGTGGATCTCACCCGATCGGGAGAGCTCGGCGCGCGCCTGCTCGAGTTCGTCCAGTCGCCGGGCGACGATGACCACGCGAGCGCCCTCGCCGAGGCACCGACGTGCCGTCGCGAGGCCGATCCCAGAGCTTCCACCGGTCACGACCACCACACGCCCGACCAGGTCGAGAGCGCCCAAACGCATGGCCGACGCAGCGTTCTTGACGACATAGCGCTCGATCCCGCGCCGCGCTCCCCACAGCCTGTCCAACGGTCCCGCGCTCATGACTGGACTCCGTCGCGCACCGCGCCGTCGAAGGCGAATTCGACGCCGGTCATCTTCTCCGACTCCGTCCACAGCCGTGCAGCGAGGCGGGAGTTCCGCGAGAGGCGCGTCGAGCGTGATGGCCGCACCGGCCCGCGGGACCCGATGAGCAGCCCCGTCGGCCCCCAGAACACGCCGGGATCGGCCGTTTCGGTCGCCGCGAACAGAGTCGACTCGGCCGCCTTCTCCGGCGGATGTCCCACCAGGCTCGCGCCCAGCACGCCAACGCGATCGAAGACGGTCTCCGTCCGAGCGAACAGATCGGTCCCCGACACGCCCGGATGGACTCCGTACGAGCGGACCGAGCTCCCGGCGTCGCGGAGCCGTCGTTCCAACTCGCGAGCGAACATCAAGTTCGCGAGCTTCGACTGCGCGTATGCGAGGTTCCGCTGGTACCTGCGGTGTCGATAGTCGAGGTCGTCGATCCACAGCTTGGGCGTCTGACTGTGGGCGATGCTCGACAGGGTGACCACTCGGTCGGTGATCCTGTCGAGCAGCAGCCCGGTCAGCGCGAAGTGCCCGAGATGGTTCACACCGAACTGCATCTCGAACCCGTCCACGGTGCGGCGGAACGGGATGTTCATCAACCCGGCGTTGTTGATGAGGACGTCGAACTCCCCCTGCCCTGCGGCGAAGGATCGCACCGACGACAGGTCGGCGAGGTCGAGCCGAGCGACGGTCACATCACCGCCGATCTCACCTGCGACCCTCTCCGCTTTGGCGACGTCCCGGCACGCCAGGACAACGGCGCCGCCCTTGTCGGCCAGCCGCTTCGCCGTCACCGAGCCGAGGCCGCCGTTGGCTCCCGTGATGATGAAACGTCGCCCGGCCTGATTCCCGATGTGATCCGCAGACCAACTCATGTGTGCCTCCCTGAGCCGTTTCGACCTCAGAGTAAGCGTTACTGGCGGTCACGGCAATGGTTGTCAGGCGGCGAGCAGTACACCGACCAGCGCGATCGCGGCCACGAGGACCGTGCCCGACGCGGCGAGGACGAGGGGGCGAAGTCCAACACGACGCATGACGTCGATCCGGATTCCGGCGCCGAGAGCGAACATCGCCGTGGTGAGGGCGATCTTCTGAAGGTCACCACCGATCGAGAGCGCCACGTCCGGCAGCACACCGGACGACCGCAACGCGACGAAGCCGAGGAACCCGAGCACGAACAGCGGGACCAGCGGAGGACGCTTTCCGCCGTCACCGATCTCCTTGCGCTGCCGCACGCTGATCACGGCGAGCACCGGCGCGAGCATCACGACGCGTGCGAGTTTGACGACCACCGCCACGGCCAACGCGCTGCCGCTGATCATTCCACCGGCCGCGACGACCTGTGCGACCTCGTGGATCGAGCCGCCGGCCCACATGCCCGCGGTCGAATCCGACAGACCCATCACGCTCGACAGGAACGGCACTGCCGGAATCATGAGAGTGCCGAAGACGACAACACATCCGACCGCGGCCGCGACGTCCTCTTCTTTGGCGTCGATCACTCCGTCGACGGCGGCGACCGCCGCTGCACCGCAGATCGACATGCCACACGCGATCAGGAGCCGCTGGGCGAAGGGCACACCGAGCAGTTTGCCGATGTAGAGGGTGCCGAGGATGCCGCCGCCCACTATCGCCACGACCACCGCGATGACACCGACGCCGAGGCCGAGGATGTCGCCGACGACGAGTTGCAGGCCGAGGAGCGCAACGCCGATGCGCAGCAGCGTCTTGGACGCGAACGTCAGACCCGGACGAAGTGTGGCCGGCAGGGTGATCATGTTCGCGCACACGGCGCCGAGCAGGATCGCGATGAGCAACGGGCTCATCGCTGGGAGCACGGCCGCCAGACTGACCGCCACGGCCGCCCCGAGACCTGCGAGTGCGAGGCCGGGGAGGACTCCGGCGGTCTGCGGCTTGAGGATCGTCATACGTCCACTGTGGCCGCGGATCGGTGCACCCGGTACCCCGATCCCGAGCATGGATTCATATCTACTTGATATGGGTGATCCATATCTGAACGACATCTCCGCAGGTTATGGTCATGGCATGGATGTGCGATCACTCGACCTGGGTGCGCTGGAGCTGCTCGTCGGCGTCGACGGCCACGGCAGCCTGAGCGCAGCGGCCCGGATGACGGGCGTCGCCCAGCCGAACGCGAGCCGGTCGATCTCACGCCTGGAACGTCAGCTGGGTGTGCCCTTGATCAAACGGGCGACCGCAGGCTCCACGCTCACTCCCCAGGGAACCGTCTTGGTCCACTGGGCCCGCCAGATCGTCGACGGCGCCACCGAACTCCTGGACGTCGCAGAGGGCCTCAAGTCCGATCACACGGCGGAACTGACCGTCGGTGCGTCGATGACCGTCGCCGAGCACCTGCTGCCCCGCTGGCTCGGCACATTCCGCGCCAAGTTTCCCGAGGTGACCGTCCATCTACGTGTGCAGAACTCGTCGACCGTATTCGTGTCGTTGGCGAACGACGCCTGCGACCTCGGTTTTGTCGAGTCTCCGTCTGTGCCGTCGAAGCTGTGCAGCACCGTCGTCGCCCGCGACCGGCTCGTGCTCGTGGTTCCACCCGATCATCCGTGGACGCGGCGCCGACGGAAGGTCAGCGCAGTAGAGCTTGCTGCGACTCCACTCCTGGTCAGAGAGCCCGGGTCGGGCACCCGCACCACACTCGACGACGCGCTGTCAGCGTTCCCGCGCGCCGAGCCGATCCTCGAACTGGGGAGCAGCGCCGCGATCCGAACGTCGGTCGCCGCCGGAGTCGGGCCCGCCGTGCTGAGCAGCCTCGCGATCGCCGACGACGCACGCTCCGGTGCGGTCCGGCCGGTCGAGGTGGACGTCCTCGACCTGTCCCGTGCGCTCCGCGCCGTGTGGCGACCTCCACGTGAACTGCGGGGCCCCGCAGCCGAACTCGTCCGCATCGCCCGAGGGAGCAACACATGACCGCCGAACAACTCGGCTACGACAAGATGGCGCAGACGTATGCCGACCTGATTCCCGACACGTTCGGATCGTCGCTCGAACAGGCCGCGGTGGACGCGTTCGCTTCGGAGGCACGCGGCTCGGACCTCGGCTCGACGATCGTCGACGTCGGCTGCGGCATCGGACATGTCGCGGCGTATCTCACCGACACCGGCTTCACCGTGCTGGCGGTCGACCCGAGCACCGGCATGCGTGAACAGGCCGAACTCGCGCATCCCGACCTGGAGTTCTCCGCCGACGACGCATCGCTGAGCACCGTCGACCTGTCGGCGGTGGCCGGGGTCGTCGCCCGGTTCAGCCTCATCCACGTACCGCCGATCGGTGTGCGCGAAGCTCTGGCCGACTGGGCGTCCCGTCTGCCGTCCGGGGCCTGCGTCCTCCTGGCCGGACAGTCGAGCGATGAACCCGGCGTCGCCGAGTTCGACCACGCAGTCGCCCCCGCCTGGCGATGGCATCCCGACTCGATCGCCGAAGCCGTCACAGATGCCGGTTTCACTGAACTGTGGCGGACGGTGAGCCGACCGGCGGAAGGATTCCACCGTTTCCCCGAGTTCCATCTGTGTGCGAGGAGACTCCGGTGATCAGCGTGACGGCCGCCGACGGCGGCCTGCGCTCTTCCCCTTGCCCGGGATCTTCCCCGCGGCTTCACGGTTTGCGCGCTTGGCTGCGGCCTTCTCCTTGGCCGACCGTTTCGGAGCGGGTTCGGAGCCCCCACGCGACGACGTGGCCTTGCGGCCCCGGACGATGCCGATGAACTCGTCACACAGCTCAGACGTCGGTGCCGACCAGAGGAGACCGACAGTGCTCGTCGGCGCATCCGTCACCGGCCGGTAGACGAGGTCTTTGCGGTGATGCAGTCGCGCCAACGACTGCGGAACCAACAGGAGCCCGATCCCGGCGGCGACGAGCTCGATCGCGTCGGCAACGGTGTCCGGTCGATGTTCGACAGCCGTACCCGGACGGTCGGGCACCGCAAGCGGCTCATCGAGCGGCCACAGGAACGGCTCGTCCGCGACGTCCGCGAACGTCAACTCGTCACCCGCGGTGAGGCCGTGGTCCCTCGGCAGCACCACGACAGTCGTCTCCTCGTACAGCGAGATCGTGTGGTGGGGGCCGGGATCGCCGTGTGCGAGAGCATCGGGCAAGCGTGTGATCGTGACGTCCGCGGTGTCGGTGGCGACCGCTCCAGCGGTGTCGGCGACGTCGAGGGCGACGAGGTCGAGAGGCATATGCGGAAGCCGCTCTTTCCAGATCCTCACCCACTTGGCCGGGGTGACGCCGGGCACGTACCCGAGAGCGAAGCGGCGCGGCGTGTCGGGCGAGGTCACGGTTCGAGGCTACCGCCCGATACCCTGGACTCATGAGCTCGCAGTCGATGAAACCGGCCACCGCCGCCAAGAAGTTGGACGTCTACCTGCCGGCGACCCCCGCAGAGTTCCGCGAAGGCCTGATCACCCGCACCGCACTCGAAGCCCTGCAGGCCGATCCGCCGCAGTGGCTCCGTGACCTGCGGGCCAATGGACCGCATCCGAAGAACCTGGTGGCGGGCAAGCTCGGCATCTCGAATTCGGCACTCGTCCGCGGCGAGATCACCGAAGCACTCACGACTGAGCAGATCAACGCCTTGCTCGAAGAGATGCCGGAGTGGCTGGCCGCAGAACGCGCCCTGCACGTCGAGGTATTGCGCGAGGAGCGCCGTGTGCGGTCGCTGCACGGCGATCGCCGTCGAGCTCGGGAGCAGGCCGAGGCGGAGGCAGCCGCCGAATCCGACGTCGAGGCAGATTCGGCCGAGTGACCACCGGGCAGACTTCGGATCCGCTCCCGCCACAGCGGCCCGAGATTCGAGGTGTGCTCCTGCGCCGCCCGTCTGCACGCGGACGATGGGCGCCCGCCGCTCGGGCCGGCCTGTCGCTCGCGCTGCCCGCAACGATCCTCGCCCTCTGCGGTTTCGGCACAGGCTCGCTCCTCGCCGCCATGGGCGCGTTCGCCGTCCTGTATGGGGAGCGGCGCGCGTATCTGATCCGATGGCGAGTGATCCTGACCGCCGGGGTGCTGCTGACGGCGATGGCCGCGCTCTTCGGCGCTCTCGGTTCGCTCGCAGGCCCGGACGCCTCGACCGTGGTGGACCTGGGTGTTGTCGGCGCCCTCGCCGCGTGCGCGGGCATCAGTGTGTTCGCAGGAAACGCGCTGCGCCTCGGTCCTCCCGGACCGTTCTTCTTCGTCCTCGTCGCGGGGGTCTCCCAACTCGTCACTCGTCACGGCGTCGACGTCGGTCATCTGGTGATGTTCAGTGCGGCGGGGGCCCTGGCCTCGCTGGTCGTGGGAATGGCACCCGTGCTGTGGCACCCGCGTGGACCGGAGACGGCCGCGACGACTGCGGCGCTGGAGGCGGCCGAAAGGTACCTCGCGTCTAACTCGGGCGCTGATCCCGCGGCGCGACACGGCGTTGCACTCTCGACTTTGAACGCGTGGACGGTCCTGCACGATGCGGCCGCCACCGACAGCGAGCTCGCGCAGCGCTTGTGGGCGGCGCATCAGAAGGTCCACGACGCGCAGGTCAGCAGCTTTGTCGCCCCGCTCCCCCGGCCGAGCGTCGCCCGCCGCCTGGCGTTCGCCGCGCGACTCGACAGCCACGCCGCGGTGTCGGCGTTCCGTGCGGCAGTAGCCGCAGCACTCGCGGGGTCGATCGCCGTGCTCTCCGGACTCGGCCGTCCCGATTGGGCGATCCTCGGCGCCGTGCTCGTTCTGCAACTCGGCCCCGATCGCGTGCACGGTTCCATCCGCGGCGCTCAGCGTGTGCTCGGCACAGTGGCGGGCGTCGGCCTGTACGCGATCCTCCACGTACTCGACCTGCACGTCGGTCCGCTGATCGTCGTCCTCGCGATCCTCAACGTGCTGATCGAGTTGACTGTCGCTACGAATTACGCTGTCGCCGTCCTGTTCATCACCCCGTTGGCGCTGCTCATGGGCGGTCCGAGCACGCCCCTGCCCGTCCAGATAGGCGAGCGGATCGGCGAGACCGTTCTCGGCGTGGCCGTGGCGATCGCCGCCGTCTGGCTGCTGTTGCCCCGCATCCACCGGCGGACACTGCACAGTGCCGACTCAGCCGTTCTACGCGCGGGCACCCGGGTGCTCACCGACGGCGCGACGTCGCCCGTCGACGCAGACGGCATGCGACAGAACCGCCGCGACCTGCAGTGGCAGCTCGTCGAGGCTGAACTCGCCGCCACCGACAGCGCATGTGACGAGCCCGCGTGGGCTCGTGAGCAATGGCCCGAGCACACGCGGATCGCAGCCGCCGGCTACGACGTGTTGGGCGCGTGTTGGCGGACGCCGCTGGGTCAGCCGATCGGCGACGGAGTCCGGGCCGAGCTCTCTTCCCGCATCACGCGCTGACGCGGCACCGCCCAGCACAAGAATCCGGCGACGACACACAGGACCGCCGCGGTGTAGAACGCCGGATCGTAGCCGCCGGACGCATCACGGATCGCTCCGGCGCCGAACGCCGCGACGGCCGCTCCGAGCTGATGAGCAGCGAAGATCCACCCGAAGACGACAGGGGTCGCGTCGCCGAACTGCTCGCGAGCCAACGCCATCGTCGGCGGCACGGTCGCCACCCAGTCCAGCCCGTAGAACAGAATGAACACCCAGACGCTCGGAGTGGCCGTCGCCCCGAGGATCGATGGAAGTCCGGCCAGCGCGACACCCCGTCCGAGGTAGTAGATCACCAGCAGGATCCGTGGGTCGACACGATCGGTGAGCCATCCCGACGCGATGGTTCCGACCACGTCGAAGACTCCGACGAGCGCCAGCAGCGACGCCGCCGTCGTCGCGGGCATGCCGTGGTCGCCTGCCGCCGGGATGAAGTGCGTCTGCAGGAGTCCGTTGGTCGTCGCTCCGCAGATCGCGAAGCTGGCCGCGAGCAGCCAGAACACGGGTCGTCGTGCGCCGAGCGCGAGTCCGCCGAGTGCCGCACGCGCCATCCCGCGGTCTTCCCGAACCGGTGCCGTGACCTCCGTCGACCCGAACGCAGCCATCCCCATGTCCGACGGCCACGACCGCAGCAGCAGACCGGCGACCGGCACCACCGCGAGAGCGACGGCGGTGACAACCAGAACCGACGTGCGCCAGCCGTGCGCGTCGGCCAGCGCCGCAACGATCGGCAGGAAGATCAGCTGTCCGGTGGCCGAGGCCGCGGTCAACACTCCGGTCACGAGCCCTCGCCGCTGGACGAACCAGCGGGTGGCGATCGTCGCGACGAACGCAGTCGAGAGCGCGCCGGTGCCCAGCCCGACGAGCACACCCCACAGCAGCACGAGCTGCCAACTGGCCGTCATGACAACCGCGAGTCCCGTGCCCGCAGCGATCAGAGCCAGCGCCGCCGTCACCACCGGTCGGATTCCGAACTTGTCCATGAGCGCCGCGGCGAACGGTGCGGTGAGCCCGTAGAGCGCCATGTTGACGCTCATCGCAGCACCGATGGTGCCGTGCGACCACCCGAACTCGTGGTGCAGCGGATCCATCAGGACACCGGGGACCGACCGGAAGCCTGCCGCCCCGAGAATCGTCAGGAAAGCCACGCCCGCGATCACCCAGGCGTAGTGGATGCGAAGTTTCACGTGAATCAGAATGCCCGGCGTCCAGGCGCAGAACCAGTGGCATGAATGCCAATGAATGTCAGAATAATGCCATGCACACCGTCGCCGTTCTGCTCGTCGAACCCGTCATCGGATTCGACGCGACCATCGCACCCACCTGTTTCGGCAAGGCCGACGACGAGGACGGGAATCCCCTGTACGAGGTTGTCACCTGCAGTGTCAGCGGAGATCCGGTCCAGTCGACGAACGGCTACGCGATCGCACCGGAGTCGGACGCGTCGGTTCTCGCCCGCGCCGACACAGTGGTGATCCCCGGGACGAAGTGCCCACCCGCACGTGCGTCAGGTGAACTGCCAGACGATCTGCGCGAGGCCCTCACCCTGATACGGCCGGGCACCCGACTGGTGTCGATCTGCACCGGTGCCTTCATCCTCGCGGCCGCAGGACTGCTCGACGGCCGTCCCGTCACCACACATTGGCAGGCAGGCGCCGATCTACATCGGCTGCATCCGACGGTCACACTGATAGATCACGTCCTGTACGTCGACGACGGCGACATCCTCACCTCGGCCGGAGTCGCATCGGGTATCGACCTGTGCCTGCACATCATCCGTGGTGACCACGGCACCGCCGCCGCGGCCCGCGTCGCCAGGTACTGCGTTCTGCCGCCCGCCCGCGAAGGGACTCATCCGCAGTTCGTCGACCGCCCCGTGCCCGCACGGGGCGAAGGAAGCACCGCCGCGGCGAGACGGTGGGCGACCGAGAATCCGGCGGAGAACTTGTCTGTCGACCGTCTGGCGCGGCAATCGGAGATGAGCGTTCGCACGTTCAATCGGCGGTTCCGCGAAGAGACCGGCCAGACGCCGGGAGTCTGGGTGCAACGACTGCGACTCGACCACGCGCGCGAGTTGCTCGAACGCAGCGACCTCTCGATCGACGCAGTCGCCGAACGATCGGGGCTCGGCAGCTCGTCGAGCCTCCGCGTCCACCTGCGTCGTGACACCGGGATGCCGCCGGCGATGTACCGCCGAGCGTTCGGACGGTCGGTGACCGGTAACGTCTCGCGCGCTTCGGGACGATCGAAACGGTAGAGACGATCGGGGGGATCGGGATGCGTACGTGGACCGAGCGGGTCTTTCTGTTGGGGTTGATCGCTGTGCTCATCGCCGGCTGCAGTTCACCGGAGGAATCCGACACGGAGTCCACGTCACCGCTTCCGAACAGCGTGTGCGCCGACGGTCGTCCAGATTCCAATCCGCCGTCGGCCTTCGACACCGAGCTCAAAGCACGGTGGACCCTGTCGGTGGACGACGCCGTCCCGGGCGCGCGGTGGGACCCGGAGCAGTTCATGCCGGCTCACATGTGCGGAACTGTCGTCGCGATGGCGATTCGTGGAGTCCCGAAGAACGACACCACCCATCGCCGTTTCGTCGACGGCGAGGCGACTCTCGTCGGGGTCGATGCGACATCTGGTGAGGTCAAGTGGACTCGGCCGCTGTTGCGCGGCGCCGTGTGCGCCCGAGAACCCGTCCGCGGCGAGGCTGTCTGCATAGTCGACCGCCGCTCCACCAACGACACGTACTGCGCCTACGTCGGACTCGAGGAAGACCGTCCGCTCAGCCCCTGCGACGAGGGAGTGGCTCCTGGAGTCGGCGGGCGGACTGGTGTCTCAATCCAGTACGTGCGGCTCGACAGCGGGCATACGCGAACGGAGGAACCGCAGGGAGTCGACGCCGCAACCGTCGATCGGAACACGCTCGTCACCGCGTCCTCGGTCGACAAGAACACCATCGTCGTGCAGCGCCGCGCCACACCGTACTCGCACGGATGGGAATCGACGGTGGCGCGGCGGCCTCAGAAGCGCGAGGTGGCGGCGGACGGCATCCACCTTCTCCCTGTCGCAGGAGCTAGGGGATTCTTGTCGGCGTGGGGCGACTCCGACATGGTGGGCGCAGTTCTCGACGCCGAGACCGGACGACGTGTGGTCGACGCATCCAATACCGGCCCCTACCTCGCCGCCACGGCCCTTCCCCACCGGCAGGTGGCCGTGTACGACGCGAACACGACCGCGGTCCACGACTCCGACGGTCGGAAGATTCGAGAGCTGCCCCGGACAATGGTCAGCGGACTGCCCAGAAGCTCCATGCGTTCCACGGTGTCCGCCGCACCGCCCACATTCGTCTACCGAGGCGTCACCGGTCGTGACGGCACCCATGACGAAGCGTTCGACCTGGAAACAGGCGATCGCCTGCCCGCCGTCCCGATGACGATGAGTGCCTACCCGAGCACCTCGCCGTCGCAGCCCGGAACCGCGGTCGGAGGCGTTCTCGTGTTCGTCAACACCTCGGGGCACGAGCGAACCGGACTCACGTACAACTACTACGGTGCCATGGACGTGCGATCCGGACAGGTGTTGTGGACGGCCAAGGGCAAGTTTCCGACAGGTGAAGTCGCCAACGACGGAGACAGCACCATTCTGCTGCGCGCATCCTCAGAGAAGCAGGACACCCTGCGTGCATTCGACGTCCGACGCGGTGTGGTTCGCTGGGAGACACGTCTCGACCCGTTTGAGGGATACAGCGACGGAGTGGCCATCGGCAACGACACTCTCACCCGCATGACCGCTCAGTAGCCGCGTCCGACCTCGATTTGTGAGATCAGGCCGTCCCCCGCGGCGAAGCGTCGGAGGTTCTCGGCCAGAAACGGCGCCATCTCGGTTGTCAGACGCCCGGCCGGGTTCGCGACGTGCGGCGTGATCACCACGTTGTCCAAGCTGAACAGCGGATCGTCGAGCGACGGCGGTTCCGGGTCTGTGACGTCGAGGCCCGCGCCTGCGATCACGCCGCCGACCAGCGCCCGGTGCAGCGCTTCCTGGTCGATCAACGGCCCGCGGGCGACGTTCACCACCCACGAATGGGGCTTGAGGAGGGCAAGAGTCCGGTCGTTGATCACGTGTCGCGTCTCCGCGGTGTCGGGTGCCGCCAACACCACGTGGTCGGCGAGCGTCAACGCCTCATCGGTCTTCGATGCAGGCAGCGTGAGGTCGGCCCCGTCGACTTGTCGGCCCGATCTGTTGACGGCGATCACCGAGGCCCCGCACGCAGCCAGCATCGGAGTGAGCGCGCGGCCGATCCCGCCCGCACCGAGGATCACGACCGTCGCACCGCGCAGCGTGCGCACGGCGGGATCGACGGTGTCCTTCGCCCAGCGGCTCCGCGCAGATGCGACTACCTGGCGCGTTCCCGCAAGCAGGAGCGCAAGCGCGTGTTCGGCGCATCCCTGTGCGTAGAAACCGGACGCATTGGTCCACACGCGACGATCGTCGAGCACGCCTGCGTCGACGAACCGTTCGATGCCGGCGGTACTGAGTGCGACCCACTCGACGGAGTCCGGCAGTTCGGGAAAGCCGTCTGGCCCTCCCAGCCACACCAGGATCTGAGCGTGGTCCAGCGGGACGAGTTCCGCTCCCGCGTCGCGGACCGCTCCCACTAGGTGAGGGTCGTGTTCCGGTTCGACGGCGACGCGCAATGAGCTCATGCGTTCATCTGTATCACTCCTCTTCACATCGATGAGCGCCCGGAGCAGGTGGGATCACGCTCAACTCGGCGACGGCGTCGTCGACCGTCCAAAGACGAACACCGATCAACTCCAGATCGGCGAGTCGTTCCGGCGTAGTCTGCGACGTCGCGTCAACGACTAGAACGGTCCGGTAGTCACGTTCCGAAGCGTCGAACAGCGTCGCGCGCGGACAGTTCGGGAGATTGCACCCGGCCACGACGACGGTGTCGATCCCCAGGTCGCGAAGCCTGCGGTCCAGCGGCGTCCGGTGAAACGCCGACCAGCGCGGTTTGTACATCACCGACTCGTCGGGGGCGATCTGCTGGATTTCGCCGCTCCGCAGCAGATTCCAATCGAGCGTCAGATCGTGAGGCAGCAGCGCGGCAGGGATGTCCGCGCCCGTCGTCCCGGGCTGGACGACCGCGTCGCCCGACTCTATCGCCGCTCGTCGCACGAGGTCGACATCCGATTCCCCCGCCCGGTATGACCGGACCACGTGCACGATCGGCCTGCCCACTTCTCGGAACGAAGTCGCGAGGCGAGCGAGTCCTGGAATTCGATCAGCCGTCCCTGCGACCGCACTCGGCCCGCTTGCGAAGTCGTTCTGGACATCGATGATCAGCAGGGCGGAGGTCGCCCAATCGGGATCGAGATACATACCCCGATCATGGCTCATGTCAGGAGGGCAGAGGAACGTTCTGCAGCCGCAGTTGCCCGCGGGCGAGAGTCTTGCCCGTCGCCTCATCCGCCACTTCGACGAGCCACAGTTGCTGGGTCCGGCCCTGTTGGATCGGCTCGGCGGTCACCGTCGCGCGACCTCCCGTCGACGGGCGGAGGAAGTCGGTGGCGTTGTGGACGCCTACGGCGAACTGACCACGGTCGGCGACGGCGGCGCTCGCACCGATACTGCCCGCGCTTTCGACGAAGGTGGCGTACACGCCGCCATGCACCACTCCCCACGGCGTGTGGTGACGTTCGTCGAGATCGACGTATCCCTCCACACGAGTTCCCGTCACCAGCGTCGGTATCAGACCCGCGGTACGGAGGAACTCGCTCGCACCGTCGAGGCCGACGTCTGGCATCGCATTGTCAGTCATTGGGTTCTCCTTCACATCTGACTTCTGATTACGAAGCTAGATCGAGAGAACTCTGACTGTCAATAGCGAAGTCAGCTAGGCTGGACAGATGAAGTGGCTCGACATCGACCCGGGGAACTGCTCAGTGCAGCGGACCCTCGACGTGATCGGTGACCGGTGGAGCGTCCTCGTCCTCCGCGAGGTGTTCAACGGTGTGCGACGCTTCGATCAGATCAAGTCACACACCGGCATCTCCGACTCCGTGCTCTCCGACCGCCTCCGACGTCTCGTCGACAACGACGTTCTCCACGCAGTCGAGTACCAGGAGACAGGTGCGCGGCGACGCAAGGAGTACCGACTGACGCCGGCCGGATTCGACCTTCAACCGGTCCTGCTCTCGCTGCTGAGTTGGGGCGACGCGCATCGCGCCGATCCGACAGGACCAGCGCTGACCATGGTCCACGACGACTGTGGTGCGCCCGTCACGCTTGAACTGCGGTGCGCAGCAGGTCATCAGATCGAGAACCGGCGTGACATTCACGCCGAACCGGGACCCGGCGCCCGCATCCACGAGTGATGGGTCATCGGAGCCGGGGCGCCGGCCCCAACAGTCGAACTGTGACTGGCGGAAGATCCGGACACTGCAGATAGACGGTTCGCGGATGAATGTGGAACTCGGCGGTGCTGACCGACGTGACGCCGAACCTGTCCGATGCCGCCGCGATCGCATTCAGCCAGGTCAGCGGATCGGGCACCACAACGGGCTCACCATCGAACGCACCCCACAGATCATGCGGGACGGTCCCCGACCCTTCGCTCAGAACCGGTGTCGAGTCCGCGCACAGCTCGGCCAATGCCACCGACTCCCGGTCGGCTAGACGATGACGGGCGTTCACCAGGACAACCCGACGCTCCGACTCCTCCACGAGCAGCGTCGTGTGCGCCGGCACCGGCACGTCGGGCGACGGAATCCGGATCAGGGCACGGTCGACTCTGCCGTGGACCAGTTCACCGACCGGATCCACCGCATGCCGCAGTTCGTACGACGGCCCCGCGTCGAGCGCCCGTTCGAGTTTCGGCGTCAGACCACCCCACGCGTATCCGATGGTCAGAGGGCCGTCCGAACCGCCGGTCCCGAACAATTCGTCGTACCCGTCGACGATCCGCCCTATCCCGACCAAGAGTTCGGCTGCGCCCGGCACGAGTCGAGCACCCGTCGACCGGCGGTCGAACAGCGGCGCCCCGAGGGCCCGTTCCACGTCGGCCACGGCACGGCTGACCGTCGGCTGCGACACCCCGAGGGCTCGTGCGGCCGCCGAGATTCCACCCGCGCGGGCCACGGTCACGACGTACCGCAGCCTCTCGATTTCAGCCATACGTCAACTGTATGGGTATTGCGATCGTGGCACTCCCGACATCCCACACCACGGGCCTACCGTCTCACCGGTGACCACATCTCTGCGGCTCGGCGGCGAACCCACACTCCTCGTACTTCTCTGGTCGAGCGGTGCCGTCGCGATCGGCATCGGACTCGACGGCATGTCACCCCAGTTGTTCCTGACCGTCCGAGCCATCGGCGCCGCCGCCTGCGCCTGGGCCATCGTGCTCGCTGCCCGGTCTGCGCTTCCGACCGGCCGAGACCTGGCGATCGTCGTCGGCGCAGGACTCCTCCTGCAGGTGACCTACCAGGGCGCCTACTTCCTCGCGATCGCCCATCACATCAGCGCCGGGATGATCTCGCTGATCATGTCCGCGCAGCCACTGCTCACCGTCGTGGCCGCGGGTGCCTTATCGCGCCGGACGGCCACCGGCGCGGCTCTGGGAGTGGTCGGCGTCGGGGTCGCCGTGATCGCCGACACCTCGAGCACCGGCGCCTCCGTCGTGGCGTTCGCCTTCGCAGCGGTTGCACTGCTCGCGATCACCGCCGGCACACTCGTGCAGGCCAAGGTCACGTCGACGACGGGCTGGTCGTGCGTTGCCGTTCAATCGACAGTCAGCGCAACGGTGTTCGGCAGCGTCGTCGCGGCCGTCGGTCCGGGCGAGGTCCACCTGACTGCGTCGTCGGTGGTGGCCGCCGCGTGGGTGACGATTGTGGTCAGCGTGATCGCCACGGCACTCCTCTACCGGATCACACGCGAGCGCGGCGCCGTAGTGGTCAGCGGCCTGTTCCTCGTGGTTCCGTCGTGCGCCGCGGGTCTCGACTACCTCCTGACCGGCGCCACCGTGCCGCCCCTGGCGATCGCCGGCGGTGCGGTCGCCGTCATCGGGCTCGTGATGCTGCAGCAGCCGGTCCGTCGATCGCGCCCATCGATCAGACGCGGTCGAGGTCGACGTCTCGTGTCTCCTTCATGACGATCAACGCGATGAGTGTCGCGACGCCCGCGATCGCGAGGTAGACGCCCACCCACCCGACCCCGAAGTCGGCGACGAGCCACGTAGCGATGAACGGTGCGATCGCGGCGCCGATGATCGACGCAAAGTTGTACGAGATGCCGCTGCCCGTATAGCGCACGTTGGTCGCGAACAACTCTGGCAGGACAGCGCTCATCGGGCCGAACGTGAACCCCATCAGCGTGAGGCCGACGATGAGGACCGCGAGCATCGACCCCTGCGTGACGTGCGCGGGATCGAGGATCCATTGGAATGACAGACCGTAGACGATGATCAGCACCGTCGCGATGATCAGGACGAGTCGGCGGCCGAAACGGTCCGCGAGCTGCCCGGAGACCGCGACGAACACAGCGAAGAACACAACGGCGATCAGCTGCATCTGCAGGAAGTCGATGTAGGAGATGCCGAGTTTCACGCCCGACTTGTCGACCACCTTGCCGGTTCCGTACGACACGACCCAGGTGGTGACCAGGTAGAACAGCGTGTACGTGGCGACCATGACGAACGTGCCGATGATCAACGGACGCCACGCGGTGCGGACCACTTCGCCCAGCGGGGCCTTGACCTTCTTACCCTCTTCGACGGCCTTCGCGAACACCGGCGTCTCCGTCAGCTTCAGTCGGACGTAGAGGCCGAGGATCACCATGAACGCCGACAGCAGGAAGGGGATGCGCCAACCCCACGTCATGAACGGGTGGTCCGCCCCGGAGGTCTTGGAGTCGTAGTCCATCACCGACATGATCACCAGGAAGGTGCCGTTGGCCAGAAAGAACCCGAACGGCGCACCGAGCTGGGGCCACATCGCCGCCCATGCGCGTTTCCCCTTCTCCGCGGTCTCCGTCGCGAGAAGCGCCGCACCCGACCACTCACCGCCGAGTCCGAGACCCTGCGCGAACCGCATCAGTGCCAGCAACGCGGGCGCCAGGTAGCCCGCCTGATCGAAGGTAGGCAGCACGCCGATGAGGAACGTCGCGACGCCCATCGTGACAAGCGACCCGACAAGCGTCGCCTTGCGTCCCACCCGGTCCCCGAAGTGCCCGAACAGGATCGAACCGATCGGACGGGCAGCGAACGCAAGACCAAAAGTCGCGAACGACGCGAGGAGTGCCGCAGTGTCGTCGCCCTTGGGGAAGAACAACGTCGGGAAGACCAGGACTGCCGCGGTCGCGTAGATGTAGAAGTCGAAGAACTCGATGGTGGTGCCGACCATCGACGCGATGATGATTCGCCTGCGATTCATTCCGTTGACAATAACGTCAACTGTTCGGCCGACAGGCGCAACCCGCCGACTCGGGCCCGAACGCCGTCAGTCGCAGTATCCGCAGTGCCCGGTGGCTGGCAATGCGGTGAAGCAGGTCGGACACAGGCGAGGCTTGGGCACTTCCTTGTCCGCAGCCTTGGCGGCCTTGGGTTTGGCGGCAGCGCGCGGTTTCGGTTCCGCCTTCGCTCGGGGTTCGGCCTTCGCCTTGGGAGCGGCCTTGGCCTTGGCCGTCTTGCGCGGCGCCTGCGCTCGAGCGGCGACGGCCCGGCGCTCGGCGACGCGCGGCGCGAGGATCGGACGTGCGCCGGGCGGCATCGCGGCTCCCGCGAACACGTAGCAGTCGAACCGTGCGACGGCGGCGTCGCGATCCGGATCTTCCGGCTTCTCCCGGCCCGCCACCTCGACGACGTGCAGGTAGGCGTCGCCGACACTCTCGTCCAGGCGGACGCAGAGCGACGCCAGGAGCGGTTCGCCCTCGCCCCGCAGGCGGGTCACCGCAGCAAGGAGATCGTTGATCCACAGACGGACGGGACGACCGGCACGGATGCCGGTCTCGCTCTGCACCTTCGACGCGACCTCCGCCTGCGTGATGAGGGAGCCGAAGACCTTCGCCGTCTCGATCAGGAGGTCCCTCGCGACGGGAGCCCACTCGGCGAGCGCCTCGGTGAACGGAATGGGCAGTTCACCGGGCTCGCGAAATGCGGTGGTGGCGGAGTCGTCGTCGGAGTGCACCCAATGAAAATATTCTGGTTGCGCGACGGTAGTCGAATCGCGAGGTCAAGGTGTGACGGACGACCCGTTCCCAAGTCGTGACCAGACCGCGCTTGTTACTGAAGTGACAAATGTAGTTCAGTGGGATTATTGTGACGAAACTTCTGCGTACCCACTTTCGCACGGCCACTCTCGGCGCGGTCGGCATAGGCGCCGCCATGGCGTTGAGTGCTCCCGCGCCCGCTTCGGCGCTGCCGACGCTGCCCGACCTGTCGTCGCTGTCGAACTCGTCGGCAGGCCTCCCGTCCATCCTCGAGATGCTTCCGGGACTCCTCGACCGGGCCCCTATCCCGAAGCCGGACGGGCGCACCCACTGCACGAAGGTCGTGCAGATCGGCGACTCGACTTCCGTCTCCGCGGACTCCGCGACCGCGCTCCCCAGCGCGGACGACACCGCCACCGCGCAGTACGGCAGGGTCGGCGTCGGTTCGGTGACGGTCGACGCGCTGTCGGGCCGGGCGATCGTCGGCGGCCCCGGAGTAGACGCCGAACATGCTGTGACCTCGCGTTCTGCCGCCGCGGGCGACGCGTGCTGGGTGATCGCGATGGGCGTCAACGACGCAGGCGCGATCAACGGCGGAAGTTCTGTCGGTGCAGACGAGCGCATCGACCGCGTCATGAAGCAGTTGACCGGGCGGGCCGTGCTGTGGCCGACTATCGCGTCGTCCAACCCGTCGAACCCAGCGTTCGGCGCGTCGTCGATGACGGCGTTCAACGACGCCCTCCGCCGTGCGACCACCCGCTACCCCAACCTGGCCGTCTACGACTGGGCCGCCACGGCTCGCCCGGAGATGTTCACCGACGGCATCCACTACACGCCGGCTGCCTACGCGGACCGCAATCGCCGGTTCGCCGATGCGCTGGCGGTCGCCTATCCGACGGGCGGCGGCGCGACGCCGACCAGGCCCTGGATCGCCGGCTGAGACACCTAAGTGTCGTGTGTTGAAAGTTCCTAGACGGTTGGTGGTGCTCCGCTGTGCAGCTGGCAAGGCGGAGGAGGGAGGGATACCGGCAGGTATCGCGACCGACGACAACGCCGCCAGGTGCGCAGCGGGGCGCCGCCAACCATTAAGGAACTTTCAACACGCGACACTAGAGCGGACAGGTGATGTTCGGGTCCCGCTCCCCACGCACGGCCTGACGGAGACCTTGCTCCACTGCGTCCGCGTACAGCCGCAGGCCGGGGCCCACCGGGTGGACACCGTCAGCGCCGAGGTCGCCGGGGTTGGCCGCAGCGATCGAGCACCACGGCGCAAGGAACACGTTCGGCTTGCGTTTGACGTACCGGAGCACCTGGTTCGCCGCCTGCGGAATGCCGTCGACGGGTCCGAAGGGGACGACAAGCACCACTTTTCGGTCCGGGCCGAGCATGCGCATGATGCGGTTGAGCTGGCCGGGGAACGCCTGACCGTTCGTTCCGAAACCGAGGACGACGAACTCGCGCATCTTGTCATTGGCCAGCAGATCGGCGAGCACACCTTCGCCGCCGGAATAGTGCCGCGACACCTCGGCGTCGATGTAGATGCCCGGTAGACGCCGCCGCAGCGCTTGCGACGACGCGAGCATCACCGAGTCGCCGACCGCGGTGACCTCGGGCCCGGTCGGGAGCTCACGCGACGGTTTCGGCGGTAGCACGACGGCGGGCGCCTCGTTGGCCTGCCGCTGGATCTCGGCCAAATCGTCGAGTTGCTGTTCCAGAGCCGACTTCGACGGGCTCGATCCGAGTGCCGATCCGGCGAGCATCACGACGGCCAGGACCGCTGCGACACCCGCGAGCGGCGCGACTCGTCGAGCACTGGCGCCGACGGCGGTCAGCACACCTCGGAAGCCGAGGCGGCGGAACGGCGTCTCGATCCAGCGGTACGAGAGTTCGGACAGCCCGACGCTGACCGCGGCCGCGATCACCCCGATCATCCACCCGGGCGCCGTGTGGGTCGCGTCGATTCCACTGCCGTTGATCAGTTCACGCGTGAAGATGAACGCCGGCCAGTGCCACAGGTAGAGGCTGAAGGAACGTGCGCCGAACCACCGCAGTGCGCGGTTGCTCAATATCGTGGGGATCGGCCCCTCCTCGCGGACCGCGTTGTGCACGAGGATCGTCGTCAGCAGACAGGCCACCAACAGCCCGCCTCGGTACGTGGCAGATGCCGTGTCTGGGAGGACGAACAGCATCACGATGAGACCGACGAAGGCGACCGGCGCAGCGATCAGTCCGAGCCACTTCGCGACGACTGGGCTGCGCCGAAGCGGCCAGGAGTCGACGGCGTCGGACGCGGGGGCGGTGATGACCAGGGCGAGCGCGGCACCGGCGAGCAGCCCGAACAGGTGTGTGTCGGTCCCGAAGTACACCCGACTCGGGTCGGCGGCCGGATCGTGCAGCAGGGCCATCGCGGCCGCTGAGGCGAGGCCGAGGACGGTGGCGATCACCGCCGCGACGAGCAGCCGACGCCGGACGTCCAGCTTGCGTGTGAGCGCCATGACGCCGAGGAACATCAGCGGCCAGATCACGTAGAACTGCTCTTCGATCGCCAACGACCAGTAGTGCATGAAGATGCGCGGTGTGGTCTCGGCGAAGTAGCTCTGCGACTGCGCGATCTGCACCCAGTTGTTCACGAACAGCAGTGAGCTGAAGAACTGCTCCTTCAGTTTCACCGCGACGTCGCCGCCGATGAGTCCGGCGACCGCACTCGAGACCACCAGTACGGCGACGGATGCGGGCAGAATCCGGCGCGCTCGACGCGTCCAGAACCCGTCGAGCGACACCCGTCCGCCTGCACCGAACTCGCGGACGAGGAGGGACGTGATCAGGAAGCCGGAGAGGACGAAGAAGATGTCGACGCCGAGGTATCCGCCGCGCATCGCATCGCCGAACAGGTGATAAACGACGACGGAGAGCACCGCGATGCCGCGCAGACCGTCCAGCGCCGGTGCCCGACGGATTCCACCGGGCTTGGGCTGCGGCTGCGGCGCGGGCTCCGGATCAGCCTCTTGCTCCGCCTTGGTCTCTGGTTCCGACGCGGCGGCTTCCGGCTCCACGACCGGTTCCACAACCGAGACAGTGAGGTCGACGGCCTCCTCGACAACCGGCTCGGCGGGCTCGATGACGGGCTCCGGTGCAGGCGGGGCGTCTGGCAGAGACTCTTCGACAACGTTGACGACGTCATCTGCTTCAGGCAGCGCGACGTCCACGGTCTCTTCGACGAGCCGCGGTTTACGGATGGCGACAGTGTGGACGCGTGGGCGCTCCGTGATCGTTCCCGTCATCGGATGCACTCCTGCCGCGCCTGTTTGTCGACGGCGTCAACGCAGAGCACGCGGCCCAGCATAACGGAGCAGATCGACCACAACCGATCGGACGACAGGTGTTCGTCATCCGTTCGATGCACGTCACAGTGAGGGTGCTCGGGAGCGGCCGTGGACGAGTCCGGTTCGTCGCGGCTGCTAGAATCACAAGCTGCGAACCCGGCACCTGCCAGGGGAAACGCGGCGTCCACCTCGACTGCGGGGTCGGAGCAGGAACGGGAGACGACGATGGCGAATCCGGCGGTGAGCGGGGCCGGGAAGTCGGAGTCGTCCGGAAAAGCCGCAGCCCCCGCCTATCGCACCGACCTCGACGGACTCCGCGGTATCGCCATCGCACTCGTCGCCTGCTTCCACGTGTGGTTCGGTCGGGTGTCCGGCGGCGTCGACGTGTTCCTCACCCTGTCCGGGTACTTCTTCATCGGATCGCTCGTCCGGCACACCATCCACAGCCAATCGAGTTTGATCGGTTTCGGCGAGACGATCAGCCCATGGCCGCGACTCAAGCGGCTGCTGCGGCGACTGCTGCCGGCGCTCTACACAGTCCTCATCGTGGTCGCGCTGCTGACGATCGCCGTCATCGCGCAGACCCGCTGGCTGAACGTCGGGCGCGAAGTGATCGCAAGCGCGCTGTACTTCCAGAACTATCACCTGGCGAAGAACTCGCAGGACTACCTGGCCGCGAGTTCAGCCAACAGCCCGCTGCAGCACCTGTGGTCGATGTCGATGCAGGGGCAGTTCTTCGTCGGCGCCTTACTGATCCTGCTGACCGTTGCGGGCATCATCAAGATCCTCGGTTCACGTTTTGAGGTGTTCACCCGCGCAGCGGTGGTCCGGGCGATCTTCGCCGTGTTCGTCGGTGCGGTGGCGGCCGCATCGTTCGCCTGGGCGCAGCACCGGCTGCACATCGATCAGCCGTACAACTACTACGACACCCTGTCGCGACTGTGGGAACCGCTGGTCGGCGGCCTCCTCGCGATATGGATGCCGACCTGGCGGGTGTCCACCCGGATCCGCAGCGCCGTGACCGTCGCCGCCCTGATCGTCATCGCCACCTGCGGGTGGTGGATCGACGGCGTCGCCGAGTATCCCGCCGCGCTGGCTTGGGTCCCGGTCGGTGCGACGCTGCTCATCATCTGGTCGGGCCAGGTCTCCCCCGGTCAAGACCGACCCGCGGGGAACGGCCTGCTCGCGAGTCACCGCGCCGTCTGGCTGGGTGGACTGTCGTACTCGCTGTATCTGATCCACTGGCCGCTGCTGATCTTCTACTTGACGTGGCATGGAACGGACCACGCGACGTTCGTCGAGGGCACCGCCATCCTCGCCGTCTCCCTCGGTCTCGCTTGGCTGATGAAGCGCTACGTGGAAGATCCCATGCGGGGCGGCGGACGATCGTCCATCACACATGTGCGGTGGCCGTCGCATCCGCGCGTCACCTACCCGGCGATCCTCACGGCGATCCTGGTCGCGGCCTCTGCTGGCACCGCGGGCGCGATCACCGCGTGGGACCGCCACATCGCAGGTGTCCACGTCGACACCGCCAACCTCGATCCGGCCCTCTACCCGGGAGCGCGAGCACTCCTCGACGGCGTTCCGGTACCCGCCGTCGACCCGCAGCCGACACCACTGGCCGCCGCGGCCGACCTGCCGCAGACGTTCTTCGACGGCGTGATGGTCGAGATGGACGTGACCGCTCCCGGTGTCGGCGTCTACGGCGACGTGAACGGTTCGAAGACGATCGCCCTGGTGGGCGGCTCGCACACCGAGATGTGGCTGGGTGCTGTCAATCCCATCGCCAAGGCCAACGGCGTCAAGATCGTCACGTACGTCAAACGCGGCTGCCCGATCACCGTCGACGAGAACCCCGCCTACCTCGAACGTGTGCCGTACCCCGAGTGTTACGAGTGGAACCTCGCGGTGATGGACGATCTCCTCAGGACCAAGCCGGACGCCGTCATCACGAACTCGACCCGCCCCGCAGAGTCCGGCCCGGGCGATTTTCTCCCTCAGGGCTACATCACAGCGTTCCAGGAGCTGACGTCCGCGGGCATCCCGGTGATCGGCATCCGCGACACACCATGGCCGCACAATGATCAAGGGCCAATCGACACGCCCAACTGCCTGTCCGGCGGCGGCACCGCCACCTCGTGCGGAACCGATCGGGCGAGCGCACTGAGCCCAGTCGATCCGGCCCGCGCGCTCGCCGCGCGCGATCCGCTGTTCCACGCCCTCGACTTGTCCGACGGCGTCTGCACCGCGGACTTCTGCCCGGCGATCGTCGGCAACATCATGGTGTACCGCGATCCACATCATCTGACGCAGACGTACGTGCGGACACTGATCCCCGAACTCGAACGTCAACTCGCCGAAGCCCTCCCCTGGATAGCACCGCCGCCCGCCCAGTGACTCCGGGCACCTGGAGGAGACGCACCCCGCCTTGGACTCCCGGGGATCACGAAACTCACGACCTGGCACGAAAGTAACACCGGGGCGCGATTCGTACACCGCCCTTATGTGACTTTTGCGGCGGAAGCCGGTTCCCTGATCGTCTCCGGATCTGTGCCGTCCCAGCATTCGACTCCGGTGAGTCCGGGGATGTCGTCGCGGTGGAACACCGGGTCCAGGCCGCGCGACCGCTGTTCCGAGTAATTGCGCAGCAGCAGCACCGCGACGCCGCCGATCGCGAAGAGGCCGACGATGTTCACCGTCGCCATCACCGACGAGAACAGGTCCGCGAGGTTCCAGACCAGGGACACCTTGGCGATCGCACCGAAGAAGACGAACCCGACCACGATCAGTCGGAACACGTTGAGCACCCACCGGCGCCGCGTGAAGAACGCGATGTTCGTCTCGCCGTAGTAGTAATTGCCGATCACGGAGCTGAATGCGAGGAAGAACAGGATCACCGCCAGGAGCGGGCCCGCCCAGGATCCGATGTGCTGCGCGAGCGCCGTCTGCGTCAGCTGCACACCTTCGAGGTCGCTTCCGTAGTCCGGGTTGGACAGCAGAATGATGAACGCCGTGGCCGAGCAGACGATCAGGGTGTCGAAGTAGACGCCGAGAGTCTGCACGAGACCTTGCTTCACCGGGTGGGACACGGCCGCGGTCGCGGCGGCGTTCGGTGTCGATCCCATGCCCGCTTCGTTGGAGAACAGTCCACGACGCATGCCCTGCATGATCGCCGCCCACACCCCGCCGCCGACGAATTCGCGCCACCCGAAGGCCGACTCGACGATGTCGCGGACCACACCGGGAAGCTGCGTCAGGTTGGTCAGCACCACCAGCAGTGCGAGCCCGACGTACAGCACCGCCATCGCCGGAACCAGCACCTGGGAGACACCGGAGATGCGGTGGACTCCGCCGAAGATCACCGCCGCCGTCAGAACGGCCAGTACGCCTCCGATCACGTACGGGAGCCACTCGCCGTCGACGTCGACAGCAAGATCGACCGCCGACGTGATCGAGTTGGACTGCACCGCGTTGAACACGAATCCGTAGGTGAACGTGATCGCCATGGCGAACACGAACGCCATGGCGATTCCGACCTTCCGGTTCTTGATCCCTCGGCTCAGGTAGTAGGCGGGACCGCCGCGATAGTCGGCGCCGTCGCGGACCTTGTAGAGCTGCCCCAGAGTCGATTCGACGAAGGCGGTCGCGCCGCCGATGATCGCGAGCATCCACATCCAGAACACCGCGCCCGGTCCACCGATCGTGAGCGCCACGGCGACACCTGCGACATTGCCGGTGCCCACGCGGGACGCCGCAGAGATGCAGAACGCGCGGAACGCCGAGATCTGAGCCGCCCCCGACTCCGCTTTGGGCGGCTGCTCCTTGATCGCCCGCGCCATCTCGGGCGCCATCCGGATCTGGACCAGCAGCGTCCGCGTCCCCCACCAGAGACCCGCTCCGACCAAGAGAACAATGAGCACGTAGCCGTAGTGGTCGTTGAACCACACAACGGCATTGTCGAGAGAGTCCATTGGCGGGAGTCTATCCACGATCGCCCGCGGGCACCGGGCGTCACCTGTTCGGCGGCATGTCGGCGGACTACGCGTCCACAGCGTCCGACGACTCCCACCGGACGGACGAGTGGCGCCGATTGGCGCGGTGGCGGCCCTTCAAGTAGCCTCGCCGTGTCCTTACCGTATCCGAAACGTTACCTACCGCTGAATGGACAGACTGTGTCTCGACACCGCGCGACTGCTGAAAACACCATGACCCTCGCCGACCTCGGCATCACCTCGCGGACCCGTGAGGCGGGCCGCCACCGGGTGGCCCAGTCAAGCCGGACCAAGGTGCCAGTACGTATCGGCGCCGTCGTCGCCTTCGCCGGTGCGATCGGCCTGGCCGGTGCGACCGCCAGTGAAGCCGCTGCCAAGCCTTCGTCGCCGATCACGCTCCCGAAGGGAGTTGAACTGCCGAAGAACCTGCAGGTGCCCGAGAATCTGCCGAAGGACCTCGACAACGCGCTCCGCAACTTGTTGCCGACCGCGCCCGGCCAGGGGAGTGCCGTCAAGCCGGTCAGCGGCACGGTCACATCGACCTACGGCTCGCGCTGGGGCACCCACCACAACGGCGTCGACATCGCCAACAAGACCGGCACCCCGGTGTACGCCGTGACCGACGGGGTGGTCCTCGAAGCAGGCCCGGCCTCCGGCTACGGCCAGTGGATTCGGGTCCGACAGGACGACGGCACCACGGCGATCTTCGGTCACGTCGAGCAGATCTTCGTGCACGCGGGCGAGAAGGTGAAGGCGGGCGACAAGATCGGCACCGTCGGCAGCCGAGGCAATTCCACCGGCCCGCACCTGCACTACGAAGTCCACAACTCCGCAGGAACCCCGATCAACCCGCAGACGTGGTTGAAGAAGCGCGGCGTCCAGCCCTGATCTGACGGTGCCGGTCGACCCGACACCTTGTTCGCACCGCCGCACGCGAGAACCGCCGTGGGAGTGCTCGCTCCCGACCTGGCACCTCGAACTCGGTCACGAGCTCACGCAGCCGACAGGCTGCCAACTGTCCTGCAGCCGTAGGTAGCAGCAAGTGCACACCACTCATCCGAACGAGACCAAGTAGCTCCTGGCTCGAACACTCGACGCGGCTCGGCATCGGCCCGGTCGGGGCCTTGGGCACGCCACCCGCGAACGGCATCGCCTGCCGGACGGCGCCGAACCTCGATTCGACGACACCTTGCTCATACACATCGACTGACCAGCCCACCTGCCGCCACGCCAGGATGAGGCCGAGGAGCTCCGGCACGCTCCACAGCAGCACGAACCACGCGGCGAGGAGCGGCGGATAGATCCACCACGGCGGTACTCCTCCGGGCGCCATGGTGCGAAGAAGCCATGTCATGACCACAGCGGTCACCACCGCCGCGACGACGAGCAGCGCCCAGCGCACGGTCCGCTTCCGCACGGTGTGAACGGAATTCTCGGCGTGCAACACCAAGTCGCCGTATCGGGTGGAGAAATCGTCTCGTCCGTCTGGCACGACGCCGGTCATGACGTGAACTCCCATGTCGAGTCCTCACGAAGGAACGGTGACCCAGGGCCCGGCTTGATCGGCCCGCTCTCGCCGCCGATGCGGACGCCGTCGATTTTCCACCCGGCACGCCACACGTCGTCGTGCGTCTGGGTGAGGAACACGACCGTGTCGGCGTGCGCGACGTCGCGGAATGCGTACACCTGCCAGCACGAATTCGGCGTGAATCTGTCTTGGTGCGACCCTTCGATGATGTCCGCCAACTGCGCGCTGTGCATTTCGCCGTCAGCGCCGCGGTATTCGACGAGAATCGTCTGTCCGCCGTCGGCGTTGAGGACGACACGTGCGGTGCGCGGAGTCCGGTCAAGCGCAGGCAGCGGGCCGCGGGTCGCACGGTGCAGATACACGAACGTGGGGATCGTCAGCAGGACGCTGACCAGCCCGATTGCGATGACGATCCACATCAGGGTCGGCGCCCAGCCTTGGATTGTCGCGAGCACGATGAGTGCCACGAACCCGCCGCAACCGCTGAGTACGACGACGAGAATCGCCCAGTCGTGCCGGATGAGGAACGACGCATCCGGTCCCGATCCGACGAACAGACGGTGCATGATTCGATCAACCAACCGCCCGTTCTCCTGTTCCATCACGATCCACCAACCGCGTCCGGGCCGAACAGGGCGTCGGTCGGCAGCGCTTCGGGGTCGTCACGCTTGCCCGACGAACATCCGACCAGCCGGATACAACGGTCGTCTTCTGCTCCATACTGATCCACGACTGACATTCAGGCCATGTTGATACTGCGGAGTTGTTCGCGACATCCCATTCAGGGACGCCGAGGCGGTCGCACCGGGGGCGTCGAACGAGACTCGGAGACCTCAGCACTCGCCATGAACCGTCGCGGTGACATGCCGTACGTCTTCGAGAACGCGCGACTGAACGCCGAGAGATGGGCGTACCCCGCCTCACGCGCCGCCGTCGCCGGTGGGACACCCCGGATCAGCACCTCTCGGGCGTATGTCATCCTGGCTTCCCGTCGCCACACGACGAAGTCGAGCCCGGTCGCCGCCCGAACGGTCGCGTTCACATCCTTCGGGGGAAGCGAGAGACGCCGCCCCAACTCCTGGGTGCTCATCTGCCGCCGAGGTGATCGCGCCAGTTCGGCGAGAACCGCCGTCACGTCACTCTGTCGGGTACCGGTCTCTGTTGGCAGCGCCTGCGGAACCGACGGTTCGACGGTCCTGCTGGCCACCAGGTCGAACAGTGCACTGTCGAGCACGATTCGAGGACGCAACGTCGTGTAGACCGACACCACTCCGTGAAGAAGAACGGGAAAGTCATCGGCGGAGAACCTGTGGGCCGCGATCATGTCCACGGTCATCGACGGACCGACGGGCGGCCGGAAGCCGAGTGGAAGGACCAGCGACTCCGGATCCGCGCACACGAGGTTCGGTGTGCCCGCAGGCAGCACGATCGCATCACCGCAGTTCAAACTCCACGTCCGATGCCCGATCGTCACTGCGGCAGTTCCTGAGACCACCCAGATCGCGACATGTGAACCGTTCACACGCGACCACGTCCTTGTGCCGGGCACAGCGATGCAGTCCAGATCGTCGAGAATCGGCATCGACTCGGACTCAGACGGTGTCGGGTCGAGTTGCTCCGTCCCACGCATGGCCCGGAGTTCACTGGGTTTCTGCCCAAATACTCTGCGGAAAGCGCGCGAGTACGCTGTTGCGTCGGCGAACCCCACGCGCGAGGCGATCCACCCGATCGAACGCCCCTGGTCGAGGAGTCGAACCGACTCCAGCAGCCGCGCCTGAAGCAGCCACCGCGAGTACCCGGCCCCGGTCTCGGCCACGAAGCGACGCTGAATCGTACGCACACTCATTCCGTGCGTTCTTGCGAGTTCATCCAGCCGAACGGGCCGGTCGAGGGATTGTTCGACGGCGCGGGTCAGTCGAGTCAGTTCCTCCGAGGCCGGACTCGACGGAGGCTCGGCCCACGCGACGACAGACGGCGCAGTGCGATGGCGCCCACTCGGGTGGCGATCATCCGACCGCAGAAACCCCAGATTCAGCGCGAACAGGTACAGCAGATACGTCGACTGATGATCGGCCACGGTCAGCATTCGCACCGTTGGCACACCGGCGTCAAGCCAGATGGGTACCGCGACCGTTCCGCGCACCGTGCCGACTCCGACCGTGAGACCAGCGGGCACAGCCAGTGCCTTGCGTTCAGTCACTTCGTGCACAGAGCCGTCGACGTCCACTGTCGCGATGCCGGAGTGCACCCACAGCAGGAGGGCCCTCCGCGTGACCGCCGGGTCCATACTCGCTCCGGCGACGCCGTCGGCTGAATCGGTCATGCCGAGCGAGCCTCGTAGTCGGCTAACAATCTGTCACTTTCAGTCAGACATCCGTACTTTGGGCAGCCTAACCTGGTTCTGTTCCCCACGCGAGATCACAGGAGATTCAATGACGTCCGCACCACTCGACACGAACCAGGGAAGCTCGCCCGCCGAGACGAGCCTTCGTACCGCCGATCACGATCGCGACATGCACAACACCACCGCGACGGTGACGGTGATCGAGTTCCCGACGCGCGACGTCCTTCGTTTCACAGCGGCCCTCTCGTCCGGTTCCGACGACCCTGCGTGGCGACAGCCGAACGTCGCGCTCAGACTCCAGCTCGAGGCTCCCCTCAATGCGTCACGCGTCTACACCGTTCGCGAGTTCGACGCGTCGAGCGGCTCAATCGTGGTCGACGTCGTCCTGCACGGCGAAGCGAGTCCGATGATGAAGTGGGCGAAGGCCCTCACGGTCGGCAGCGTGTTCGAGTTCCGCGGGCCGCGCGCGCACTTCACCATCCCCACCACCGGTCATCGCCGAGTGGCGTGTTTCGCCGACTCCACCGCGATCCCGGCCCTGTTCGCACTGTTGCAGAAATGGCCCGAGGGAGTCGCAGGCGAGATCTGGATCGAGTCGGACGACGTCGGCGCCGTCGACGAACTCACTCCACCCGCCGAGGTCACGATCCGGCGCATCTCCACTGCCGACGCAGAAGGACTCCTCGCCTGCGCTCGGTCGATTCCCGACCCGACCGACTACGTCGTCTGGGGCGCAGGCGAACGCGACTCGATGAAGGCTATCCGCTCGTACTTCCGGACCGAGGCCGCTCTCAGCAAACAGGACGTCGCCGTGTTCGGGTACTGGAAGAAGGGCGTCAGCACCACGGATATCGACGACCACCGACTACGCGCATACGAGGCGATTCTCGCCCGGGGCGGCACCCTCGACGATCTCGATGATGCCGAGATCGGCATCTGAGCGGAGTCGCCGCATCGTACGGCCGACTTTCCAACCGCCTCTGCCCGAGAATCCGGACTGCAGGCCGTCATTCAGCGCGAGCGACGGCAGCGCGGGCGAAGGCGATCACATCGGTGAGCGGACCGTCCCAACCTGCGTGGCCTTGCGGTGAGTGGTACATCCGGTAGGTCACGCGAACGCCGTTGGCCCTCATCTGCTGCGCGAGCAACGCGGAGAACGGCGCAGGCGAGACCACATCCAGCGACTGCTGGTAGATCTGCACTGGCGAACTGTATCCGCGTGTCGGGACACCTAGGTGTCGACGCACGGCGTCGAGTAGTGTGCCCTCCGCCAATGGCCGCCGGACCATCTGGGCGGGCGCCGTCCGTCCTACTTCCGCGAGCATGTCGTGGTAGCCGAGCCGCTCCGCCGAGTCGAGGAGGTTCCTGCCGCGACCGCTCAAATACGAGTCCATCGGGTGGTCCGGACGTGCTGCTCTGAAGCCCGCCAGCACGTACGCGGTGTACACGGTCAGGTCCGGTGCGGGATTCACCGCGACGTCGGGTCGGACCATTGCGAGCTCATCCGCGACTCCCGCGGGCACCCCACCTGCCGAGGCTCCGGCCAGAACCAGTTCAGGAGCGTACTCGGTCGCCAGAGCAGCGGCCGCGAGCGTGGCATGTCCACCTTGAGAGTATCCGTTGGCGACCCACACGTTGGACAGACGGTGGTCGAGAGATCGAGCGGCTCGCACCACATCGATCATCGCCGCACCCTCGCTGCGTGTGTTCAAGTACGGGTGCACACCGGGTGTGCCGATGCCGACGTACTCCGTCGCAGCCACTGCGAATCCCGCATCGAGCCAGCGCGACAGGTACGCATCACCGGTGTTGCCGTCACCGGCCCAACCCGTGTAACTGACCACGTCATCGCTCAAGCCGGCGGTTCCATGACCGTACGAGAGAACCGGCCATCCACCGGCAGGCGCCTTGCCCTTCGGCAGATAGAGCGACCCGAGGCTTGTCGCCGGCCGGCCATCCGCACCAGTGGTCGTGTACTCGAATACCCGTCCGCCAGACGCGCGGGTGAGGACGAGGCCGTGTTCTAGGGCCTCGACGCTGATCACAGTCCCACGGGTCGTGTGGTCGGCCGGTCCACCCGACGCCGGCGCCGACGGTGTCAGCGCGGTGACCGCACACGCGACCGCCACTACGATCAGCAGTCTCCAGATGCTCGCCCGCGCACCCGCCGAGGCGCCCCTCGACTCATTCTTCATTAGGGGATCCTAACTTACTCGCGTCGCTACGGCTGCGACGATGGCGATCGATCCCTGCGCCGTATCGCCCGGACAATCGTCGTCACGATGCCACCCGCGGGGCCGAACAGATAGACGATCGCGAAGACAACGCCCTGGCTGAGGACGACCATGCCTCCCGGTGACGTGTCTTGGTAATAGGAGATGTACAGGCCGACGACGCCTCCACTCGCCGCCAGCATCGGGGCGATCACCAGCATGTGGCCGAATTTGTCGGTCAGCAGTCTCGCGGTGGCACCGGGAATGATCAGCATGGCGACGACCAGCACGATTCCCACCACCTGCAGCGCCGTCACAGCCGTCAGGGCGAGCAGTCCGAGGAGCGCCATGCCCAGACGCCGAGGATTGAGCCCGATCGCATGGGCGTGAGTCGGGTCGAATGCGTACAGCGTGAAATCGCGCCGCTTCACGATGAGCGCACTCGCGACCACGAACCCCAGGACCGATATCTGGACGAGGTCGGAGCCCGAGACACCAAGGAGATTTCCGAAGATGATGTGGTTCAGGTCGGTATTGCTGGGTGTGACGGAGATGAGGACCAGACCAAGCGCGAACAGTGTTGTGAAGACAATGCCGATAGCCGCATCCTCCTTGACTTGCCCCGTTCCACGCACAGCGCCGATGAGCCCGACCGCGATGAACCCGAAGACCGCCGCACCGACGGCGAACGGCACGCCGAAGATGTACGCGAGCACCACTCCTGGGAGCACCGCGTGTGAAACGGCATCCCCCATGAGAGACCAACCGATGAGCACGAGCCAACAGGACAGGAGTGCACACACCGTCGACGAGACCAGCGTCGCGATCAATGCGCGCGTCATGAACTGGTACTCGAACGGGGCGAGGAGAACATCCGTGAGCGCGGTCATTCCGGCGAGCCCCCGGAGTCGTTCTCGTTCGGGACGTTCAGTGGATCGAGCCCGAACGCCCGCACCAAGTTGTCCGGCGTGATCACGTGTTCCGGCGTTCCATGCGCGAGTACGCGACGCATGAGAAGGACCGCCTGGTCCGCGAGACGTGGGAGCGCGTGGAGATCGTGAGTGGAGACGAGCAGCGTCGCACCGTCATCCGCGAGTTCGCGCAGCAGCCCGCTGATCGTGGCCTCGGTGCGCTTGTCGACACCCGCGAAAGGCTCGTCCAGCAGCATGACCGAGGCCTGCTGGGCGATCCCACGCGCAACAAACGCCCGCTTGCGCTGACCGCCGGAGAGCTGGCCTATTTGACGGTTCTCGTAGCCACTGAGTTCGACACGCTCGATAGCGTCACTCACGGCGGCGTGGTCAACGGATCGGGGCGTCCGCATGACGCCGAGATGTCCGTACCGCCCGGTCATCACCACGTCGCGTACCGATAGGGGAAACGACCAGTCGATGTCTTCGGACTGCGGTACGTAACTGACCGAACCCGTCCGACGCGCGTACGCCGGTGATCGGCCGTGTATGCGGACGCTCCCCCTGCTCGGGGTGATCAACCCCATGATCGTCTTGAACAGGGTCGACTTTCCGGAGCCGTTCATGCCGATCAGTCCACAGACGGTTCCCCGATTCAAGAGCAGCGAAGCGCCGTCGAGTGCGACGACATCGCCATAGCGCACAGTCACCGCGCGAACGTCGATCACGGCATCGTCGGGGCCGCTCATGACTTCGCCCTTCCGGCCAATCCGGTGACAATCGTGCGGACATCGTTGCGGATCAGGTCGAGATAAGTCGGCACGGGGCCACCGCCGTCCGACAGCGAATCGACGTACAGGGTGCCACCGTAGGTCGCCCCCGTGGCTGCGACCACTTGACGCATGGCCTTGTCGGAGACGGTGGACTCGCAGAACACCGCGGGAACTTTGTTCGTGCGGACGAAGTCGATTGTCGACGACACCTGCTGTGGAGTCGCCTGCTGCTCGGCGTTGACCGCCCAGATGTAGCGCTCGGTGAGCCCAGCGTCGCGAGCAAGGTAAGAGAAGGCGCCCTCACACGTGACGAGTGCTCGCTCGTTGGCGGGCAGTCCGCGCAACGCCGAGACGAGTTCGTGGTGCACTCCCCGCAGTTCGGTCTTGTACCTGTCGGCATTCGCTCGGTACGTGCTTGCACCGTCCGGATCGAGATCCGAGAACGCCCGCACCAGATTGTCGACGTAGACCTGCACGTTGAGCGGGCTCATCCATGCATGCGGGTTCGGCTTGCCCGCATACGCGTCGGAGGTTATGTCGACCGGGTCGACACCCGAACTCGCGACCACGTGCGGCACGTCCAGGTCGTCGACAAACTGCTCGAACCATCGCTCGAGCCCCAAACCGTTGTCGACGATCAGCGATGCATCCGAAGCGCGCCGAATGTCCGAGGGAGTCGGCTCATATCCGTGGATCTCCGCGCCGGGTTTGGTGATCGACTCAACACGCAGACGATCACCGGCGATTTCGGACGAGATGTCTGCCAACACCGTGAACGTGGTCAGCACCACCGGCCGGCCCGAATCCTCGCCCGGGTTCGACGTGCACGCCACGACAGTCGCCCCGATACCCATCATCGCCGCGATACCCATGAGGCGAATCCAATATTTCGTCATGTTCAGACTATATATTCGGCTCTCCGAACTTTTCAACACGTATGCACGATATCTGGCGAACCATCAGGTCAGAGCACCCTCGAACGCACTGCCACAGAGCCTCCACAGTCGACAAACCACGTGGGATTCCGGATAAATTAGGGTAAGCTAAGTTGATGTCGACTGTTCATCTGCTCTCGGGGGCATCCGGGTCTGCGGAGCAGGAGCGGCAGTACGCCTCATATTTCGCCACCGTTGCGGAGATGCTCCCTGGCCGGAACTCACCTCAAACCAGGTCGTACGGCCTGCATCCGTCAGTGGGGCGCGGGACCATCGACGTGACAACGCTGCGCGGCGGCTTCCGCCTGGTGCGCTACGACGTGACATTCGCTGAGGATCATCAGGTGGAGTACCGCTTCCCCAGCGACAGGTTCGAGCTCGAAGCCTGCATCGACGGCTCGCTGCGGATATCCGAAGACTTCGCAGGCCAGGATGATCTGTCACGGGGCTCGGTGTCGCTGACACCGCCGCGGGCAACCGGTGGTCGCCTCATTCACCCCGCTGGGCAGCCCTACCGCGGCCTTTCCCTCACCGGCTGCAGGAACACCCTCAAGCCGTATCTGGGGAGCGTCGGCACTGAGGTGTTCAACGATGCGCTGGACCGACTTGCGAACGCTCACGGTGAAGACTTGTATCTGGGCCGTGGTCGTCGGCTCGCCTCGGTGTCGACTACTCTCGTCGGCCTGTACGGCATGCGTGCCGACTCCGCGGCCAACACACTCATGATTGAGTCGAGAGTGATGACCGCGTTCGCCGACCTCATCCACGCGGCGACCGAGCGGGCCACGGATCACGACTTGCACCCCCACGAAGTTGCCGCGTTGGAACGCATTCCAGCGATTCTGTGGCGGACGCGCCATGAAATCCCGACCGTGGCTGACGTCGCGGCCACCGTGTCCATGAGCCCGAAGCGCCTATCTCGCGGGTTCAAGACCCTGTACGGGCAGTCACCGATGGCCTATCACCGCCAGCGTTGCCTCGAACGCGCAGCCGAACTGCTGGTCACCACGGACTGGACCGTCGACCGCATAGGTGCCGATGTCGGGTACGCCTCAGCGAGCAACTTCATCTACGCGTTCCGCCGTCGCCACGGCTGCACACCTCGCAGCTACCGGGCGGAACGTCAGCGTGGAGCCTGAACGGAGTCCGTACCTCCACATTTCCGCACCTGTCGCTCCACACCTCTTTGGACGATTCGACGCAACGATATGGACGAGCACACCAGTGTGATCACGCCTGACGTTCCGTCGAAAGGACCAAGTCCGGATGTCCCCCTATCCTCCGCATCGCATACCGACGCGACCCACAGTTTCGTTCATCTGCATCCTCGCGATCAGCATCGTTGTCGGCGCCTTCGTCTCGGGCTGCTCCACGCCGCAGTCGCCAGGGGGCCACACTGGCGAAGGACGCGACGGCCCATGGCCTACGACGGTGTTGATGCAAGACAATGCTGGGAACGATCTCAAACAGACCATCGAAGCCGAACCGAAGCGGGTGGTGGTGATCGGACAGAATCTTGCCGAGCTGATGATCGCCTTCGGCCTGCAGGACAAGGTCGTCGGCGTCGGATACCTCGACGGCGCCGACTCCTACTACCGAGACGGGCTGGCCGAACTGCCTCGGCTCTCCGAGCAGGTGCCTTCCGCCGAATCTGTGATGGCACTGAACCCCGACCTCATCCTGTCGATGTCGTTCGCGATGACCGAGGAGAACCTCGGCACGGCGGAGATCTGGAATAGCCGCGGCATACCCGTCCTGATGGCCGACAACTACACGATCGGCCGCGATCTCACCAGCTACTTCGACGACATCAAACGCATCGGAACCGCCTTCGGCATCAGCGGCAAGACCGACGAGTACATCGCCAACGAGCGTCTAGCCTTGGCAGACATTTCAACGATCGCTGCTCGATCCAAGAACAAACCACGCGTTCTGCTGGTTGCAAGCGGCGGATCGAACAAACTGACCTACAACTACTACTCGCCGTCGCTGAGCCTCGTCGACGAGATGGTTGAGACCGCCGGCGGAAAGTACATCGAGGTCACCGACGACAGTTACGCCGAGATGTCAGCCGAGAGCATCATCAAGGCCGCGCCAGACGTGATCGTCATGACCCAGTTCCAGAAGGCCGGCTCAGAGTCAGAAAAGGCGACGTTGCTGGCCGACGCCAGACTCCGGCACGTACCGGCGATCGCGGCCGGGAAGATCTTCCTGCTCGACTACGCGACGTCTATTCGTGGCACACCGCACCTCGGCGAGCTGACTCGCGCGCTCGCCACGTTCCTCCACGCAGGCCTGGTCTTCTCGTGACGCGGGCGGCAGACCGCCATCGGGTCGCGGGCACAGGCTCGGCCCCCACATCCACGGCGACGACCGGTGTCGGCAGGTTCCGGGGACTTCTCGCGCTTATCGCGGTCTCAGTGGCAATGGTCGTCTCCATCGTCATCGCAGTCTCCGTCGGCCAGGTCAACATCCCGTTTCTCGACACACTCGGAGCCTTGGGCGGACATCTTCTCCACCTGCGCAATGATGCCGGTGGTGACCAGTTCGACAGCGTGATCTGGGAGATCCGGCTCCCCCGGGTCCTGCTCAGCGTGTTGGTGGGAGCCGGTTTGGCTCTGTGTGGCGTGATCATGCAGGCCTCTCTTCAGAATCCACTCGCTGATCCGTACCTGCTCGGAGTGTCAGCGGGCGGCTCGCTCGGTGCCACCGTGGCGATCCTCGCCGGATTCGGAGCGAGCGGCCTGCTCGCGGGAGCGAGCGTGCCGGTCTGGGCTTTCTCGGGAAGCCTGCTCGCGACGGTCATCGTGTTGATGATCGGATCGACTGGTTCACGGACTTCAGCGGTGAAACTCATTCTCGCCGGCGCCGCGGTCAACGCGCTCTGCACCGCCGTCTCGAGTTCGTTCGTCTACTTCGCGGCGTCGTCGGAGGGGATTCGCACGGTGACGTTCTGGATGCTCGGCAGTCTCGCGTCTGCGACATGGGACGACCTGCCGCTGACCCTCTGCGTGGTGGTGGGCGGACTGGCGGTGATGGCCACTCAGATCCGCAGCCTGGACGTGATGCTCACCGGCGACGAGTCCGCGATCACGCTCGGCGTCGACTCGGCTCGACGTCGCCGGGCGTACCTGGTGTTGTGCGCGTTGGTCACCGGTTGCCTGGTGGCTCACGTGGGCGTCATCGGCTTTGTCGGCCTGCTCGTTCCACACGTGGTCCGTGGCGCCGTCGGCGCGTCCCATCGCCTACTGCTGCCAGTGGCGACGATCGCCGGGGGTCTGTTCGTGTTGTGGGCGGATGTGATCGCACGCGTCGCGGTGTCGAACTCTGAACTGCCCATCGGAATCGTGACTGCGGTCCTCGGTGCTCCGGTGTTCCTCCACATGCTCACTCGAAAGGAGTACAGCTTTGGCTGAGGTCGCATCCCCCCGATCCGGACTCGTCGCACGCGGGGTGAGCGTTGAGATCGGCGGATCACCCATCGTCCGCGACATATCGATCTCCGCCGACGACGGCGAGTTCGTCGGTGTCATCGGGCCGAACGGAAGTGGTAAGACCACGCTGCTCAAGGCTCTCTACAAAGTGTTAGCCCCATCGTCAGGCACGATCACACTCAACGATCTGGACCTACGCCGGGCCCGCCCCGTCGTTGTCGCGCAACAGTTGGCGGTCATCTCGCAGTTCCAGACATTGAGTTTCAACCTCAGTGTCCGCGACATGGTCGCGTTGGGCCGCAGTCCCCATCAGAAGCACCTCCAACCGACTTCGTCCCACGATCGGGCCGTGGTCGCGCAGGCCGTCGCAGCCGTCGGGCTTGCGGACCGGTCCGATCAGAGCATCCAGACGTTGTCGGGCGGAGAGACCCAGCGGGTTGCGCTGGCACGAGCGCTCGCCCAAGAACCCGCGTTCCTGGTCCTGGACGAGCCGACCAACCACCTCGACATCCGACATCAGTTGCACGTCCTCGACATCGTCAGGGAGCTGGCAATCGGTGTGGTGGCCGCCCTGCACGATCTCCATTTGGCGGCACGCTACTGCGATCGCGTGTACGTGGTGAACGCAGGACGAGTCGTCGCAAGCGGGCCGCCGGCGGACGTTCTCACTCGGGAACTGATCGGTGACGTCTACGGCGTGGAGTGCGAGCCGTTCCGCGATCCGCGCGGACTGCTCGCGTTCAGCTATTCCAGCGCTCACCCGATCTCCGGACGCACCGCGGAACAATGAAACATCTGGCTCCACTGCTGGTTTCATGTACCGCCACGTTCCTGTTGCTCGCCTACTCGACGATTGTCACCGTGGCCATGCCGTCGATCTCAGCCGACTTGTCGGTCGGGTTCGGCGCGCTGCAGTGGGTCATCGACGTGTACACGATCGCTTTAGCTGTGCTGCTCGTCCCACTCGGCGCGGTCAGCGACCGCCTCGGTCGTCGTACATTGTTGGTCGGCAGTCTCGTCGCATTCGGCTGCGCGTCCTTGCTCTGCGCGCTTGCCCCGACATCGTCGGTGCTCGTCATTGGCCGGTGCGGCCAGGGTGTCGCCGCCGCATCGCTGTTCGCGACGACCCTTCCGCTCCTCGAAGCCTCATACTCTGGTGCTGCCAAACATCGCGCTTTTGCGATCTGGGGAGCGGTGTCCGGGCTCGCCGCGGCTGTGGGCAATGTGTCGGGCGGCTTACTCGCTGCGGTCGGCTGGCGCCTGGTGTTCGCCCTGGCTGTTCCGATCGCAGCGGGAGCCACATGGATGGCCATCAAGTATCTGCCGAACGACAGACCGCTGGAACGACGCCGAATCGATGTCCCAGGCATGGTCTCTCTGAGCGCCACGATCGCCCTTCTCGTGATCGCGACACTCGTGTTCTCCGATCGAGGCCTCACCTGGACAGTGAGCGTTCTGGCCACGCTATGCGCAGCCGCCCTGATCACGTTTGCTCACTATCAGCGACGCAATCCCGAAACCGCGGTGATTCCACGAGTGCTCATGCACAACCGGACGTTCCGGACTGCTGTGGTCATTGCCGCCGCATACTACTTCGCCGCGTTCGGAATACTCCCCGCGATCTCTTCATGGCTCCACGACGCTCTGGCCCTCTCACCGGCACAGATAGCGATGGTGCTCTCGGTGCAACCGCTTGTCTTCTTCGCCACATCGCTCCTACTCGGACCGCGAATCGGTCCGACGCGACGGGACCGCGCGTTCGCCGCAGGTCTCCTTCTCTGCGCAGCGGGATGTCTCGCATTGGCGCTGCCGACAGCCGTCGCCGGATGGGCTGGAATCCTTCCCGCGATGGCACTGACCGGAATCGGTGCAGGCGTCATCTCGCCGGCCCTTCCAGCCGCCGCGATGCAGGATGTCGCTCCGACCCAACAAGGCGTGTCCTCAAGCACCGTGAATGCGTCGCGCCAGTTCGGAATCAGCCTCGGAGTCGCCGCATGCGCGATCTCCGTACGAGCTTTCGAACCCGGCTCGGACCCGCACCGCTGGGGAGTCACTCTGCTCACCATCGGTGCCATGACGGGTGGTGTCTGCGTAGCAGCGGCGCTCACGACCTCAGCTCGGACACGACTCCGACTGAATTGACCCGTGTTTGATGGAGACAGGTTTGACCGGAAGGAAGACGTGTCCCATGCCTCGCCCATCGAAGTACTCTCCGGAGTTGCGTGACCGCGCAACGCGGATGGCGATCGACGCCCGGAAGGACGCCGAGACCGCTCCTGGTGCGATAGCCCGTGTCGCCGCTCAGCTCGACATCCATCCCGAAACACTGCGGAGTTGGGTCCGCCGAGTAGAGGACGGTCAGGTCGCCGCCCCTGGTGCGCAGACGGTCTCTGATATCGAGCGCGTCCGTCAGTTGGAGAAGGAGAACGCCGAACTCCGCCTCTTTCTTCACGGCGGAGCTCGACCGCCCACGCAGGTGATTGTCGCGTTCATCGACGATCACCGTGATCGCTGGGGTGTCGAGCCGATCTGCATCGTCCTCACCGAGGCCGGCTGCCCGATCGCCTCCAGCACCTACTACGCAGCCGAACCCGCCCACCATCGGCTCGCGCGGTCCGCGACGAGTACCTCAAAGAACAGATCATGCGCGTCTATCAGGACTCCGGTGGGATCTACGGTCGCCGCAAGATCCGAGCTGCGCTCGGCCTCGACGACATCACCGTCGCGAAGTCCACAGTCGAACGACTGTGCGGCGACCTGGGGATACGCGGTGTCGTGCGCGGAAAGTTCCCGCGGGCCACCAAGCCTGCGCCCGAGACTAACCGACCCGATGACCTAGTCGATCGAGCGTTCTGCGCTGATGCGCCGAACCGATTGTGGGTCGCCGACATCACCTACGTGCGGACCGACGCCGACTGGGTGTACGTGGCATTCGTCCTGGACGTGTTCTCGCGGATGATCGTCGGCTGGCAGACCTCGACTCGCATGTTCGCTGACCTCGCGATCGATGCGTTGGCGATGGGCCTGTGGCTACGCCGGCGTGCCGGCCAGGAACTGGCCGGCCTGATCGCGCACAACGATCGCGGCGTGCAATACCGAGCCATCCGCTACACCCAGGCCCTCGACGAGGCCGGGGCCGTCGCATCGGTCGGATCCCGCGGGGACTCCTACGACAACGCGATGGCCGAAGCGTTGAACTCGTTGTACAAGCACGAACTGATCTACAAGAAGGGACCGTGGACGAGTACGAACGCCGTCGAGATCGCGACCGCCGAATGGGTCCACTGGTACAACACCAGCCGCCTGCACAGCGCCCTGGACTACCAGACACCAGCAGCGGTCGAAACCGACTACTGGACGCAGCACACTGCCCCTGAACCCGCTCTACAGAACAACTGATCGGTCTCCATCAAACCCGGGTCTTGACAAGCGAGTGAAGGAGATGGAAACGATGGGAGTAGTCAGGACGCTGTCGCCCGGCGCCGCCGCGCTGCGAGCGGCGAGCGTGGACCGCGCGGAGACCGTGCTGGCGGCCCTGGTGGCCGGTGCCAACGCGCGCCGGCAGGGGTTCATCGACGCGGCCGGGGCGATCTACACCGACCTGGCAACGCCTACGGACACGGAGTTCGACCAGTTGGTCTGGACCGCCTGCGTCTCGTCGAACAGGCCGCGTGGGGACATCGAGAAGACATTTCGCGCCCGCCTCGGCGGCGCGTCTTGGGAGGCGTCCGCCGCCGCGGTCGACGGGTACCTGCGGCCCAGCGCGGAGACGGTCCGTCGCTGGGCGAAGGTGGCTGTCGCGTCCGAGCCGCGCTTCGCCGGAGTGTTCCGGTTGCCGCAGCCCGCGGGCCCCGTCACGGGGAGCGAGGAGGCGGTGGCATGACGCACCCCGGCCACTAGGACCCTCGCCCCGTTCAGAACCCCGATCACCGGTGATGTGGTCGGGGTTCTGTCATTTCACGAGCCCGACTACCAGCCGGCGACACCTCGAAACGCGGCGTCGCTGGTCGCTCGGTGGTGTGCGGCCGTACCGACTCGGCCCGGTGGAGCCCGAACGGTAGCCACCGCTGGTCTCCGGTCGGTGTAGTCGGCGTACCGTGCGGCGACCAGACGGGGCACCAGCCCGCCCGGAAGTCGGACAATACAGCCGTCGTGCAAAGTCCCCGAGCGTTGTCGCGGCTACCCCGGTGCATTGTCCCGCGAGATACCCCCACGGTCCCGCGGGGACCGCGCTCGACGACGCCGACAGACGCCCGGTGCCGCCGGGGCCTCCCACGACCGTCGACAGCCCCGACGTGGTGCCGACTCACCTATCGGGCGGTCGTCTCCGGAGGACCATCACCGCCACTATCGACTACGTCGCCGGGCCATCCCGGCGGTGCTTCACGCTGCACGTCGACGCCTCCCGTTCGAGCGGCCTGCCATCGGCCGGCCGCGATGTTCGGCACCGGGCCCCTCCCGCTCGCTGGTTCCCGACCCCTACGTCCTGTGCGTCGGAGTGTCCTTGGGCGCGGCGTTCGAGCGAAGCGAGTGCGCAGTGCCCTCCCCGGCCCGTCAGGGCCAAGGCTATCCAGCAATCGGCGCCCGCGCGGGACGAGCGAAGCGACGACCTGCGTCACGGGCGCGTGCTCGCGACGGTCAGTGATCGCCTCACGGGATCACTGTCCAACCCGCGTCGCGGAGCGGTCGACACGTCCGTGGGTCGAGGCCGAGTTCGACGGTTCGGCAGTTCGTGTCAGCAGCTGTGCACATAGGCTCGTTCATGGGTCCTGGTCGTGCGAGTTCGGGCGGTGTGAGAACTCCCATTCTCACACTCAGGACCCGCCTACATGTCGTGGTCACCCACGCTCGACCCGCACCTCTTTTACGCACCCTCAGATCCGAAAAGCCAGTTTGGGGAACTATTCGGTCAACTTCTAACGAAACGGCTCCTGTCGCGCCAGCGCGTGGCACAACCCCCAGTAGGGTTGCGCCACGCGCCACGTCGAGCCCCTCAGATCCAACTACTCGACATCGCCCACCAGTGCAATGTCGGTTATCACGAACGGATCAGATGCGACGAGGTCCGACAGCCACTCGGGAGTAGGTATGCGGCGAATCTCCTTTCCTGATGCGAAGTTTGTGAAAACAAAATCACCTGTACCCGAAACCGGCGAACCGCTCGAGTCGGTTCGCGTCAGGTAGGACACCCCTTCCAAACCTTCCCCGACCGCCACAGCATCAAGATCACGATCCCTAATATCGGGCGCAATAGTGAACAGATAGCTGGCCACTGTCTGGCCATTCTTGATCATCGATACTTGACCACGAGAATCGACGTACTCCACGCCTTCTCTGTTCTGCCACGAAGTATTCGAGCCGAATGGCGCAGTGTACTGAGTGTCGACTCCGCCGTGTTCTGCAGAACTACTTGCCAGGTCGAGCGGGATCGGCACCCACTCAGCATCTCCCTTGTGGACATTCACTGTCCAGAATCCCGACCTGACGGACTCGCCTTCGGAAACCGGGTTCCCATTTGACATATAGGTCGATACCTGCCCATTCTTGTCGCACGAGTACGGGATCCTCCCGCCTGAGCTTGCCGTATCGAACCTCCACTCCGCCCTTTTGCGGTCGGGTTGACGTCTTGCCATGTCGATTTCGGCGAGCTCGTAGGTCTCCTCCGAGCCAATCTTTCCAAACTCTCGGGAGACTACAGCATAAGGGGTGTCTTGACACCTGCCGGAGGATACGACTCGACCGTCAATCTTGCGGATCGAAGGCGAACCGGTAGGTGAAACTCCAATCACAGTACTCCGATACTTTCCGTTAACCATTCCATCGTCAAGCCACAACAAAGAATCGCTTGACTCGAGGGAATAGGGCGTAGATGCCTGTAGGGAAATTCCACCCGCATCATGAGGTTCGATTCGCGTGCCCTCCCTAGAGGTCACAAAGTAGCTCTCACGATCCGCGAAGACTATCCCATCGCGATACCGTGCGATCTGACTTCGAAACATCCCCTTCTGATGCATATACCCGAGTGGCACCATATCTTGATCCACGAAGACCACCCATGAATTGTCCTGCACTGTGTCGTGCGCAAACTCAAACGCTGGAGGAGCGATCATGACGGCGGCATACGCCCGTCCAGGGATTCGATCCACCTCAGGCCCCAGAGCAGATGTCTCCGGCGCAGAATCAGATGAGCATGACGTCGTCGCGGCGATTACCAATGCCACTGTGGCACACACAACTGAACGGCCGGACCATCGCGGAACCTTACCCCTGCTTCGGCTGAACCACATCAGTACGGCGTAACCAGTGGCGAACCGGTAAGGTCAGTCGGATAGACACCGGGGTTTGGAGCCATTCGGCCGATAAATGATCCGTATGAATCTTTATCCAGGTCGATTCGCGACGGTTCATAATAGGCAGCCCACACCAGTTGGGAGCAATTGAAATGACCCACGTCCGGGCCTCCCTGCCTGTTGTTTGCAAACCCAGCGGAATTATATCCCTTACCCTTCTTAGAAAGGGCATAGTCCGCGGCCGCATCCTTCTGCTGACTAGTTGCCTGGTCAGCGTTGACGTAATATTTCTGCGGATTCAGGCGTCGCGTCGAAGCGGCATCCGTCACGTAGTGAACCCCTTTTTCGTCACTCGCCTCCATGGTATCCTTCGCGGTTACGAATATTCCATTGTGTCCGTGATTAATTCCTTTTGTGCACGAATCAGAGTAGAAGAAATCGCCTCGCCGCAGCGCCACTCCCACCTCCCTATTTGCAGGCTTACCACATGCATCATCCGCGCTACTGTTAACCTGGACAGCCTCCAGGGCATTCCGCTCAGAGCTGGCGAGGACCTTCGAGTACGGAAGTGACATCTGACGGGCAAAATCCTGCAGCCCGCTTCGCAATTTTCTTATCTCGGTATCGAAGTTTCTGACCGAGATATTGATCAGTTTCCGGAGTTCGTCCTTCGGTATGTCTGGATACAGCATCCGCCCCTTGGTGCCGATAGAGGGTTGATCTCGGTCAACGCCACTAGCGGGCTCGTCTCGCTCGGTCGACGGCTGGGCCGAAGGACCAGTTCGGTCGCCGTTCGGCTTGGCAGTTTCGGAAGTGGATGGCGGTGCCGTCGAACTCGGGGGCGTCGAAGTGCCTGGGCTGAGCGTCGGAGGCTCGCCGTTCTGGCCGCACCTGTAAGGCACCGGTGGCGGAGGCGCGTCAGACGGCCGCGCTCCAGGATGGGTTCTCATCCACGCGGTAGACCACGCGGTGTTGTACGCTGCGGTCTCTCTCTTGCAGCGCTCTGCCGGCGTTTCGGCGGTTGCTTCTGAAGGAAGCAGCGCGAATGCCGTCAGCATTGATATGGCAATGGCTACAACTGTAAGCGCCCAGCGTGCGGCCCCTCGCAGTGGCCGTCGACCTTCGCTAGTCTTCGTTACGTTCATTTCCGACTCCTCGTTTACAGCCGGGTTGCCGGACCGTGGTCGTAGTAGACGTAGACGCCGGTGTCGGTGGTGACGCTGATCTTGGCGTAGGGGCGGACGCTGATGGGTCCGAGGGCGTTGGTGACGTTCAGCTCGATGCCGGACAGGACGATGTCGGCGACCGGCTGTGTCAGGGCGATCTCGGCGAGGGTGACTGTGGTGATCTTGCCTGCGCCGACTTCGAATTCGAGGTCGGCAGCCGGGATCACGGTCGCTTCAGCGCCGAGTTCGGCACCGATCTCACCGATCGAGCCTCCGCCGCCGCTGCCGGAGATGGTGACGTTGGGCGCGAGTTTGGCGTTCAGACCACCGGACAGTTTCAGCTCGGGAGTGTGGGCGGTCACCTTCACACCGTTCGGTGCCACCGAGACGGGGTACCCGATCTGGTAGCCGACCTCCACACTGGCCCGAACAGTCTTGCCGTCGATGTTGCGAACCGCCGCGTGCACATCAGAAGACAGCAGGGCCTCACCGGAGAACGGTGAGGAGTCCAACGCCGGAATCTTCTTCGCCCGGAGCTTCGATGCGGTGAGGGTGATGTCGACACCTTCGCGCGTGTGATGCGTCCGGGCGTCGGCCGGTCCGGCGAGCAAACTTGAGGCCAACGCGAACGCGGCGATGACGGCTAGGACGAGTGGTGTCGCGATACGACGCAACATAGGTGACCCCCAAAGTCAGAACAGGCCAATCAGCCTGTGTAACAACCGCTCCCGAACCAGCGATACTCATTGCAGATCCGGTGTGCGGCGGAAGCGCTGTGCTCCCACCTGCGATCCCATCCTTCGGGCAATCTAAAAGCAAACATTCTTCCGAAACGTTTGGCAAATGCCCAGTTCAGCTTATGTTTCCATTTGTCCGGTCCGGACACGGACCGCAGTCCGTATAGTGCTTCCGTACTCCTAACACGCTGCAGGGGACCCCTTGCGCACGTCTGAGCAGGGTGGGAAACGGAATCAGGTAACTGATCGAACAACGCAGCTCGCCGCAGGTGACGGTCTGACCGCTGCGGTCGCGGCCATCGGGAGCTAGCCGTAGACAGCCACACGTCCGGGAATCATGGCCGACAATGTGATCAGAGCCTCGAGGGGTCAGCGCAGTTACGCCACGCCAGTTTCAGATAGGCAAGCAAGCCGCACCTGCCGAGGGAACTGCACCACGGCGAGGTCTACTGCGCCTGCTCGGCCGTCCCCCTCGCTGCCGCGCACGCCTTCCTGCGCGGCAGCGAAGAGGTCGGCCGGAGTGACGCCGCACGCCTGGGCGAGACCCCAGATCCGGTCCGAGCCCAGCGAACTTGTCCCCTGCTCCAAGCGGCTGATCGTCGGGCGACTGACGCCACTCGCCGCGGCCAGCTGGTCCTGCGTCAGACCGGCAGCCTTCCGAGCGTCGGCGATGGCGGACCCGAGCGCACGACGGCGCACGTCACGCAGCTCCAACTGCGCAGGCGTGAAGCGGTCCGGTCCGATGGACACAGGCCCAGTCTCCCACGCGATGCAGCATCATTCGCCCTCCCCTGTCTTGCCAGGGGCAGTTGATCAGAAACTACCTCTGACCTGCAGCGGAAGCGGAGGGATTTGAACCCCCGGTGGTTTTACCCACGCTCGCTTTCAAGGCGAGTGCATTCGGCCGCTCTGCCACGCTTCCCTAGCGGACCACGTTAGCGCACGTCGTCTGACGTCGGTCCATGTGCCCGGGCTGTCGATCGGTGGAACACTGGGTTCATGCGCGCGATTGCAGGATCCGAGCCCCTCGACGTCACCGACCTGCCCGAGCCGGAACCGGCCCCGGGCGAGGTGATCGTCGACGTCGCGGCCGCGGGGGTAAATCGGGCCGACATCCTTCAAGCCGCAGGCAATTACCCTCCACCGCCCGGGGCCTCGGACGTCCTGGGACTGGAAGTGTCTGGGACGATCTCCGCGATCGGAGACGACGTGTCCGGCTGGTCGATCGGCGACGAAGTGTGCGCGCTCCTGGCCGGCGGCGGCTACGCGGAGAAGGTGGCCGTTCCGGCACCCCAGTTGATGCCGGTACCCAGAGGCATCGACCTCGTGTCGGCCGCCGCCCTGCCGGAAGTCGCCTGCACGGTGATGTCGAACGTCGTGCTGACCGCCCACCTCAGTCCGGGCGAACTGTTTCTCGTGCACGGCGGGAGCAGTGGAATCGGCACCCATGCAATCCAGTTGGCGCACGCCCTCGGCGCGAGGGTCGCCGTCACGGCGCGCAATCAGGACAAGCTCGACAGCTGTCGAGACCTCGGTGCCGACATCCTCATCAACTACTCGACGCAGGAGTTCGAACAGATCATCGCCGCAGAGGGCGGGGCAGACGTCATCCTGGACATCATCGGCGCCAAGTACCTTGCGCGAAATGTGAAAGCACTCACGACGGGCGGACGACTCGTCATCATCGGCATGCAGGGCGGGGTGAAGGCCGAGCTGAACATCGCGGCACTGATGTCCAAGCGCGCCGCGATCGTCGGGACGACTCTGCGTGCCCGCCCCGTCGTCGGTCCGGGTTCCAAGGCGATGATCGTCGCCGAGACGATCGCCCGGACGTGGCCGCTCGTGGCCAGCGGGGACGTCCGGCCGATCATCGACTCCGTCTTCGACCTCGCCGACGCAGGCGCCGCGCACGATCGGCTCAATTCCGGCGAGGCCGTCGGAAAGGTGCTGCTCACCATCTGAGACGTGTCGGCCGGGACCTTGTCCCGCTCCGGTCAGAGGTCTTCGGCGACGATGCGTTCGCCGATCTTGCCGAAAGTTCGGCAGAAGGCCTCGAATTCGTCAGCGGTGAGCGATTCGATGACAAGCCGGCGGACGGCTCGGTCACGCTCGTCGAGGATGGGCTGGACGATGGCCCGACCCTCGTCGGTGATGCGGACCCACTTCTGTCGCCCATCGACATCACCGGTGTCGACGCGGTCGACGTAGCCCTTGTCGATGAAGCGCCCCACCTGGCGCGACACGGTGCTCACCGGGATCTGGGTGGCTTCAGCAAGATCACTGATGCGCATCTTGCCGTAGCTGCCGAGAACCTCAAGCACGCGCCAGTCGGCACTGGGCAATGCGGAGGACGAGTCGATCTGCCGAAACAGCGACCGGTACAGAACCCAGCCTCCGGTCACGAACTGCTGCCACAGTTCGCGCTCGCGGCTGTCGAGAATCGTCTCGACCTCTTCGGCATGGGACAACCCTCGCACCTCCTCGGGAATGTTGCACTGCCAACTTTCTACGCTCACCATACGGTCGGAGGCGGGCGGCACGGCAATCACCGTCGATCGGTCAGCCGAACGACCCGAGCACTCGGACGAGTTGGTCCACTTCGTAGGGCGTCGAGTACATCCCCAGACCGACGGACACCGCGCCACCAGCATCGCTGACGCCGATCGCGTCGAGCGCGCGGCTCGGCACGTCGAACGCCGCGCTGATCCCGTTGTCGTTCAGCCTGCCGCACACCTTCGAGGCTGCGACTCCCCGCACCACGAAGCTGACGAGCGGAACACGGTGGGTGTCGACGCCGATCACGTGCACATGCCCCAGGCTGTCCAGCGAGGACACCAGATAGAAGGTCAAACGCTGCAAGTACTCGTACGTGGCGTCCATCGACATCGTCAGACGACGACGCCTGGTCCCCGCCGCGTTCGTCTCCAGACCCGCCAGCAGGTCGACCGAGGCGACGACACCGCTCAACAGTGCCGCCGGGGCTGCGGCGACTTCGAGCCGGGCCGGGCCGACAGCGTGCGGATTCAAGGACACGTTCGTCAGTGAGTCCATCACGGCACGGCTCGAGAAGACCATCGCGGCCATCCTCGGTCCGCCCCACCGTTCGGCGCTGACGATCACGACGTCGGCGCCGAGTTCACTCATGGTCAACGGCACGAACGGCGCCGCATTGGTCGCGTCGACCACCAGCAGCGCGCCCGCCGCATGCGCGTGGCCGGCGATCTGGCCGATGTCGGTGATTGCGCCGGTCGTCGACGACGCCAGCGTCACTGCGACGACGGTCGTCCGATCGGTCACCAGATTCGAGTACTGCCACGGTGGGAGTGTGCCCTGCTCTACGTCCACTTCGGCCCACCGCACGACTGATCCATGACGTGCGGCACCGCGCAGCCAGGGCACGATGTTCTCCTCGTCGTCCAGCCGCGACAGGACGATGCCGTCGCCGATCCACCGGGTGACCGGCAGCGCGTCGACGAGGGCACACACCACAGCGGCGCGCGACGGACCGAAGACGACGCAGTCCGGATCAGCGTCGAGGAGGTCGGCGATCGCGGAACGCGCCCGAGCAGTCATCGCAGCGGCTTCGACCGACTGGCGCGAGAGTCCTCCACCGGGAACGGGGAACGAACGTATTCCCCTCGCCACGGCCGATCCGACGGCATCCGGGATCTGCGTCCCGTTCTGCGAATCGAGGTGAATCCACCCGTCGCCCAGTGAGGGGAACAGTCCCCGAACGGAGGCGACGTCGAACGGCATGGCACCACGATAGTCAATGCGGACGACGCCGAACGTCGCAGGACGTCCGCCCGGCACAGGCACAATGGAGGCATGCTTCCCGAGATGTTCGGCACCTCATTCCCCGGCAATCCGATGGCACCTGGACCGTCGAACCCCGACGACGAGCCCATCGTCGAGTTCGGAACGCCTGCAGCCTCATCGGAGACCGGCGGCGACCCGGTCACGGCGATGGTCGAGCAACCCGCGAAGGTGATGCGGATCGGGACCATGATCAAGCAACTCCTCGAAGAAGTTCGCGCCGCTCCGCTCGACGATGCGAGCCGACAGCGGCTCGCGGACATCCACCGCACGTCGATCGGCGAGTTGCAGGACGGTCTCGCCCCGGAGCTGAGGGAAGAGCTCGACCGTCTGGCACTCCCGTTCTCCGACGACGCGACACCGTCGGACGCCGAACTCCGCATCGCTCAGGCTCAGCTCGTCGGGTGGCTCGAGGGCGTCTTCCACGGCATCCAGACCGCGCTCTTCGCGCAGCAGATGGCCGCCCGCGGGCAACTCGAACAGATGAGGCAGGGCGTACTGCCGCCGGGCGTGGGTGACATGTCCGACAACCACAGCACCGGCCAGTACTTGTGACCCGCCGGTATGCTGTGACGTTGTGTCAGCCGTAGCCAATGACGGCGGAGCACCCGGCCGGACCATTCCGCCGGCTCCGCCCACCTCGGATTCGCGAACCTTCGCACGAGGCGTCCAAGACCTCATCGAGGGCTTCCGCACCTCCGAACTCTGGCTGCATCTCGGCTGGACCGACATCAAGCAGCGTTACAAGCGCTCAGTGCTCGGGCCGCTGTGGATCACCATCGCCACCGGTGTCACGGCTGTCGCGATGGGCATCCTGTACGGCGAACTGTTCCACCAGGACATCAAGACGTTCCTGCCGTATGTGCTGCTCGGCTTCATCTTCTGGGGATTCATCGAGACCACCGTTCTCGACGGTTCTGTGGTGTTCTCCACCAATGAAGGCCTGATCAAACAGTTGCCCGCACCGATCAGCGTTCACGTGTACCGGGTGGTGTGGCGCAGCCTCATCATCTTCGCGCACAACATCGTCATCTACGCGATCGTGTTCGCGATCTTCCGGCCGCCGATCGACTGGTCGGCGCTCCTGGTGATCCCGGCCGTCGGCCTGTTCGTGCTGAACGCTATCTGGGTGACCGTGGTGTTCGGCATCCTGTCGACCCGATTCCGTGACATCGGCCAGTTGTTGACCACTGCCGTCCGCCTCGTGTTCTTCATGACGCCGATCATCTGGTCGGCCAAGACGTTGAGCGACGTCGGCGACTCCGGTTCGAGCAAGCTGAAGTACGTCGAGCTCAATCCGATGTTCCACTACTTGGAGATCGCACGCGGTCCTCTGCTCGGCGATCACGTCGAGTTCTATCACTGGGGAATCGTCCTCGGCTGCACGGCGGTCGGCTGGATCGCGGCGCTGCTGGTGATGCGCAATTTCCGTGCCCGCGTGGCGTACTGGGTTTAGGAGCAGCCGTGGCAGACAACACCGATATTCGCGTCGACACGTGGGACGCGTGCGTGGACTTCCCGATCTTCGACGCCAAGACCCGCTCGCTCAAGAAGGCCGTCGTCGGCGCCGCAGGCGGCATCATCGGATCGAACGGCTCGAAGACCGTCGTCGTCGAAGCACTCCGCGACATCAACCTGCACCTGGAGCACGGCGACCGCGTCGGGCTCGTCGGTCACAACGGCGCAGGCAAGTCGACGTTGCTGCGACTGCTGTCGGGCATCTACGAGCCGACTCGTGGCGCGACGAAGGTTACCGGTCGCGTAGCCCCCGTCTTCGACCTCGGCGTCGGCATGGACCCGGAGATCTCCGGGTATGAGAACATCCTGATCCGCGGCATGTTCCTCGGCATGAGCCGTCGGGAGATGCTCAAGAAGACCGATGAGATCGCGGAGTTCTCCGAACTCGGCGACTACCTCGAGATGCCGCTGCGCACCTACTCGACAGGCATGCGCGTCCGCCTCGCGCTGGGAGTCGTGACCAGCATCGACCCCGAGATCCTCATCCTCGACGAAGGCATCGGCGCAGTGGACGCCGAGTTCATGAAGAAGGCCCGCGTCCGCCTGCAGGCCCTCGTGGAACGGTCCGGCATCCTCGTGTTCGCGAGCCACTCGAACGAGTTCCTCGCCCAGCTGTGCGACCGCGCCCTCTGGATCGATCACGGCCAGATCCGGATGGACGGTGGAATCGAGGAGGTCGTGGGCGCCTACCAGGGTCCGGACTCCGCCGCGCAGGTCCGCAAGGTCCTCGCCGAGATCGGCAAGGACGTCGCGAAGTGACCACGATCGTCGGCGTCGTCGTCACCCATAAACGACGCGAACTGCTCGCCGAGTCCCTCGCCGTCCTCTCCAGCCAGGACCGGCCGCTCGATCATCTGATCGTGGTGGACAACGCCGCGGAACCCGAGGTCGGGGAACTCGTCACGAGCCAACCGATCCCCACGACGTACATTCCTTCACAGCACAACCTCGGCGGTGCGGGCGGCTTCGCGCTCGGCATGCTGCATGCGTTGGCGCTGGGCGCCGACTGGGTGTGGTGTGCCGACGACGACGGCCGTCCGGAAGGCCCGGCCGTCTTGTCGACGCTGCTGGCCTGCGCCGACCGCCACCGGCTGGGTCAGGTGTCGCCGGTGGTGGTGAACATCGACTCGCCCGACGATCTCGCGTTCCCCCTGCGACGCGGCCTGGTGTGGCGGCGGAAGAGGTCGGAGCTGTTCTCGGGCGACGGCGAGTCGGCATCGGACGATCTGCTGCCCGGCATCGCATCGCTGATGAACGGCGCCCTGTTCTCGGTCGACACGCTCGAGAAGATCGGCGTCCCCGATCTCCGCCTGTTCTTCCGGGGCGACGAGGTCGAGATGCATCGTCGTCTCGCCCGGTCCGGAATCGCTTTCGGCACCTGTCTGACCACCGCGTACCTCCACCCGGACGGCAGTGATGAGTTCCGTCCCATCCTCGGCGGACGCATGCACACCCAATACCCGGACAACGAGGTGAAGCGCTACTTCACGTACCGGAACCGCGGTTACCTGATGAGTCAACCGGGCATGCGCAAGCTCCTCCCCCAGGAGTACGCGCGCTTCGCATGGTTCTTCCTCGTCCAGCAGCGCGACGTCGCGGGGTTCCGCGAGTGGATGCGGTTACGGCGACTGGGCCGTTCCGAACGCTTCGAGCGCCCCTGACCAGCACGTCGACGTCTAAGGTTCCCCGATCCGACCCGATTCTGGCCGGACAGCACGGTTTCAGCCGGAATCGGGGAACCTTGAACGCCCGCACCCGCAGGCCTTCGTCCGCTCGGTGAGCGAGCGAAACGAACCGAAGCGCCCGATCCCCTCCCCAGAAATCTAGAACATGTTCTAGTGTGGCAGTCATGCGATTCACGTACGCCGAGGCGATGACCGACATCAGTTACTACGCGCCGCTCGCGCAGGCGGCCGAGTCCGTCGGCTTCAACGGCATCACGGTGCCCGACTCCGTCGCCTATCCCGAGGAGTCCGACGCGACGTATCCGTACACACCCGACGGCGACCGTGGATTCCTCGAGGACAAGGACTTCGTCGAGACGTTCATCCAATGCGCTGCTCTCGGTGCGGTGACGACGACGCTGCGCTTCCTTCCCTTTGTGCTGAAGCTTCCGATCCGCCCTCCGGCCCTGGTCGCGAAGCAGGCGAGCTCCATCGCCGCGCTGACGAACAACCGCCTGTCCCTCGGTGTCGGCACCAGCCCGTGGCCCGAGGACTACGACATCATGGGCGTCGACTTCAAGCGCCGCGGCAAGCGCATGGACGAGTGCATGGACATCATCCGCGGACTCACCTCTCCCGGATACTTCGAGTTCCACGGCGAGTTCTACGACATCCCGAAGATCAAGATGTCGCCCACCCCGACCGAGCCGATCCCGCTGCTCGTCGGAGGCCACGCCGACCTCGCGCTCAAGCGCGCCGTGATCCGCGGAGACGGCTGGATGCACGGTGGCGGTCCGGGCGAGGAACTCGACGCCCTGCTCGACAAGATCAACAAGATCCGCAAGGCCGAGGGCAAGGAGAACGACCCGTTCGAGATCCACGTGATCTCGATGGACGCCTACACCGTCGACGGCTGCAAGCGCCTAGAGGACAAGGGCATCACCGATGTCATCGTCGGATTCCGAGTGCCCTACATCCGCGGCAACGACACCGAGCCGCTCGAGGCGAAGATTCAGAATATGACGTGGTACGCGGAGAATGTGATCGCGAAGGTCAACGGCTGACACCGACTCGCTCGTTACCCTTCGGTAGAATGGTTCCTCATGACAATCACCGGATCTGAGCGCGTCCAGGCCATCGAGGCAGCGATCGGCCAGACGTACACCACCCAGGACTATTACGAGGTGGGCCGCGAGAAGATCCGCGAGTTCGCACGGGCGTTGCACGACGACAACCCGGTCCACTGGGACGAGGCCAAGTCTGCCGACGCCGGGCACGACAAGCTGCTGGCGCCGTTGACGATCGTCGTCCTCGACGGCACCAAGGCGCAGGCTCAACTGTTCGACACGGTGGTGCCCGGCGACCTGCTCAAATCCGGTGTCCTCCAGGTGGAGCAGAGGTTCATCTTCCACAAGCCGATCACGGCGGGCGACCGCTTGAAGTCGGACGTGTCGATGGACTCCTACAAGTCGGTCGCTGGTGCGGAGCTGTTCACCGGCAAGACCGTGATCCGCGACCTCGACAAGGGCGTCATGCAGGAGTCGTGGACCACGCTCGCAGGTCCCGGTGAGACCGGAGACGGCCTCACCGCCGAGTTCATCTCGATGGTCGACGACGTGATGTTCTCGCCGACCGCGTCGCATGAGCTGCCGCTCGTGCCTGCCGAGGCCGCCGAGATCCCCGAGCCCGGCTCGCATGCCTTCGCCTACGGCGCGATCCCGTTCGATTCGGTCAGCGAGGGTCAGGAGATCCCGCCGCGCACCCAGCGCTTCACGCGCGGCGATCTTGTCAACTACGTCGGTGTGGCGGGCGATCCGAACCCGATTCACCACAGCGACGAGCTCGCCGCGGCGGCCAAGCTCGACTCCGTCGTCGCCCAGGGAATGCTGACTCTCGGCACCGCCGCGGGTTACCTGTCGGCGTTCGTCGGCGATCCGGCGGCGTTCATCGAGCTCAGTGCACGTTTCTCGAGCGCCGTGTACGTGCCGCCGACCGAGGCCGCGGTTGTCGAGTACACCGCGAAGATCAAGACGCTGTACCCGGAGACCAAGCGCGGCCTGATCACGTTCGGCGCTTCGGTCAACGGCAAGCGCGTGTTCGGCAAGTGCACGGCGCTGGTCCAGTTCTCCTGACCTGCACCACTCGTCGATCGATCGGATGAGCCTCCGCGCGCGAGCGGCCGACCTGCACTAAGTTCGTTCCATGTTCGGTCTCCTCACGCCCTGCGGGCATCTTCTGGACGACGAGTTGCGCGACGAATGGCGCGCCCATCTATGTGGGCTGTGTCTGTCGCTGCGCGACGGGCACGGGCAGTCGGCGAGACTGACCACCAACACCGACACGGTGATGCTCTCGGTGCTCGCCGCCGCGCAGCGGGTACCGGTGGCCGATACCCGGACGGCGGGGCGCTGTGCTCTGCGCGGCATGCGTCGGGCCGATGTCGTGGTGGCCGCCGATCCCGGCGTCAGGCTCGCTACCACAGCATCGTTGACCTTGGCTGCGGCCAAGGCACGCGACGTTGTCGCCGAACAGCAGTTGGGCTTGGCGACTCGGTCGCCGATCAGGTCCCGAGCTGCACGGGTGGCGTCGAAGGCGCTGCGGGCGCGCGCGGACCGTGCGGAAACCGCCCTCGACGTCGACTCCGTGTTGACTGCCCTCGATCGGCAGGCCGGTCTCGAAGCATCACACGCGGACCTCAACGCCCTCACCGAACCGACGGCCACGGCGTGCGCCGAGGTCTTCGCGGCGAGTGCAGACCAGGCCGGTGCTCCCGAGAATCGGGACGTGTTGTCCGCGATCGGCGCCGACTACGGGCGGCTCGCACACCTGCTCGACGCCGTCGACGACCGCGACGATGATGCGCGGGCCGGAGCGTTCAACCCGCTGATCTCAACCGGGACGTCCGACGAGCAGGCCCTGCAGCACGCCGGGATGCTGGCCGACCGAATCGCCGAGCGCTATGAGCAGCTCGCACTGCACGACGACCGGCTGCTCCGAATCCTCCTGGTGAAGGGCGTCGCCCAGGCGGTCCGGCGCAGAGGTCATCTCCGGGCTCATCGCCACATCGAGATCCTCGGTGCCGGCCAGACGACATGGCCGCCGTTCCGGCCTCCGACGTGGCCGGAAGGCTGGCCGTATCCGCCTCCGTTCCCGCCGAACCGGAGGTTCCACCAGCGGATCCTGCCGTTCGTCGGCAACTCGTTCTGCGGTGCGGGCTGGTTCCGCGACCACTGGAATCACTGCAGCGACAAGTGGGTCGATCCGTCATGCAACGACTGCGACGACTGCTGTGATTGTTGCGACTGCTGTGATTGCAGCTGAGGACGACTACTCCGAAGATCGGTCCTCTCATCGCCCTCGAGCGGCATAGTGACCTCGAGAACCCGTGAGACGACCGATCTTAGGACCGCCCGACGTCACTTGATCTTGAAGATCACTGCCCGCTGGACGATGAAGTTGATGGCGGTCGCGACGCCCTGCGCGATGCAGAAAGCGAGCGCGACCATGAGGAACGCGGTCCCCCACTCGTGCATCAGCCAGTTGTAGAGACCGACGTTGACGAAGAACGTCACGACGTACAGCAGGACGACGGCGACGAATCGGGCCTTGCTCGGTTCCGCACGGAACGTCCACCGACGGTTGATGAGGTAGGCGATCGTCGTGCCGAGGATGAAGCCCGCGGCTTTCGCCAGCCAGAACGGGGCGCCGAAGGCTTCCTGGAGCAGCAGAGTGAGACCGAAGTCGAACACCGCAGACAGTGCGCCGGTCGCGACGAAGCGGATCAACTGCGTCTTGAGGTCGACGCTTGTCGACGCCTCCTCGTCGTCGAACGGCAACTCGATCGGCATCGGGGCATGGCGAGTCGCGAAGTCGTCGTGCGACAGGTGTTCACCAGGTGTTGAGTCGGGCACCGATTCAGGGTAGCCGCCCAAACTGAGCGGATCCGTTATGAATGCGTTGTGACGCAGGTCTAATGTCAATCGCTATGAGCTTCTCCACTCGTTCTCGGTTCTCGCGTGCGCTTGTCGCCGCTGCTCTCGCGGTCGTCGCGGCGGCGAGCACCGCCCTTGTCGCTCCGCAGGCGCATGCGGAGGACGCTGCGACCGGTGCGCCGGTGTGGTCCGGTCTGGACGCGAGGGCCTACAACGGTCCGATCGGCGCGCACGGCACCCTGATCTCGAAGACCCCGCTCGAGCACTCGGTGACACTGCCTGCCGCAGGCCAGGCCTACCGTGTCCTGTACGCGTCGACCGACGTCCACGGGAAGCCCGCGGTGAGCACGGGCGCGATCTTCCTGCCGAAGCGTCCCGCACCGAAGGGCGGATACAAGGTGCTCGCCTGGGCGCACGGCACCGTCGGCCTGGGCGACAACTGTGCTCCGTCGGCACAGCCCCGAAGCGAGCGCGACGTGGCGTACCTCGGACACTGGCTGAATCAGGGATACGCGGTCGTCGCCACCGACTACGTCGGCCTCGGCACTCCCGGACTGATGAGCTACCTGAGCGGCGCAGTGCAGGCGTCGTCGACCGTCGACTCCGTCATCGCCGCACAGAAGGCGGGCCTGCCGCTCAGCCGGACCTGGGCGATCGTCGGACAGTCGCAGGGTGCCAGCGCCGCCCTCAACGCGGCTCGACGCGCGACGTCGATCTCGCGAGGCTCCGGCCTCGACTACCGCGGAGTGGTCGCGACCGGCACCCCCGCCAACATCGAGCACATCGTGTGGCAGGCCGGTCCGTCGTTCCCGCCAATCGGCATGCCTGCCGGACTGTCGACGTACTCGGCGTACATCCTCGCCGGATTCGGCGACGCGCGCCCCGACCTGCACCTCGACCGCATCTTGAGTGCCAAGGGACGCAGCGTCGTCGCCCAGGCGAAGACCCTCTGCTACCCGGAACTGCACGCCACGATGGCCGGCGCGAAGGTCAACACCTGGTTCACCCGCCCGATCTCCTCGATCCCGGGCGTCCAGGCCGCCCTCGTCAAGTACATGAGCACGCCGTACTCGGGCTACGACCGCCCGATCTTCCTCGGTCAGGGGCTCAAGGACATGGACGTCCCCGCACCGTCTGCACTGTCGCTGTACGCCCAGATGCGGGCCGCCGGACAGCCCGTCGACCTGCACGTCTACCCGACACAGGACCACTCCGGAACGGTCCTCGCGTCGATGAAGGACTCCACACCGTTCCTCGCTCGCATCATGCGCTGAGCCTGCTCCTCAAGCGACGCCGTCCTCCCTGCTCCTTGCTGCGAAAGACGTCCTCCCTGCTCCTTGAGCGAACGAAGTGAGTCGAAGGGTCCTTCGTCACGACCTTTCGACTCGCAAGCTCGCTCAAGGAGCAGGGAGGCACAAGCGCTCAGGCCTGGGTCAGGGAGCAGTGGGGTCCTCGGGCGCGGGGTCCACCGGCGTCACAGTCGCTCTGTTCGGCTTCACGACCAGGATCGGTTTGCTGCACTCGATGAGCAGGTACTGCGACGTCGAACCCATGAACAGCTTCCCGACCTGAGTGCGGCGGCGCATTCCGATCACCAGGACGTCGGCGTCGTCGGCGTCCATCGCACGCAGCAGTTCCTCGGACGGGTCTGCCCCGATCGGCTGCCTGATCTCGAACTTGATCCCAGACCGGGTCAGGCGCGCCTGCACCTCGGCGATCTCATCGGCGTCGACCATCCGCTGCCCGCGTCCGGTCGACACCGCGTTGATCAGCAGCATCGACGTGTCCCGGACGGTCGCTTCGACGATGCCCTGTTCCAGGCAGGCTCGGCCCGCTGAACCGCCTGCATATCCGACGACGATCATGCGTTTCCTTTCGAACCCCTCTGATCAAAGAATGTAGACGACCGTCACGACAGGGACCTTCTGACGTGACGGGCGGGTAACCTCTACTTCGATGACGAACACAGACCTTCTCCCGATCCAGACCCGCACGCTGATGGGCTGGGGGCGGACCATGCCGACGCAGGCGCACGTGCTGTCGACGCCGTACCCCGAGGTCATCGCCGACGCCGTCGCACGCGTCGCGGACCACAACGCCGACAAGCCGTCGTACCTCAAGCGCGGAGTCATCGCGCGTGGTCTCGGTCGCTCGTACGGCGAGAACGCTCAGAACTCGGGCGGCCTCACCATCGACATGACCCAGCTGACGCGGATCTACAGCATCGATGACGAGACCGCCATCGTCGACCTCGACGCGGGCGTCGACCTCGACACGCTGATGCGCGTCGCGCTGCCGCACGGCCTGTGGGTTCCCGTTCTGCCCGGCACCCGCCAGGTGACGATCGGCGGCGCCATCGGCTGCGACATCCACGGCAAGAATCACCACAGCTCGGGTTCCTTCGGCAATCACGTCGTCGAGATCACCCTGCTCGTCGCGTCCGGCGAGATCCTCACCCTCACACCCGAGGGAAGCAGCGACGACCCCGACGCGTCGATCTTCTGGGCGACGGTCGGCGGCATCGGCCTCACCGGCATCATCCTGCGCGCCAAGATCAAGATGACGCGCACCGAGACCGCCTACTTCATCGCCGACGGCACCGTCACCAAGAGCCTCGACGAGACCATCGCGCTGCACATGGACGGCTCCGAGGAGAACTACACGTACAGCTCCGGTTGGTTCGACGCGATCAGCAAGCCCCCGCGCCTGGGTCGTGGAACGTTCTCGCGTGGCAGCCTCGCCCGCCTCGACCAGCTGCCGGACAAGCTCGCGAAGGATCCACTGAAGTTCGACGCGCCCACCCTCGTCAACTTTCCCGACATCTTCCCCAACGGCCTGGCCAACAAGATGAACTTCTCGATGGTCGGCGAGGCGTACTACCGCATGGGCGGCAACTACCAGGGCAAGATCCAGAATCTGACGCAGTTCTATCACCCGCTCGACCTGTTCGGTAACTGGAACCGCGCCTACGGTTCGAAGGGCTTCCTGCAGTACCAGTTCATCGTCCCGCCGGAGGCCGTCGAAGAGTTCAAGGGCATCATCTACGACATCCAGGCATCCGGACACGTCAGCTTCCTCAACGTGTTCAAGCTGTTCGGCGAGGGCAATCAGGCTCCGCTGAGCTTCCCGATGCCCGGTTGGAACATCTGCGTCGACTTCCCGATCAAGCGCGGCCTGCACGAGTTCGTCTCCGAGCTCGATCGCCGCGTCATGGAGATCGGCGGTCGGCTCTACACCGCGAAGGACTCGCGGACCACCGCGGAGACCTTCCACGCCATGTACCCGCAGGTGGACGAGTGGATCGCGACCCGTCGTCGAGTGGACCCGAATCAGGTGTTCATGTCCGACATGGGCCGTCGTCTCGAACTCGTCTGACCGCTGCACAACACAAGAAAGCAGATCCACATGTTCAACGCCGTCGGCGTTCCGCAGTCCATCCTGATCCTCGGCGGGTCGTCTGAGATCGGCCTGGCCATCGCATCGGAGTTCCTCACCAAGGGACCGATGCGGGTGGTCCTGGCGACGGTCCCCAACGATCCCGCGGCGCAGGCCGCTGTCGCGCAGATGACCGATGCCGGCGCGTCGTCCGTCGAGCAGATCGACTTCGACGCCCTCGCCACCGACTCGCACCGCGACGTCATCGAGAAGGCGTGGGCGAACGGCGACATCGACGTCGCGATCGTCGCGTTCGGCATTCAGGGTGACGACGAGCAGGCCTGGCAGGACCAGAAGCTGGCCGTCCTCGAGGCGAACATCAACTACACCGCGGCCGTGTCGGTCGGTGTGCTCCTCGGCGAGAAGATGCGCGAGCAGGGCCACGGCCAGATCATCGCGATGAGCTCGGTCGCCGGTGAGCGCGTCCGCCGCTCCAACTTCGTGTACGGCTCCACCAAGGCCGGACTCGACGGCTTCTACCTCGGTCTCGGCGACGCACTGCGCCCGGAGGGTGTCCGCGTCCTGGTGATCCGCCCCGGTCAGGTCCGCACCCGACTGTCGGCGCACGTCGCCGAAGCACCGTTGACAGTCAACAAGGAGGACGTGGGACGTCTCGCGGTCGCCGCCGTCGACAAGGGCAAGGAGATCGTCTGGGTGCCGGGCCCGTTCCGGTTCATCATGATGGCGCTGCGCCACATCCCGCGCCCGGTGTTCCGCAAGCTGCCCATCTGATCTCCCGTGCAGTCCACCGCCCCGACACAGATCCTGAAGAACCGCCGCCTGCGCGACGTCGTTGAACTCGGCGGCGCAGTTGTACTGGCCGCGATCGCCGCCTACGTCGGCCTCAAGGTGATCGGGGCGGTCGGATGGCCCGCGTTCAACACGTCGAATGTGACGCGGGCCCTCACCACCCTCGGCCAGGGTGTCACGATCGTCCTGGCAGCAGTAGCCGTGATCGCGTACCGGTACGGCCGGTCTCCGCTGGTCACGTCGCTGGTGTCGTCCTTGGCGTCGGCATTGCTGGTGGTCGTCACCCTCGGCATGCCGCTCGGCGCCACGAAGCTGTATCTGTTCGGTCTGTCGGTCGATCAACAGTTCCGGACCGAGTACCTGACCCGTCTCACCGACAGCCCGCATCTCGCAGACATGACGTACGACGGTCTGTCGCCGTACTACCCGGCGTCGTGGTTCTGGTTCGGCGGACGGTTCGCGAATCTCGTCGGGCTGCCAGGGTGGGAGGCGTACAAGCCGTGGGCGATCCTGTCGATCGCGGTCGCGGCGGCCCTGGGCACCGCGTTGTGGAACCGGATGGTCGGCGTCGGCGTCGGCACCGCAGTCGGCCTCGCGTCGACTGCTGTCGCCATCGCCTACGCCTCCCCCGAGCCGTATTCGGCGACGCTGATCCTCGTCGGCGTGCCGATGATGGTCGTCGCCGCGTCGGCGATCCGGGGTCGCGGGCGTCTCGCCGACGGCCCGTCGACGATCGGTGAGACGAATTGGCTGGCGGTGGCTGCCGTCGGGGTGTTCCTCGGTGTGTCCGCCACCGTGTACACGCTGTACACGGCGTTGTTCGCCGGAACCGTCGTGCTCATGGCGCTCGGCGGCCTCGGTCAGATCTTCCTGTCGACCCGGAACTCCGCCGTCGACTCCTCCGCGGACGCCCGCCCGCGCTACCTTGCGGTGATCGTGCGTCTCGCCGCCGTCGGCGTCCTCTCCGGGCTGATCGCACTCATCGTGTGGGGTCCGTACCTGCTGGATCGCATCTCGACCACCGTCCCGGTGTCGGGGAGCGCCGAGCACTACCTGCCGGAGAACGGCGCGATCCTCGGTCTGCCGATGTTCCAGACCAACCTGATCGGCCTGCTCACCCTCGTCGGTCTCGTCTGGGTGCTGCTGCGTGCGCGGCAGCGGACCGTCGCCGCCTCGCTCGGTTGGACCCTGTTGGGCGTTGTCGGCCTGACCGCGATGTCACTGGCGTTGACGGCGATCGGCACCACTCTGCTGTCATTCCGTCTCGAGCCGATCACCGCTGTTGTGCTGGCCGCGGGCGGCACGTTCGGGATCGTCGAACTGTCGCGGCTCGCCGTCCGTCGTTTCGGTGATGTCCGCACGGTGATCGGTGTGCTCGCGGCGGTGTTCGCGATCGCCCTCACTCAGGCGATTCCCGCGCACCTCTCGTCGGAGATCACCACCGCCTACACCGACACCGACGGGTCGGGACAACGCGCCGACCAGCACCCGGCAGGCGCCGAGTCCTATTACCCCGAGATTCACCGGCTGATCCGCGAGCAGACCGGCCGTCCGGCGAATCAGAACGTGGTCCTGACCGCCGACTTCGGTTTCCTCTCGATCTACCCGTACTGGGGTTTCCAGGGCCTGACCTCGCATTATGCGAATCCTCTCGCCGAGTTCGACAAGCGCGCCGCAGCGATCGAGGGATGGTCCAAGGCCACGTCGACCGCCGAACTGATGACCAAGATGTCGGCCACGCCGTGGCGCAAGCCCGACGTGTTCCTGTTCCGCTACAGCGCCGACGGCTACACGCTGCGCCTCGCGAAAGACGTGTTCCCGAACGATCCGAACGTCAGTCGTTACAACGTCACGTTCTCGCCTGTCGTGTTCGACGATCCGGCCTTCACCGTCACCGAGGTCGGGCCGTTTGTGCTCGTCGTGAGAAAGGGCTGACACCGTGGCCTCGTTGACCGTCTCGTCGATCACCAACGGCGACGTCCGGACCCACTTCGTCTCGACGGCGGCGGTCAACTGGGTGATCCTGCAGGACGATTCGGGCGTCACTCTGATCGACGGAGGCTACCCGGGACACGCGTCTGCCGTCGTCGAGTCGCTGACACGGATCGGGAGCGCTCCGGAGGAGATTCGGGGTGCGCTGCTGACCCACGCGCACGTGGACCATCTCGGCGGCATCGCCGCTCTTCGGCGCGGTCATTCGTTCGACGTGTTCGCCGACCCCGAGGAGGTCGGCCACGCACGCCGGGACTTCCTCGAGCAGGCCTCACCTGCGGACATCGCCAGAATCGCGTACCGACCGAGCGTTCTGCGGTGGTTGAGTGAGATCGTTCCGCTCGGCGCGCTCGACAAGTCGGGCATCGCGGATGCGCTGCCTTTCACTGATCTGTCAGCACTTCCCGGCGCACCGGTGGCGGTGCCGACCCATGGCCACACACGCGGCCACAGCGCGTTCGTCGTCGGCGGCGGCGAGGTCGCGGTCACCGGAGACGCCCTGGTCAGCGGCCATATGATCTCGACCGTGGCTGGACCTCAGTGCCTAGGTCACGTGTTCACTCACGACGTCCCTGCGAATGAGGACGCGGTGGCGTCCCTGGCCGCCCTCGACGCGACGGTTGTGATGCCGGGCCACGGCCCACTGCTCCGCGGCGACATCGCAGTCTTCGTCGAGCAGGCGCTCACCTAGTCGTCGCTTGACTCGCTTCGCGCGGCCTTCGACGACGCACGCGGAAGTCCGCGGGGGAGAACGCTCGTGAACCCAGCACCACACCCCTCGATCAGTGCTGGGTCCACGAGCGACGTTCTCAGCGGGCGGCGGGAGCGCCTGCGGGGCGACGCGCGCTGCGCCGACGGCGCGGGTTGCCGGCTGCGGCGCCGTGCTCGCGGGTCGACGACTGCTCACCGCGCCCACTTCCCTGACGCTGCCCCTGGCTCTGACCCGAGCCCTGCGACTGCCCCGAACCACCACGACGACCACGACCGGTGCCACGCGAGCCACGACCCTGACCGGACCGCGACTGGTTCTGGCCCGAACGCTGCTGCTGGGCCGGAGCCTGCACGGGGAGATGGCGGAGGGGAGCATGCTCGCCCACGAGGTCGGCGACGACGTCCGACGTCGCGGTCACCTGCTGGCCCGGCACCTTGATGGCGGCCTTCTGCAGCAGCTTGCGGAGATCGCCCCACTGCTCCGGCAGGCAGATCGTGACGACGTCACCCGACGAACCGGCGCGAGCGGTACGACCCGAACGATGCAGGTACGCCTTGTGCTCGGCGGGCGGGTCCACGTGAACGACGAGTTCGACACCGTCGACGTGCACACCGCGGGCCGCGACGTCGGTGGCGACGAGGACCTTGGCGCCGTCCGGGGCCGCGAACGACGCGAGGTTCCGGTCGCGCTGCGCCTGCGAGAGGTTGCCGTGCAGGTCGACGGCCGGGATGCCGTCGGCGGTCAGCTTCTTGGCGAGCTTCTTGGCCTGGTGCTTGGTGCGGGTGAAGAGGATGCGACGGCCGGTGCCGGACGCGAGGACACGGACCAGCTCGGTCTTCTCGGCGGTGGTCCCGACGCGGAACACGTGGTGCGTCATCTGCGCGACGGGCGAGGTCGCGTCCTCCAACGAGTGCGTGACGGGGTTGTTGAGGAAGCGCTTCACGAGCTTGTCCACGCCGTTGTCTAGCGTCGCCGAGAACAGCATGCGCATGCCGCCGGCCGGGGTCGCCGCGAGGATGCGGGTGACGACGGGGAGGAAGCCGAGGTCGGCCATGTGATCGGCCTCGTCGAGCACCGTGATCTTCACGTCGTCGAGGGAGACGATGCGCTGCTTCATCAGGTCTTCGAGGCGGCCGGGGCAGGCCACGACGATGTCGGCGCCTGCGCCGAGAGCACGCTCCTGACGAGCCTGCTTGACGCCGCCGAACACTGTGGTCACGCGGAGTCCGACGACGTCGGCGAGCGGTTCGATCTGAGTGGCGATCTGCGTCGCGAGTTCACGGGTGGGCGCCAGGACCAGTCCGGTCGGGCGGCCGGGACGACGCTTCACGCCCGCTTCGGCGAGACGGACGACGAGCGGCACCGAGAACGCGACGGTCTTACCGGAGCCCGTCTTGCCTCGACCGAGCACGTCGCGGCCCGCGAGGGTGTCGGGGAGCGTGTGCTCCTGGATGGGGAACGCCGAGGCCTTGCCGTCGGCGGCGAGCGCGTCGACGATGGGTGCGGGCACGCCGAGATCAGCGAATGAAGTCATGAAACAGCCTTTACGGGCAAGGATCACAGCACAGCAGAGCCCTGCCGATGTGATCGGTTGGCGAAACGCGCTAGGTGGCGTGTCGGTTCGCCGTATGAATTTTCACGCACCCAGCGATCAAGCTCATCGAGATGATCGGGGTCTGCGTGGAAGCGTTCTACGACGCACGGCGCGGCGCGCCGAATGAGGTCAGTCTACGCCACAACCCGACGGGGACCGTCATTCATGGGATGAATGCGACGCGGGACACATCTCGACTGCGCTCGATGAACGAGCCTGACAGTGCCCGGATGAACGAACGTGACAGCGCTCGGATGAACGAAATCGACAGCGCTAGATGAGCGAAGAGCGGGGGTCAGCGTGCGAGGGCGGCGGCACGGCGGACGGCGAATTCGTAGCCGTCGACACCGAACCCGGCGATCACCCCGGACGCGATCGGCGAGATGTACGAATGGTGTCGGAACGCCTCGCGGGCGTGCACGTTGCTGATGTGCACCTCGATGATCGGCACCTCCGGGATCACCAGGGCGTCAGCCAGCGCCACCGAGGTGTGTGTCCACCCGCCGGGGTTGATCACGATCGCCGACACCTCACCGCGGGCGGCGTGGATCGCGTCGATCATCTCGCCTTCGTGGTTCGTCTGAAAAGCGCGGAGACCGAACCCCTCGTCGGACGCCGCCCGCTCGGCGAGGGCGACGACGTCGGCCAAGGTGTCCGACCCGTAGACGTCCGGCTGACGCGTTCCGAGCGTGTTCAGGTTCGGCCCGTTGAGCAGCAGGATCGGCAGATCGGTCATGCCGCCAACCCTAGTGTCGCGTGCTGAGAATTCCTAGACGGTTGGTGGTGCTGCCGCCAACCATTAAGGAACTTTCAGCACGCGACACCAGTGCGTCACACCTCGTCGGCGTGAGCGCGCAACGCGTCCGCGATCGGGTCGGGAAGCGGCGCGGAGGTCTCCGTGTCGCGGGCGATGTTCACGTACGTGATGTCGACGTCGCAGACGGGCGTCGCCGAACACGACATCGCATACCGAAGGGCGAAGCTCGACCGTCCGACATGGCGGCAGGTCACGTCGACGTCCACGACGTCGTCGAAGTGAGTCGGCTTGCGGAAGGCTATCTCCGCCTTGACCAGCGACGGATCGAACCCGATGGCGCCGAGGTCTTGAAAGCGGTGGCCGAGTGCACGCAGGAACTCCGTCATGGCGACATCGGCGATCTCGAGATAGCGGGCGTTGAACAGGAATCCCTGCGCATCGGTCTCGTGATAGCGGATCTGATGGCGGTAGACGTGCATGACGTCCTTTCGTCGGCGGGATGCCCCGATCGGCGGGCTCTGGTAGCGGTGGAGGGTGGGCTCGACAACCGTCGAGATCCGAACGCCTCTGGAAGGGAGGATTCCTTGACCACTGCGAATGACACAACCACGGACCCATCGACGCGCGCCACGCGTTCGACGAACGTGCACGATCGCTATCCGACGCGGCTTCACGAAGCCGCCCCCATGATGCGACGACCCGACCCCGTCGTCTGGGACGCGGGCGACGGCCCGTTCACCGCCGACGAGGTGCACGACTACAGCGCCAAAGGCTTCCACATCGAGGACGGGCTCTTGACGCCCGCGCAGGTCCAGGAGTGTTGGACCGAGTTCGACAGGCTCACCGGCGACCCCGATGTCGAGGCGTCGGGCGCCGTCGTCCGCGAGTCGAACGGCGACGCGGTCCGCTCGATCTTCGCCGTCCACCGACACAGTCCGGTGATCGACGCCTTGGCCCGCACCCCGCGGATCCTCGACCGAGCGAGACAGATCCTCGGGTCGGAGGTGTACATCCACCAGTCCCGCATCAACGCGATGCCCGGCATGGTCGGAACCGGATTCGGCTGGCACTCCGACTTCGAGACGTGGCACGCGGAGGACGGGCTGCCGACGCCGCGGGCACTGAGCGTCTCGATCGCACTCACCGACAACTTCGCGTTCAACGGCGGACTCATGTTGATGCCCGGCGCGCACCGCACGTTTGTGCCGTGTGTCGGACGGACGCCCGATGACAACTTCCGCGAGTCCCTGCAGCGGCAGCGGGTCGGGGTCCCCGACGACGACACGGTGTTCGAGCTCGGCTACGAACACGGAATCGAGCAGTTCACCGGCGCCGCCGGCTCGGCCCTGTTCTTCGACTCGAATTCCATGCACGGGTCGAGCAACAACATCACCCCGTACTCGCGGGCGAACGTGTTCCTGGTGTTCAACAGCGTGCACAACGCTCCCACCGCGCCGTTCGCAGCGACACGTCACCGGCCGACCTACATCGCGGACCTCAACACGACACCGCTGACGCCGTTGCCGCACACAGTGTTCTCCTGAGGTTCGCCCTAGAGTTCCGGGTCCGGTCTGCGGGGACGACCGGACCCGGACATCGGGGCAGATAGGATGACGTGCTGTGCCAGCCTTCACCGTCCGTAAAGCCCAGATAGTCGCCGTCGTCACCGGCCTGCTGGGTCTGGTGTTGGCCCTGGCGACTCCCCTGCTGCCGGTGAAGCAGACTGTGTCGGAGATCAGTTGGCCGCAGAACGGCACGGTGAACTCCGTGTCCGCGCCGCTCATGTCGTACACGCCGATCGACCTGACCGTGAGCGTCCCCTGTTCGGCCGCGAAGGCTCTGCCCGCGGACAAATCGGTGCTGTTGGAGACCACAGCTCCGTCTGCGGCGAAGTCCACGCAACGCGGCCTGGTGATTCGGGTGACCGGCGAGCAGGCGACCCCGGCCGCCAAACGCAGCGTCGAAGTGATCAACCGCAACATCCCGTTGGTGTCGGCTCCGCTGAACGACGTCCTATCGTCGTCGTGCACCAGCATCGACGTCCACGCGACGTCGGACGCGGTGACCGCAGAGTTCGTCGGGCTGACGACCGGGTCGGGCGATCCACGGGAAGGCAGCACGGTCGAGACTCCGGGCGGCGATCAGCGTCCGCAGCTGACCGGCCTGTACACCCAGCTCGCCGGCCCAGCCTCCGCACTGCCGGGGCTGTCCGCTCATGTCGTCATCGACTCCCGCTACACGACCACACCGACCTTGCTGAAGTGGGCGGCGATCATCGTCGGCGTCCTCGCGATGCTGATCTCCCTGGCCGCACTCGCGCGCCTGGACGCCACCGACGGCCGTCGGCACCGCCGGTTCTTCCCGGCCCGCTGGTGGCGACTGAACCTACGCGACTACGTGGTGGTCGGACTGCTGCTGGTATGGCATTTCATCGGTCCCAACACCTCGGACGACGGCTACCTGATGACGATGTCGCGGGTGGCGCAGGAGAGCGACTACACCGCGAACTACTTCCGCTGGTTCGGCGCACCTGAGGCGCCGTTCGGCTGGTACTACCAAGTGTTCGGCCTGCTCAGTCACGTGAGCGTGGCCAGTCCGTGGGTGCGTCTGCCCGCCTTGGCGTGCGGCGTCATCTCATGGCTGATCATCTCGCACGAGATTCTGCCCAGGCTCGGTCGAGCGGCGATCACCCGTCCCGCCGTGGGATGGACCGCGGCCGCAGTGTTCCTCGTCGCGTGGTTTCCGTTCAACAACGGCCTTCGTCCCGAACCCATCATCTGCCTCGGCGCACTGCTCACCTGGTGCTCGGTGGAACGCGCGATCGCCACCGGACGACTGCTCCCCGCCGCCGTCGCCTGCGCCGCGGGCGCGTTCAGCATCGCCGCGGGTCCGACGGGCGTCCTCGCGGTCGCGGCCCTCGTTGCAGGCGCCCGCCCGATGTTCCTCGCACTGGTCAAGCGTGCGCGCGAAGTCCAGCGCCAGGCCGGCCGGAGCCTGGCACTGGCGTACGTCAGCCTCCTCGCGCCCATCGTCGCCGCGGGCACGTTCGTGATCTTCGTGGTGTTCTCCGGTCTCACGCTGACCGCGTTCACCGAGGGCTCGACGATGAAGACGGAGCTCGGCCCGTCAGCGCACTGGTACAACGAGATCGACCGCTACTCGTCGTTGTTCGCATTCTCCGCCGACGGCTCGGTGGCGCGCCGATTCGCGGTGGTCGCCATGTTCTTGGCGATGGCTGTCGCGGGCGCAGTCCTGATCCGCAAGTCGCGCATCCCCGGAACGGCGATCGGCCCGTCGCGCCGCATCGTCGGCATCACATTCGGGTCGCTGCTGTTCCTCATGTTCACGCCGACCAAGTGGACCCACCACTTCGGCGTCTTCGCCGGATTGGCTGCGGCCCTCGCCGGCCTCGCGGCGATCGCGATGAGCTCATCGGCCACCCATTCGCGGCGGAACCGGACGGTGTTCGCGGCACTCGTGGTGTTCGTGACCGGCCTGGCGTTCACCGCCCCGAACTCCTTCTACTACGCGTCCGCGTGGGGGATGCCCTGGTCGACCTCACAGGTCTCGATCGGCGGAATCCTGCTTCCGCAGGTGCTGCTGTACGCCTCGCTCGCCCTGCTGCTGCTCGCGCTGTGGTTCCACTTCCGGGAGCCGTTCACGGGAATCGACCCCGTCGTCAAGCACCCGCGAACCATCCGACACCGTGTCGGCGGCTTCCTCGCCTCTTCGCCATTGGGGATCGCGGCCGCAGCTGTAGCCGCGTTCCTGCTGGCCACCGCCGCGATGACGGGCGTCAAGCAGAGTCAGTCGTTCTCTGTCCCGCGATCGAACCTCGAAGCGCTCGCCGGACAACCGTGCGGCATGGCCGACAAGATCTGGGTCGAGGCCGATCCGAGCCGGTTCCAGCTGAGTCCGGTCGACGCCACCCTGCGCGACCCGCTCCTCGGTCCGACATCACAGCCTGCGGCCTCAGAGCACGGCGCGACATCCGGATTCTCCCCCGCGGGTGTCCCGGATGATCTGACGACGAAGGCGCCCGCGGGCACCCTCGGTGTTCTCGCCTGGAATGCAGGCGCCGATCCGGACGTGCTGATCTCGAACAGCGGCGGCACCGGCGGCGGCACCACCACGACGCCCGGCGCGAACGGCTCGTTCGCCAAGCTGCCGTTCCAACTCGATCCCTCCAGGACCCCGGTGGCGGGCAGTTACATGAAGGACGAGCAGACTCCGGCCAACCTGACGTCCGGCTGGTACCGGATGCCCGCCGACTACAAGGACCGTCCGCTGCTGACGTTCTCCGTCGCGGGCCTGTTCGGTTCCGATGATCTGCGCATCGAGTTCACAACGGATCCGATCACCGCGTCCACGCGCGACGCCGATCTGACACCGTCGAGCGACATGACGATGATCGATCCCGGTCCGCGCCCGTCATGGCGCAACGTGCGCATCGACACCCCGTCCTTGCCGTCGGACGTGACCGCGGTGCGGATCGTCGCCAACGACTCCAATCTGACCGATGACCGGTTCGTGATAGTGACTCCGCCGCGTCTGCCCGAGATGACGACCCTCCAGGAGACTGTCGGCGACACCGATCCGGTCCACGTCGACTGGACGTCCGGACTGGTGTTCCCCTGCCAGCGGCCGTACAACTTCCACGCAGGCGTGGTCGAGATCCCCAAGTGGCGTGTGAAGCCGGGGGCCGACCTGTCGGCGGCGGTCAGCACGTGGCAGGGCGCACTCGGCGGCGGCCCCCTCGGCTGGATCGAAGTGTCCCAGCAGGCCGACACCGTCGCGACCTACCTCCGAGGCGACATCGGCCGCGACTGGGGCGCATTGGAGAAGTACACACCGTTCGACGGCGCCGTCCCCGCGGAGATCGACTACTCCACCGCCACCCGCAGCGGACTATGGAGCCCCGCCCCCATCCGCCACTGACTTTCCCGACCGAACGTCAGCCGTAGATCGACAGATCTGTTCGGGGGCCACCCGGAGTGTCAGCTCCGTAACGCTTGATCTCCGCGTCGAGGTCCAGAGGCCGAGTCGGCGGGACGCCGGGGTACAACTCCTCTCGGACGTGCGCGTCGGGCACCAACCAGGTGACTTCGAAGTCGATCCCGTCGGGGTCGACACCGTAGACCGCCTTCGTCGCCGCATGGTTCGACGCGCCGGTCATCGCGTCGGCGGCGATCATCTTGTCGCGGACGGCGGCGAGATCGGCGAGGGTCTCGACTTCCCACGCCAGGTGATACAGACCGACTGCGCCGGTCGGTCTCCGATCGGCTCGAGCCTGGAACAGACCGAGGTCGTGGTCGTTCGCCGAGTCGCCGCAGCGGAGGAAAGCACCTCCGGGGAAGTCGACCGGGAGCTTGGTGAACCCGAGCACCGAGGTGTAGAAATCAACACTTCGCTGCACGTCACTCACGAACAACACCGCGTGATTGAGACGTCGTACCGACATCGTTGAGCCTTTCTGCCCTGTCGCCGAATCCATGCCGACCGCGCGGACGGGGTTGGCACCGCCTCCACTGTGACCTATGCTGACCCGAGCCCATGAATTAGAACATGTTCTAGTTACTGCGACTCCCGAGACGGGTCGCGCCACGTCGGACACATAGAGGATTCACATGAAGGTCGCCGTCACCGGAGCCGCAGGTTTTGTCGGAACCAACCTGGTCAACCAGCTCGTCGCCGACGGCCACGACGTCGTCGCCATCGACCGGGTGTCGCCTGCGCACGCGATCGATCACGCGCAGGTCACCTGGCTCTCGGCCGACATCTTCGACCAGCCTGCACTCGAGTCGGCGTTCGACGGCGTCGACACGGTATACCACCTCGTCGCGATGATCACGCTCAAGCAGAAGGACGAACTGGCCTGGCGAGTGAACACCGAGGGCGTCGCGTCCACGGCCCGCGCCGCACTCGCCGCAGGCGTCCGCCGCTTCGTCCACTGCAGCTCGATCCACTCGTTCGACCAGTACACCGACAACGGGGTCGTCGTCGAGACGTCGCGCCGCTCCGAGGATCCGGAGCTCCCCGTCTACGACCGCTCGAAGTGGGCGGGCGAGCAGGAACTCCGCAAGGTGATCGCCGACGGCCTCGACGCCGTCATCTGCAACCCGACCGGCGTGTACGGTCCCGTCGATCACGGGCTGTCGCGTATCAACGGCATGCTGCGCGACGCCGCGCAGGGCAAGGTCCCACTGTTCCCCGAGGGCACCTTCGACCTGGTCGACGTCCGCGACGTCGCGATCGGTCTCACATTGGCGGCCGAGCACGGCGTGACCGGCGAGAACTACCTCCTCGGCGGCGAGCAGGTCCGGCTGTTCGACGCGATGCGCATCGTCGCCAAGGACTGCGGCCGCCCCCGCCCGATCGCGGCTCTCCCGCTCGGCGTGTTGAAGGTGTTCGTACCGCTGATCGAACCGATCGGGCACCGTCTCGGCTCCGATCTCGTGTCGAAGGCGTCGATCGCGGCGCTCGTCGCGCAGCCGACAGTCGACATCACCAAGGCTCGGACCGTGCTCGGCTACCAGCCGCGTTCCTCCGCCGACACCCTCTCCGACCTCGACGCCTTCCTCGCAGATTCCCGTCAGATGGGCTCGGCTCGCCCGAAGTCGGGCCGCCGCTTCACATCCGTGGTGCCTGCCTGACGGGTCCAGCCCTCAAGCCGCCCCGGCACGGTTCGACACGCCTCAGCTTCCGCCACCCGAGGCGTCCGACTCGTAGCGTGACGAATGCGGATAGAACTCGATCGGCGTCGACGAGTCCAACTCGACCAGCGGTTCACCGTCGGTCATGACGTACACGGTGACGGGGGTGCCCGGAATCGGAATGGTCGACGCCGTGGCGTGCAGCCGCACGCGTACCGACCGGGTCCGTCCGCCGTCGTCGTAGCGGATCGGCACGTCGCCCCCGAAGTTCCATTCGCCGGGGTCCGGCAGTGCCGCGATGACGCCCGCGCATTTGCGGCCTGTCCGCCGACCATCGATGATGCGGCCCATCTCGACGCGCGCGTCGCGCACCGACCGCGGCGCCGTCAGAGCCGACCAGGTCAACACCGCCGCCGACACGGCCGCCGGGGCCCAAAGGCAACCCGCACCAGCGTGCGACACGGCAGGCAGAAGCCATGCGCCCACCAGGCCGACCAGGGCGCCTCCGCATACGACGCTGATCAGTATTCGCCCCACGGCACGCCCCTGCATGAGTCGTTCCGTGCCGTCCACCCATGTCCCGACGAGCAGGAACAGCCCGGCCGCCCCGGCCGGGACGATGAGGAGGAGCCACCACCACGCCGAGACGCCGTCGACATCCTGGACCCGAGCGGCGAGCGTGATTCCCCCGAACACCGCCAATCCGATGCCGACCGTCGAGCCTCCGGCGATCGCTGCATATCCGGCAGTCAGTGGTGGAATCTCGGACGTCTCCGGCGGAACTCGCACCAACCGGCTGTTGCTGACCCCCGGAGAACTGAATTCGATCCGGTCGCCCAACCAGTACCACTCGTCGTCCGCCATCGTTCCTCCGTCCCGCCTCCTCGCATTCTGCCCGAACAACGCAAGTGTCGTTTGGGCAGGTGACGGCACCGTCGACTAACGTCAACAGGCGTGCCAGTGTCGACATCCGCCCCAGCCGAACGTCCGGACGAACCGTCCGAACAGCCCGCGTCGAGTCCACTCTCCGCGGGGACCGCGAGACTCGTCGCCGTCATCGCCGGACTCGTGGCCGTCATCGCCGCAGTTCTGACGCCGCTGCTGCCGGTGTCCACGACTACCGCGTCGGTGACCTGGCCGCAGGGCCAGACGCTGAGCGCCGCCGATCCGTCCGTGGTGGCCCCGCTGATCGCGCAGACCGCGCAGTCGCTCGACGTCACGATCCCGTGCGCCGCGCTCGCCGGACTCCCGCAGGGCGGGTCGACCGTCCTCGCGACGATGCCGGCCAAAGCGCCTGGCGCATCGCAGAAGATGCTGACGGTCACCGCGTCCGACACCGCGATCACCGTGCTCATGCGGGCGAACATCGCCGCTACGGCCTCCCGCGCCGACATCGCGGCAGGCAAGTGCACCGCCTTGCGGATCTTCGCTTCTCCGGAGCAGACCGGCGCACAGTTCGTCGGCCTCGGCCCGGCGAAGATCCTCGAGGCGAGCAAACGCCCGCAGGTCGAGGGCTTCTACACGACACTGACCACCGCGCAGATCGAGCAGCTCGCCGCGAAGGGCCTGCATGCGCGCATCGACGTCGACAACCGGTATGAGAGCAGCCCGTCGGCTCTCAAGGTGATCGCGATGGTCATCGCCGTGCTGGCCACTGTCGTCGCCCTGTTCGCACTGTGGTGCCTGGACCGGATCCACGGGTACGTCGGTGGCCTCGTCCGCCGCACCGGCTCCTGGCTGTCCCTGCTCCGCCCTCGTGTCTCCGATATCGTCGTGACCGGCGTCCTGGTGCTGTGGACGTTCCTCGGGGCGGCTGCCCCGGACGACGGATACATCCTGACGATGGGCCGCGCGGCCGACGCATCGGGTTACATGTCGAACTACTACCGCTTCTACGGTGTCGCCGAAGCGCCGTTCGACTGGTACTACAGCTTCTTGTCCCTGTGGTCGCAGGTGTCGACGGGCATCGTGTGGATGCATCTCCCCCAGTTGGTCGCGGGCCTGCTGACCTGGTTCGTCCTTTCCCGGGTTGTGCTCCCCCACCTCGGTGTCGCCCGAGGGTCCAACCCATGGGCCACCGGCACCGCCGCGGCCGTCCTCCTCGCCTTCTGGCTGCCGCTCTGCTCCGGGCTGCGCACCGAAGGTGTGATCGTCCTGGGTTCACTGCTCACGTGGTGGGCGACGGAGGCGGCGATCACCCGACGTCGTCTGCTGCCCGCCGCCCTCGCCGCGACCACCGCGGCGTTCACTCTTGCGCTCGCACCGCAGGGCGTGATCGGCGTGGCGATCCTGCTGGTCGCCGCCCGGCCCCTGCTGCACATCCTCGTCGATCGGCGACGTGAGGTGGGGCTCCTGCCACTGCTCGCGCCGATCGCCGCCGCCGGGACCGTGGTGGCCGTCGTCGTGTTCCGCGACCAGACGCTCATGACGATTCTCGAAGCGGTGAAGGTCAAGTACCAGACCGGGCCGATCGTGCCGTGGCACCAGGAGTTCCTCCGGTACTTCTTCCTCACCGTCACCACACCGGACGGCGCTCTCGCCCGCCGCATCGCCGTCCTGTTGATGTTCGTCGCGGCGATCATCACCGCGATCGTGCTGCTGCGCCGCCGCACCATCGACGGTGTGAAATACAGCCCGGCGTGGCGTCTCGTCGGAGCCTTCGGCGTCACTCTCCTGCTGCTGTTCCTGACTCCGGTCAAGTGGACGATCCAGTTCGGCATCTTCGCGGGACTCGCCGCGGCGCTGTCGGCGATCGCATGCCTGGCGATCGCTCAGGCGGGTGCCCGTTCCTCTCGCAACCTCGCGGTGCTGACCGTCGGCCTGCTGTTCGCCTTGGCCGCCGCCGCGGCAGGCAAGAACGCCTGGCCGTACGCGTACCGCTACGGCATCGTGTGGTTCGACATGCCGCCCGCATTCCGTGACATCCAGGCGTCGTCGGTGCTGCTGTTCCTGGCCGTCGTCGCAGTCGCGGTCGCCCTGTGGCTGCACCTGCGTTCGGACTACGTCGCCAATCGCGGGCTGGCCCACCACGACGCCGGAGAGCCCGACTCGCCCGCCGACAAGCGACGTCTCGCGCTCGCATCGACTCCACTGCTCCTGATCGCGTCGTTGATGGTCGTCGCGACGCTCGCGGCGTTCGGCAAGGCCGTGGTGACCCGCAGCCCCGCGATGACCGTGTTCAGCAACAACGTCTCGTCCCTGACCGGCGGCACATGCGCGATGGCCGACAAGGTCCTCGCCGAACCCGACGCGAACGCAGGCATGCTCGTCCCCGTCGGCGGTGTGTCCGCGACGAAGGCGCTGACCGGCGACAAGCCTGTCGGATTCACGCCCACCGGCATCCCTGGTGACCTGACACCCGATCCGTCGAGCGCCCGAGCAGGGCAGATGCACGTCGGAGGCTCGACGTCGAAGCCTTTCGCCATCGTCGGCGGACTCGGCGCGGGCTCCGACGGCGGCCTCGGCCCGACCACGGTGAACGGCTCGAACGCGGCGCTGCCGTTCGGCCTCAAACCGGAGTCGACACCCGTTCTCGGCAGCTTCGGCTATCAGGCGAACGCGTACCTGACGACCGGCTGGTACCAACTCCCGAGGCGCGACGCGTCGCCGATCATCGTCTTCTCGACGGCGGGCGCGGTGTCGACGTTCGACATCGACGGCAACCGGGGGCCGGGCCAGATGGTGGTCGCTCAGTTCGGCAAGACCGGACCAGGTGGCGAGTTCGTTCAGGTCGGAGCCGACGTGACGCCGATCGATCCGGGTCCGGTCATGCCGAACAGGCCGTGGCGAAACCTCCGCGTGCCGATGGCAGACGTCCCGCCTGCCGCCACGGTGATGCGCCTTCATCTCGCCGACACGAACCTCGGCGTCTGGCAGTTCATCGGCATCACGCCGCCGCGCGCCCCGAAGCTCGTGACGCTGCAGGAGATGGTCGGCTCGGACGCTCCGACATTGATCGACTTCTCAGCGGCCGCGCAGTTCCCCTGCCAGCAGCCGATGACGTTCACGCACGGTGTCAGCCAGGTGCCTCAGTGGCGGATCAGGCCCGACTTCGTGACCGCGAACTCGCAGTCGCGGACATGGATGACCGCCAAAGCAGGCGGGCCGCTGTCGATCGTCGAATCGACCACCAAGCAGTCGACCGTCCCGACTTACCTGAAGGACGACTGGCATCAGGACTGGGGTTCGCTCGAGAAGCTCACCCCGCTCAGCCCTGACGCCACGATCGCCCGCGTCCACACCGCACCGGCCACCGCGTGGGGCTGGAGCCGCACTGGAACCATCCGTCTGGAGCAGCCGCAACAATGACCGACTCTGATTCCCCGCGCCCCGAGACTTCCCGGTACCGCCTGGCGAAGATCACCGCGGTCGTCGCCGGCCTTCTCGGTTTCCTCATGGCGGTTCTGACGCCGATCCTCCCGATCAACCAGAAGACCGCCGAACTGCAGTGGCCGCAGAACGATGCGATCACCAACGTGACGGCGCCGATGGTGTCGTTCGTTCCGATCGACATGACGGCGACGGTTCCGTGCGCGCTCGCGAAGTCGTTGCCCCGCGAGGGAGGCGTCCTGCTGTCGACGCTCCCGACGAAGGGCCGGAAGGCGACCGCCCGCGGCCTGTTCGTGCGCGCCACCGCAGACACAGTCGACATGGTGGTCCGCGACGTGGTCCTGGTCAGCGCCGACCGGAAACTGGCCGAGTCGAGCGCCGACTGCGCATTCACCCTCACCGGCAGCGGAGACGGCGTCACCGCAGGCATCTCCGGTGTCCCCGCAGGCGACACGACGTCGTTCGCCACCGACGATCCCGACATGCGGCCGCAGATCACCGGCGTCTTCTCCGACCTGCCGTCGACGGCGTCGCGCGACGGGCTGAACCTGAATGCGACCGTCGACACCCGCTTCATCAACTCGCCGACACCGCTGAAGCTCGCATGCATCGTCTTCGGCATCCTGATGACCCTGCTGTCGCTGATCGCGCTCGGAGTCCTCGATTCGCGTGACGGCCGCGGCCACAAGCGGTTCCTGCCCGCCGGATGGTTCACCATCCGCGGACCGGACGTCGCCGTGTTCGCCGTGCTGGTGCTGTGGTGGCTGATCGGATCCAACACCTCCGACGACGGGTACAACATCACCGTCGCCCGCATCACCAGCGAAGCCGGATACGCCGACAACTACTTCCGGTACTTCGGCGTCCCACAGGACCCGTTCGGATGGCACTTCCAGGTGCTGTCCTGGATGACGCACGTGAGCGTCGCGACTCCGTGGCTGCGTCTGCCGTCGCTGCTCTTGGGGCTGCTCGGCTGGTGGATCATCAGCCGCGAGGGCATCCCTCGTCTGGGCCGCGCGGTCCGCAACTCCTCCGCCGCCGTCTGGGCGGGCGCGATGGTGTTCCTCGCGATCTGGATGCCGTACAACAACGGCATCCGCCCGGAGCCTGCCGAAGCCGTCGGCGCCCTGCTGACGTGGGCCTGCGTCGAACGGGCGATCGCCACCCGCAGACTGCTGCCGTACGCGTTCGCGACGATAGCGGCCGCGCTGACACTGGCGCTCGCTCCGGGCGGTCTGATGGCCGCCGCCGCACTGATCGCCGGTCTGCGGCCCGTCGTCAAGGGAGTGGTGGCGCGCCGCAAGCGCGACGGCCTGCTGCCGATGATCGCTCCGATCCTCGCTGCCGGTTCGGCCGTGCTGTTCATGATCTTCTACTCGCAGGCTCTCGGCCCGCTGTTGGAGGGCAACAAGGTCGCGACCGACGTGGGCCCGACCGAGCAGTGGTGGCAGGAACCGCAGCGCTACTACTGGTTGGTGTTGAACACCGGTGACGGGACGTTCCCCCGCCGCTTCGGCATCCTCCTGATGATCCTTGCGCTGGTGGTGGCGATCTTCCGTCTGGTGTCCAGCCGTCACCCGGCCGGAGTCGCGAGAGCTCCGTTCTGGCGTCTGATCGGCATCATGATCGGCACGATGTTCTTCATGTCGTTCACGCCGACCAAGTGGACGCACCACTTCGGCATCTACGCGACGATCGGCGCCCTGCTTGTCGCGGGCACCACCGCGATGATGGCTCCCGCCCTGCTCCGGTCACGCCGCAACCGCACGTTCTTCGCCGCCGCGGTGCTGCTGGTGACCGCGGTCGCCACCGCGGGCAGCAACATGTGGTGGTACGTCGGCTCCTACGGCATCCCGTGGTGGGATCAGCCGATCGCGATCGCCGGGGTGAAACTGAGTTGGCTCGCGCTGGCCGCGACGTTCGTCGCCGCGGGCATCGGTCTGTGGTTCCACTTCCACGACGACTACGCCGACGACGACGTCCGGACCGGCGCGAAACGCTCGGGCCTGATGCGGTTCACATTCTCTCCGATTCCGGTGATCGCCGCGCTCGTCGTCGTGTTCATGCTCGGCTCGTTCGTGAAGGGAGCCTGGGTGCAACGCGACAGTTGGTCGTGGGCGAAGTCGAATGCTCGCGCCTTGACCGGCGACGAGTGCGCTCTCGCGAACGACATCCTCGTGGAGTCCGACCCGAACTCTGCTGTGTTGAAGCCTGCCGCCGTGAACGGCCGTCCGGCACCGTCTGCCGCGGCCGCTCTCGGCGCAGAGAACTCCGGGTTCACCGCGGACGGCGTTCCGTCGACTGCGATCATCGATCCCCTCGATCAGAAGAAGGACGACACCGAGGAAGAGGACGCGACCGCGCCACCGACCGCGGGCGGCGACTCCGTGGACGAAACCGAGACCTCTTCCGATGAGTCGGAGACGGCCCCGGAGGAAGTCGCGGAGAAGCCCACGACGAAGGTGAAGCTCCCGTACGGCCTCACCACTCCGATGCTGGGCAGCTACGGTTCCAAGCAGGTCAGTGAGCTGACGACCGGTTGGTACGAGATCGGTTCCGCTGCGGGCGAGACTCCGGACGACCGTCCGCTGCTGAGCGTCGCCGCGGCAGGCTCGATCGCCGCGTTCGACGACCACGGTGTCCTCACTGAGGGGCGACGCGTCGTCGCCGAGTACGCCCGCCGCGAAGCCGACGGCCGGGTGACACCGGTCGGTGCACCGCAGGTGCCGGTGGACGCCTTCGCGAAGTCGTTGAACTGGCGCACACTGCGGTTCGCGTTGGCAGACGCGCCGCCGCGCGCGTCCCTCGTCCGGATCCACGTGCTCGACGACGGCGCCGCCGTCAACGAGTGGGTGGCCCTCACGCCGCCGCGCGTTCCAGCCCTGCAGACGTTGAACGACGTCGTCGGACGCACCGATCCGGTGTTCATCGACTGGATGCCCGGCCTGGTGTTCCCGTGCCAACGGCCGATGGCCGTCCGCAACGGGCTCCTCGAGCTTCCCAAGTGGCGGATCATGCCTGACGCGGAGGCGACACGGAAGAACACGCAGACCTGGCAGGACGGCGTGAACGGCGGCCCGCTCGGCATCACCGAGGGCCTGCTCTCGTACACCCTGGTCCCGACGTACCAACGCAACAATTGGGCCCGCGACTGGGGCGGCCTCGAGCGTTTCACCCCGCTCGTCGACGCCCAACCCGCCGAGATCGTCACCGGTACGCAGAAGGTGAGCGGCCTGCACAACCCCGCTCCCATGCGGTCGAAGGGCTACTGAGTCGTGTATGCCGTTGATCGTGACCACTATGTGGTCACGATCAACGGCACTGTCGTATCGGACAGTCTGCTGCTCTACAGGGCGTGAGTTCGCCGGTCCATCCCAGTCTTCGCAATATCGCCGCGATCTTGACCGCGGTCTCACAAGCACGATCGAACACCTGCCCGTATCCGACTCTGATGGTTCGCAGGTCCTCGCCCACGGCCGCATCGAGATCACGTTCAAGGTCGCGATCGTGCGCGTCCGCGGTGTCGTGAAACAACCGTCCATCGAGTTCGACGATCAGACCCCAATCCTCATAGACCGCGTCCCGCAATCCCCTACGACCGGCCTCAGTCGGCGCCTGCCGTCGAGCGACCGGCAGCCCGTGTGCCCTCTCGACACTGACCAGGTATCGATGTTCCAGGACCGAGCAGGTGCCGTCTCTGATATCGAGGAGGGCGGACCTCAGGAACGCGCCGCGCCGCGCCCTCGAAAGGGTCCCGAGGAAGTGCAGCAGGCGGTCTGCCGTGGTCAGGCCGCTCTGGACCGCGTCTGCCATGCGGGCGACCGCCGCAGTGTCGGACCTCGCATCCTGCGCGACATCGAGGACTGCATAGTCGGTGCGCATCCGGGGTGGATGCGCGTCGAGCACCGCCACCTCAGCCAATCCGGTGCGGTAGTGCAACACGACTCCAGGACGACGTGGCACGTTGCGTCGGCGGTCGACGCTGATGTGCACAGGGCCGCTTCCCGCCCCATCGAGCATTTGCAGCGCCGACTCGTGGCTCACCGCTGCGGGTGCCGCATCAAGCACTGCGCACCACACCCGCTGAATCCATGTCGGCGGGCCGTTGTGCGTCACATACGTGCCGGGGAACACCGCGACCCAGTGACCCCCACGCAACCTGCTCCGGATGTATGCGGGCGGGATGCCACACTCAAGAGCTTGCTTCCGGCTCACGACCCCGTCTTGTCTGCGGATCAACGCCATCAGACGTTTGACCGCACGTGCTTCCGGCTCCCCCATGCGTCGCAGGGTGCCACCGAAGCGGCAAACGCGACAGTGCGGTATCCACAGGCTGTTACGCCGTTGATCGTGACCACATAGTGGTCACGATCAACGGCACAACTCAACCACCCCAGACTGAACGGGCACCGGAGTCGCCGGCTTTGTAGACCAGGTAGAGGGCGGCGACGGCGGCGGCGACGGAGAGAACCCGGGCGACGACGTCGACGATCTTCAGGACCGGCTCCGACAACGGAAGTCGCTCGACGACCGGCGGCAGAGTCACGAGGTACATCAGCAGCGCGGCGCCGAAGAGACACCCGACGCCGATGATCACGACGTCGCCCGCTTCGGTGTGCGTCGCGACCGGCCCGGACACGCCGTCGGGGTATCGCTGCTCCTCCAGCGCCTCACCCGCCGACATCGCGACCCACGTGGCGATGAGGCCGAGGAACGCGATGATCGACGGCAACGGGCCCATCTTGGTGCGGGCGGCAGGCCAGACCGCAGCCGCGATCGCGACCAGCGCGGCGACCGGGACCGTGACGACCACAAAATGCACGACGAGCGGATGCAACGGCAGACCGTTGAAGGTGTCCATAACCTCAGAATCGTAGGGTCACGACGCCGACTTCGCCGGGTAACGTGAGACGTCACCAGCATCAACTGACCGGAGGGGCACAGTGGGACTACCCGACGGCGGGCTCCTGGCCCTCCTGATCGGCGGTTCCCTCGTCGCAGGCTGGATCGACGCGGTCGTCGGAGGCGGCGGCCTCGTCCTGATCCCACTGATGCTGATCGTCTTCCCGACCATCGCGCCCGCGACGGCGTTCGGCACCAACAAGCTCGCCGCCATCTGGGGAACGGCCACCGCCGCGTTCATGTATCTGCGCAAAGTGGACGTCGACCGCCGGATGGTCGCGGTCAGCGTCCCCATCGCAGGCGGATGCGCGGTGATCGGCGCACTCGCCGCGTCCGCCGTCAGTTCCGACGTGATGCGGCCGTTCGTCATCGTCTTGATGGTGACCGTCGGCGCATTCGTCGCGTTCCGGCCCCAGTTCGGCGCGACACACGAATCGTCGGAACCGGTCTCTCGCACCCGCTTCGCGATCGCACTCGGGATGCTCGGCGTGATCGGCTTCTACGACGGCGTGTTCGGTCCAGGCACCGGAATGTTCCTGATCATCACCCTCACCGCCCTGCTCCATCAGAGCTTCCTGCAGAGCGCAGCCATGGCCAAAGTCGCCAACACCGCGACCAACGTGGGCGCGCTCATCGTCTTCGCATCCCAAGGCCATGTGATGTGGCTGCTCGGGGCGATCCTGGCGCTCGCCAACGTCGCGGGATCGGTCCTCGGCTCCCGGCTCGTCCTCGGACGCGGAACCGCGATCGTTCGATACGCACTTCTAGTCGTCGTCGTGGTCATGGCCGTGAAACTCTCCGTCGACCAGTTCGCATAGCCTCGCATTGCTTGTCGCCGCCCTCTGCGGGGGGACAAGATCAACGCATGACGACCGAAGCCACGCACCCGCACGAACCGCACGCCACCGGCCTGGCGAACCGGCTCAACTGGCTGCGCGCGGGAGTACTCGGCGCGAACGACGGAATCGTGTCGACCGCGGGCATCGTCATCGGTGTGGCCGCGGCGACTGCCGAACGAGGCCCGATCTTCACCGCCGGCATCGCCGGTCTGGCGGCGGGCGCCGTGTCGATGGCGCTCGGCGAGTACGTCTCAGTCAGCACGCAACGGGACACCGAGGCCGCGTTGCTGGCAAAGGAGAGGTGGGAGCTCGCGAACCAACCGGAGGACGAACTCGACGAGCTGACTCAGATGCTCGTCGCACGAGGCCTGTCCGAGACGACCGCGCGCGAAGCGGCCGAAGAACTCACCGAACACGATGCGTTCGCCGCCCACGCCCAGGTGGAGCTCGGCATCGACCCCGACGATCTGACCAATCCGTGGCAGGCGGCGGTGTCGTCCGCCGTGTCGTTCACAGTCGGCGCACTGCTCCCGCTGATAGCGATCCTGCTGCCGCCTGAGACCTGGCGAGTTCCGGTGACGTTCGTCGCCGTCCTCGTCGCGCTTGCGGCTACCGGTGCTCTCGGCGCTTATCTCGGACAGAGCTCACCCGTCCGCCCGACAGCCCGGATGGTAATCGGCGGCGCCATCGCCATGGGCGTCACCTACGGCATCGGCGCCGCGTTCGGGCAGGTCGTCGGCTAGGGCACGCCTAGATCTGCAGCTCGCCCATCGCGTCCCAGCCGTCACCCTCGACCTGGCGAGAGATGATGCGCGGCGTCTCGACGAGATGCGGCCGCATCGCCTCCAGACCGGCAGCGAAGTGAGTACTCGTCACATGCGGACCCGCGCCGTCGTTCGTGAACGCCTCGACGAGGACGAACTCGTTCGGATCGTCCAGACTGCGCGACCACTCGAACCACAGGTTCCCCGGTTCCGCGCGCGTGGCGGCGGTGAACTCCGCCACCGCAGAGGGAAATCCCTCCACACTCTCCGGCTTCACTTTGAACTTCACAACGATGAAATACACGGTGACCTCAGATCGGCATCAGGAAGTGCTTGCGGGGGTTCCGGATGACCTGCTTGTCGCGGAGCTGCGCAAGCGCCTTGCGGAGCTGCAGACGCGTCTGAGCAGGCTCGATGACGGCGTCGACATAGCCACGCTCAGCGGCGAGGTACGGCGTGGCCATCATCGCGTTGTAGAACGTGATGAAGTCCTGCCGCACCTTGTCGGCGTCATGGGCGCTCAATCCCTCGGTCTGACGACGCGTCAGGATCGCCGCCGCAGACTCCGCGCCCATCACCGCGATCTTGGCCGTCGGCCACGCGAAGTTGACGTCGGCGCCGAGCTGCTTGGAACCCATCACCGCGTAGGCGCCGCCGTAAGCCTTGCGCAGCACCACGGTCACCTTCGGAACGTCGGCCTCGACGTAGGCGAACAGGAACTTGCCCGACCTGCGGATCGTGCCCTTCTGCTCCTCGGCCAGCCCGGGGAGGATGCCGGGCGTGTCCACCAGGAACACAAGAGGAATGTTGTACGCGTTGCAGATGCGGACGAAGCGGGTCGCCTTCTCCGACGAGTCCGTGTCGATCGTGCCTGCCATGACACTCGGCTGGTTGGCGACGATGCCGACGCTGTGGCCGTCGACGCGCGCGAACCCGGTCAGAATGTTCGGCGCGAACAGTTCACCGACCTCGTGGAACGCACCGTCGTCGAACAGCCGCAGGATGATGTCCCGCATGTCGTAGCCCGCGTTGTCGTTGTCGGGCATGAACTCGTTGAGGCTCAGGTCCGACTCGGTGACCTCGGGCTCGAGACCGGGGTTGATCACCGGCGGCTGCTCGAACGTGCTCGACGGCATGTACTCGAGGTACTCGCGCACCCACTCGAAAGCGGCCTTCTCGTCCTCGGCGACATGATGGATGTTGCCCCACCGCGCCTGATTGTGGGCGCTGCCGAGGTCCTCCGCGGAGATCTCCTCACCCGTCGTCTGCTTGATGACGTCGGGTCCGGTGACGAACATGTAGCTCTTGTCCTCGACCGCGACCAGGATGTCGGTGTTCGCCGGTGTGTACACCGCACCGCCGGCGCACTTGCCGAGGATCACCGAGATCTGCGGCGACAGACCCGACAGCAGGTCGTTACGACGTCCCATCTCCGCGTACCACGCGAGAGACGTCACGGCGTCCTGGATGCGCGCGCCGGCCGAGTCGTTGATGCCGACCATCGGGCAGCCGAGCTTGCCCGCCCACTCCATGAGTCCGGCGACCTTGCGGCCGAAGATCTCGCCGACAGTGCCGCCCATGACGGTCTGGTCGTGACTGAATGCGGCGACCGGACGCCCGTTCACCAGGCCGTGACCGGTGACCACACCGTCGCCGTATCCCGTCTCAGACGATCCGGGCGTCTTGGCGAGCGCTCCGACCTCGACGAACGTTCCTTCGTCGAACAACAGCTCCAGGCGCTTGCGGGGCGACAGGATGTCCTTCTTGGCCCGCTTGGCGATCGCGGCGTCGCCACCGGGCTCCTTCGCGAGCTCCAGCTTCGCGCGCAGGTCGGCGAGCTTTGCGGCAGTCGTATCGGTCACGGCGTCTCCAGTTCTACTTATCAGCGCTCAGGTCGGCGACACGGCGAGCCAGATCGGCCGCGACCTTCGCCACATGCGGTTCGTCGACGATGCCGAGATGATCGCCGCCGATGTGCAGGATCTCCAGATCGTCCACGACCTCGCCCCAGCGGCCGTCCTCGTCGATGACCGCCCACTGCGGTTCGAGTTCGATCGCACCGTCGTGCATCTTGTCGGCGCGGTACAGGACCACCTTGCCGTCGTACCGCGACGGGTTGATGTTCGTGAGCACGCGGTTGTCGATGAACGACGTCCGCTGATGCTCGATGATTCCACCCGGGATCTTCTGGTCGGACATCGACATCATCTCGAGGATGATCGCGAACTGCTCGTTGTCGTCAGCAGCCATCAGGCGATCCATCGGGATCGGGATGTTCTCGTCCAGGCCGTACGTGCGGACCGCGAAGTCCTTCCACCGCTCCAGGCGAGCTCGCTTGTTCTCCGGGGTGTCGGCGACGTCCTCACGCGGACGGACGACGTCGATGAGACCGACGAACGCCACCTCCTCACCCTGCTCGATGAGCAGCTGCGCCGCACCGTAGGCGAGCGCGCCGCCCAACGACCAACCGACGAGCACGTAGGGACCGTGAGGCGCGATCTCGCGGAGCTTCGGAAGGTACTGCTTCACTCGCTCCTCGATGGTGCCCTCGACACGGTCGAAACCGATCACCGGCATGTCGTCGGGCAGACGCTTCACCAGCGCCTCGTACGCCGACGTGTTGCCACCCGCCGGGTGGAACACCAACATCGGAGTCGGGTCTCCCGCGGAGGTGTCGAAGGTGTGCTGCGGCTTCCCGTCCTTCGACGGAACCTGCAGGTAGCGCACGAATCCGTCGATGTCGGCCGCATCGTCCATCTGCTGTCGGACGTAGTCGGACAACTCCTCGATGGTCTCCGAATCGAGGACGTCCTCGATGTCGACCTCTCCGCCCGTCCGCTCGTTGAGACGGTCGGTCAGCTTCTGCGCCGTCTCCTCGTCGAGGACCGGCAACTTGTTGAAGATGCCACCCGCGGACTTGCCCGTCACCACCGCATACGCACCGAACGTGAGACGCTCCGCGGCATCGCGCGGCGGAACGTCCGTCCCCGCAGCTTCCGCCGCAGCGGACTGGCTGTGGATGTCGACGGGGTCGGGTGCCGGGGTGTCGGTGTCCGTAGTCGGCTCGGGTGCGTCCGTCACCTCAGTCGCGTCCGGCACCGTGGTCCCATTGGCCGCGTCCGTCACCTGGTTTCGACCCTTCGACTCGCTGCGCTCGCTCAGGACGGCGCTCGGTTCCTCGCTAGCGCTCGGACCCGGCTCAACCTGCTCCGATGGAGTCGGAGCTTGCTGCTCCTCCTGCATCGCAGCATCGATGTAGGCGTTCAGCGCGGCGGTGTCGAGTTCGCCGCCGTCGGTGGTGCGGGACGACAGGTCGTCGAGCTGATCGCGGTGCGTCACGGCGAAGGCGACGAACTTCTCGACGTCGCCGAGATTCGCCTGGCGCATGGCCTGAAGCTGGAGCTGCGGGATGTCGAACTCATACTCGACGCGGTTCTTGATGCGGACCGCCATCAACGAGTCCAGTCCCAGCTCGATCAGTGGGATCTCGCGCGGCAGATCCTCCGGGTCGTAGCCCATCGACTCACCGACGATCACTGCGAGCCGGTCCCCGACGGTCTCGCCGGAGTCCGGACTCCACTTGGCGCCCGCCCCGATGTCGTCGACGATCTCCGGCTCCTCGACAACCTTGTCGTCGGAGGCGACAGCGGCATCGGGAACTGCGGCCACGACAGCCGGCGCCACGACAGCAGCCCCCGTCACGGCAGCGGAGAACAGCAGAGCGTGGCCGCCGGCGGCGTCGGCGTGGACAGTGATCGCACCGCCGCCCGGATGGGCGGTGAACGTCGTGGTCACGGTCCCCGATGCGGGGAACACACCGACCGACTCGGCCGCGGCGACACTCGCGTCTGAGCCGAGCACATGCTTCGCGGCAGCGAGGACGAGTTCACGCGGATCGGTGACCGCGGACGCGTTTACCTCCCACGCATGACGACCGTCGGGCAGGCCGACGTGCGACCCGGGGATCGTGCCAGCACCGGAGCCACTCGCGAGGACTGCGGTCAGCCAGTACGGCTTCCGCTCGAAACGGGTCCGCGGGATGTCGGCGAACTTGGCACCCTGCCCGCTGCCGAACAGCGCTGCGACGTCGACGGGATGACCGTGGACGTACAGCTTCATCAGCGCGTTGACCAGGCCGTAGCTTTCGTCTTCCTTACGGCGAAGGGTCTCGATGAGCTCGGCGTCGAGCACACCGGCGCCGAATGTCGTCGCGGCGACGGAGATCAGGACGGCAGGGTTCGGCGACAGTTCGATGAACGTGCGATGCCCGTTCTCCACCGACTTCGCGATCGCCTGCGCAAACCACACGCTGTGGCGCAGTCCCTTGAGGAAGTACTCGATGGTGTGCACCGGCTCGTGACCGGGGCGGTAGAACACCTCGCGGTCCACCGAGCTGTAGAAACCGACCGTCGGGCGGGCCGGCGTGATGCCGGTCAGCTCGTACGACAGTTCGCCGAGGATCGGATCCATCTGCGACGTGTGGCTCGCGCCCTTGGTCTGCAGCTTTCGACCGAGCTTCCCCTCGGCCTCCGCGCGGGCGACGATCGCGTCCACCTGCGGCCCGGGGCCGCCGATGACGGTGTGCGTCGGCGCGGCGTACACGCAGATCTCCAGATCGGGGAAGTCGACGAGCACATCGTTGATGTCCTCGGCGCTGTACTCGACGAGCGCCATGAAGCGGACGTCGTCGCCGGTCAGCATCGACTCGCCCTCGCCCATGAGGCGCGACCGCTGGCAGATCACCCGGGTCGCGTCTTCGAGCGTCAGGCCGCCGCTGATGTATGCGGCCGACGCCTCACCCATCGAGTGCGGCACCAGCACGCCCGGCTCTGCGCCGTAGTGACGCATGGTGTCGGCGAGTGCCACCTGAATCGTGTAGATGCCGATCTGCGCGGTCTCGATCGCGTAGGTCTGTTCGTCGTCCAGGAAGATCTCGACCATCGAGTAGCCGAGTTCGTTCTGGATGATCGCGTCCACGCGGTCGGCGTACTTCGCGAACACCGGGTTCTCGGTGTACAGCTGCTTGGCCATCTTGCGATGCTGCGAACCGAAGCCCGACAGCAGCCACACGGCCGACGCGGCGTCCGGGGCGTCGCAGGTGTAGACGAACGGCAGCGCCTTGCCCTCGGCGACGGCGCGCACACCCTTGACGGCGTCCTCATGGGTGCGGGCCATGACGACCGACCGGGTGCGTCCGTGATTGCGGTGCGCGAGCGCGCGGCCGATCTCGACGAGCGGCGTCGCGCCCGCGTCGGCCTCGAGCCATTCGAGGAGGTCGGCGGCGGCCTTGCGGCGACGAGACGCGAGGAACCCGGAGATCACCAGCGGGACGACTGCCCCGGGGACTGCGGCAGGCGCGAAACCCTCGGCCGGATCCGCCTCGGCGACCGGTGCAGTCTCGACCTTCTTCGGCGCCTGTGCGGCGAGCACGGCGCGCTCGGCCTCGGTCAGGAAGTCGTCGTCATCGTCGTAGTCGTCGACGGGCGCAGGCTCCTCCGCGACGGGCGCCTGGGCAGTGACCTCGACGAGATCGGACGGCAGCACCTCGCGCACGACGACGTGCGCATTGGTTCCGCCGAAGCCGAAGCCCGAGACGCCCGAGACGGCGTGCCCCGAGTACCGCGGCCACGCGGTCGACTCGGTGATCACGCGGAGATTGGTGGCCTCGAACTGGATGTACGGGTTCGGGCCGACATAGTTCTTCGACGCGGGAAGCACGTCGTTCTGCAGCGACAGGACCACCTTGGCGAGCGCACCGGCGCCTGCGGCCGACTCCATGTGGCCGAAGTTGGTCTTGGCCGAACCCAGCAGCATCGGCGACTGCGGCTCACGTCCACGTCCGACGACGCGACCGAGGGCGTCGGCTTCGATCGGGTCGCCGAGCACGGTTCCGGTGCCGTGCGCCTCGACGTAGTCGACGGTGCGCGGGTCGATCGCGGCGTCGGCGTACGCCGAGCGCAGCACCTCCACCTGGGCTTCCGGGTTGGGCGCGAAGATGCCGTTCGACCGGCCGTCGGAGTTCACTGCGCTGCCCGCGATGACGGCGAGCACCGTGTCGCCGTCGCGACGGGCGTCGGCCATCCGCTTGAGGACGAACACGCCGCCGCCCTCGGAACGGATCATGCCGTCGGCGTCGGACGAGAAGGCCTTGATGCGACCATTGGGCGCCATCGCGCCGATCTGGTCGAAGCCGAGGGTCGCGGCAGGCGTGATCAGCATGTTGACGCCGCCTGCGATGGCGACGTTCGAGTCGCCGTTGCGGAGACTGCGAACCGCTTCGTGCACTGCGACCAGCGACGACGAACACGCCGTGTCGAGCGCGATCGACGGGCCGTGGAAGTCGAAGAAGTAGGACACGCGGTTCGCGATGATCGACGTCGCGGTACCGGTCAGCGCGTACGCCGCGGTCTCGCTCGCGCCCTCGCCGAGTCCCATCGTCGCGAGCAGCTGGTAGTCGTTCGTCGACGTGCCCATGAACACGCCCACCTGGCCGCCGCGCAGGTCGCTCGGCGGGATGTGGGCGTGCTCGAGGGCCTCCCACGTCAACTCGAGCGCAAGACGCTGCTGCGGGTCGACCATCTCGACCTCGCGCGGGCTCATCTGGAAGAAGTCGGCGTCGAAGCCCTTGATGTCGTCGAGGTAGCCGCCCTGGACGTTGCCCTTCTCGATCAACTCGGCGAGACGTGGCTCCGCCTTGAACTCGGTCCACCGATCCTCGGGGAGGTCGGAGATCCCGTCGTTCCCGTCGATCAGCGCCTGCCACGTCGACTCCGGCGTGTGGCCTGCACCCGGGTACCGGGTCGAGAGACCGACGATCGCGATGTCGTCGTTGCTGTCGCGCTCCCGCTCCCAGAAGCGGTCGGTGTCGACGTCGAGTCCTTCGTCGGGATCACCTTCGATGACGCGCTTGGACAGCGACGCGATCGTCGGGTGCGTGTAGACGACGGTGGCGGTGAGGATGACACCCGTCCGGTCCTCGACGTCGGCGGCCAGCGCCACTGCGTCGCGGGACGACAGCCCGAACTCCTCCATCGGCCGGTCCACGGCGATGTTGTCGACGGGCTGCGCGGTGGCCTGCGCGACCCATGCGCGCAGCCAGTCCTGCAGTTCCTCGACGGTCATGTCGCCCGCGGTCTCGCCTGAGGTGTCGCCATGGGACTCGGGTGTTGTGTTGTCAGACATCGTTCACCAGCCTACTGATCGGTTCGATCGTTGGTAGCACGCAAGCCCGGTACGCCTCTGAACGAGGTCGTACCGGGCTCGCATTCGGGAGTTCTCTCGCTATTCGCCTGCGTCCGGGAACGCGGTCTGCTGGTATCCGCCGCGCAGCGTTCCGTCGATGTAGGCGGCTTTGGTCGCGCGGCGCGCGATCTTTCCGCTCGACGTGCGCGGGATGGATCCTGCGGGAACCAACAGCAGGTCGCGGACCATGACACCGTGCCGTCCGGCGATCGCGGCGCGGACCGTGTCGGCCACTTCCTGCGGGTCGGTGCGACGGCCCGGGCCGCGCTCTGCGACCACGACGAGCTGCTCCGAGGCATCGTCCGCGTCGTACGTCAGGCCACTGTGGCCCTGCTCGAACACCTCGGCGGGCAGCTGGTTCGCGGGCACCGCGAATGCTGCGACGAAGCCGGGACGCAGTGCGTTGCTCGCCTCCTGCGCACTGAACTCGAGATCCTGCGGGTAGTGGTTACGGCCGTCGACGATCACCAAGTCCTTCACGCGACCCGTGATGTAGAGCTCGCCGCCGTACCAGACGCCGTAGTCGCCGGTGCGCATCCACTGCGCGTCGGCCGGAGCGCCTGCCGTGTGGCTGCCTTCCGCGAGAGGAACGTCGACCTTGTTGTGGAACGTCTCGACAGTCTCGTCGGCCTTGTTCCAGTAGCCCTGGCCGATGTTGATGCCGTGCAGCCAGATCTCTCCGACATGACCGTCGGCCTGCTCGGTACCGGTCTCCGGGTCGACGATCGCGGCCCATTGGCTCACCGCGACCTGACCGCACGACACCTGGGCGACTGCCTCGGGGTCGTTCTGGTCGATCGAGACGAATCGTCCGGCGTTGAGTTCGTTCCGGTCGACGTAGCTGATCTTCGCCGCGTCGTCACGCTGAGTGGCCGACACGAACAGGGTGGCCTCTGCCATGCCGTAGCAGGGCTTGATCGCCTTCGGCGACAGGCCGTAGGGAGCGAACGCCTCGTTGAACTTGCGCATCGAGCTGACGGTGACCGGCTCAGAGCCGTTGATCAGGCCGATCACGTTCGACAGGTCGAGGTCTTCGCCCTCTGCGGGCAGGCCGCGGGCGGCCGCGTGCTCGTAGGCGAAGTTCGGCGCGGCGGCGTACGTCGCGGCATGATCGTCGACAGCCGCGAGTTCACGAATCCACCGTCCGGGGCGTCGGACGAACGCCTGCGGGCTCATGATGGTCACGTACTTGCCGCCGAGCGCAGGCAGGATCACCGTGACCAGGCCCATGTCGTGGAACATCGGCAGCCAGGTGACGCCGCGCGAGTTGCGGTCGATGTTGATGCACTGCGCGATCTGCACACAGTTCGCGGCGACAGCGCGGTAGGTGATCTCGACACCGGCGGGAACGCGGGTGGAACCCGAGGTGTACTGCAGGTAGGCGACCGAATCCACGTCGTGGTTGAGGCCGAGGACCGGTGCGGTCCAGGAGGAGCCGACCGAGTCGGGCACTGCGTCGACCGCGATGACGCGAGGACGGTCCTTCGCCGGACGGTCGGAGAAGAAGTCGCGGACCGCTTCGGCCGACTTGGTCGACGTCAGGATCGCCGTCGGCCGGCAGTCGCCGAGCACCGCGTGCAGGCGGTCGGTGTGCCCCGGCTCGTCGGGGCTGAACAGCGGGACCGCCACATTGCTGGCGTACAGCGCGGCGAAGAAGCCGATCACGTACTCGAGCGACTGCGGTGCCAGAATCGCGACACGGTCACCCGGTTGCGTCACCTGCTGCAGGCGGGCCGCGACCGCGCGCAGGCGCTTGCCGAACTGCGCCCAGGTGAGGTCGATCGCCTCGCCGTCGCGTTCACGGCTGTAGTCCATGAAGCGGTAGGCCAGCGTGTCAGCGTGCATCCGCACGTTCTGCTCGACGTAATCGACGAGGGTCGCATCGTCCGGGAAACGGATCTGGCCGTTCTCGTCGAAAAAGCCCTCGAGTTCCGTGTTCAGCATCCAATAACTCCTGTGTCCGCAGCGTCGAACCGCGGTCCGTGTGCCATCGTTCCGTGCTCGGTCACGCGCGAACCGCGTGAACCGTCCCCCAGCGCACCTAAAACCTTGTTGATTCTACTCTCCTCGGAGAATAGGGATGACGGGTGCAAAAGCATCCATCTGAGTCGGAAAGATCCCGACATAACTCATTGACGTGCGGCGACGCACTTCGCGGATCTGTTCCGCGATCTCCTCGAACGTTCCGAACGCGAGGTACGGGGACGCCAGAATGTCGTCGACGGTCAGTTCCGCGTCGACAGCGATGTTGGGCGGGTAGCCGCTCGCAATCGCCTGCAACGCCATCTCCGCGGTCGCCTCACGATCATCGGTGATGACGATCGTCGCGATGGTCCAGTTCAACTCGATCTGGTCGAATCTGTCGCCTGCCGCCTGCCGAATCCGATCGACGCGCTCAGCAGTCTTCTCGATCGTCATGTCGGACAGCCGCATGCGGCCGTCCTTGGTCGATCCGGTGGCGACCGAGATGATGTCGGCATGCTTCGCGGCGAGCGCGAGCATCTTCGGTCCGCCGCCGCCGACAGCGATCGGCGGGCGTGGACCTTGACGGGGACGCGGCGTGCCTTGGAGACCGTTGATCTGGTAGAACTCGCCGTCGAAGTCGACGGTCTCGCCGCGCATGAGCCGGTCGAGGATCGTCAGCGACTCGTCGAGCTTGCGGATCCGCTCGGCAGGCGTGCCGAACTCGAGGCCCGCCTTGTCGAACTCCTCTTTCATCCACCCTGAGCCGATGCCGAGCTCGAGGCGCCCCTTCGACAGGACGTCGATGGTCGTCGCCTCTTTGGCGAGGATGGCTGGATGGCGGAATCCGTTGGCGAGGACGGAGGTCGCAAGGCGGATCGTGTCCGTCGCCTGCGACAGTGCGCCGAGAGCTGCGAGCGGTCCGACCTGATTTCCCAGGTGGTCCGGGATGGCGAACGTGTCGTACCCGTACTCTTCAGCGGTCTGAGCGAGCTTCACGAACTTGCGCGCGCCGCCCTCGTCTTTGTTTCCTTCGCCGCCCGCGCCGAAACGGAACTTGCGCAGTCCGTCGGCGTTGTGCGTAGACGAGTCCGGTGTGGTCACGTACGCCTCTCCTCGCTCGGGTCCTCGCCCCGGCGTGTACGCCGTGGCCTCAACCCGAGCAGATTACCGCAGGTACACCGTCGATTCCCAAACCTGCGGGCACGTTCCACCGAGCGATCGGCCCGCTATCGCGTTCCTCTGATCAGATCACCCGACCAACCGAGCATCCACTCGGTGGCCGTCTGCCCCTGGTAACTCCAGTACTTGGACGTCGCGTACATGGCGTGGACCGGATTGTTCACAGCGTTCGCGAAGTCCGTGATCGCCTTGACCGGGTTGGTCACAGTCGGGGCATCACAGATCAGATCACCCTTGGCACAGATCGAATACGTCCGGTCGCGGAGCGTCCCGAAACCGCCTGCGCGCGCGCCGGTCATCGTCGTGCCGGGAACGAGTCCGCCGAGTCCGCCGATCGACACTTCGGCCCCGACCCCGTCCGGGCTCGGCCCGACGTCGTTCTGCTCTCCGGACTGGCGTCGACCGTCGGCGATCAGCCCGACTCCGAGGACGAGGTCCTGGTCCTGCGCGGACAGCGGTCCACGACCGTTGCCGATGTCGGAGGCGACGTCGCCTGCGATGACGGCGCCCTGGGAGAAGCCCATGAGGACGAACTTCGTCAGCGGGCAGTGCTCGTTGACGGCCTTGATCTTGGCGACTGCCCGACGCTTGCCCTGTGCCCGGGAGTCGTCGTAGGTGGCCTGACGATCGCCGAGGTTCGCCGGGTTACGGAACTTCGCCTTGTAGGGCAGCGTGTAGACGTCTGCGGTCGACTCGCCGAACTCGTCGCGCAGTTTGGAGCTGACCTTGAGCATCAGCGACCGCTTGTTGGCCGTCGGGTTGTACGGGTCATCGTCCGACTTCGACTCCCAGGTTCCGGGAATCACGAGGGCGAAGACCTTCGAGCAGTCGGCGGGCTGTGTGGTAGGTCGCTTCGTGGTGCTCGTCGGCGGCGTCGTGGGGCCGCCGGGCGGTGCAGGCGTCGGCTTGAGCCACAGGTAGACCAGCGCGGCGATCAGGACGATCGCGACGAGCCCGAGGGCAGCGACGACGAGCAGGAGCTTGCCGATCCTGCGCCGCGGTTTGCGGTTGGCGCTCACGCGGTCAGCAGAGGTGTTCGTCGGCCGCGGCGATCACCTTGTCGGCCTTGGCACCGGCGTCGGCCTCGCTCTTGGACATCGGGCCGATCGCGGCGCGCATGTACGCCTTGATCATCGTCGGGTCGGTTTTCTGCGCTCGCTGCGAGCAGACGTACGCGCCCATCGTCAGCGCGACGTTGTTGTCCGAGTCGCCCATGAACGAGACGTTCTTGCGCTTGAGCTCGGCGAGGTACGCCTTCTCCTTGTCGGAGAGCTTCACGCCGGTGGGCGTCGGGACGCCGCCTGGGAAGTTCTTCGGCACCTTGGTCGACGAGTCGGGGCTCGTCGCAGGTACCGAGACGCTCGCGTTCGACGCGCCCGACTCCGCCTCCTTCGACGCCTCAGATTCCGCCTCCGCCGAGTCGGAGGCGTCCATCGACGTCGTGGTGACGGCCTCCGTGCCGATGGGCGCGCTCGCGGTCGTGGAGTCGTTACACGCCGCCAACGCGGTGGCCCCGACGAGGAGGACGCCGACGGTGGCGAGGACGCGTAATAACTTCACACTCATGCTCGAGACTTTACCGGCCGAGTACATCTGTTCCGGCCTCTCGTCGGGTTCCCGTGTCGAAGCCACGGGGAGTTCTCAGGCGTTGTTCAGAGAACCCGGCCCACGGCGTGGTCGACGTCACTCGACGCGTGCTCCGGCCTGCGGAGTCCACGTGATCTTGCCGCGTTCGAAGGTGTTGAACTTGACGCCGTCGCGACCTGTCAGCTCGTCACTCGTCGGCAGTCCGAGCCGCTCCATCGCGGGGACGTACGCCCCGCCGATCGCCCCGCCGACCACACGCGGACCCTTCGGTCCGGTGAAGATGCGGCCGTTGCGGAAGTCCTGTGCGCGCCCGCCGGGAACCGCGTACTCCGGGGTGAGGCATCCGCCGAGGCCCTTGACCTGAGGGGCCTTCTTGAAGGCGTCGCCCACGACGCACGCCACTTTGTCGCCGGACAGTCCGAGGGCGCCCGCGACCTGCGGCCAGGCCTGAACCATCTCGAACTGCCAGTACGGCCACGTGTGGGTGCCGGACGGACGATAGACCGCCTGACCGTTGATGCCGAGCTTGTTGAGCTTCGACGCGAACTGCTGGCTCGTCATCCGCGAGAGCACTTCCAAGCCGACACCGGAGTAGTTGGTGGCGAGCAGCGGAATGTCGGACGGCTTGTCGTGCGGGCCGACGACGCCGTTGCCGGAGGAGATGTACAGGCTTGTGCCGCGCAGCTTGTCCGCGAGCAGGTACGGGTCGTGCTCCTTCCACGCGGGATCGCTCGGCGGGCCGAACATCTTCGCCGCGTCGTAGCCTCCGCCGTCGCGCAGTGCGAACTGGATCGCTTCGGGCATGCCGTAGGACGTCATCTGCAAGATCCCCGAGAACGAACCGGCGAACTTGTAGAAGCCCGGGTTGCGCGCGGCGAGCATCATCGCGGCGGTGCCGCCCATCGACAGGCCCTGGATCGCGCGGACCTGCGTGGACCGCCAGTCCTTCTCGAGGATCGTGGGCAGTTCGTGGATGAGGAAGGTCTCCCACTTGTAGTTCTTGCCGCGGTCGGGTTCTTTCCAGTCGGTGTAGAAGCTCGACTCGCCGCCAACAGGGAGGACAACGTTCACGTTCTTGTCGGCCATGAACTGCTCGACGTTGGTGTTGATGATCCAGCCGTTCTGATCGTCCTGCGCGCGCAGACCGTCGAGCATGGTCAACTGCGGGAACTTCATGTCGGGCTTGGCGAACCAGTCGCGGGCCAGGAGCAGCTGCACCTGGATGTCGGTGTTCATCGCCGGCGAGTGCACCCACACTGCCACGCGGTGCGACGAGTACCAGGCCACCTTCGTGACCGTCGCAGGAGGCGCAGGCTTGGCGGGCGGAGCCTTCTCCGCGGGCTTGGCGCTCGACTTCGGCGCAGGCTGCTTCTTCTTCGGTGTCACCTGCGTGGTGGGAACCGGGTTCGGCGTGGCATGGACGGGCGCCGCCGTCAACGCGAGCGATGCGCTCGCCGCGACCGCGACCGCGGCCACCGCCTTGCACGGCGTCGTCGTCTTCCAGATCTTCACTGCGTGCTCCTCGAGGGACCGGGTCTACTCCCCGCGCAATACTCATGACGCGGGTTCCTGAGAAATTTCTACACGTCCGGTCGAGGGTTTTGTGCGCGCCACGCTGTGACGCGTGTGAATTGTGTGACTAATGTGTCTCGATTTCGCTGGTCGGCGGCGCTGAACGTCCGCGTGTGTGACGTCGACCGCCCATCCGCTCCCTCCGGCTGCATCCGCTCCCTCCGCGGAGGGAGCGGATGTCGTGGGAGGGAGCGGATGACAGGGCTGTGGACAACGCGGGTGCGCTTTCTGCGACTCCGGTGTCTACTTCGTCGCATGTGGCCGACGGATCAACACGGGATAGTTCAACGAGACGCCGCACTGGCGCGAGGAATCTCGCCGCGACGCGTCGACGATGCAGTGCGATCGGGTGCGTTGATTCTCTTGGCTCGCGGGCGCTACCTCCCGCGTGAAGCGATCGCCGACGTCGACGCGCCGCGCGACGAGCTGTACCGATACCGGAGCATCGCGTCGGCCCTCGGGTCCGGGCGACCCGTTCTCAGCCACGACTCCGCCGCCGCGGTCCTCGGACTCAAGCTCCTCTACCCCGATCAGAAGAACGTTCACGTGACGAACGGCAGGGGGAGCGGAGGCTCGCGACGCCCGCAACGGATGGTCCACGCCGGGCTGCTCCCGGACGACGACCTCGTCGACGTCGACGGGGTACTCGTGACTGGGCCGGCCCGGACCGCCGTCGACGTCGCCCTCGCGACCGCCACATTCCCGCAAGCGCTGACCGCCTTCGACGCAGCGCTCGCGGTCGGAGTCGATCGCGAGGATCTCCGGCGGAGGCTGGCAACCTCACGTCGAGGCGTCGGCCTCGCCCGCCGGGCGCTCTTGTTCGCCGATGGCCGGGCCGAGTCGCCCGGAGAGTCCTGGAGTCGTGCGCAGATGATCGAAGCCGAGCTCCCCGTCCCCGATCTTCAGGTGGAGTACATCCTCGCGTCCGGCCGGACAGCGCGATGCGACTTCGGCGTCGACGACGTCTTCGTCGGAGAGTTCGACGGCCTCGTCAAGTACCGCCGATCGATGCGCGCAGGCGAATCACCGGAGGACGTCGTCATCCGCGAGAAGATCCGCGAGGACGAACTTCGAGACCTCGGCCTGGACGTGGGGCGCTGGGTGTGGCGAGACCTCCGCGAGGCGACGATGGTCGCCAAGTTGAAGCGCCGCTACGACCGGCTCGGTATCCGGTACTGACACATTCGCTCCCTCCCACGACATCCGCTCCCTCCGCGGAGGGAGCGGACGCGGCCAGAGGGAGCGGATGCGGCCGGAGGGAGCGGATACAAGAATGCCCCCGCACTTGATGTGCGGGGGCATTCTCGACGAGCGTGTCTAGGCGACTAGCGGAAGAATCCGCGGTTCAGCGCGTTCCACGCCATGTCCTTCCAGTAGCCCCACGCGTGGGTGCCGTTGGCGTAGTAGGTCATGGTCGGGACGCCCTGGACCAGCGCGCTGACCTCGAAGGCCTTGGCCTGGGTGAACGCGAGGAGCTCCAGCGGGGTGCCCTTGATGAAGTCGTCGATGACGTTCTGCGGGTAGTTGTAGCGACCGAAGAGGCCGTTGCCCGAGCCGACGAAGACCTTCAGGCCACGCATGCGGTTGATGAGCATGGTCGGGTCGTTCTGGGCCCAACGCGGGCTCCACGGCGGGCCCCACATGGCGTCGACGTTCCACGGCGCCGGTGCGACGTCGAGCATCGCCATACGGAGTGCGGTGCGCATACCGGGCGCGGTCAGCCAGTTGTAGCCCGAGAGCGATGCGGCTGCGTAGTAGAGGTCACGACGCTGCGCGGCGTGCGTCAGAGCGGCGCCGCCACCCATCGACAGGCCCATGATGGCGTACTTGCCGCCCTTGCCCTTGAAGCCGCGCGAACGCAGTGCCGGGACGAGGCGGTTGTCGATGACACAGCCCCACATGTAGCGCTTCTTCTGACCGTTGAAGTTCGAGGGAGCGTCCCAGTTCGTGTAGAAGCTGTTCGCACCGCCGACCGGCTCAACGACGTTGACGCCGCGGTTCACGAAGTTCTGAACGTTGGTGTTGATCTCCCAGCCGCTGCGGTCGTACTGCGCACGCATGCCGTCCAGCAGGATCACAGTGCGCTGATTGCCGGCCTTCTTCCAGGCGCGGACCTTCACCTTGCCGGGAGCCATCGACTTGTTGCCGAAGGCGCCGTTGGTGGGCATGCCGCAGGCGTCGATCCAGAACTCCTGGAAGCCCGGGGCCGCGTCGGCCTTACCCGAGCCGATCGAGGTACCCATCAGGCCCATTGCGGTGACGACCGCGAGGACGACTGCGGTCACCTTGCGACCGTAGCGCCGCGTGCTCTTCGCTTCACGCATTGACTTGAAATCTCCCTAACGTTGTTCCGGCGCTTCGATGGAATCTCCATCTGCGCGCCGCTGTCGACCCGTGTCGACTCACGATTCACACACGCCACATCCGCATCGGATAGACGGGAGTCTATCGAGAGCGACACACCTCCCCACACATCATGTGAGCTGTCTCACATGCGCAGGTCAGGCGGGCCTACTCGTTCGTAACCCTCACCGAAGCGGTGGTCCCTACTGAGTTCTATCGACTGATCGAGAGCTGACGTTACCGTTCCGAGATCAGAGTCAGCAAGCCGCTGTTTCATGTGTCACTTATCTGGCGCTCATGTAACACTTTGCTACTTCTCATTCCCGGCGTCGGGCAGCGTGAGACCGCATCGAGCGATCTCATACTCCGGCACACGGGAGATCCGATAGCTGTTGAAGCTCGCCGCCTGCCGCAGATTGTGCCGGAAACGTGCAAAACTCCAGGTGTCCTTGTACGACGCGAACCTGTCGACGGTGTCCGGACAGGTGAGCGCCAGCTTCGCCAGCATCACTTCCCGCTTCGGGATGAACGCGGGCAGACCCGTCCCCGAACTCACTCCGCCGCTCTCCGCGACGACCCACGAACTCGGCAAGTTCTTGTCGTGCCCGATTCGGCCGTCCGGCAGGCGAGCAGTGTGCGCGGCCAATGGGTAAGCCAACCCCATCTGGTCGATCACCCGGACGTCGAGCGGCGCGTTCATGCTCGTCATGCCCAGGTTCAGGAAGTACACCGTCACCTCACGCGGTTTGCCCTCGGGCATCTTCTCCGGAAGTTTTGCGACGTACCACTGGTCGTAGTTGGCCGAGGGCAGGATGATGCCGCCGGTGGCGTGCAGTTCGTTGATCCGGTCGACCATCGCCCGCATGCGCGGGTAGTCGAGGTAGTCCTCCGCCGTCACCGGGTTCTCATTCCCCATGTTGGTGACGTAAAAGCGACGTTCGTCGACGATGCCGTCGCGCCCGATGTCCATCGGAGCATTCGACAGGACCTTCTCATGGGCCGAGACACCCCACCACACGGTGACGCCCCACGACACGACGATGCCGATCGCCGCGGCGAGACGCAGTTGTCCACTGCGAGTCCGGACTGTGGCCGGCAGCACCGCAGGCACCACCATCACCGGGAGCAGCAGGATGAACATCGGCGTCAGCAGGACGCGGCCGTGCATGAAGTCGCCGCCCTGGCGCAGCCAGTACACGCCGAGAATCGCACCGGCGAGCAGCATCGTGATGACCACCGTTCGCTGCGACTGCATACCTGCCGAGAACGAGGCCCAGAACGAAGCGACCCGCTCCCGCGCGGTGGCGGGCTCGTGGGCGTCCAGGATGTCCGGCGTCTCGGTGTCGAGAGATGACTCGGTGTCGAGAGATGACGGGGCCTCGGCTCCGCCCGGCGAGCTGATGGACTCGCGGTCGGCGCGAGCCAGAACGGCCAGCAGGATGCCGACGACCACGGCGAGAATCACCGGGAGGATCAGCGTGTACGGCGAGAAGAGATTGCCGAGGTAGGTGAAGCCCTGCGACCACTTGGCGCCACTGGCGTCCTTCGCGATCGCCGGGTTCGGCACGAGGACGGCGTAGTAGCCCATCCGGAAGATCTGATAGCCGACGGGCAGAGCGCCCGCGACAGCCGTCATCGCCACGCGCATCTTCCAGCCGATCGGAGAACAGAACAGCACGAGCAGGACGAGCACGCCGACGACGGCGCCTTCCGGGCGGACCAGCGGCGCAAGGCCTGCGGTGAACGCGAGCGCCAGGAACGCAGCGCGGGTGCGGCGCGTCGGTTCGGCATCCCGTCGACGAGCCCAGGCGAGGAACTGGCACCACAGAGCGGCGACCCAGAAGATCGTCAGACCGTTCTCCAGGCCCGAGGTCGCGAAGTCACGCGCAGGCGGGATCGTGATGTACACGACGGCGCCGAGCGGGAGGAGGAGTCCGACGCCCGGTCCGGTCACTCGACGCCCGTACAGTCGCGCAGTTCCGTACATCGCCAGCGGAATCGCCGTGACCGACAGGATCAGCGCCACCCACAGGGCGACGTATTCGGTGTGCTCTGCGCCGGTGATCCAGGAGAAGAACCACATGACGTACGTCCACAAGGTGGACGTGTTGGCCTCCACCCGCTCCCCCGCGTTGAACACGGGACCGTTGCCCGCCAGCAGGTTTCGGATGGTCCGCAGAACGATCAGACCGTCATCGGCGATCCACCGACGCTGCCAGGCTCCGATCGCGAAGAGTGTGGTCACGACGATCGCGCCGATCGAGAAACTCGCGATCGGCGCGATCAGACGTGCGCGTGAAGAAGGTGCGGCCTGCTCGGAGGCCGTGTCAGAACGGGGCATAAACGGCCACACCTACGAGCACGACCCACGCGACGGCCAGCGCCTGCAACACGCGGTCGCCGAGAGCGACCTCCTCCGGCTCGCCCGCCTGGCCGCCGTCGACGTCGACGGCGTATCGAAGGATCGCGATGGTGAACGGCACCATCGAGATCGCGTAGAAGACGTTGTCGCCCTGCGTGCCGTCGAACGCCCACAGTCCGTAGCAGAGGACGACGGCGGTGGCCGACAGCGTCCAGACGAAACGCAGGTACGTCGTGGTGTAGTACTCGAGCGACTTGCGGATCTTGGCGCCCGTGCGCTCAGCGAGCTGCAGTTCGGCGTACCGCTTGCCTGCCGCCATGAACAGCGAGCCGAAGGCCATGACCAGCAGGAACCACTTGGACAGGGCGATCTCAGCGGCGACGCCGCCGGCGATCGCGCGCAGCAGGAAGCCGGACGACACGATGCATATGTCGATGACGGCCTGGTGCTTGAGTCCGAAGCAGTACCCGAGCTGGATCACCAGGTAGACGGCGATGGTGACGGCCGTCTGCCAGTTGGCGACGAACGAGATGCCGATCGACCCGGCCGCGAGGACCGCCGCCAGCACGAACGCCAGGTTGCGCGGGACCACACCCGCGGCGATCGGACGGAAACGCTTGGTCGGGTGCTGGCGGTCGGCTTCGACGTCCAGTGCGTCGTTGATCAGGTAGATCGACGACGCGACCATGCAGAACGCGATGAAGGCGATGCCGACGGACGCCATGCGGCCACCGTCGGTGAGAGTGTCGGTGCCCGCTGCCATCGGCGCGGCCAACACCAGGACGTTCTTGACCCACTGGCGGGGACGCAACGCCTTGATCAGCCCGGAGGCCAGGTTCTTCGGCGGACCGGCCACACCGGTCTCGATCGGCTCCTCGCTCATCTACTGCTCCTCGATTCTCGTGTCTGCGGCAATGACCGCGCCTGCGGTCAGCGCTCCGACGAGTGCTCCGGCAGTCACATCGGAAGGGTAGTGGACGCCGAGCACCAAACGTGAAACGAGCATCGGCGGGACCACGAGTGCCGGCAGTACCGCGGGCGGCAGGCCTGCGGCTCGTCCGAGCAGGATGGCCGCAGCGGTGGTGGACGTCGCATGGCTGGACGGGAAGCTCAGCTTGCTCGGCGTGCCGACTCCGACGTTGATGTCGGGGTGATTCGGACGCTTGCGGCGGACCACACGCTTGATGACGACCGACGCGGCGTGCGCGGTGAACGCCCCGACTCCGGCCTCGATGTAGCGGCGACGCGCCACCAGATCACCGCGGCGGTGTGCAGCGAGCGCACCCGCACCGGCGAGTGCGAACCAGCCGAGGGAGTGCTCGCCGAAGTGGGAGAGTCCACGAGCGGCGGGCAGGACACCCGGCCGACCGCCGATGGCGCCCTGGATCGCGACGAGCGCCGCGGCCTCGCCCGACGCCGGGCCGATCACATCAGTCGATTCCGAAGACACGTGCCCAACTCTCCTTGCTCACCAGGTCGTCGTGTGCGGCGCGGTACTCCACGCGCATCTCATCGAAGCGTTCCCGCAGTTCACGGACCAGCGCGGCCGATTCGCGACCGAGCTCGACCATCGTGTCGCGATCACGCTTCCGGTAGACCACGCCGCGGCCGTCGGCGGTGGTCACGGTGACACCGTCCACCCGGCCGAGGGAGAACCAGCGCGCCTCGATCGGCGGGTAGTTGGCCTGCGGAGTCTCGTGATGACGCGGATCGGCAGGCCGGGCGTTGTTCAGCAGCACCTTGGCGAGGGTCCGCACCTTGGCGACCGCGCCCTGGGGACCGTTGACACCGAGTGCGGTGGCTTCACCGCTGGTGCGCGGCAGATCCTGCGCGGACGGCAAGACGACGGCGTCCGGGTACTGCTTGCGGATCCCCGCCACCTTGCCGAGCGCCGTCGGCAGGATGGAGCGAATATGATCGGGACCTGCGAGGAAGTCGCGGATCGCCTCGTTCTGGATCGCGACCGTCGAGTACTCCAGGCACATCAGATGCTTGGCGGTGGCCTTGGCCATCGACGTCAGGATGCCGTCGATCGAACCGTCCTTGTACATCGAGGCGACCACGAGCCGGTTGCGGAGATGGAAGTACGCCTGCCAGTCGATGGCGTCGTCCTTGTCGCTCCACGCCATGTGCCAGATCGCGATGCCGGGGACCGTCGCGGTCGGGTAGCCGGCGCGAGCGGCACGAAGCGCGAACTCCCAGTCGTCCCACTTGATGAACAGCGGCAGGGGCAGTCCGATGGTCTCGGCGACCTCGCGGGGATACATGCACATCCACCAGCCGTTGCCTTCGACGTCGATGCGCCGGTGCAGGTTCTTCGAGTTGTCCCGGTCGGTGAGCGGGTACTTCGAGAAGTCGTGGTCGTACTCCACGAACGGTGCGGCCGTCCACATGAATTTGTGGTGGTCGATCACTTCGCCCATGCAGTGCAGATGACTGCGTTCCTGGAGGTTGAGCATCTGACCGCCGACGAGCATCGGCGCTTTGGCGAAACGCGACAGCGCGAGCGCACGCAGGATCGAGTCCGGCTCGATCATGATGTCGTCGTCCATGTACAGGATGTACGGGCTGTCGGTGAGACGAAGCGCCTCGTACAGGATGCGCGAGTAGCCGCCGGATCCACCGAGATTGCCCTGGTCGAAGATGTGCAGACGATCGCCGAGCGCGGCAGCGGCCTCGGTGTAGCCGGGTTCGTCCTTCACCTTGCGGGTGCCCTGGTCGGGCATCAGGACTGCGTCGATCACCTCGTTGACCAGCGGATCGGACGTCAGCGCGGCCAACGCCGCGACGGCGTCGGTCGGCCGGTTGAACGTCGGGATGCCGACTGTCACGCCGTTATGAACCCTGCCGCTGTCCTTATTCGGCCCGCTCGCTTCGCTCCCGGCGCCTGCGGGTTCCACGGTCGCGTACCAGCCCGCGGACAGGATCTCGGTGGCCGAGTCGGTGGTGACGTCGAACCAGATCCACCCGCCGTCCTCGAACGGACCGAGATCGGTCTCCAGCTCGATGACGCCGGTACCGGTCTCCGGGTCGATCTCGACGAGGTCGCCGCCGATGCCGATGCGCGAACCGTCGATCTTGGAACGGTAGAGATCGACGCGGGCGTCGCCTCGAATTTCGACACGCAGGACCACGGACGTCAGCGTGCTCCAGCGTCGCCAGTACGACGCCGGGAACGCGTTGAAGTACGTCGCGAAGCTGGCTTCCGAGTCGGACCCGAGACTGACGCTCGTACGGCTCGACGCGTGGGCGCGTCCGCTGTTGGTGGACGCCTCCTCAAGATAGAGGGACCGCACGTCCAGGGGCTCTCCCTGGCGCGGGAAGATGACGCGCTGCAGGAGGCTGACGGCTGTGGTGGTGCTCATTTACTCCGCTTCCGACGCCAGCGGCGCACCGTCGCGCAGATGCGGTGCCAGCGTGTTGTCGAACATGGTCAGGGCACTGGCGATCGCCATGTGCATGTCGAGGTACTGGTAGGTGCCCAGCCGTCCGCCGAAGAGCACCTTCGCGCTCGCGGTCTCGGCCTTCGCGAGGTCGCGGTAGGCCGCGAGACGCTCGCGATCGTCCGGGGTGTTGATCGGGTAGTACGGCTCGTCGCCCTGGTCGGCGAAACGGCTGAACTCGCGCATGATGACCGTCTTGTCGGTCGGATAGTTCGTGCGCTCGGGATGGAAGTGGCGGAACTCGTGGATGCGCGTGAACGGGACGTCGGCGTCGTTGTAGTTCATCACCGGCGTGCCCTGGAAGTCGCCCGTCGGCAGCACTTCGGTCTCGAAGTCGAGGGTGCGCCAGCCGAGTTCGCCCGCCTGGTAGTCGAAGTAGCGGTCCAGCGGACCGGTGTAGACGACGGGAGCGTCCGGATTGGCCGCGCGGAGTTCGTCGCGGACGTCGAACCAGTCGGTGGAGAGCCGGACCTCGATCCGCTCGTCGGCCGCCATGTTCTCCAGCCACGCGGTGTAACCCTCGACGGGCAGTCCCTCGTAGGTGTCGCTGAAGTACCGGTTGTCGAAGTTGTAGCGAACCGGGAGGCGAGTGATGTTGCTCGCGGGGAGGTTCTTCGGGTCGGTCTGCCACTGCTTGGCGGTGTACGCCTTGATGAACGCCTCGTAGAGCGGGCGTCCGATCAGGCTGATCGCCTTCTCCTCGAAGTTCGCGGCGTCCTTCGAGTCGAATTCGGCGGACTGCTCTGCGATGAGCGCACGCGCCTCGTCGGGTGTGTGCGACTTCCCGAAGAACTGGTTGACCAGCCCGAGGCCCATCGGCAGCGGGTACGCCTGGCCCTGGAACAGGCCGAACACACGGTGCTGGTAGCCGGTGAACTCGGTGAACTGCGTGACGTAGTCCCACACCTTCTGATTGGAGGTGTGGAAGAGGTGCGCCCCGTACTTGTGGATCTCGATGCCGGTCTCGGGCTCGGCCTCGGAGTACGCGTTGCCGCCGATGTGGTCACGTCGGTCGAGGACGAGCACCCGCTTGCCGAGCTGGGTCGCTGCTCGCTCTGCCACGGTCAGGCCGTAGAACCCGGAGCCGACGACGATCAGATCGTAATTGTTGTCCGTCACGGCTGTTCAGCCTATCCGACAGAAGCTGAGTATTCGCCCAGCGTCGGCACACGATAGCGCATGTCACGCTGTGAGCTTGGTCTGCGACCAGCGCAACGCGACCACCCGCCCAACGACCGGCTCCCCCGAGCGCCACCCGCCGCTCGACCGTCACCACACAGCGCGTCTCGACTGCGCTCGACGAACCGGGAAAGGTCCCGACGCCAGGCGAACCGGCGTCGAAGTTCCGACGCGACGCACCCACCCGGGTTCCCGAGCGCAGTCGAGGGGCGCACGACGGGACTGGAGGGCTAGCGCAGGCCGTCGACGGTCGGGAAGCCCAGCTTCGCCAGGCCGCCCCCGTTGAGGAACTCGGTGAGAGCGTCGCCGAACAGAGCATGCGCACCGGTCAGCGGACTGAAGTACAGGACACCGTTCTGCAGCACCTGCACCAGGCCGTGCATGCCGCGGCCGTCCGTGATGAGCTGCGGTGCGCTGACCGTGCCGGTGGAACCCTGCGAGTTGTCACTCTGCTGCTCACTGACAAGGCCCTTGAGCGAGTCCGCCTTGAGGCCGAGCGCAGCCGTGCCCTGAGCGATGATCTGCTCGATGATCGGCCGCAACTGCGCGGTAATCGACTCCAGGTCGGGTGAGCCGAGCGCCGACAGACCGGGGATCACCTGATTGAGGACGTCACCGATCGGCCCGAGGTCGAGGAGGCCGCCGCCCGCGGCAGGCGGAGCCACCAACGGCTTCACGATCTTGGGCATCGACTTCTGCCCTTGGATCGAGAACCAGTCGGACTTGAGCTGCAGCTTCACGCGAGCGTCGTTGCCGCTGGCTTCGACGGTGCGGGCGGTGCCGACCACACGCACCTTGACCACTCGACCGCTTCCCGCGCCGAGACCGTTGGCCTCGATCACTTCGAAGCTCTTGAGCGAGCCGACGCCGAACGCCGACGCGATGCTGCCAGCGCTGACCTCGGCCTTCCAGTTGTGGGTCGGCGAAAGGGCGTCACCCTTGTCTTCGACTGCGGGGAACAGTCCTCCCGCGGTGTAGCCGCCGGTGGACGCGGAGAACTCGGTGAGTGCGGGCTTGCCTGCGAGGAGCCGGATCTGACCCGCAGTCGCATCGGCGGCGCGCGAGGTGCGCGGATCCTCGCCGGATGCACCGTGGTACATCTGCGACGACTGCGTGTTGTCCATGGCTCGGCCCGACTGCAGACCGGACAGGACGTAGGAACGAGCCGCTACGGCCTGCGCCTTGAGTGCTTCGAAACCGCCTGTGTCGGCCCACGACGGGACCGACTCCTTCGGGATCACACCCTTCACGTAGTCGTCGACGTGGAGTTTGTTGATCACCTTGCCGCCCGCGGTGCCGATGGACCCGCGGTACTTGTCACCGCTCGAGCAGAAGGTGAGGAATTCGTTTGCCGGCCGGTTCGGCGCGGTGTTGATCGGGTCGACCTGTGTGGCGGGGACCGTCTTCACGACGGCGCCTCCGCACCCCTGGGTGATGGTGGCGTTGCCCCCGGACAGGCTTACAGCCTGCCCGGGAGCCACCGTCTGGCCGCCTACTCGCGATCCCGCTGCCGCATGGACACTGACAGACGACTTCTCGCTGAGCGAGACCGTCACCTCACTGGCAGTGCCCACCTTCCCCGCGGTGGTGTTGCTGTAGTAGTGGCGCAGGATTCGATCCGCCGACCAGCCTTGTTTGGCATAGCCGTACGCACCCCACTGACCCAGTCCGCGTCCGTGCCCGTGACCGTGGCCGTCGAGCACATAGCTGCTGTCTGCGGCCAGGCCGACATCGCTGTTGAGGATGTCGGATCCGCCGACGACAAGACCGCCGGCGAGGAGCGCAGGCGCCAACCCCAGCGCTGCAAAAGTGAGCGTTCGCTTCTTGGTACGACTGGGACGGACGTTGGGCACTGCAGAACCCCTTCGGGCGGGAACCCCGGGAGCGCTCCTGGGGCCCGTGTGACTAGTGGGACTCCTGTGACAGTAGTGAAGATCCGTGCCGGACGACAACCTCACGCGGTCACAAGCGCGTCACGGTTGTCGGACGAGTGTTCGAATGTTGCTTGGCGATTGCTGCGGCACCCACCCATCACCGCCCAACGTGACCACACGCTTCCCGAGCGCAGTCGAGGGAACCGGGCCGGCACGTCTCGACTGCGCTCGACGAACGGAAAGGGAGGCCACGAACGGAAAGGGACGCTGCGTCAGAACCAGCGGTCGAGAACGTGCGCGATCCCGTCGTCGGCAGCCGAACCGGTCACTTCGTCGGCGGCGGCCAGAGCGAGCGGATCGCCGTTGCCCATCGCGACGCCGTGCGACGCCCAGCGAAGCATCTCGACGTCGTTGGCCATGTCGCCGAACGCGATCGACGCCCCACCGTCGACGTCGGTGTTGGCGAGGAGCCAGGTCAGACCGGCCGCCTTGTGGACGCCGGGCACCGACAGCTCGATCAGTCCGGTGTCGATGGAGAAGGTCACCTCGGCGAGATCCCCGACCAGCGGTGTGACGGCCGCGGCCATCTCACGCGACGACATGCCGGGCTTGCGAGCCAGAAGCTTCACCGCAGGCGCCTCGACGAGTCTGGAGTCACTGACCTCGACGTGATCCGGATTGAGCCACGCATGTTGGTAGCCTGCGGTCGCGACGAACGACGACGTGGCGGCGTCGTGCGCCGACGTCCCGGCCCGCTCGGCGGCCAGACCCGCCCCGGGGACGGCCTGCATGCAGATGTCGCGGAGAGTCTCGAGCACGTCGGTGTCCAGCTCGGCCGCGTGCAGGATACGGTCGGCGAGCACGTCGTAGACGATGGCGCCGTTGGCGCACACTGCGAACCTCACGGCGGCGGGAGTGTCCGCGAGCTGCTCGGTGATCGGCGGCACCCACCGTGGCGGCCTGCCCGTCGACGGGATCAGCTCGACACCTGCGGCGCGTGCCCGCACCAGGGAGTCGACGGTGCGCGGCGAGATCGCGTCGTCTCCGACGATGAGGGTCCCGTCGACATCGGACGCGATCATGGTCGGTGGACCGAAGGTCACTTCTTCCCCTGCTTCTTCTCGAGGTTCTTCGCACGCTTCGCGGCACGGCGAGCCGCCTTCTCGGCGGCCTCGGCGTCTTCCAACCCGAGCGCCTGCTCCGGAGTCGGGGCCGACCCGCCGAGACGGGCGGGCACCCAGTCCGCGCCCGCGGGAGCGTCCTGGTAGTCGTCCTGCACGCGGTGCAGTTGCTCGGCCATCACCTCGTGCATCGCGGCGGTCGCGTCGTGCACATCGCTGTCGGCGTCGAAACGGATCGGCTCGCCCACGTCGACGCGGATCGGAATGCGGTGACGTCCCATACGGCGAGTGGCGCCCTTGGTCCATTGTCGGTGGGCGCCCCACACGATCACCGGGATCACCGGAACGCCTGCCTCCAGCGCCATCCGGGCCGCACCGGTCTTGAACTCTTTGAGTTCAAAACTGCGGCTGATCGTGGCCTCCGGGTACACACCGACGAGCTCGCCCGACCGCAGGTCGTCGACGGCGACCCGGTAGGCGTCTGCGCCGGCCGACCGGTCGACCGGGACCGCCCGGCAGTGTTTGACCAGGAACCGCATGATGCCGATGTCCATGAGCTCGGACTTCACCATGAACCGCGCCCGCCGCCGGCACTGCCGCAGTGCCAGGCCGAGCGGCATGAAATCGGTGAAGCCCGTGTGGTTGACGGCGATCACCGCCCCACCCTCGGTGGGAACGTTCTCCAGTCCGGTGTACGTGCGCCGCGTGCCCTGCACGCCGTGAATCGACGCGGCGATCAGCTCGAGCGTGCGGTAGACGGGCTCCATCTCACTCCCCGCGCTTGCGGGCCTTCTCCTGCGCGTCCGCGGCGTCCATCGCGTTCGCCTCCTCGAGCGTCGGAGCACCGCCGCCACGAGCAGCGGGCACCCAGAACTCGCCGGGCGGGTACGGGCCGTAGTTGTCCTGCAGTTCGGTCAGCTTGGCGCGCATCGACTCGTGCAGTTGTGCAGTGAGCTGCTCCGGGGTGCCTTCCGGCGCGATCGGCTCGGCGACGCCGACCATGATCTTGTAACCGTTGCGGCCCATGCTCCGCGGGTGGCCCTTGGTCCAGATGCGCTGCGCGCCCCACACGATGGTCGGCACCAGCGGAGCACCGGATTCGAGGGCCATTCGGGCGGCGCCGCTCTTGAACGACTTCAACTCGAAGCTGCGGCTGATCGTGGCCTCCGGGTAGACGCCGACGAGTTCACCCCGCTTGAGGTAGTCGACCGCGTCCTGATAGCTCTGCGCACCGTTGGCCCGGTCGACCGGGATGTGCTTGAGCGACCGCATGATCGGGCCGCCGACCGAGTTGTCGAACACTTCCTTCTTCGCCATGAACCGCACGTACCGGCGGCCCTGCAGGAACGCGGGAATGCCCGCGAAGGTGAAGTCGAGGTATCCGGTGTGGTTGAAGGCCACCACACCGGGTCCGTCGGCGGGGACGTTCTCGACACCCGAGATGTCGAACTTGAGGCCCTGCGCGAGCCACAACATGCGGGCGGTGGAGATCACAGACGCGTACACGGGTTCCATGCGACAAGCCTAGTCGGTGAGCCAGGCTCTGCCCGCGGACGAACGGGTCACGCCAGCGAACGGCTGATGACGAGTCGCTGGATCTGGTTGGTCCCCTCGAAGATCTGGGTGATCTTGGCCTCGCGCATGAGCCGCTCGGGCCGGAAGTCGCGGGTGTACCCGTTGCCGCCGAGCACCTGGACGGCGTCGGTGGTGACCTTCATCGCGGCGTCGGTGGCGATGAGCTTGGCGACCGACGCGTTCCGTGAGTACGGGACGCCGGCGTCGCGGCGTCGCGCGGCGTCGAGGTAGGTGGCGCGTGCCGAGTCGACGGCAGCCGCCATGTCGGCGAGCAGGAAGCCCAGGCCCTGGTGATCGATGATCTTGCGGCCGAACGTCTCCCGTTCTTTGGCGTAGGCGACGGCCTCGTCGAGCGCGGCCTGTGCGATGCCGGTCGCGACCGCGGCGATGCCCAGACGCCCGGAGTCCAGTGCACTGAACGCGATCTGCAGGCCCTGCCCCTCGGTGCCGATGCGCCGCTCGTCCGGCAGGTGGACGCCGTCGTAGCGGGCGGAGGTGGTGGGCACCGCGGTGAGTCCCATCTTCTCCTCGGGTCGACCGAAGGTGAGGCCGTCCACGCCGTCGGGGACGAGGAAGCAGGAGATGCCCTTCGATCCCTCACCGGTTCGCGCGAAGAGGTTGTAGAAGTCTGCGACGCCGCCGTGGGTGATCCACGCCTTCTCGCCGGTGACCGAGTACCCGCCGTCGACCTTGGACGCCTTGCACGCCAAAGCCGCCGCATCGGATCCGGCTTGCGGCTCCGACAGGCTGTACGCGCCGATGGTCGAGCCGCCGAGCATGTCTGGCAGCCACTGCTCCTTCTGCTCCCGAGTTCCGAAGGCGAACAGCGGATGGCACGCGAGACTGTGCACACTCACCGCGACGCCGACGGCCGCCCAGCGGGACGCGATCTCCTCAAGAACCTGCAGGTACACCTCGTACGGCTGACCTCCGCCGCCCCACTCCTCTGGGTACGGCAGGCTCAGCAGCCCGGCCTCGCCCAGGGTCTCGAATACTCCGTCGGGGTACTTCTCGGCTTTTTCGTGCTCGTCGACGATCGGCGCCAGGACCTTGTCGGCGATGTCACGAGTCAAGTCGATGAGGTCACGCGCCTCTTCGGTCGGCAGCAGGCGGTCAGCAGGCACGGCGGGGCTCCTCGCGAGTTCGGACAGTACTGAAGATGCGATCAGAGTACTGCCGTCGTGGCAGTACTACAAGAGCTTCACCAGTACTACTGTGGTGCTATGACCTCGTCGACGTTCGCCACCGCGCGCCACGCTCAGCTGTTCGACGACCTGCTCTCCCTGTTTCTCACCGAGGGCTTCACGCACCTCACCCTCGACACGATCGCCGCTCGCCTCAAATGCTCCAAATCCACGCTCTACAACCTCGCACCCAGCAAAGACGAGCTGGTCCGGGCGACGACGATCGGCTTCTTCCGCCGCGCCACGCGCGATGTGGAAGCCGCCGTCGAAGCCTCCGACGGCCCGCGCGAGCAGATCACCGTGTACCTCGCCGCAGTCGGGCGCGCACTGTTGGGTGCCTCTCCGCAGTGGCTCGCCGATGTGGCGGCGTTCCCGCCCGCGCGCGAGGCGTACGAGCAGAACACCCGCATCGCCGCGGACCGCGTCAAGGAGTTGATCGACGCAGGCGTCGCCGCGGGATGCTTCCGTGATGTGCACGCGGCGTTCGCCGCCGATCTGGCCGCGACGACGATGGTCCGCATCCAGCAGGGCGCCGTGCGCGACGCGACCGGCCTCGCCGACGCGGACGCATACCGCGAGCTGGCCGCCATCCTGACCGCCGGGATCAGCGCCTGACGGGACTTAGGTCATACCGGCGACGCACAGAACCAGCCCACTCGGCGATATCCTCAACGTAGGAGGAGTCGCCGACGTCGTACTCCTCGCAGCGCTCATCACCGCCCAACCCGGCAGGTGACAGTCTCGACCGAAAGGCACCAGCTCCGTGCAGATCACCAGCATCGGCCACGCCGGATTCCACATCCAGACCGCGGCCGGCTCCATCGTGTGCGATCCCTGGGTGAACCCGGCCTACTTCGCGTCGTGGATCCCGTTCCCGGACAACACCGAACTCGACTGGAAAGACATCGGGGACTGCGACTACCTGTACGTCTCGCATCTTCACCGTGATCACTTCGACGAGAAGAACCTGCTCGAGAACGTCAACAAGGACGCGACCGTCCTCCTCCCCGACTATCCCGTGCCGGATCTCAAGCGCGAGCTCGAACGCCTCGGATTCACCAAGTTCGTCGAGACCGACGATTCGAAGAAGCATCGAGTCTCCGGCCCCAAGGGCGATCTCGATGTGATGATCATCGCCCTGCGCGCACCGGCCGACGGCCCGATCGGCGACTCCGGGCTCATCGTCGACGACGGCGAGACCGTCTGCTTCAACATGAACGATGCTCGGCCGATCGATCTCGACGTGATCCGCGAGGAGTTCGGGCGGGTGGACGTCCACCTGCTGCAGTACTCGGGCGCCATCTGGTACCCGATGGTCTACGACATTCCGCGGAAGTCGAAGGCGAACTTCGCGATGCAGAAGCGTCAGCGCGGCATGGATCGTGCCCGGTCGTACATCGAGCAGGTGGGAGCGACCTGGGTGGTTCCGTCGGCTGGTCCGCCGATGTTCCTGGACGACGACCTGTACGTCCTCAACGACTTCAACACCGGCAGCGACGCCGACAAGGCCAGCATCTTCCCCGACCAGGCCGACTTCCTGGAGCAGATGCGGGTCCACGGGACCGACGACGGCGTCAAGCACCGCGGCTTGATGATGGTGTCGGGCTCGAAGGCCGACTTCCGCGCCGACGAGCTGCTCGAGATCTCGCATCCCTACCCGCCGGAACAGGTGTTCGGCGAGGGCAAGAAGGCGTATCTCGACTCCATGAAGGCCAAGTTCGCGCCGATCATCGCCGCGGAGAAGGCGACGTGGGCCGACGCCGACGGTGAGCCGCTCCTGCCACAGCTCAAGACGCTGTTCGAGCCGATCATGGCGGCGTCCGACCTGATCTCGGACGGCATCGGCTACCCGGTCGGCCTGGTGGTGGGCGACGAGACGTTTGTCCTCGACTTCCCGAAGCGCATCGTGCGCATGAAGGAGGACGGCGACGGCAAGTACCGGTACGGCTTCCGCATCGCTCCCGAGTTGGTCCGCACCGTGTTGCGTGACAACGAACCGGACTGGGTCAACACGATCTTCCTGTCGACCCGCTTCACCACGTGGCGCATCGGCGGCTACAACGAGTACCTGTACACGTTCTTCAAGTGCCTCACCGACGAGCGGATCGCGTACGCCGACGGGTGGTTCAACGAGGCTCACGACGATTCCGCGTCCATCGAGCTCGACGGCTGGAACATCCAACGCCGGTGCCCGCATCTGAAGGCGGATCTGAGCAAGTTCGGCGTCGTCGAAGGAGAGAAGCTGACCTGCAACCTGCACGGATGGCAGTGGGACCTCTCCAGTGGGCGCTGCCTCACGTCAAAAGGCCACGAATTGCGGTCCGAGCGCGCCCAGGCCTGATAGGAACTACTCCCGTGACGTCCGACGACCCGACCCAACCGACTGCCCGCTCGTATCGCGGGCAGTCGTTGGCGGATCGTCGTGCCGATCGGCAGGCGCGGTTCAAGGCGGCAGGTCTGGAACTTTTCGGAACGCTCGGCTTCGCGAGGGTGACGATCTCCGCGCTGTGCGCCGAGGCCGGCCTGTCGCGCCGCCAGTTCTATGAGGAGTACTCCGGCAGCGAGGAATTGCTCACCGAGATCTATCAGGGCATTCAGACGACCGCATTGGAGCGGGTGTCCAATGCGATCGCCGACAGCGATCACACGGACGTGTACGGGGTCGCCCAGAATGCGATGCGAGCCTATCTCGACGCGGTTGCCGGAGATTCGCGGATCGTGCGGTGCGCGTTCATCGAGATCGGCGGCATCTCCGAGGCCATGGAATCGCATCGCATCCTCAGTCGCGACCAGTGGGCGCGGTACATGGGCACGATGATCGCGTCGCTGCCGGGCACGACGTCGAAGCCGATCGACTACAGCGCCACGGCGTTCATCGGGTCGATGACGGCGGTGGTCCACCGTTGGGCGACGGCCGATCCGCAGCCAGATCGCGAGATGGTCGTCGATTTGCTGGCCGATCTCCTAATTCGCATTGCGGTCGATCCTGACTGATTCAGCGGTATGTGTGCCCGGTAGGCACGTTTACAACGCCCAATGTCACACCAGCTCTATGCGGGACCGATAATCGCGTGATAGGTTCGTTCAGTCGGTTGTGAGACTGCGAAGTCTCACAACAAGCCGCCTGGTTCCGAGAGGAGCAGCGGCAGACAAAGCTCGATCCGGGTGGAATCGGGGCTCTTGGGAGGGAGCTGCTCGGATCGTTGGAGCGCGGCGAGGATCGCGGGGCCTGTCCCCAGCTTGATCCACGCCGCGCTCCCCCCGTCTTCGCTCCCGTCACAATCCGAGCCAGCCGAGGTGGTCGGCGAGCAGCGCGTACCCGACGAACGCGAGCACATCGATGAGCGTGTGCGCAATGATCAGCGGCCACAGACGATTCGTCTTCTGATACCAGCGTCCGAACACCAGGCCCATCACGACGTTGCCGACGCCGCCGCCGATGCCCTGATAGAGGTGGTAGCCGCCACGCAGCACGGCCGACGACACGAGTGTCGCCCCCTCGCCGACCCCCAACTGGCGCAGCCTTGTCATGAAGTAGGCGACGACGATCACCTCTTCGGCCACAGCATTGCCCGCCGCGATGACGCAGAGCAGCAGAATCCGCCACCACGGACTCCCCTCCGGAGCGGGGATCAGGTGCGCATTCCAGCCGACGGCCGTTGACGCGGCGACAAGGGCGAGCCCCGGGATTCCGATGACAGCGGCCAGCCCGACGCCCGGCACCAGATCGCGCTTCGCCGGCCGTCCCAGCCCGACGTCTTTGAGTCGGATTCCCGTCCGCCACAGCAGATATGCGCCGAGGGCCCCGATCGCGAACAGGCGGACCGCGCGCATCGACTGCCGAATCACATCGATGACCACCGACGACGACTCGGCAGGATTCAGCGCGACTGTCGTCTCCGAGATGCCCGCGCCGAGTCGGGCCTCGATCAGCGACAGGATCGCCGAAAGAGCAGAGAAGCCGAAAGTCAGGATTCCGACGATGACAAGTTCGACGATGATCGCCCGCCGCCGCCTCGGATCCTCCACTCGCACAGCACGACTCTAACGTCGGCGACTTCTCCCGCTCTCAGACCGAGAAGAGTCGCCACAGTTCCCGCGTCACATCAGATGATCGAGAGAAGGGTGCATGGCCAGCGCGTGAAGGGCCGCCGACAGGTCGGCGACGCGCGCGACGGGTCGACTGAACGGCAGGCGGACGTCGTCGTCGGAGTCGGCGGTCTCGATACGGAAGGTGATGCCGAAACGATCCAACCGCAGGGGCCGCACACGACCGGTGCGGAGCGCAGGCGGAAAGCGCCGCGCGAGCTGGTGGACGAGATCAGCGTGGTCGGACTCCAGGTGTGCCAGCCAATCGCCCTCGAAGGCCCAGAAGACGTCCGGCTCGGCGCAGGCGAGAGTCTCCGCGGGCACCGCGCCCGCACCCGAGGTGGAGGCGATGACGGCCGATTCGATCGCCATGCGAATCATCGTGTAGCCGTGCCCGATGTCGAGGAGTCGTTCGTCCGGATGATCTCCGGCGATCTCGACAGCGAGTTCGCGCTGCATGTCGGCGGGCACCTCGAAGAGCTTTCCGGTGAGCCAGATCAGCGACCGGACCCGTTCGCGGAGCTGTAGCGGCGCCGTGTCGATCACCTCCAACACGGCCGACGTCTCGCCGTCGCCGTGTGCCACGCCGATCGCGGGCGCGTCGTCGGACAGCAGGAGGAACGCATCACCCTCGAACAGGTGAATCATGGTGACGGAGTCGCAGGCGGCGTCGGAGCCGTCGACCGAGAGGGTGCCTCCGGTGGCACGCCGGCACGCCGTCTGGATCTGCTCGGCGTCGCACGGCGCGGCGATGGTCTGCGTGGAACCGTTCGGCATCTGCACTCCTCGAATCGTTGATAGGCAACCCTAAGTAATGTGACCCTAACTTAGTGCGCCGTGCGGCGTCCGTCAACGGTGGCGATCAGGCCGAGCCGAACTCTGTGATGCTCGGTTACTGTGGACCACGTGCCAGTCTTCGCTTACTTCGGTCCCGCAGGCACCTTCACCGAGATGGCCCTCGACGAGATTCTCGCCAGGGCGCCGCACGACGAGACCGTCGAGAAATCACCGCTGGCCAGTCCGCTCGCTGTGATCGCCGCGGTGCGCTCGGGCACAGCAGACTTCGGCTGCGTGCCGATCGAGAGCTCGCTTGAAGGCGCCGTCCCCGCCACGATGGACGCCCTCGTCCCCCACGACGGTCAGCGCCGTGTCCAGGCGTATGCCGAAGTGTCACTCGACATCGCGTTCACCATCGCCGCACGCACACCGATCTCCGACGACGCCGTTCGCACCATCGCCGCCTACCCGGTGGCGTCCGCGCAGGTGAGACGCAGTGTCGGCGAACGATTCGGCAACGCCGAGTTCGTCATCGCAACGTCGAACGCAGGCGCCGCCGCAGACGTCGCAGCCGGTCGAGCCGACGCCGCCGTCACCACGGCCGCCGCCGCGAGACTGCACGATCTGACGCCCATCGCCGAACACGTGGCCGACTCCGACGACGCCGTCACCCGATTCCTGCTGATCGGGCCGCCCGGGCGACCGACACCGGCGACGGGCACCGACCGCACCAGCGTGATCCTCGATCTGCCGAACGTTCCGGGCTCCCTGGTGACCGCGATGAACGAGTTCGCCACACGCGGCGTCGACCTGACCCGCATCGAATCCCGCCCGCGGGGCGCCGGCGCTCCCGGCCAGTACCGCTTCTACCTCGACGCCTGCGGTCACATCGACGACGCCGCCGTCGGAGAGGCTCTGAGGGCACTGCACCGCGGATCCGAGCGGGTGGTCTATCTCGGTTCGTGGCCCATCGACCGGGGCATCCCCGACGTGCCGCCGGACCACAGCGAATCACACGACTGGTTCGCACGACTGCTGGAAGGGACCGACTGACATGGCGCGACTACACCTCGTCCGGCACGGCGAGACCACGTCGAACGTGATGAAGATCCTCGACACGGCTCTCCCCGGCGCGTCCCTCACCGATTTCGGCGCCCGCCAGGGTGTCCGCTTCGGGCTCGACAACCCGGACGGCAGAGGAGCAGTGCTCGCCCACTCCGTGGCGAACCGTGCGCGGCAGACGGCCGACATGATCGCGTCGGCGTGGGACGGCGACACCGTCGCAGTCGACGGCGTCCACGAGATCCAAGTCGGCGACTTCGAAGGCCGCTCGGACCGTGAGGCGCACGAGGTGTTCCACGATGTCGTCACCCGGTGGCACAACGGCGACATCGACGCACGTCTGCCCGGAGGCGAGTCGCTGGAGATGCTCCGCGACCGCTACCTTCCGACCGTCGACGACCTGACCGAACGATTCATCGTCGGAGAGGACCGCGACGTCTACCTGGTGTCGCATGGCGCGGCGATTCGCCTGATCGCCGCGCACCTCTCCCAGATCGATCCACAGTTCGCGATGGAGAACTACCTGCCCAACACCGGGTCGGTCGATCTCGAATACCGGGACGGCCTGTGGGTCGTCCAGCGGTGGGGCTCCGCCGACCTCCCCACTCCGGGCGCCGTCGTCGATCCGATGGGCTGACTGGTCAATCCGGACCGGGGACCCACGGTCTATGGCTCGACTCAGGTGCCACGCGCTGCGACAGCTGAGACTCCCTGTCTGCGCCAACGAGTACGAATCCGGAACTCCCGGGTGGCGGTAGGTGATCGAGCACCAGCCCCATTCGACCTCGATGCAGCCCGGCGCTTCCCCTATCGGGTGAAGCCCCTCGCCGCGGCAAGGTCCCGGGAAGATTCGACCCGCCGAACGTTGTCGCGTTTGGCCAACTCGAAATCGAAGCGATGGTTGGGGAGTTCGACGGCGTCATCAGGCAACGGTGCCACCTCCGCATGCTCCTGACATCGGTCTGATCATCAGTCTCCGACGGCATAGTGACGCCCGAGCTCGATGAAACGACGGATCTCAGGCCTATCCCCACCCGTTGGCGTGAAGCCATTCGTCGTCGATGCCGAAATGATGACCGACTTCGTGGAGCACGGTCACCGCCACTTCGTGCCGAACCTCATCCGCCGAATGGCACATCGCCAGGATCGGATCGCGGTATATCTCGATGGTGTCTGGAAGAAAGCCCTGGTAGTCGAAGGTTCGCTCGGTGAGGGCGACACCGTGATACAGCCCGAGGAGCGTCGGCTCCTCCGGATTGTGCGGCCGCACCAGGATCGCGATGTTCGACATCGCGTCGGTGAACTCGGTCGGCAATAGGTCGAGGGCGTCCCCGACGAGGTTCTCGAACTCGCGGTTCGACATCACCACCGGCACTGCTCAGCCCCCGGGAGCCGGGATCTCCCGGTCGTCGACGTTGTAGCCGGGCGGAAGCGGCACCGGAGTTCCGAGTGAGCGGCCGGGCGGCCCCTTCTTCGGCGGCACCGGAACACGGCCGTTGATCAGGAGTTCGCCCTGACGTGCGTCGCCGACGAGCGTCGCGAATCCACCGCGGTCGGGCAGAGCGACGTAGCAGGCCACGCGTCGACTTCCCGTCAGCCAGCCGACTTCCGCGGTGACCGACCATTGGACGTTCAACGTCGTGTCGGCGAACTTGTCGGCTCCGCCGAAGAACTTGTTCGTCTGGGACGGGCAGATCCGCTTCAGATAGTCGTTCTGCGTCTCCGTGTTCGGCCACGGCTTACCTGAATTCCGGCCGCCGAATCGCTGGGACAGGTCGATGACGCCTGTCGTCTGGAAGGCGTGCGGCTCCGCACAGTTCACCACCTTGCCGGTCGGTTCCCGCGTCTCCTTGTTGATGCCGATGCACGTGCCGACCGGCCACGCGAACGACTGGTCCACGTCGGCGACGCGCCCGGTGAACTCTTCCTGCACACCCTTGGCGCCCGCCTGCTCGATCCCGCAGCGCAACACCCGAGCTCCGCGCTCCCACTGCGCGCGGCCCGGACGCATCAGTCCGACGGAGAATCGGCCTGCGGGGTCGAGACCGCCACCGAGGTAGCGGTCGACGACGGCGGGGCAGTTCTCGTCACGTATCGACGCGAAACGCTCCTCCCCCGGCCACGGTGCGTCAGCGGCGAACTCCGATGAGGGAAACGCGGACGTGTCGAGTGTCCCGGCGACTTCGAAACGATGCGGGTCGGCACAATCGACGATGCTCGCCTGACTCGGCGGATTGACCGTCCACTGCAGGCAGTCGCCGGGCTCCGAACGGCTCAAGTCGTCGTCGATCGTGCTGCTCTCACCGATCTCGGTCGACCCGACCCCACCGCCTTCAGCGAACGCGTCCGTCGCGAACAGCACACCTCCCGCGACAACGGCGCCGACCAGAACTGCACCGAGCACAAACCGCAGGCGATGCTGTGGACCGCGTGACGTCTCCGCGTCCGTGCCGGACGCGGCATCGTTCGGCAGATCGGAGGCGTCGCCTTCCGCTGGAAGTGTCGTGAACTCGTCGGCGTCGTCCAACGACGGCAGCCGTTCGCTGCCGTCCCCGCCGGTGTCGCTGTCGGAAGTCATCACAACCATCATGCCTGGTCGGTTGAGCCTGTGTCTTCCTAGTAGGGTCGAGGTGTGATCGATCTGAAGATCCTGCGTGATAATCCCGACCTCGTCCGCGCGTCACAGCGCACTCGCGGCGAAGACCCGGCGCTCGTCGACCAGCTGTTGCAGGCCGACGTGGACCGTCGTGCCGCCATCGCTGAGGCCGACGCCCTGCGCTCGGAGCAGAAGTCGCTCGGCAAACAGGTGGGCAAGGCGTCCGGCGACGAGAAGACAGCACTCTTGGCGCGCGGCAAGGAACTCGCCGAGCAGGTCAAGGCCGCCGTGGCCCGTCAGACCGAGGCCGACGAAACCGCGACTCGGTGCCAGCGGGCCATCTCGAACATCGTCTCCGAGGCCACCCCGCCCGGCGGCGAGGACGACTACGTCGTCATCGAGCACGTGGGTGAGCCCCGCGAGATCGTCAATCCGAAGGATCACCTGGAGATCGGCGAACGCCTCGGCCTCATCGACATGGCGCGCGGTGCGAAGGTGTCGGGGTCACGTTTCTACTTCCTCACCGGCCTCGGCGCGCAGCTGCAGCTCGGCCTGCTCAACATGGCGGCCGCCAAGGCCACCGCCAACGGATTCACCCTGATGATCCCGCCGGTGCTCGTGCGGCCCGAGGTGATGCAGGGAACCGGGTTCCTGGGCTCGCACGCCGACGAGGTGTACCGCCTCGAAGCGGACGACATGTATCTCGTCGGCACGTCGGAGGTGCCGCTCGCCGGTTACCACTCCGACGAGATCCTCGACCTCTCCGACGGCCCGAAGCGCTATGCCGGCTGGTCGACGTGTTTCCGGCGCGAAGCCGGTTCGTACGGCAAGGACACCCGCGGCATCATCCGCGTCCACCAGTTCGACAAGGTGGAAGGCTTCGTCTACTGCAGGCCGGAGGACGCCGAAGCCGAGCACCAGCGGCTTCTCGCGTGGGAGAAGGACATGCTCGCCGCGATCGACGTCCCCTACCGCGTCATCGACGTCGCAGGCGGCGACCTCGGCAGTTCTGCGGCCCGCAAGTTCGACTGCGAGGCGTGGGTCCCGACGCAGAACACCTACCGCGAGCTGACGTCGACGTCGAACTGCACCACCTTCCAGGCTCGCCGCCTGCAGGTCCGCTACCGCGACGAGAACGGCAAGGCGCAGACCGCCGCCACGCTCAACGGAACGCTCGCCACCACCCGTTGGCTCGTCGCGATCCTCGAGAACCATCAGCAGGCCGACGGCTCGGTGAAACTGCCGGAGGAGCTCGCACGCTTCGTCGGCGTCGACGTCATCGCACCCAAGTAGCGCAGAAGCCGCGATGACTGTCGGCGTGATCGCCGCGGTCGTCGCCGCTCTCGCGTTCGGAACGGCATCGGTGATGCAGGCCCACGCGGCCACCAGGGCGAGCATCGACGCATCACCCCTGGCCGCGATGATCCATCCCGTCTTCCTGGCAGGCATGGCTCTGGACGCCGTCGGCTTCGTGTGCACGGCGGTCGCGTCTCGGACGCTTCCACTGTTCCTGTCGCAGCCGATCATCAGCTCGAACCTGCTGGTCACCGCGGTTCTCGCTGCCGTGGTGCTCGGCGTGACCCTGTCGCGGCGAGACCGGTTCGGGATCGCCGTCGCCGTCGTGGCCCTGGTGATCCTCGGGCTCACCGCGGGCGCCGAGGGACGTGACGATCCCGGACTCGCACTGCACTGGGGTCTGCTGGTCGCCGGCGTCGTCTTGCTCTCCGGCGGGTTGGTCGCGGTGGCCGCGGGAGGTCGACGCACCGCGCTGCCTGCAGCGATGGTCTCGGGGGTGTTGTTCGGCTTGATGACCGTCGCCGTCCGCGTGGTCGACGGGGTCGATCCGTTCCGGCTCGGCGAGATCCTGACCGACCCGGCCGCGTACGCGGTGGTCCTGTGCGGGGCAGGCGGCTTCTATCTGTTCACCGCCGCATTGCAGACCGGAGCCGTCGCGGGTGCCGCAGCAGCCGTCGCCGTCGGCGAGACCGTGATCCCGGGCGTCGTCGGCGCGGTTCTGCTGGGCGATTCCGCCCGCGCAGGGTGGGGCCCGGTCATGGTGATCGCCTTCGTCGCCGCGATCGGCGGCGCCGTCGTCGTGGCGCTGTCCGACGGGGTGGCGGCAGTCGAATAGCCGACGGACTCAGGTTTCGGCCAGGTGCCACCGGTACGGTTGCCAGGATGAACGACCAGCCTGAGCCGCCGATGATGCGCAGGCCGCCGCCTCGAGGCGAGCGGCCGGGTCCGCCTCGCCAGGAGCCGTATCGACCGCCGCTCGCCTGGTCGCAAGAGCCGTCCCAGCCCCGCAGGCACGCACCGGCACAGGGTGACGACCGACTGCAGGGTCGCCCCGGGTACGCACCGCGCCAGGAGCCCGAGCCGATCCCCCGTGACGATCGACGACGCCCGCCGGGGCCTCCTCCTCGCCGCCCCGCATCTCGTCCGCCTGCGCAACCCCCGCGACGGGCCGCATCCGCCGCCCCGCCGAGCAAGCCCCGACGGAGCCGAAAGCCTCGCCGGTGGCTGCGCATCGCCCTGGTCGTGCTGCTCGTCCTGCTGATCACGCCGATCGCGTTGCTCTTCTACTACGACACCAAGTTGAATCGGGTGGACGCGCTCGCCGACTACCCCGGCCGCATCGGCGACACGCCGGGCACCAACTGGCTCATCGTCGGCACCGACTCCAGGTCCGGCCTCAGCCAGGCCGACAAGGACAAACTCGCCACCGGCGACAGTGACGGCGCGCGCACGGACACGATCATGCTCGCGCATTTCCCGACGTCGGGCCGCCCGATGCTCGTCAGCGTCCCACGCGACCTGTACGTGCCGATCCCCGGGCAGGGCAGCCACAAGATCAACTCGGCCTTCAACACCGGTGGCCCGAAACTGCTGGTCCAGACCATCGAGGAGTTCAGCAAAGTCCACATCGACCACTACATCGAGATCGGTTTCGGCGGGTTCGACAGCCTGGTCGACGCCGTCGGAGGTGTCGAGATGTGCTTGACCAAACCGCTCCGCGACCCGAAGGCCGGACTGCGGCTCAAGGCGGGTTGCCAGGAGTTGAACGGTGCGCAGGCGCTCGGCCTGGTTCGCACTCGGGCGTTCCCCAACGCCGACTTGGAGCGCGTGGTCAATCAGCGGAAGTTCTTCGCCGCATTGATGTCGAAGGCGACCAGCCCGGGTGTGCTGCTCAATCCGTTCCGGCTGATCCCGTTCGCGAACGGCGCCGTCGCCGCGGTGACCGTCGCCGACGGCGACCATCTGTGGGATCTCGCGTGGCTCGCCTACAAACTGCGAGACCCGCTCACCACCACCGTCCCCACCGACGGGGACCAGGTGACCGACGACGGCGACTCGCTCATCCCCGGATCGACCACGACGTCGTTCTTCGAATACGTCAGCAAGGGCGTGGAGGTCCCGAAGGATCTCCTGAGCAGTTCAGACGGGTCGCCACTCCGCTAATCTGGTGCGCATGACCGACACCGCTGCGCGTACCCCGTTCCAAGAGCTGCTCCACGAACAGATCAGCAACGAGTTCTCCGCTTCACAGCAGTACATCGCGCTCGCCGTCTGGTACGCCGCGCACGACATGCCGCAGATGGCGCAGCACTTCTACGAGCAGTCGGTGGAAGAGCGCAATCACGCGATGATGATCGTGCAGTACTTCCTCGATCGTGACATCGACGTCAAGGTGCCCGCCGCCTCGGCTCCGGCCACCGAGTTCAGCGAGTACCGTGAGCCGATCGCACTGGCGCTCGCCCAGGAGAAGCAGGTGACCCAGCAGATCGTCGATCTCGCGAGCTCGGCCCGCGAGAGCGGCGACTACCTGGGCGAACAGTTCATGCAGTGGTTCCTCAAGGAGCAGGTCGAGGAAGTCGCCTCGATGACCACCCTGCAGACCATCGCCGAGCGGGCCAACGGCAACCTGTTCGATCTGGAGAACTTCGTCGAGCGTGAGCTCAACAGCAAGACCGGCCAGAACGACGTGTCGGCCCCCATCGCCGCAGGCGGCAACCTCTGACTCTCCCACTGCTCCTCGAGTGAGCTTGCGAGACTCCCCCTGCTCCTTGCGCGACTTTGCGAGACTTCCCCTGCTCCTTGAGCGAGCTTGCGAGTCGAAAGGTGTTGCCGCAAAAGCCTTTCGACTCGCTTCGCTCGCTCAAGGAGCAGGGGGACTCGCGGCTCCACAAGGAGCAGGGGACTCGCGGCACCACAAGGAGCAAGGGGATTCGCGGCTCCTCAAGGAGCGGGGGTCAGCGCAGGGTCACCTGGCGCCCGATGATGCCTGCGCGAGAGGAACGCTGGGCCGCAGTGAGATCCGACGTGTCGGCGAGCGCCTCGGTCAGAGCCGCGTCCAGGGCCTCGAGCCCGTCGTGCCACTCCTCATGGTGCGCTTCGACGTCGAGGTCGAACACCGGGACCACCAGGCCGTGGGTACGGAACGACCCGGCGAAACGAGAGTTCTCACCCATCGTCAACGCTCCGGCGGCGTGAACACGAGCGAGCGCGTTCATCAACGACTCCTCGTCTTCGGGGCGCACCCACCGCAGATGGGCGCGCTCGCCCGCATCGACCCACCACGGAGCTCCGACGCCGCTCGCAGGGTGCAGCCGCGCGGTCGGGAGGATCGTGTCGTTGGCGCGCTGCAGCATCGCCTTGACGTGCGACTCCAGCTCGGCCCCCTCGGCGAACCACCAGTCGAAGTTCTCGTAGACGATCACTTCGAGCGACGCCGTCGGGTCGACGATGTCGGTGAGCGCGGCCTCGACCGCGTCCCCGGTGTACTCGGCGCCGGGCTCGGCATTGCCGGCCCACGCGAGCGCCGCCGACAGCGACGCACGCAGATCGGCGGGCTCCGGGTCGGTCTGCAGAGCGACCAGGCCCTGCGCGCCCGTCGGCCGTTCGCGCACATCGGCGAACACCGCGCCGGGCAGCACGGTGGCGAAGTCCGCCTCGTGGGCGGCGCCGAAGCCGTCGGTGAACGTCACCTGTGCGGTGGCCGACGCGATGAACGACCGCATCGCGACCAGGTCGCACTCGGCGGCGAGTCCGTCGAACGGGCGGGCGGGGGCCTCCAAGGACGCAGCCTGCCTGGCCTTGCGTGCGGCCACCCGCTCCGCGCGATTGCTACCCGGGCGCGGACCACTGCCGCGCTTGCTCTTCTTTGCCATGGGTACCAGTGTCGCAGAGTCCAAGGACGTGTCAGTCGACGGTGACGAGCCAGTCCCTGACTCGTGCCGGATGATTCGTCGCGACCCAGCGGACACCGAGGTCGGCGCAGAGTTGGACGTCGGGTTTCTCGTCCACCGTCCAGCAGTAGGTGACGCGGCCGGATGCGGCGGCACGGTCGACGAGCTCGGGGTGCAGTCGCAGCGTCTCGATCGAGGGGCCCACGCCGGTCGCTCCGACGGCAGTCGCCGCGGTGCCGCCGATGATGCGGGCGGTGTCTCCGAGCAGGATGGTCGGGAGGATCGGCGCGCTGCGGCGGATCCGCCAGACGCCTGCCGACGAGAACGAGATGACAACGGCTCGGCTGTGATCGGCCGAAGGCGGGGACGCCACGCCGAACTCGTGGAGCATCTCCAGCAGTGCTGTCTCGACGAGGCTGCCGTAGCGGACCGGATGCTTGGTCTCGATGAAGAGACGGACGGGTCGATGCCAATCGAGCGTGAGGGTCAACAGTTCGCGCAGCGTCAAGACCTCGGCTGCCGTGCCGCTGTGCCACGACCCGAAGTCGTGTTCACGGAGCTGCGCGAGGGTCATCTCGCTGACGACGCCCGTGCCGTCCGACGTCCGTTCGATCGTGCGGTCGTGAATGCATACGAGTTCGTGGTCGGCGGTGAGCCGCACATCGCACTCGAGACCGTCCGACCCCTGCTGCAGGGCGAGTTCGTATGCGGCGAGGGTGTGTTCGGCCATTTCGCCCGACGCCCCGCGGTGCGCGACGACGGCGGGCTTGCCTGAGCGGGAGACGTCGCGCGCGCTCATGCCGCCACCAGCCGCCGGAGCGGACGCTCGTCGACGTCGGAGTGTGTCCCCGCCAGTCGTTCGACGCGAGTGACCGCCCACCGCGCGAAGACCGCCGAGACAGCGAACGACGCCGTCACCAAGGCGAGAGCGTCGGCGTCCACCTGCAGGGATTCCGTGCTCCACGCGCCAAGGCGGTAAATGACCGCAAGCACCGCGACGCCATTGACGATCGCCCAAGCCACGGCCAGCCTCAGGCGGATCCGCGCGAGCCGTCCACCGTCGTCGAGGTCGCTCACTCGGGCGGCCTCGTGCAGCATCCACGGCGCTCCGACGACGTTGACGAACGGAGTCACCGTCAAGGCGAACACCGCCCACGCAGGTCGAGGGTCGAGGAAGCCTGCACTCGCAAAACTGCGGATGCGGATCTCACGAACCCATCGGCCGAAGGTCACGATGGCGACGACGACGGCGATCAGTGACATCACCCCGAAGACGAGGACCGCGATGCTGCTGAGCCAGTCGATCCACGCCGAGATCGGGCGCGTCCGGTTCACCACGGCGATCACGTAGCGCGCGCCGTGGACGACGGCGGAGGCTCCGAGAATCAGACACGTCAGCTCCATGGCGCGAGTGAGGGCAGCAGTCGCGACGGGCACCCGGTCATCGGCTTCGGCCGCCTTGTCCGGGACATCGACGAGACCCCAGCCGGGGTTGTACGCATACGACGGCGTCGGCCCCTTGTCCGGACGCTTCGGGCCACGCGGCGACGGCATCGCTTCGCGCGGACGATGCGCTGTCCACCGCAGCGCGGGCCGACGAGGCGGCTGCGGCGACTGGCGGGCAGGCGCGGACTGCGTGAGCGGTCCTCCGCAGCGGGGGCAGACCGTCCTACCCTCCCGGTGCGGGGCCTGGATGCGGCAGGACGGGCAGATGTCGAGGTTCACCGGCGCGGTCACGGAGCGTCCGGTCCACCGTCGACAGGCTTGTCGGCGGCGATCCAGGCGACCATGCCGCCGGTCACGACCGTGCCGTCGATGCCGCGGTTGAGGAGATACTCCATGATCCGATACGACCGCCCGCTGGTCCGGCACACGACGAACAGTTCACGGTCGAGATCGATCTCGTCGATGCGACCGGGGACCTCGCCGAGCGGAATGTGGAGTGCGCCGCGGACGTGCGCCTCATCCCACTCGTAGTCCTCGCGGACATCGAGCAGGATCCGTTCCGGGTCGTCGGTGAAGTCGTCCGGAAGTTCGGTGACGCCCACCGACTCGATGTCGCCCATGCTCACGTTCCCCAGTTTTCCACACCTGTCGATCGCGGGTGCGCCAGCTACACATCCGCAACAACACTCCGAGCAAGCAGACGCAACTATGCATACCTGCATAGAGATTTCCACAGGTGCCGTGGAAAGCTTCGTTCACAGGGTGTTCGGGATTCACCAACAGGCACGGCGACCCTGTGGACAACCCTGTGGAATTGTGGATAGACCTAGGAAAACGGGGCTGATTCTGTGACGGCCGTCTCGAATTAACGACAGATTCGGGCCCACGGCATCCCTCCGACGCATTACCGCCAAGTAGATTTCATCCACTTGTCCACATCCACAGTTGGGGACAACCTGGGGACAACACGCCGATCGAAACTCTCCAGGAAGACTTGACACCTGCTGATCCGGCACGCACTCGTACGCGGTGTCGCACACTGATGTCGCACTAGAATCGTGGCGTGCATGTTCGCTGGCTGACCGCGTTCCTCGACTTCCCCGCCGCCGAGTTCGGATCGGAAGTCACCTTCTGGCGCGCGATCTCGGGAAGCACGGTCTCGCCGCCCCGCGGACCGTCGAAGGAGTTCGCCTCCCTCGACCCGTTCAACGGCGACGCTCACCTCCGGGTCCAGCGGATCGCCGCAGGTCCCGGCGGGACGCACCTCGACATGCACGTCGACGATCCTGCGTCGGCCGCCCTGGAGGCCGTCGCACTTGGCGCCAGGGAGATCGCCGACTACGGAACTCACCGAGTGATGGCGTCCCCCGCAGGCGGACGGTTCTGCCTCGTCGAATGGGCAGGCGAGAATCGACGGTCCCGCCCGATCCGGTGGCCCGGCGGGACCATCAGCATCATCGATCAGATCTGCTACGACGTCCCGGCTGCCAAGTTCGACGCGGAGCTCGCCTTCTGGACCGCACTGACAGGCCAGGACGCTCCGGGCGACGTCGACCGCCACACCTTGACCCGCGATCCGGATCTGTCGTTGCAGGTCCTGCTCGTCCGATCGGACAACGCGTCCGGGGCCACCTACCTGGACGTCGCCGCGAGCAACCTCCCGGTCGAAGTGGAGCGGCACGAGGACTGGGGAGCGACGGTCGTGGAACGTCGTCACGACCAGGTGGTCATGGCCGACCCCACGGGCCGCCGGTACTTCATCTCCGCGCGGAATCCGAGGACCGGAGCGTAGCGACTGCGATGCGGGAACCGGTCAGGACTCGATCATCGCCCGGACCACATCGACTTCGCGTTCGACGCCCGCCCGCTCGTCACTGGTGAGGTCACGAAGCTCCGTCAGGGCGACACCGTCCTTGGTCGGCTTCCACGTGGCGGCGAGCCGCCCGTCGACGAGCACGAACCCCGGGAACTGTCCGTTCGGCGTCCACAGCGCCTGATAGAGGTCGGGATCGGCCACCCGGATCCGGTCGGCGTTGGCGACGATCAAGTTGTCATAGGGGGCGACGCACCGAATGGGCGCGGGGACGTCTCCCTCGATGATCGGCAGACCGTCGAGGTCGTACAGCGTCTCACCTCCCGGCCCGGTGTAGATCACGAGTTCCCAGTCCGCCTCCATCGCCGCCATGATCGGTCCGAGCCCGGTGAGGCCCGACCACGTCTGCACGGCCGCGACGGACGCCGGCCCGAACCCTCGCAGATAGAGACGGATCAGGTCACGGCGCGCCTCGTCTCCGGTGACCGCGGGCTCGCCTTCTCCGATCCAGTCGTCGAGCAGCGCGTACGTCGGAGCGCCTGACCGCTTCCACAGACCGCGAGGCGGCGTCTGCACCACCGGCAGCCGCAGTCGCGCAACGGCCGCCATGTCGGACGCGGGTTCGTCCGGCCATCGCTCGGCAAGCGAGGCTCGAAGCGCAGCGGCACCGAGCGGACCGTCGGCGAGCCGGTCACGAGCGTGATCGGTCACCTCGTCCGAGGTCACGTCGACCAGTCTGCGGCCGTGGTTCGTCTCGACTGCCGACGACAGCATCGGCTGCATCAGTTCACGAATCCACCGCGCGTCGAGTCCGTCGGCGAGGAACACCGTGCCGCGTTGCAGGGTGATGCGGACGAGTTCACGCTCGGTGAGAAGCTCGTCGACGTCGGCGGGGTCGAATCCTTCGACGCGGCACGCGAGACCGTAGAACGCGGCCTGCGGATCCTGCGACTGCAGGCCGACGATCCGGTCGACCACTTCGACGACGTCCTCGTCGACTCGTTCGAGCAGATGTTGACGCTCGAGCAGGGTGCGGTTCCACTGCTCGAGGGTGATCGCCTGTGGCATCAGGCGGGGAACGTCAGCCCGGTCGAGACGTGGCAGCGGTACCCGTTCGGGTTCTTGTGCAGGTATTGCTGGTGAACGTCTTCCGCGTAGTAGAAGACGCCGTCGCCCGCATCCGCCATGGCGGAGATCTCCGTTGTGATCGGGCCGTACCCCGCATCGGTGAGGGTGGGGCCGAACTTATCCACGGCGCCGACCGCCAGGTCGAGATCGGCGTCGTCGAACGTGAAGACCGCCGACCGGTACTGGGTGCCGATGTCGTTGCCCTGACGCATCTCCTGCGTCGGGTCGTGCGAGGTGAAGAACAGCTCGATGAGAGCCTTCGCACTGGTCTGGGCCGGATCGAAGACGACAAGAACAGCTTCCGCGTGCCCGGTCTGCGCGGTGCACACCTCCTCGTACGTCGGGTTCGGGGTGTAGCCGCCCGCGTAGCCGACCGCCGTGCTGTGGACGCCTGGTTGCTGCCAGAAGATCTCCTCGACTCCCCAGAAGCACCCGCCCGCGAGCACGATCGCTCGCAGATCCGGTCCCCAATCACCGATTCCGGCCGGGCCGTATCCGCCGTCGGACGACGCCGCTCCCCGCATCGGCCGATGCAGGACGATGTTCTCGTCTCGAAGCGGCAACGGCGTGGAGCGGCCGGGCAGTGCACGGTCGCGGGGAACCATCGCGGTCTTGACGTTGGAGGCCGCCATCAGGCGATCGAACAGGCTCATGCGACCAGGCTACGGCTATCGGCGGCACAGGCGGTGGCAGGAATCCCACGGTGACCTGATCTGTTGCAATAACCACCGGTCTGCGGAAATGTTGTTGACTGGACCCAGTACGGATCTTTCGCGAATCTTTGAGAGGAACATCGTGGCTGACTACACCCTGCCCGAACTCGATTACGACTACGGCGCCCTCGAGCCCCACATCTCCGGCAAGATCATGGAGCTGCACCACAGCAAGCACCACGCCACCTACGTCGCAGGCGCCAACACCGCGCTCGCCAAGCTGGCAGAGGCCCGCGAAGACGGCACCATCGCAGGCAAGGTCTACGGCCTGTCGGCCAACCTGGGCTTCCACCTCGGTGGTCACACCAACCACTCGATCTTCTGGAAGAACCTCTCGCCCAACGGCGGCGGCGAGCCCACCGGCGACCTCGCCGAGCAGATCGGCGTCGACTTCGGCGGCTTCGAGCAGTTCAAGGCTCACTTCACCGCTGCGGCCACCACCCTGCAGGGCTCGGGTTGGGCCATCCTCGGCTTCGACACCATCGGCCAGCGCCTCGTCATCGAGCAGCTGACCGACCAGAGCGGCAACACCTCTGCCGCCCTGATCCCGGTCGTCATGCTCGACATGTGGGAGCACGCCTTCTACCTCGACTACCAGAACGTGAAACCCGACTACGTCAAGGCCTGGTGGAACGTCGTGAACTGGGACGACGCCTCCGAGCGCCTCGCTCGCGCGAAGACCCAGGGCTCGGGACTCATCGTCCCCGCCTGATCTGTCTGACACAACGGCGGCCGCCCCATCGGGGCGGCCGCCGTTGTTCTGTCATCCGACCGGTGAAGCGGCTTGCCCTCGCGGGCCGACGACCCGGTAACGGGCGATGACAAACGCCTTGTTCTGCACGGTCTCGAGCAGTTCGAAGTCCCACGCGCGCGGAAACAGGGGGCGGCCAGAACCGACGGTGGCGGGCGCGAACGAGACGAGCAGCTCGTCGAGCATTCCGTCCTCAGCGAACTGGGCCGCGAGGTCGCCGCCGCCGACCACCCATACCGCCCGGTCGCCTGCCGCCTTCTCAAGGGCTGCGCGGTGCTCGGCGGGCGAACCGGCCACTACGGTGATCGACGGATGGACGGGCTCCAGGTCGCGGTGGGTGAACACGAACGTCGGATGATCCTTGTACATCCATTCCTCACCGCTGGCCGTGATGTGGTCGACCACCCAGCGATAGGTCGTGGATCCCATGACGATGGCCCCGGTCGCCGCCATCAGATCGGCGATGTTGTGCGGGCCGTCCTCGTCGATCGGCTGAGTGAGCAGCCAGTCGAGGGAGTCGTTCTCGTCGGCGAGGAAGCCGTCGAGGGTGGACGCGGTGTAGAAGACGTAGTCGGTCATCGTGGTGTTCCTCCGGTGAGTCGTCGTTGCCACATGATGGGGTCGGGGTCCAGTTCGGGTGCGCCGGTGTCGACTCCGGCGTCGTGCAGCATCCAGCGTGCGAGAAGCCTGCGGTGCGCCGAGAACGTGAGCTCGTGTGCGACGATCTGCGACAGCCGGAACGACTCCGGTGGGCTGCACAGGGCGTCGACGATCCAATCGGCCCACGCTCCGCGCCGGGTGACGTCCCGCACCATCGCCAGCCAGCGGACCGAGCTCGCGGCATGTCGAGCCCGGAGTGCGTCGAGGTCGGAAGCGGGCGTCAGGTCGGGCATCGGCCCGCCCTCGATGGTGGCGAGCCACGGCTCCTTGCTGATCACGAGGTGCCACAGCACCTGGTCGATCGTCTCGTCGGGTCCGTCCCACGCCCGCGACGTGCTTCCGACAAGGCGGCGACGACCTCGCTCGGCTGCCGACACGGCGCCCGCGGCGTCCAGCAGCGCATCGATGTCGGCGGCGTCGTGTCTGCACTGAAGGGAGACGATGTCGCCGGCCGACTCCTCGGCCAGACCGCTCTCGTTCGAGTCGACGTACAGGACCGTCGGCGAATGGAAATGGATGCCGTTCGGCGCGGGCAGCCAGTGCCCGGACTGGCCCGCAGGCGGCATCGACGTCGGCGGATGCCCGTAGGCGCGAGAGAACGCACGACTGAAGCCTTCGACGCTCTCGTACCCGGCCGCGAACGCGGTGTCGGTGACGGTGGCGCCACGTTGCAGTTCCCACGCCGATCGTTCCAGGATCACGCGTCGACGCAGCGCGACTGGCGACTCGCCCGCACCCGCCCGAACCGACCGCGCGAAGTGGAACGGCGAGGAGTACACGTCCGCAGCCATGTCGTCGAGGCCGTCGTTGCTCTCGTCGAGCACGGCGTCGAGGAGTGTCCGCAGGTGGTCGGTCATGAGATCAGTATCGACGCGAACGCCAGTCCTGCGCTTGACCGTTCTTGCTCGCCTACGCGCCGACTACGGGTTCGGCTGACGGCGGAGGTCGGGGTAGAAGCGCACCACGAGCCAGATCCACACCATCTGGCACAGGAACGAGCCGCCGACGCCCAGGGAGATCGCCGGGCGGTGCACGAGGTCGTCGGCGCCTCCCGCCACCGCGGTGGCGTAGACGATCAGCGGGACGACGTCGAGCAACGCCGACACCACGATGAACGCGGCGATCAGGCTGCGGCGCTCGCAGCCCGTCGGCGCTCTGCCCACCGTGGTCATGAACGTGTTGATCGTGTACCCGGCGGCCAACGCCGCGGCCAGGAGACCGCCGAAGCCCGCCAACGGCCACAGCACAGCCCAACTCACGAGGAGGAACACGCCGAACAGCAGTGTCGCCGCCAGCGTGAACCTCAGCACGTACGGTCCCAGACTCATGTCACCTCGCGCGGCGAGCGGCCTTCTTCGCCTCTGCCTTCTCGAGGCTCCGCAGGAAACGCGATGGCATGAATCGGATGATCAGCCACATCACGACGGCAGGCAGCAGCACTCCGAAGCCCACCACCAGAACCGCGATGCCGGGTCGGTCGAGAACCTCCGACGCCGCGTCGGGGTACGCCAGCGCGGCGCCGATCAGGATGGCGATCTGCAGAAGGACGAAGAATCCGATGCACGCGACGGCCAAGCTGAGTCTCTCCGCCGAGTCGGGGACGCGCCGGAACTCGACCACGAATTTGTTCACCGGGTAATTCAGCGCGACGATCGGCGCCACCGCGCCCATCGACGGGGGAAGTTCCATGAAGGCGCTGATCACCCCGAGTACGACGATCATGCCGACGTAGGCGAGTGCGTATCGACCCAGGTATTTCCACACGTTCATTCTGTCCCCCAAAGCTCATTGACGTCGCAACCCTGCGAAGTCGGTTCAAATGGGACACTATCTGAACGCTCGATCAGGTTCAGCACACACCCGGCTAACCATCCGGCTGTCAGAGCAGGATGATCGCCGCAGTCGCCGCTCCCGCGGACAACAGCACGAACACGGTGAGAACGACCGCGTCGAGCTTTCCGGGCCGCGACGGATACGCGGTGAGGCGCCCGGTGCCGCCGCGCGCGGTGATCGCCTCCGACATCTCGGCGCTTCGACGCATGGCAGACGACATGGCGGCGACGATCATGTCCAGGATCGAGGGTTCGGCCGACGGATGCCCCGACGACGCGCTCGACTTCGGGCGGAGCCGGTGAGCAGCCCAGAGCAGCCGCATCTCGTCGATGAGCAGCGGCAGTCCCCGCAACGACAGTGCAATGGTCACCGCCCACTCGTCGACCGGCAGTCGCAGGAGCTTCAGCGGACGCATGAGGACGGCGATCGCCGGCGCCAGCTCGGCGACGGGCGTGGTCCACACGACCAGCACCGACATCGCCAGAACCACCAGACCGAGGAGCACCGCGCGCAACGCAGTGAGCCCGCCCTCGTTGCCCCGCGCAATCCACGACCACGCGACTCCGACAGCCATCACCGTCCAGAACCACCACGGAGGTCGAGGCAACGCGCCGACAGGTATGCCCGCGAGCAGCGCGAACACGATCATGCAGGCGGCGACATAGCCGAGGGCGGGCCACGACGGCAGGATCCATGTCATCAGGCCGAGGGTGAGGACGATGAGCAGTTTGGTTCCCGCCCAGAGGCGGTGGACGACGGAGTCGCCGGGGATCTGACGCAGCATCGGGATCTGCATGTCACGCACCGCCTTCCAGGACGCCCGCGGCGAGTTCGACGCGACGGTTGCACACCCGATCGAGAGATTCGAGGTCGTGGGAGATGATCACGATGGTCGCACCGTCGTCCCGTAGTCGCGCGAGGACGCCGAGCACCTCTTCGCGGGCCTGGGGATCGAGGCCGGCGAGGGGCTCGTCGAGCACCAGGACATCGGGATCGGACGCGATCAATGAAGCCAGCACCACGCGGCGCATCTGACCGCCGGAAAGGGAGTCGACGCGCTTCGCCGCGAACTCGCGCGGAAGAGCGACGAGGTCGAGGACCCGTCCCACTTCGCTGGTCCCGACGCTCTCTCCGCCGACCGCCATGATCTCGTCGCCGACGGTCACCTTCTGCAGTTGCAGCCGCGCATGCTGGAAGCCGAGTCCAACACTGCCGACGTTCTCCGCGATCGGTTCACCGTCGATCAGAACGGCGCCGGACGTCGGCTTGGTGAGTCCGGCGAGAATCCAGGCGAGGGTCGACTTGCCCGACCCGTTTCCGCCGACGATCAGCACTCCGTCGCCGCGGTCCACACGGAGGTTCACGTCGTGCAGGGCCGTCACCTCCCACGGGGAACCCTGGAGGTATGTGTGCGCGACATCGGAGACGACGAGCAGCGGTTCCCCACCGACGTGCGACGACGCGAGCGCGGGCGCGCTCTGTTCCGGTCGCATCCACTCGGGATGGTGAGCGACCACTCGACCATCGGCGAGATGCACGATGCGGTCGGCGGCCCTGGCCTCCGAATCCCGGTGGGTGATCAGCACGACCGTGATGCCGTGGCGGCGCGGGAGTTCGGCGAGGATGCCGATCAGTTCGTCGCGCCCCCGCGGATCGACCATCGACGTCACCTCGTCGGCGATCACCAGTCGCGGCCCGCGGGCCAGTGCCGCAGCCACGGCGAGACGCTGCTGTTGACCGCCCGACAGGTCGGACGTGTCCCGGTCGCCGAGCCCGGCCAGTCCCACCTCGGCGAGAAGGCCCTCGACGTCGACGACGGCGCCTTCCGGGAGTCCCCACACGAGGTCGTCGGCGACTCGGGAGCCGAGCATCTGAGCTTCGGGCCGCTGCAGGACAAGCGCGGTGCCACCGCGACGACCGAGACCCGGCGCACCCGGCCGGTCGACTGCACCCGACGTCGGATCGACTCCGGCGAGGACCTTCGCGAGTGTCGACTTGCCCGACCCGTTCGCTCCGACGATCGCCACGAACTCACCCGGATGCAGTTCCAGGTCGATGCCGGTCAGCACGTCGCGCGACGTCCCCGGATAGCGATAGCCGACCCCGACCGCCCGCAGCGGCAACGGGTCGGGCTCGCTGTCGTCGAAGACGTGCGCGGCCTCGAGCGTGTCGTCGAGTTTCACGTCGGCGAGGCGATCGAGCACCTTTCCGAGGCACCATCCGGCCAGGATCAAGGTGAGGAACGTGCCGATGGTGCCGGGGATCCACAGCCACAGCCACCAGTTGTCGACGACATTGCCGGAGAAGTTCTCGACGGCGTCTCCCGCACCCGTCAGCTTGACCGCCCGAAGTGTTTTCGCGATGCCGGTGAGCACGTTGTCGAACACTTCGAGACCCAGCGTCCGCAACGGTTTGAGAACCCACATCAGCAGGACCGTGATACCCGCGATGGCCGGGGCGATGATCACCGACAGTGCGCTGAGAACGATCAGGCCGCCACCTCGGCGGCGGACCTCACCGACGATTCCACCGATCACCGCCGTCACGGCCACTCCGAACGCGGTGCCGAGCCCGGCGACAGCGAAAGTGACGGCGACCGTCGTGACGACGGCGGCGATCACGGCGCGCAGGCGGGTCCGCGCGGCCAGCAGCGCGATCGGGACGGGAGTAAGGAATCCGAGGGCAGCGGCCATCGGCACGACCGCGACGATCACGGCCGGCACCACGGTGAGACCGCTGAAGATCGCGATGGACGCGATCTCGATCGGTCGTAGGGGCCCGGTGACGACGCGACGGTCGTCGACTGCAGGGAAGGTCACCGCACCATTGTGCCTGGTGGGCGATCCGCCCGATCCGCACAGGAGGTTTCGGCCGCCCGAACAGCCTAATCAGGCCTCCCCACCTGCGGTTATGCGGGTCCGCAGGTGAGTTGATTGTGGGACGCAGGTCACCCTAACGTGGCGGCATGGTCACTGCCCTGGCGCTGAGTTTCGCCGTCATCTTCGTCGCCGAGCTCGGCGACAAGTCTCAGTTGATGGCGATGACCTTTGCACTCCGTTACCGCTGGTGGGTGGTTCTGACCGCGATTCTGACGGCGACCACGCTGGTCCACGCCGCGTCCGTGTTCCTCGGCCACTTCCTCGGTCTGTCGATCCCGACCGAGTTGATGTCGATCGTCGGCGGCCTGTCGATGCTGGTGTTCGGACTGTGGACGGTGCGCGGGGACGAGCTGGACGACGACGAGGCGTCCCGCGCCGGACGTGTCGGACGGTCGGTGTTCTTCGCCGTGATGTCAGCGTTCCTGCTCGCCGAACTCGGCGACAAGACGATGCTCGCGACGATCGCGCTCGCCGCCGACCACGACTGGCTCGGGGTGTGGATCGGTTCCACCATCGGCATGGTGGCCGCCGACGCCCTGGCCATCATCGTGGGACGCACACTCGGCAGACACCTGCCCGAGCGCACGATCGCCCTCGGCGCCGCGGTGCTCTTCTTCGGTTTTGCGGTCTGGTTGATCGCCGAAGGCCTTGCCGGAGCGTCTGCACCGGTCGCCGCCGTCACGATCGTCGGTGCTCTGGTCATCACCGCCGTCGGCGTCTTCTGGATCATCGCGACCAACCGCCGTCGTGCCGCGGAGGCCGCCGCACGCGCCGAGACCGACACGGCCTCCGACGACGTCACACAGATCGCGAAGTAGGGACCCCTCCCTCTGCCGCGCGGCGCGTCAGGATCTCCCGCACCGTGGGGAGTTCGAGGACATCCTGCGACGAGATCCACTCGCGCAGCACCTTCGTCGCCTGCACGTCGTCTTCGTTGTACGTGAGCAGTCGGGCACGCTGCGACTCGTCGAACGCCGCGCCGTCCAACGCGACGGCCGCCGCGTACCACTCCATCGACGCCTCTCCGCTCGCCTCGGCGTCTCGCCAGTTGAACCCGGCGACAGGTGCGATCCGCTTGAGTCCCTTGCCACGCGGGCACACGAAATTCTTGCCGACCGCCTCGAAGACGTCGACCCACTCCTTGGATCCGATGAACGCGTCCACCTCGGCTCGCGACGGCACTCCCGGGACCACGCCGTGGAACCGGTCGGCGCTGCCGCGCAGCCATCGGTTCTCCGCCTGCTGCGAGTAGCAGTATGCGGCGAACGTCTTTCCGGCCTCGCGCGCGGCGCGTCGTTCCGCGGCCATCCAATTCCAGAACTCGGCGAACGAGCGTCCCTCGTCGAGAGTCGGCAGCGGGTCCCAGGTGACGAAGGGCAGGTAGCGCACCTCGCGTGAGGGATCGGTGTTGTCGGTGAGCAGTGTTCCCCACATGTAGGCGCCGCGTTCGGAGTAGCTCTCCATGTCGACGTCCACCTCGATGTCGGCACGTCGTAGGCGCGGCCTGTCGAGTCGCCGGACCAGTGGGATGTCGGCCACCCAGCTGGCGGCGGAGACGATGGCGTCGGCGAACGGGACTGCGGCCGGCCAGTCTTCGGGTGGATCTCCGCGGTAGTCGGCCAATGCGTCGAATGTCGTGATGCCGGCTTCCTGCAGAACAGTGGCCTGACTTCCGCCGACCACCAGACTCACGTCGTGACGATCGGCCAGTTCGCTCTCGCACCGCGACCACCAGTGACAGCTGCGACACTCTCCGACCCGTCGCGCGACGGTCGGCACGCTGCCCTCGGCGATGGCGTGGCGGTGCTCGAACTCCTCGGCGTACTCGGTGAGAGCTGCGTCCAACGAAACCGCGACCATGCAGTCCGCATCGAGCCCGATGAGACCCCCGACGCGGGCTCCGGCATCGGCCGTCCCCCACCCGAGATCGTCGAGCATGGCCGTCAAGTGCGCCAGCCGCATCACGTCGCGTCGCTGCGAACGGGCCGACCTCGTGGCGTCGACAGCCGGGCGCCAGCCCCACAACGGGGAGGTGCGCAAGGTCGGAGGCGGCGCGTCCGCAGGCCGTTCCCCGTTGACCAGCGTCGTCACCCGGTGATTGACCACGATGATCGGCAGATAGCCGTCGCCGAGCCGGAACAGTGCTTCGGCATGCCCGCGTCGCCCGCGTTCGACGTCGGTGGGCAGCGCGGCACGGAAGATCCACGTGGCTCCGGCCGCTACCGCCCGGCGCGTCTGCTCCACTCGCTCGCGATGCGTGCCCGCTTCGACAGTCACGACGTCGGACGGCGTTCGGTCGCTCTGAAAACCGTGCAGGGTCGTGATCACGTGATCGCGGTGGCCCTGCGCCGCTTCGATTCGCCGCCGAGCTTCCGGCGAGGCGTCCGAGGCGGCGGCGTCGCCGTGCTCGGTGAAGTCCAGTGCCAGGCGGTGCTCGCAGCCAGTGAGGTTCCGCGCCCCCAGAACGGCAGAACTCACGACTGCACCCCCACATCACTTCGACACCGCGGTCCACGGTGGACCGAGTGATTCACTACCCCACGAGACTATGCAAAGCTGGAGACAATCATTTGCAGGTGTCGAGTTTCGTCACGGAAGGCCGGGCATGGGACTGCTCTCATCGGTGCGCGAAGAGCGCACGGAACGCAAGGCGGAGAAGAAGATCCGCAAGGGCGAAGAGAAGGCGATCAAGTACCGCGCCAAGGCTCAGGCGAAAGCGTCGACCGCGGCCGAACGGAAACTGCGCAAGAAGGACCTCCGCACGGAGCAGAAGTTCCACAAGCGTGCCCAGAAGCAGGAGCGCAAGACGATCAAGGCCGACGCGAAGGCGCAGCAGAAGGTCGCCGCCGCGGAGGCGAAGACCGTCGCCGAGCAGAGCAAGGCCGCAGCTGAGGCCGCGTTCTTCACCACCACGAAGATGAAGCGGTACCTCGCCGTCGGGCGTCTCGCAGCACCGATCGTGGTCCCGATCGCCTACCGCGCCGCGGTCGCGGCACGCGCTCAGCTCACCGAGTTCCAGGCGCAGCGCGCGGGTGTCCCCGCGTCGGTGTTGACCCAGTTCGGCGGTCCGAGCGCCGCACTCCGCGCTCGTATCGCCACCTCCCGCGACTCCGCGCAGAAGGTCGCCGCGACCGAGTCGACTGCTGAAGGACGTGCATTCGTCGACGCGATGACGGGCAGGCTCGACAATCTTCTCGTGGCTGCGGATGCCGCCGACACGATGCCTCCTGCGCAGCGGAAGTCGGCTCAGCGCGCCATCGACAACGAGCTCACAGCCATCGACAACGACTTGCTGGCACGCCTCAACGTCCACCCGGCGTAACCCCTGCCGCGGTAGGCATCACGCTGTTCACGCGTGCCGCGTCGTTTCCCGCGTATTGTCGGACAATTAGCGGGAATCTTCGCATCATGCGGGAAGCGGCCGCGCCCTGTCGCGGCAGCGATCGCATGGTTACCATGGCCGGGTGCGTACTCGAATGTTCGTCGGCAGTGTTCTGATGGTATTGGCGCTTGTCGGCGTCACAGTTCCACAGGCGGGCACCGCCGACGCGGCACGACGGTGCGCCGACGTCCACGTCTTGTTCGCGCGCGGAACTGCCGAGACGGCGCCGCCCCTCGGTGTCACCGGAATCGCGTTCGAACGCTCGGTGCGCGCGGCACTGCCGGGAAAGCGCGTCCGCGTCGAGGCCGTCTCCTACCGGGCGAGCAGCGACTTCCGCGACAAGCTGGCGTTTGCGCACACTTTCATCGACGGTGTGAAGTCGGCGCAGACTCGGATCAAGCAGATCGCCGCGGCATGCCCGTCGACCGACATCGTGGTCGGCGGATACTCGCAGGGCGCGGCCCTTGCCGCGTACGCGGTCGCCGACGACGTGCGGATGCCGCCGAGTTACGCCGCCTACCAGCGATACACGCCGAAACCCCTTCCGGCCTCCATCGCACCGCATGTGAAGGCGGTCGTCCTGTTCGGCCCGCCGTCGGACCGTTTTCTGCGCGACGCCAAGGCCCCCACCATGCACGTCGGTCGGGCGTACCGCGGCAAGACGGCGCGCTACTGCGCTGCCGGCGACACCATCTGCAACGGCGCGCGTCTGGGCGGACCGAACGCCATGCATCTGCTGTATCCGGTGAACGGGATGACCGACGCCGGCGCCCGGTTCGTCGCGCGCCGCGTCTGATCGAGTTCAGCGTGTAGTCCAAACGGACTAACGAAAGGCGCTACGGTGGCGATAGGCACAGTAGTCATGCATTCGTCGACCCCGGCGCGGGAGACCGCTCCCGAACACAGCAGATGACACCTTTCACGCGTACCCGAAAAGTCTTGGCGGGCGTCCTCGCGGCCGCAGCCGTCACCGCCACGGCGGTGCCGACGGCCGACGCCGCTCCTGCCGCGCCTCCGTTGACGTTCCAGATCCCGGCGATCGGCGGGTTGGAGATCGGGCCGGGCGGCGTGCCGGGCGGATCGTTCCAGCCGACGACCGTCGTGGCCCGGCCCGCAGTGCGGACGATGATCTTCCCACCGCCACCGGCAGGCGTCCAGTTCAGCGTCAGCCATCTCGCGCCGTACCACTATCAATACAGCTACCGGTACCTGCGGGTGCAGTGGCACAACCTCCGGACCGGGGCCAGGGGCCACGTGGACCTGCGCCACTGGAAGACGATCGCAGGGAGCACCGGCTACCCGTCGACCCTCCCGACGACTGCGGTCGCGACCACCGGCTCGGGGCCGGTCGTCGCGACCGTGTCTGTGCTTCGTGAGCAGTACCAGGCGCCGCCCACCGTGATCAGTGTGATCCCCGGTGTCAGCGCCATCGACGTGCCGCGCTGACTACCTGCCGGGCAGGTACTTCAACGAGCGGAGCAGCGTCGGCGTCGACTTCAAGAACAGACCCTGCGGGATGCCCTTGATGCCGTCCAGTCCGATGACCCGCTGGGTCGCGATGGTCTGCGGCTCGGTGTACTTGAGCAGCCCCTCCTGGCCGTGGCGGCGTCCGACGCCCGACACGCCCATGCCGCCCATCGGTGCGGCGGTGGACCCCCACGCTGCGGCATAGCCCTCGTTGATGTTCACCGTTCCCGCACGCAGCTGCTCGGCGATCTTCTGCGCCTGTGCCGTGCTGCCCGCGAAGACGCTGGCGTTGAGGCCGTACTCGGTGTCGTTGGCACGTTTGATCGCCTCGTCGACCGAGTCGACGGGGTAGATCGACACGAGCGGGCCGAACGTCTCGTCGGCGAAGCACGTCATCTCGTCGGACACGTTCTCCAGGACCGTCGGCTCGTAGAAGAACGGACCGAGGTCGGCGCGCTTACGCCCGCCCGCCAGCACCTTGGCGCCCTTCGCGACGGCGTCGTCGACGTGCGCCTGCACGGTCTCGATCTGCTGCGCGGACGCGAGCGAGCCCATGTCGGCGTTGAAGTCGTATGTGCCCGCGAGGGTCATGTTCTTGACGTGCGCGGCGAACTTCGTGGTGAACTCGTCGGCGATCGACCGCTCGACGTAGATGCGCTCGATCGAGATGCAGAGCTGGCCGGAGTTCGAGTAGCACGCCCGTGCTGCGCCTGCGACGGTGTCGTCGATGTTCACGCCGTCGGTGATGATCATCGGGTTCTTGCCGCCGAGTTCGGCCGAGAAGCCGATGAGCCGCTTGCCCGCCTGCGCCGCGAGGGTCGCGCCGGTGGCCGACGAGCCCGTGAACATGAGGTAGTCGGTGGTGGCGACGATGGCCTGACCGACGACCGAACCGGGTCCGGGGACGACGGCGAACAGCTCACGCGGCAGCCCCGCCTTGTACAGAAGCTCGGCCAGAGCGAGAGCACAGTACGGTGTGTTGCTGTCGGGCTTGATGACAACGGCGTTGCCAGCGATCAGCGCGGCCACGGCGTCCGACACTGCGAGGGTCAGCGGGTAGTTCCACGGGCTGATGACGCCGACGACGCCCTTCGGCTGGTAGCGGACGCGGACGTCGGTGGCCCCCGGCAGCATGCCCTGAACATGCTGGTCGGCGAGCATAGACGGGCCCTGCTGGGCGTAGTAGCGGGCGGTCAGCGCGACGTCGATGACCTCTTCCTGCGCGTAGACACGAGCCTTGCCGGTCTCGGCCTGCGCGATGTCCATCAGCTCCTGCGCGGCGTCGTGCACCAGCTCGGAGAAACGGTTGAGGACCTTCGCGCGGCTCTGCGGCGACTGCGCACCCCATTGGACCTGAGCGGCGCGTGCACGGGCGACCGCCAGTTCGATGTCGTCGGCGGTGCCGACGGGGATGGTCGCCATCTCGGCGCCGCTGAACGCTTCGAGGACCGGCTTGGTGGGGCGCTCCCCGTCGATCGCGATCAACGCGGCGAGGCGAGCGAAGTAGTCGGGTGACGGCTTCGGCATTACTGCTCCTTGTTCGAGGGTGTCAGTGTTCGATGAGGTTCGGGTGACCGCTCAGAGGCCCTGCGCGACGAGGACGATGCCGTCGTCGTCGGAGTAGGCGATGTCGCCGGGCGTGAAGGTGACGCCGCCCAGTTCCACGGGCACGTCCCGTTCGCCCGCGCCCGTCTTGGTCGACTTGCGAGGGTTGGTGCCGAGCGCCTTGACGCCGATCGCCATGCCGCCGATGGTCTTGGCGTCGCGGATCGCGCCGTTCGCGATGATGCCGACCCAGCCGTTCGACCGGCCGAGCTCGGCGATGATGTCGCCCACCAGAGCGGTGTGCACCGATGCGTCGCCGTCGATGACGAGCACGCCGCCCTCGTTGGGCTCCGACAGGATCGACTTGAGCAGTGCGTTGTCCTGGAAGCAGCGCACAGTCGTCACGGTGCCGACGAACTCGCGGTTGCCGCCGTACTGGGTGAACTGCGTGTCACAACTGCGCACATCGGCGCCGATCTCGTCGACGAGGTCTGCGGTCGGGGTGAAGTTCAGCGAGGTCATGGCCTCGAGTCTAGGCGTTGTTACCGGCGAGTCATATGTGACGTCTCGCCGCTCATCGGCCGATCACCGTGAAATGTGCACCTGAGCGGGCCTACGACGCCCTATAGGCTCTCGCGCCTCTTCTGTGGTGCACATTTCGCGAAGCACATGCGGGACAGTTCAATCGGACACCAGCGTCTCGGCACGATAGGACAGCATCACGGCTAGTCGGCCGGTGTTCTCGTCCGAGAACCCGATCTCGGCGCATCGAGATATCCGTTCCCGACTCGGGGTTGCCACGTCGTCCAGCGGCGCACCGCCACTCCGAGATCGAACTCGGGTACGGCGGCCTCGTCGTCGACGACCTCAGCTGGACGGCCCGGACCTACGCCAGGCCCAGCTTCTGGGGCCACCGATTCACCGACGAAGCGAGGGCCACGCGGCCCGGGATTCTGCACCCAGTGACGTGAGACCCTCGCTCCGGCAACCGCTTCGTCATCAGACGCACGTCACGACAGCGAAATGATCAACTCGCCGCGTCCACCGGACTCAGCGTGACGTCCCAGGTGCGGCGAGTGAGGTTGGACTTGCGTCCGACGAACGCGATTCCGTTCCACTGGCCGTCGAACTTCGCGTAGCAGTCGTTGAAGCACACCGTGAGGCGCCCGTTCGAGAGCGCCCACGACTCGTTGCCCGGCGTGCTGTCTGGGTTGACCCCGCTCGGCGAATTGACGTAGTGGAAGTCCCCACCTGCCACGAACGTGATGTCCAGATTCCCGCCGAACGTCTCGACGCTGTGCCACCGCGTGCTCAGCAGCAGCTCGTTCAGATCGGTCGGTGATCCGGGCACCGGGTGACCGGCCTGCGTGCACGCGGTCGCCAACGAGAGCGCGAGGAACAGTCCCGCCGTCGCGATCGCTCTCCGTGACTGCCCCACCGGCGGCTCCCTCGTGTCGTGTCTTGGAATGAGGATAGCCGGGCTCTCGACAACGAGGACGAGCCTTCGACCCGACGACGCTACCGGCCGCGAGAAGTCGGCCGCCACGAGGATGGTCGCGATCTGACGGACCTTTCAACTGCCCGTCAACGATTCGGCCCGCGCAGTGAGCAACGCAATGAGTCGCTCGGTGTCACGGTCCGCGAACCCGATCTCGGCGCAGCGCGGAATCCATGTCGTGCTCACGTCACACAACTCGTCGATCATCCGCCGCATCGGGCGCGCACCGACACCGAGCCGCTCTCCGGCGTCGATGAAGTCCGAACGCTTCAGCCGGTTCGCGCGACCGTAGAGATTCATCGCCATCGGATCGCGCCACTTCAAGTACGGCTGGGTGGTGAGGAGGTCGTATGCGGGCGTCGGCCGCCACCATCCCTCGGGAGCGTGGATGGACAGGTTCTTCCCGTGCAAGTCACCGTTCCCGATCAGCCACGAGAAGACCACGATCCTGAGCAGTTCGACGGTCGCGGCGCGCGCCGAGCCTCCCCCCCGCTCACACGTCCGTGCCAGTCCCGAGATCACCTCCTCGGTCTTCATTCGATACTTCGCGCCCGGGTAAACGTCGAGGACCTGACAGGCGTCCTCCTGCGGAATCCTCACACCGTCTCTGCGGTCGAACCGTTCCACCAGGAGACCCGTCACTCCCGACTCGTCCTCGACGATCGTCGTCGAAGCAGCGGTGATTCCGCAGGCCGCGGCCATCCGCATGAAGAAGTGCTCGTTCTCGACAAGCTTCGGAAAGCCGGATGGAGGGGTGAGTTTGAGGATCGCGGGCCCTCGATCGGTGACCGTCGGCGTGCTCCACATCGACGCACTCACCTTCGGCTGCACGCCGGCCAACGCGACGGCGTCGGATTCGAACGACGAGGTGAACTCCCGGAACACCTCGCGCAAGTCCGTCACCGTGTCCGTGACCATCGGTGGGCGAATACGGGGCTCGGACCCCTCGGGGACCACTCGTACGTCTCCGACAGTGTCACTCCCCACAGAGAGCAGAAGCGTGAAGTGGTCGTCTGCCGACGTCTTCGTCGCAGTCAGTGCGACGCCCAGGCGGACGCCCTCGGGGAGCAGACCCGCGAAGAATGCAGGCAGGGCGTCTCCTCCGACCTCGAACGGCGAGTCCGGACCGGGGAGCGACCATGCGATCCCTCCCGTACGACCCGTTGGAATCGGATCGCGATAGTCGAGGGTCGTCACCCCTTTTCCGTCCCGAGTCAGGGCCGCGGTGAGGCGGTCGCCTACGTACACATCGGCGCGGTCGACCGCGCGAAGATCCGCTGCGGCGGTCATCGACCGTCGCCTTTGGGCCTGACATCGACCGCGAGCCCCAGGACGTCCGCCACAGCGGTCAGTGCACCCAGGCGGACCGACGGGCTGCCGTATTCCAGCGCTTGGACGGTCGAGCGTGAGACATCGGCGAGGTCGGCGAGCATCTCCTGCGTCAACCCGAGTGCACGTCGACGTTCGGCGACAACCATCGCTATGCCTGCATTTTCATGCATAGCGAGCCGCGATGCCGGGTTGGTGTTCCGCGGACGTGCCATACGACCTCCTATGCCTTGATTCACAAGCATAGCTTGTCTTCACCCTCCGCCCGAGCGCTTCACCCCTATCAATGCATGCGATTCAAGGCATAGTGGTGCCCAGTACTCAGACGATGACACCCGCAGCGCGGAGGCGGTCGAGTTCGGCGGTGTCGAGACCGAGGACGTCACCGAGCACCACTGCCGTGTCCGAGCCGAGAGCGACGGCGGGGACGCTGCCGGAGTACTCGCCGTCGAACCGCATGGGCGAACTCGAGGAGATGACGTCGCCGATGCCCGGCTGGTCGACTCCGACGAGAACCGGGTCGATCCCGGCGCCGGCTTCGAAGTCGGCCGCGACGACCGACGCGGAGCGGTACGGTCCCCACAGAACGCCCGCATCCGAGAGCGCAGTGTGCACGTCAACCGTCGAATGCTGCGCGAACCACGGGGTCAGGACCGCCTCGATGACGTCACGATGCGCGTACCGGCCCTCATCGGTCGTGAAGTCGGCTCCGAGCGAGGCCGCCAAGGCGGCGAACACCTCGGTGGTGCCGGTCGCGATCCCGATCGACGCCCACTGCCTCGGGGTGAGCGCGACGATCATCACGCGGTCGCCGTCGGCGGTGGCGAAGTCGACACCGAAGCTGCCGTAGAGGTGATTTCCGTGGCGGGCACGGTTCCCGCGTTCGGCAGCTTCGGTGAACCAGCCGAGGTCGGCCACGGCGGCGGTCGCCGTGTCGGCGAGCGCGATCTCCACGTTGGCGCCCTGCCCGGTCTTGTCCCGGCGACGCAGCGCGGCGAGCACCGCCGTCACCACCTGCTGACCGCACAGGAAGTCCCAACCGGGCAGCACGTGGTTCGTCGGCGCGTCCGTGTACGCGGGGCCGGTCATGTCGGCGACGCCTGCGGCGCCGTTCACCGTGTAGTCGACGGCCGGTCCGCCGTCGGCACGCCCCTGCACGCGGACGGCGATCACGTCCTCCCGGCGGGCTGCGAGCGCGTCGTAGGAGAACCACGGGCGGCCGACAGCGTTGTCGATGACGATGCCCGCGTCGGCGCCGGGAGCGGTCGCGAGGCCGAGCAGCAGGTCGCGCCCCTCGTCGCTGCGGACGTCGAGCATCACTGATCGTTTCCCACGATTGAGGGAGTTCCAGTAGAGGCTCTCACCGGTCCTATCGGACAACGGCCACCGTTTGACGTCGGCGTTGCCGCCCATCGGGTCGACTCGAATCACCTCTGCGCCCATCTGGGCGAGGGCCTTGCCTGCACTCGGCCCTGCGACGAACGACGCGAATTCGATGATGCGCACGCCGCTGAGAGAGAGTGTGGTCGGTGTGGGCATGTGTACGTCTCCTCGGTCGGACTATAGCGTTCGTTCCTTGAATTGTATATTATGCGTAGCATCTCGAGTTGTTCATCACGCCGATGCCAAGGGAGGCATTCATGTCACAAGTCAGTCCTGAGGACTTCGCGCAGATCAAGGACGCCGTCCACGAGTTCATTCGTACCCGCGTGGTGCCGCGTGAGCGCGAGATCGCCGACACCGACGCCATCCCCGACGACATCCGGCAGGCCGCGAAGGACATCGGCCTCTTCGGCTACGCGATCCCGCAGGAGTGGGGCGGCCTCGGGCTCGACCTCACGCAGGACGTCGAACTCGCGATGGAGTTCGGCTATACGGCGCTTGCGCTGCGGTCGATGTTCGGCACCAACAACGGCATCGCAGGCCAGGTACTGGTGAACTTCGGCACCGACGAGCAGAAGGGCCAGTGGCTCGAAGGCATCGCGTCGGGCGACGTCGTCGCATCGTTCGCACTCACCGAGCCGGGCGCGGGCTCCAACCCGGCGGGCCTGCGAACCAAGGCAGTGCAGCAGGACGACGGGGACTGGGTGATCGACGGAGCCAAGTGCTTCATCACCAACGCCGCACTGTCGAACCTCTTGGTCACGTTCGCGCGAGTCCGTCCGGCCGACGAGAACGGCCCCGGCATCGGCGCCTTCCTCATCCCCACCGACACACCCGGCGTCACCGTCGCCGAGCATGACGAGAAGATGGGCCAGCAGGGCGCGTGGACATCGGACGTCCACTACGACGGCGTCCGTGTCCCCGCCTCGGCGCTCCTCGGCGGCGACGTCGACAGCGGATACAAAGCAGCCATGACCTCACTCGCCCGCGGTCGCGTGCACATCGCCGCGCTGTCCGTCGGGTCCGCGCAGCGTGCACTCGACGAGTCTCTCCGGCACGCCGCCGTCACCACCCAGGGGGGCACTCCCATCGGCGACTTCCAGCTGGTCCAAGCCCACCTGGCCGACATGCAGACTGGGATCATGGCCGGACGCGCACTGGTCCGCGACGCCGCCGCGAAGTACGTGTCGGGTGAGGACCGGCGCATCTCGCCGTCGGTCGCGAAGGTGTTCTGCACCGAGATGGTCGGTCAGGTGGCCGACAAGGCCGTCCAGATCCACGGCGGCAGCGGCTACATGCGCGAAATGACGGTCGAGCGCATCTACCGGGACGTCCGCCTCCTGCGGCTGTACGAGGGCACCAGCGAGATCCAGCGGCTCATCATCGGAGGCGGCCTCGTGCGCCAGGCCAAGAAGGCGGCCAAGGGATGAGCGCCGCCACCGCCTCGACACTGCTGTTCGTCCCCGGCGACCGCCCCGACCGGTTCGACAAGGCCGCCGCGGCAGGCGCGGACCTGGTGGTCCTCGACTTGGAGGACGCGGTGTCCGCGGACGCCAAGGACGCCGCCAGGGCGAACGTGGCCGCTTGGGCCGCCCATCGCCCGTGTGCGGTGCGCACCAACTCCGCCGACACTCGATGGTTCCGTGCCGACCTCGACGCCCTCTCCGCGAAAGACGTCACAATCATGCTCCCCAAGGCCGAGGACCCCGCGGTGCTGGCGGGTATCGGCGGCAACGTGATCGCCTTGATCGAGACCGCGCGCGGCGTTCTCAACGCCCCCGCCATCGCCTCCGTGCCCGGCGTGGTTCGGCTTGCAGTGGGCACGTTCGACCTGGCCGCCGAACTGGGCGTCGACCCCACGGACACCGAGGCGCTGCTCACCACGCGCGGCGCTCTGGTCCTCGCCTCCGCCGCGGCGGGTCTGCCCGGACCGATCGACGGGGTCACTGCGGCGATCGACGAGCCTGATCGGATCATTGCCGACACCGCGTACGCACGGCGTCTCGGTTTCGCCGGAAAGCTGTGCATTCATCCGCGTCAACTGCGGCCTGCCGCAGCGGCGCTGCGCCCGACTGAGGCTCAGATCGGTTGGGCACGTCGCATCGTCGAGGCCTCGAGCGGCGCTGTCGCCCAGGTCGACGGCGAGATGGTCGACAAACCCGTCGTCGATCGCGCGCACGCCATCCTCGCCCGAATCTGACCCTCTCATCCCTGATGGTTGAGCCCTTCGACGAGCTCACGAACCACCGACCCCGAGCCGCTAGGCGAGGCGTCGAGTCGAAACCAACACCCTGACACGAAGGATCCACACAATGTCTGCACTGCTCCAAGGAAAGACCGCCGTCATCACCGGTGCCGCACAGGGCATCGGACTCGCGATCGCCGAGAAGTTCGTCGCCGAAGGCGCCCGCGTGGTGCTGGGTGACCTGAACGGCGAGCAGGTCGCCGCCGCTGCCGCCACTCTCGGAGACGAGTCCGTCGCCCGCGGCGTCGCCTGCAACGTGACCTCCGGCGACGACGTGCAAGCACTGCTCGACGCCGCGATCGAGGCGTTCGGCGCCGTCGACGTGATGATCAACAACGCGGGCATCACTCGCGACGCGACCATGCGGAAGATGACCGAAGACCAGTTCGACCAGGTCATCGACGTGCACCTCAAGGGAGTGTGGCACGGCACGCGTCTGGCTGCGGCCCACATGCGCGAGCGCAAGACCGGCTCGATCATCAACCTCTCGTCCATCTCCGGCAAGGTCGGCCTGGCAGGCCAGACCAACTACTCCGCCGCCAAGGCAGGCATCGTCGGACTCTCGAAGGCTGCGGCCAAAGAGGTGGGCTACCTCGGTGTGCGCGTGAACTGCATCCAGCCGGGACTGATCCGCACCGCGATGACCGAAGCGATGCCGCAGAAGATCTGGGACGCCAAGATGGCTGAGATCCCGATGGACCGCGCGGGCGAGCCGAGCGAGATCGCCGGCGTCGCGGTCTTCCTCGCATCGGACCTGTCGTCGTACATGACGGGCACCGTTCTGGAAGTGACCGGCGGACGGTACATGTGATGACCGACTGGGCACCGCACACGGTCGTCACCGACGAATACATCGACCCGGCGGCGGTCACCGCGCTGGCGACCCTGTTCGACGACGGCCTTCCGGGACCGGCGGTCGGTGACGACCTCCCGCCTCTGTGGCATTGGGTCGCACTCCCCCGGTGGGCGGCGTCGTCACAGATCAGTGTGGACGGACACCCGTTCCGCGGGTCGTTCCTCCCGCCCATCGACCTGCCGCGACGCATGTTCGCAGGCGGACGTGTCGAGTTCCTCGCACCCCTTCGCGTCGGCGATCTGACACGGCGCGAGTCGCGAGTCGACTCCGTCGTCGAGAAGAACGGACGCAGCGGAAAGCTGGTTGTCGTGACAGTGGTGACCACGCTCCACACGCCGGCGGGCGAGCCCGCCGTGGTCGAGACGCAGAACCTCATCTACCGCGAAGGCGCCGCCGTCTCGGGCGACGTCCCGTCACCGGCGCCCGCAGCGGCATTGGTTCCCGCCGGGGCTCCGTTCGTCGCCCGCGACGACGCCGGGTTCGACTTCCGGACCGACCCGACGCTGCTCATGCGATTCTCTGCGGCCACCGCGAACGCGCACCGCATCCATTACGACTGGCCGTACGCGACCGGCGTCGAGGGCTACCCTGGCCTGGTCGTCCACGGTCCGTTGATGTCCCTCGCGCTCGCCGAGACCCATCGTCTGTCCGGTGGACGTCCGGTCGCCGCGATCGATCACCGCAACTCGGCCCCGCTCTTCTGCGGACAGGAGGCCTGGTTGAGACCCTCCGACGACGGCGCCTCGATCGCGCTCATCGGCCCCCGTGGCCTCGACTCCGGCCCCCACACCAGCATCGACCTGACCTTCTGACCCCTCGACGCCCAAGAACCACGTAACCGTGAATCGAGATGACTATGACACGTACTTTCACAAGCCTCGACGAGGTCCGCGCGGCGATCGGCGAGCCCATCGGGCCGAGTGCCCCGATCATCGTCGATCAGAAGCGAATCGATCTGTTCGCCGAAGCGACCGGCGATCACCAGTGGATCCACGTCGACCCGCAGCGAGCGAAGGACGGCCCGTACGGGACCACCATCGCGCACGGTTACCTGACCCTCTCGCTGCTGCCGCTGTTCGGGGCCGACCTCATCGCGTTCGACTTCGGTTCGGCGCGAATCAACTACGGCGCCAACAAGGTCCGCTTCCCCGCGCCCGTCCCGTCCGGCTCCGCGCTGACCGCGACCGTTGAGCTCGTCGACGTGGCATCCAAACCGGGTTCGTCGACGGTCACCGCCCGATACACGGTCACCGTCGACGGCGCCGCGAAGCCGTCGTGCATCGCCGAGACCCTGGTGACGATCGTCGACTGAGCCTCCCGTTCAGGACGCCGCTGGGCCGAGATCGCCGGACCCCCGGGTATCAGAACGGGGGCGTCTCGACTGCACTCGACGAACTGGGGAGGTCTCGACGAACCGAGGGAAGCACGAGGGGCTGACGGCGTCAGGCCTCGTCCCACATGCCTTGTTGTTCAAGGAAGGCTACGAGTTCGTCCGCGCCGGACATGATGTGGTCCTGCATGACCGCAGCGGCGGTGTCGCCGTCGCGGGCATGGAGGGCCGCGAGGATCTTCGGGTGCGCCTCCAAAGAGTCCTCGTCATGCCCCTCGATGTCGTGATAAAAGCGGTTCGGGAGTTGCTTCACGAGGCTTCCGAGCATCAACGTCATGCGCGGCGAGTCGGCCGACAGGTTCACCAAACGATGGAATTGATGGCCGAGTTCGACGACAGTGTCGCTGTCGTCGCGTTCGGCTGCTCGCATGTACTCAGCGAGCAACTCATCGAGTTCGGCGAGCTTCTTCTCCGAGATCTCCTGCGCGGCACGGCGAGCCAGTTCACCGGCGAGCGACGCTTGGATCCAGAACATGTCGCGCACGTCACGGCGAGTCACCTCGGCCACCACGAATCCGCGACGGGGAACAAGCTTCACGAACCCGTCGCCCGCCACCATGTGCAGCCCTTCGCGGACCGGGGTGTTGCTGACGCCGATGGCCTCGGCGAGATGCTCGGTCCGCAGGAACGTGCCCGGCTTCACCTGGCCCGACAGGATCAGCTCGCGCACGTAAACGGCGACGTCCTCCGAAAGCTGCTGCTTCCGGACGCCCGCGGCTCCCCGCACCGATGCCGTCATCGCCCGCACCCTTCTCCTCGTGTCTGATACGAGAGTCTATGCACGGGCTACGCGGATTCGACTGTCGCGGCCAGTCCCTGCCCGCCGCCGATGCACATCGTCACCAGGCCCGAGCCGCCACCGCGGCGCTTCAACTCGTGCAGGAGCGTCGTGGTCATCCGTACGCCGGTGGCGCCGATCGGGTGGCCGAGAGAGATGCCCGAGCCGTTGACGTTGAGTTTGTCGTGGTCGCGCCAGCCCCAGCCCTCGAGGACTGCGAGGACCTGCACCGCGAACGCCTCGTTGACCTCGACGAGGTCGAGCGAGTCGAGCAGTTCGACGGGCGTCTTGCCGGAGCGAGCGGCCAACTTCTGCACGGCGGGCACCGGACCGAAGCCCATGCGGTCGGGTTCGCAGCCCGCCGCCGCCCAGCCGGTGATGAACCCGATCGGCTCCAGACCGAGTTCGTCGAGCTTGTCCTCGGCGACGATCAGGCAGGCGGCCGCGGCGTCGTTCTGCTGGCTGGCGTTGCCCGCGGTCACCGTGCCGCCGGGCATCACGGTGCGCAGTTTGCCGAGCGATTCGACGGTCGACGACGCACGGATGCCCTCGTCCTTGGCGAACACGACCGGGTCGCCTTTTCGCTGCGGCACCGACACCGGGACCACCTCGTCGTCGAACTTGCCCGCGTCCCATGCCGCAGCGGCCCGCTGGTGACTGCGGACGGCGAACTCATCGGCGGCCTCACGGGTCAGACCGAAGTCCTTCGCCAGGTTCTCGGCGGTCTCGATCATGCCTGAGATCTTGCCGAATCGGCTCTCGGGCTGCGACCGTTCGCGCCCGCGGTCGAGGCGGTCGTAGAGGACGCTGTTGCCGGCACGCTTACCCCACCGGTTGGTGGTCGTGTAGTACTCGATCCGGCTCATCGACTCGATGCCGCCCGCGAGGACGACGTCTGCTCCGCCGGTCTGGACCATCATGGCCGAGGTGATCAGAGCCTGGAGTCCGCCGCCGCAGCGACGGTCGAGCTGCATGCCGGGGACGCTCACCGGGAGGCCGGCGTTCAGTGCCAGCCACCGGCCGACACACGGGACCTCCGAGCTGGCGTACGACTGCGCGAACACCACGTCGTCGATGCGCTCCGGGTCGACGTCCGACCGGTCGACGACGGCGTTGACGACGCCGGCGCCAAGGTCTTCGACTGCCACGTCGCGGAGCGATCCGCCGAATGTTCCGACCGGGGTGCGGAGAGGCGCGACGATGGCCGCGCGCTTGAGAGAGGTCATGTCCGTTGTCCTCAGATCTTGTTGCGGGCGATCATCTGCGCGGCGATCACATTGCGCTGGATCTCGTTGGTGCCTTCGCCGACGATCATCAGCGGAGCGTCGCGGAAGTATCGCTCCACGTCGTACTCCTTGGAGTAGCCGTAGCCGCCGTGGACGCGGATCGAGTCGAGTGCGATCTGCATCGCGGTCTCCGACGCGAACAGCTTCGCCATGCCGGCCTCCATGTCGGCGCGCTCGCCGCGGTCGAGCTTCTCGGCGGCGTCGACGGTCAGCAGCCGGGCGGCGGCCTGCTTGGTCGCCATGTCGGCGATGAGATTGCCGACGCTCTGGTGCTTCCAGATCGGCTTGCCGAACGATTCGCGTTCCTGCGAGTACTTCACGGCGGCGTCGAGAGCGGCCTGGCCGACGCCGAGCGCGCGCGAGGCCACCTGGATGCGGCCCACTTCGAGGCCGCGCATCATGTGGCCCCAGCCCTGGTTGGGCTCGCCGCCGAGGACTGCCTCGGCCGGGACCTTGAAGTTGTCGAACACGAGCTCACAGGCTTCGACGCCGCGGTAGCCGAGCTTGGGGAGCTTCTTGGACACGAGGAACCCGTCGCCCGGCTCCACCAAGATCACACTCATGCCCTTGTGGGCGGGCGACGCGTCGCGGTCGGTGATGCACAGCAGCCCGAACAGGCCCGAGTGCGCCGCGTTCGAGATCCACGTCTTCGAGCCGTTGATCGTGAAGCCGTCCTCGCCGGGCGCCGCGTAGGTGCGCATGCCCTGCAGATCGGAACCGCCGCCCGGCTCGGTGAGCGCCATCGTCGCGCGGATCGTTCCGTCGGCCATCTTCGGCAGGTACTTCGACTTCTGCTCGTCGGTCCCGAACGTGCGGATCAGGTAGCTGATCACCGAGTGACCGCCGACGGCGCCCGCGAGGCTCATCCAGCCGCGGGCCAGCTCTTCGGTGACGCGGGCGAAGCACGCGGTGCTGACGTCCACTCCCCCGTACTCGGCGGGGACGAGGAGGCCGAAGAAGCCGAGCTTCTTCATCTCCTCGATGAACTCCTCCGGGTATACGTCGGGTTCGTCGAACTCGCGGACCCGACCGCGCACGCGCTGGTCGATGAAGTCGGCGACCAGGTCCACCATGTCCTGTTCGTCTGCGGTCAGTGCCATCACGCGTGTCCTTCCATCAGGGGAGCGTCATTGTTACGCATAATATACAATTATTAGCACGGCGCGACTCAGTCCACCAGACCCGATCTCGACCCGATCCCGAGGAGGCTCCACCATGGCCGCTCGCTCTGCGTTCTTCACCTCTGCCGATGACACGAGCTCACACACCCGATTCACCCCGGGCGCACGAGCGGCGAGCGGCTGGGGAGCTGACCACATGCGCGGGATGGCCGTCAGCGGAGCGCTCGCCCGTACAGCTGAGCGTGTCGTCGAACACCGTGGACGGACCGACCTCATTCCGGTCCGATGGTCGATCGATCTCTTCCGGCCGACTCGCATGCAGGACGTCGACGTGACAGCGACGATCGTCCGCGAAGGACGTAGATTCTGCCTCGTCGACGTCGTCGCCGAACAGAACGGATCCGCCACCGCACGCGGCACCGCGGCGTTCGCCGCTCCTAGCGAGTCGACCAGCCGAGTCTGGACGGCCGACGACGCGGTCGCACCGCCCGACTCCGACGGCGACGACCAACCCGGCGACGTCGAACGGTTCTACTGGGACGAAGGCCGGGGGTGGCTGACACCGGGAACGTCCCCGTACACATCCGCGCGCAAAGCCGTGTGGCACTTCCCAATCCCGATCGTCGACGGCGAACCGCCGAGCCCGTTCAGCGTCACGGCGGCAGTCGCCGACGTCGTCAACGCGATCGCCTCGGTCGGTCCCGACGGACTCGCATTCATCAACACGGACGCGACCGTCCATCTGTCACGAAGACCGTCGGCAGGCTCGGTCGGCCTCGCGATGACCACCCGCACGGAGCACGCCGGTCTGTCCGCCGCGGCAGCGGTCGTGTTCGATCGCCACGGCGCGTTCGGACAGGTCGCCGCGAGCGGCTTGGCCAACCCGCCCATCGCTCTGCTGCACCACCCGTTCCACGCCGAAGGCGACGTCCGATGATCGCGCCGACATCTCCCCGGCTGCTTCCGACGCTGATCTACGCGGCCATGACGACCTCCATCGTCAGTTCGCTCGGCATGCTCCTCGTCCCTTCGATCGCCGACGACATGGGCGTTACCGTGGGCTCCGCGCAGTGGATGCTCACGGTGAACCTTCTGGTCGGGGCAGTGTCGACTCCCATCGTCGGCCGTCTCAGCGACGGTCACCACACCCGACGCATCCTGTTGATCGCACTCGGCCTCATCCTGCTCGGATCGATCGTCTGTGCACTCGCCCCGACGTTCAACCTCTTCCTCGTCGGCCGAGCACTGCAGGGCCTGTCGTACGCGACGGTCCCGGTGACCATCGTGCTGGCCCGACGGCACCTACGCCCGGAGCAGGTGGACGCAGCGATCTCCACTCTGTCGGTCACCGTCGCCACGGGACTCGGTGTCGGGTACCCGCTGACCGGAGTGCTCGCCAGCCTCCTTGATTACCGCGCGGCGTTCTGGTTCGCGGCGGTGTTCGTCGCCAGCGCTCTGCTCATCGTCTGGCGATCGGTTCCCTCGACGACGAACGAGGGCCCTCGGAGACAGTTCGACTTCATCGGCGCCGCCCTTCTCGGCGTCGGGCTGGCGACTCTCCTCACCGGTGTCAGTCAGGGCTCCTCATGGGGCTGGACCGCTGAGGGAACCATCGGGATGTTCGTCGCGTCCGCGGCCTCCCTCACCGGCTGGGCCACCGTCGAAGTGCGCAGTCCCGACCCGCTGATCGACCTGCGCGTCATCCGCACACCCGAGGTGCTGCTGGCGAACGCGACGGCCATCGGCCTCGGCGCCACCCTGTACATGAGCCTGTCGATCGCCAGCATCATCGCTCAAGCGCCTGCCGCCACGGGCTACGGAATCGGACTGGCTCTCTTCTGGGCGGGATTCGTGATGCTGCCGCTGTCGGCGGGCAGTCTGATCGGCAATCGCCTGGTGCGGCGGCTCGGAGCGGCGCGGATGACCGCGATGCTGCCGTCAGGCGCGTCCCTGATGGCCGCCGCGGCAGTGATGTTGTGGCTCACCAGCGACCTGCTCTGGCAGGTACTCCTCGGAATGGCGTTGTTCGGCATCGGCATGGGTGCCGCGTACGCCGCCATGCCTGCCCTGGTCGCACGCAATGTCGCAACAACCCAGGTCGGAAGCGCGGTCAGTTTCAACCAGGTGCTCCGCACCGTCGGCGGCGCCATCGGCAGCGCCGTCGCCGGCGCAGTCCTCGTCGCGCATCCCGGCCCCGAAGGAATCGACGTCGCACTCGGGGTGGCGGCAGTCGGCGGGACCGTCGTGTTCGTCGCCCTCCTCGCCAATCAGATTCGGACCCGACGGACTCGGTGACCGCGCTCGACCGGCACACTCGACACCATGCCCACCGCTGACGAACTCCTCGGACCATCCGTCGCTCACGAACTGCACGACGTGTTCCGCACGGCGGCGCCCGGTGTCGACTTCTCCACCGTGTCGGCCGCTGCCGAGCAGTTCGACGGCCTCGCTCTAGGAGCGCGGTCCGGACTGCTGCGCGACGCCCTGTTGAACTCCGTCGGCGGCGACTACCCGGCGCTGGCATCGGTCGTCTCCGACGCGATCCGCGACCCGCGCTTGACCGGCTGGATGGTGTGGCCGGTGACCAGCGCCGTCGCCGATCGTGCCGTGGCCGACGGCCGCACTGCGTCGTTCGACGAGGCGATGGCAATGCTCGCCACGCTCACCAGCCGCCTGACCTCGGAGTTCGCGATCCGAGCTCTACTCCGACACGACCTGGCGCGTGGCTTGGCGATCGCGCAGGAATGGACGTCGTCGACCGACGAACACATCCGACGTCTCGCATCGGAGGGCACTCGCCCGTATCTGCCGTGGGGAACGCGGATACCCGGCGTGATCACCGACCCCGCATCGGCCGTTCCGATCCTCGACGCCCTCTACCGAGATCCGAGCGACTATGTCCGACGCTCGGTCGCCAACCATCTCAACGACATCAGTCGCCACGCGCCGGAGTTGGTCGTCGAGACTGCGCAGCGATGGCTGGGCGACCCCGACGACACCACCCCGGCCACCGTCCGCCACGCGCTGCGCACCCTGGTGAAGCGCGGAGATCCCGCGGCCCTCGCGCTTCTCGGCTACGGAGCGGTCAGCGTAGACGTCGGCGGCGTCCACCTCTCCCACGAGACGGTCGCAATCGGCGAGAGCATCGGCTTCACCGCCACCGTCACCAACACCGGCGACGACGCTCGACTCGCGATCGATTACGTGGTGCACCACCGCAAGGCCAACGGAACCCAGACCGAGAAGGTGTTCAAGCTGAACGCCGCGTCCCTCGCGGCGGGCGAGAGCCTGACCGTCGACCGCCGCCACTCGTTCAAGGTGATCACCACCCGCCGCTACCACCCCGGACCGCACGCCATCGAACTTCAGATCAACGGGCAACGTTTCGGCCGCGCCGACTTCGACCTCGTCGCCGACGCCCCTGCTCCTTGAGCACCCATTCGTCTCGCTTCGCTCGCTCGCGACCCGTGCAGCGAGCAGAAGGTCGAGCCCACTCAAGGAGCACGGACGTTGAGGCCGCTCGAGGAGGAGGGGTGAATCGCTCTTATTGCGGTTTGGCGAGGGGGAAGGCGAGGGATTCGCGGATCGACGTGCCCGTGATCATCATGACGACGCGGTCGACGCCCACACCGAGGCCGCCGGTCGGCGGCATGGCGTATTCGAGCGCGGTGAGGAAGTCGTCGTCGATCTCCATCGCCTCGGCGTCGCCGCGCGCCGCCTTCACCGACTGCTCGGTGAGGCGCCTGCGCTGTTCCACAGGATCGGTGAGCTCGGTGTACGCGGTGCCGAGTTCAACGCCCCACGCGACGAGATCCCATCGCTCCGCGACGCCGTCGACACTGCGATGAGCCCTGGTGAGCGGCGATGTGGACGTCGGGAAGTCGATGTAGAACGTCGGGAACTCGGTCCGTTCCTCAACCAGATGCTCGTACATCTCCAAGACGATGTGCCCCGCGTCCCAGTCCGGACGCAACGGGATGTCGAGACCGCGGCATAGTTCGGCGAGTTCCGCGATGTCGGTCTGCGCGGTGATCTCGACACCGACCGCCTCCGACACCGCACCGTGAACCGTTTTCACCGGCCACTGCACCGAGACGTCGACCGCGTCGACGACGCCGTCCTCGCCGGTCCGGTAGATCACCGGGCTGCCGTGCGCGGCCGTCGCGGCGGCGACGATCATGTCCCGGGTCAACGTCATCATCGACAGGTAGTCGTGATGGGCGGCGTACGCTTCGAGGCTGGTGAACTCCGGGTTGTGCGAGAAGTCGACGCCCTCGTTGCGGAAGTTGCGTCCCAGTTCGAAGACCTTCTCGATACCCCCGACGCACAATCGTTTGAGGTAGAGCTCGGGGGCGATCCGCAGGTAGAGATCCAGATCGTAGGCGTTGATGTGGGTGCGGAACGGAGTGGCGTTGGCGCCGCCGTGCACCCGTTGAAGAATAGGCGTCTCCACTTCGAGGAACCCCGCGCCGGACAGATGATCACGCAGCGCCTTCACCACCACGGACCGGGTGACGAGCAGGCTCCGGGCATGGGGATCGACGGCGAGATCGAGGTACCGCTGACGCACCTTCGCCTCGGGATCGGTGAGGCCGCTCCATTTGTCCGGCAACGGGTGCAGGCACTTGCCGTTGAGACGCCACGAGTCGACGATCAACGACAGCTCGCCCTTGCGGCTGGTTCCGATGACACCGGATGCGCCGATCAGGTCCCCGAGGTCCAGGGTGGACGCGAAGTCGGGGCCGTCGACGTTCGCCGGTTCGACGAGGAGTTGGATCTCCCCGGACGAATCGTGCACGCGAGCGAACACCACGCTGCCGAAGTCCCTCAGCCGGGTGACTCGTCCTGCGACCGACACCCGAGTTCCGGTCGTCTCGGCCACCGCGGCGGCGACGGTGTGCGACGGCGGCTGCGCCACCGGATACGGGTCCACTCCCTGGTCGGCGAGTTGATCGAGTTTCGCCAGGCGCACCCGGACCTGTTCGGGCCGCACGACCACCGGCGTCGCAGCAGCCGCGGCGCAGCGCCGCAGATCCGCGATGAGCTCGTCGACCTCGACGCCTGCGGGCACCGACGGCTCGCCCATCGTGTATTGACGATCGCGCCATTTCCGGCCGGGCAGTTGGACGAAGCCCTCCGCCGTGACGGCGGCGAGTCCGGCCCGGGGAATCGACAGGCCGTCCTCGTAACAGAGGTACCGCGGAACCCACGTCGGACGATACTTCGCATTCGACTTGTACAGGGACTCCATCTGGAAGAACCTCGAGAAGAACGTGAGAACGCCGTGCGACGCCTTCATCACCGGTCCGGCGCCGATCTGGTCGCCTTTCTCGAAGAAGTCGCGGAACGCGGCGAAGTTCAACGAGATCCGCGTGACGCCGACGCTCTCGGCGTTGCGCGCCAACTCCGACACCATCGTCTCGACGACGCCGTTCGGACCGTTCCGGTCGCGTCGCATCAGGTCCAATGACACACCTGTGCGGCCCCACGGGACGAACGACAGCATGCCGATCACCCGCTCGTCCGGCGTCCCCTCCCTCTCGACGGCCTCGACGAGCAGGCACTCACCGTCGTCGGGGTCGCCGACACGGCTCAACGCCATGGCGAAGCCGCGTTCGGACTCGGTGTCGCGCCACTCGTCGGCGCGCCGCACCACCTCACCGATCTCCGGCCAGTCGAGATCCTTCATACGGCGCATTCGGACGGTCACACCGGCGCGCTTGGCCCGCGACACGGCGTTCCGCACATTCTTCATGTCGGGACCGGACAGCGAGTAGTCGGCGACGTACAGGATGGCCTCGTCGCCGATGTTGAGGGCGGTCAGGCCGGCTTCCTCGTACGCCCTGGCTCCGACGGTGCTCGCGCCGAGAACTGCGGGATGCCAGCCGTACTTCTCGGCGAGAGCCATGTACTCGGCGATCGCTTCCGGCCACGAGTCGGGATCACCGATGGGATCGCCGCCTGCGACCGCCGTCGACAGCTCGACGCGGTAGGTGATGGCCGCTCGGCCGTCCGCCGAGAAGACGACGGCCTTGTCGCGACGTGTGGAGAAGTAGCCGAGTGAATCGTCCTCGCCGTACGTCTCCAGCAGTGCCCGGATGACACGTTCGTCGGTGGCCGTCATCAGTGATGCGAGGCGTTGCGAGCGGAACAGCACAACGGCGGCTGCGATCAACGCGAGCGCACCGAACAGACCGAGCAGCCAGTTGACTGTCCAGTTGCTGTGGTGATCACCGAGGCGGCGCATCTCCAGCGTCGAGAACGCGACGACGTGGTTGAACGCATACGGCAGCCGCTCGTGGCTCTGCAGCGTCCCTGGCGCGATCGAGACCAGTCCCCATCCGGCGACCGTGCCGACCGCCAGGCCCGTCACGAGCACCCCCAACGAGGCCAGGATCGCGCCGCGTCGAACCCGCGTCGTGAACTGACGGTACGCCGCGATCAAGACGCCCAGCGCGAGCAGATCGATGCACATCCCGATCAGCGACGGCACCCATTCGTCATGCCAGCGACGGTCGGAGCGGCCGATCAGCACCACCAGGAAGTTGGCCGTCGCGTACAGCGTGAGAAACGCGACGGTGATCCACCACGCGATCCGCTTGCGCTGCCCGAGCGACACCGCCATCAGACCGAGCGCGACGGTCCAGGCCAGGCTGGCGCCTGGCATCGGAAAGACGTATCCGTCGAGGAATGTCCGCGGAACCTGCAGCACATGGTGCAGCGGGGGAATCACCGCCGACAGCAGGGACACGATCGCGAAGAAGCCGAGGACCGCGCCTGCACGTTGTGGGACGGTGTGCCCGAAACCGCTTGGATGCGAGATGCGACCGACAGAGGCGACCGCTCGCCGTGCAGCGGACGCTTGGCGCGCCGCCTCTCGGGAGGACAGGTCGGCCGGGTTTCTGGCGGTGCGGCTGTCGGTCATAGCGCTGACGGTAGTCCTGCCGACGAGCCGCCGCTCACGGCGCGGGGCACAATGGTCCCGTGGATGAAATCGAGATCCGGGACGACTCGATCCGATTGGGTCAGTTCCTCAAACTTGCCAGCCTCATCGAGACGGGCGCGGACGCGAAGATCGTGATCGGCGACGGTCTCGTGTCGGTGAACGGCGAGGTGGAGACTCGCCGCGGCCGTCAGTTGACGGCGGGCGACGTCGTCGAGATCGGCGGGATCAGCGTCCGACTCGCAACGCCATGAGCTCCGCCGTGGTAGCGAGACGTTCGCTGCCCTCGGTGAGTGCGCTCGCGTTGCGGCGACGTCCGGACAGGTTGCGAACGAAGTCGATGAAGGACGGGCGACGTCGCTGACGGCTCGACTGCATTGGTGTCTCCTCCCCGAGACATGGAACTTACCTACGTCTCGATCATCGTCGCGGGGCCGCACTTCTGTTAGCGAGCGGCCCCTGAAAGAGGTCGATTTCACAGTTTGCGACGGCCGCGGCGAGTAGTCGTCCCCGGATCGTCACCGAATGTTCACCGTCTGAACCGGAATGCACGGTTGCGCTCAATGTTGGGAAAACACAACAATTGAGTAGGTAATGACCGATCGATTCCTCTTGGAGGCACCCATGAAGGTTCCCGTCGTCGCTGGACTGCTCGCAGCCGTAATCTTCGCGATCGTCGCGATCATCCTGGCCGTGCAGTCGCAGCTCGCTCTCGCCGCGGTGTTCGGCGTCCTGGTGCTCGCCGCCCTCGGCACGATCCCGGTCGCCACCCGCTCCGAGCAGAAGTAGGGCCTCCGCCTGGACATCACACCTAGCCCTCGTCGAGGATCGCCTCGAGGTCGGTGAGGGCGGCGGCAGGCCCCTCGGTGAGGTAGACCCCGCCGACGTTCACCGCCACCTCGTCGATCCCGGCGTCACGGTAGGCCCGCAGACCCGCGGCGATCTCCGACGCCGTCCCCGTGAGAACGACGTTGTGGTCGAGCAGCGCCTGCGAGCCGGCCGCCGGGTCACTCGCGTCGACGGGAACGCCCGCGGCGTTGAGCATCCCCACATAGTGCGGAAGCGACAGATGCGCCCCGACCACGGCTTGGACGGTCTGCGCCAGGTCGCGACCCGGCCGTGCCACCGCACAGTGCACAACCGCCGAGACCGACGGCCTGCGCTCGGCGGGTGCGTTCTCCGCCATGATCGGCATGATCGTGTCCTTCAGATAGTCCAGCGGCGTGAGCCACGTGACCGCGACATCCGCGAACTCCCCTGCGACCGCCGCCATTCGACTCCCCAGAACCCCGACCCCGATGCGCACCGGGGGTGCATCCACGGGTGCGAGCACGGCCGGTCCACCGGGGCCGCCGAAGTCGTAACCCCCGCCGTCCAGCAGTCCCCGCATCGCGGCGAGATAGTCGCGGGTGGCCTGCAACGGCGACCGGTAGTCCACGCCGATGCTGTCACGGAACATCGTCGCCGCAGGTCCGACCCCGGCAATGAAGTCGTGTCCGGAGACCAGCGCGGTCGATCGAGCGGCGGCCGCCGCCAGGTAGGGATGCCGGAGTGGCATCAACTCGACGCCCGACCCGAACGGCAGTCCGTATCCGAGTCCGGACAGGTACGCGAAGACGTCCTGGGTCTCGATCGCAAGGGACTGGCCGCACCAGAGACGCGCCGCGGAATGCTCACGCGCCACCCGCGCGAACAGGATCGCCGACCCGGTGTCGGCGGGCTGGAGGGGAAGGAACACGGAGTGTGCGGTCATCGAGTCCTCGAATCGTCGAACGTGGAAGGGGACGCCACGCCTCGTCCGGACAACACAGCCGCCCAGGTGCGTGACGAGAGTGAATGTGCGTGTCGGCGGACGTCGTCCGCGTCCACCCGGGACGCCGCGGCCGGTGCGCCGACGGCCAGGTCTGCCGGGAGCCCGTTCACCACGAACGACAGCAGGGCGTCCGCGAGGCCGGGTGTGGTCGACGCCGCGACAGCGAACGCCCCAGAGACGTGCCCTCGCGCGGCGTCCATCAGACCTGGAGCGCTGAGACGGCGAGGTGCGTCGTCGAAGAACGCCGCGACCTCGTCGAGGATCAGCTCAGCCCCGCCCTCGCGCATCCCGACGCTGACTTGAATGAGCTGGCGGCCTCCGTGGAAGCGCAGCGCGGCGTCAACGCTGTAACTGGCGCCGAGCTGCCGCCCGAGTCGGTCGGCGAGTGCAGCACCGGCGAATCCGGCGACCGCCGCGACCAGCACCGAGTTCGTCATCGAAGTGGTCGGCGCAGGCGGCAGCAGGTGCGTGACGGTGAGTGCCTGCGCGCTCTCGGCGGCGCACGTCAGCGGTGTCGGCGTGGGCGTCAGCCCGACGACAGATCGACGTTCGGGGGCGGGGACGTCGCGCCCCAGAGCTGCGATCCGGGCCCTGTCCGAACCCGAGAGTCGGGGCGCGACCACGATCACCTCGCGTCTCGACTCCACGACGACCCGCCGAGCGGGGCGATCGCCACACGTCGGCGCCGAGGAGAAGACGAGTCGCCCGTGGGCCAGATCCGCGACGGACGTGCCGGCTGAGACCGGCTCTCCGCCGTCCGGCGCATCGGCTGCTTCGAGGTCTGCGAGGCCGGCGTCGAGTTGTTCGGCCGCGCAGACGATGTCGGCGGCGGGCGCGGTGCAGGTCGCGATGACCGAGCCGTCGCGCCGAGCGAGACCGACCAGAAACCCGCGCGTCGACAGCTCTGTGAACCGGGAACCGGATGCGACGGCGGTCAGCGCGGCGTCGACGTTCACGCCCTCCGGCAGATGGACCACGATGTGCACCACACCGAGATCGTCTCCCGGCCCGATCGCGGCGATGACATGTCGATCGACGTCGACGTGTCGGGTCATCGGAACGCCCCCAGCAAGTCACTCGCGGCTGCGGCGACGGCGTTCTCGTCCACCCGGGCGAGCGCACTCGACAACTGGTCTTCCCGTTCCGGGCTGCCCGCCAGAAGCAGACCTCGGGCGGACGAACGGGCCCGAGCAACAGGCACCTGGTGCGCTCCGCCGTGCAGGAGTCTGGCGCGCATACGCGCACGGTCGAGCGTCGACGCCCCGCCGACTCCATCCACGACCGCGGTCAACGCGGAGACCAACCCGTCGCGAGCCCCGGCGCAGTCGGCCGCGGCGGAACGGACGGCGACGATGTCGGGTGCGTCTGCGGTGAACGGACCGTGCCGGCCGACCGTGGTCGCCAGCCGATGCTCGGCGAGCATGAGGCCGAGAACCATGTGCGCCGCGGTCTCCGTCACGCCTTCCGGAGCCAGGACGGATGCGGCCACGACCTCACCACCGGTGATTCTGCGTGAGGTCAGCGCCGCTCGCCGCGGCGTCTCGGCCACCGTCTGCCTATCCGCCCCACCATCGGGGAGATCGGCGAATGCCGTGAGCACTCGGGCGGCGAGGATGTCGGCGGGTCCCGGGCCCACCACCCCGATCACGGTCCCGCCCGCGCCGTAGTTCCGCGCATGGAACGCCCCGACGGACGCCGCATCGAGGGAGTCGAACCCATCGCCGCTGCCGAAGCCGTCGCGGGTGAGTTCCGGGGAAAGTCCGTGGGCCTGGAGTTGATCGGTCCACGCGGGGTCGGGAGAACTGTGACCAGCGGCGACGGTGTCGATCTCATGGCGGACGACGCCTCTTTCACGGGCCAGGTCCGCGTCGTCGAATCGTGGACGCGCCACCCGTTCGGCTTCCAACCGCAGGACGTCGTCGATCGACGATGCGGGTGCGGCGCAGAAGAACTCGGTGGTGTCGGGAAGCGTGTTGGCGCCGTACATCCCGCCGACAGCAGCGAGGGCCCGTGCGTGCTCCGTTTTCCCCAGTCCGCCGTGATACATCGTGTGCTCGGTCAGATGTGCGAGCCCGTCTGCACCGACGGGATCGGATCGGTACCCGACGCCGACACACACCGAGATCGCGACGGAGCCGACGTCTCTCGATTCGGCGACCACCCGCAGCCCGCCGTGTCCGGATCGGACCACCAGATCGCGTGTCACACCGGTATCCCGACGCCCGCGACCGCGGGTGAACCAAGATTCCGCGCCAGGGACGACGGGTCGATGCCTGCGCCGAGCAGATCTCCGACAACCCGCGCCCGGCGGTCGTCGTGGGAATCGCCCGCGAGCGCCGCCGACACCAGGGCATGACCGATCACGCGGCTCCGGTGCTGCCCGAAACTGAGTCCCGCGCGGTCTGGCCTCGGGTCGCGCGGTTCGAACGCCACGCCGATCCCCGGTGCCGCTCGATGCACGTAGTGCGACGTCTCGCCGGACGCCACGCCCGATGCGTCGAGCTCGCGGATCAGGAGGGGAAGGCCGCCCCACCCGGTGGAGTCGAGGTACACGACGAGTCCGTCGGTGCGCGGGTAATGCGCCGGGTTCGACAGCACCTTCGCCTGCCAACCGCACGACGCCGGACCGAGGTGATCGAGCAGCAGTGACCACGCGCGGACTCCCGCCTCCTCATCGGCCAGCCCGATGTACAGCCGGAGCAACGGACCAGACAGCGGCCGCGCACCCGGCGTCACTCTGACCAGGAAGAACCCTGGGGACAACGCTGGTCGAGACGCGGAGGTCCGCAACGTCTCGACACCGCGGTCGGTGACGATCGACGCCAGTTGATCGACGCTCAGCGCTACCCGCACGCCCGCGATGAGGGCGACTCCCCCGGTGTCCGTCCGTTCGACGACGTCGACGCGATGGCTTGTCGTGACGTCGGCCGCCGGCTCCGCGAGACGCCGCTCGAAGCCGAAGTCTCGGAGATGGGAGAAGTCGTCGTCCACGTCGTCGGTGATCTTCCGGGCGTGGAAGCGCTCATAGAGAGCCCCTGCCATCCGGCCCTCCAACTCGCGTGCGCTTGCGGCTTCGAGCACAGTTCCGCCGACGTCGGCCCGACACCCGTCCGCGTCGACGGTCACGGCGTCGAGCACTGCTTCGCATCCGGGATCAATGTGCATGCGCCGACTCCGACAGCAGGTCGAGGAACTCCGACGGTTGGACGAGGATCGTGCGGCCGATGCCTGCGGCGCCACGGGTCACCGCATCGATCAGATTGGCGCGTTCGGACATCACCAGCATGCGGTCGAGCATGTGCCAGCCTGCGAACCGCATGATCCGTTCGCCGGTCTGCACATCCACCTCGCCGCCGTGCTCTCGGTACGCCGCCATGAACCCGGCGATCAGCGGCCGCTGTTCCTCCACTGCCGCCGACCCCTCGGCGAGGATGTCTGCGTGTCCGACCACCGCGCCGTACGGCAGGTGCTCCGCGAGACGACCGGGGATCCCGATCACCGCCGTGTACAGCAGTTCACCGACGACCGCACCGAGGTCGCGGGCAGGATCGCCGATGCGGACGTCCTCGAAGTCGGTGAGAAGCACATCGTCGTCGTTGATCAAGAACTGGTCGAGGCGCAGGTCCCCGTGCACGACGACGGTGCGGTAGTCCTCCCGGTGCTCCACGCGACGCAGAGTCGCGATCGCCTCGACGATCTCCGGATCGCCTTGCATCAGCCGCCACATCTCGAGTTCGGCTCCGGTCGCTCCGAGGAACATCTCCAGTGGCATCGCGTCGAAGAGCAGGTCCGGCGGCATCGCGCAACGGTGGCGGCCGATGCCGACCGGTTCTACGGCGTGCAGTTGCGCCACCAGCGCACCCATCGTCGCCGTGTGTCCCGGCGTGAGTCGATTCTCGCGCGCCGCCAGAGTGGCCGTCTCCACACCGTCGATGTACTCGTACACCGCGATGCCTAGTTCGGCGTCGTCGAGAATCAGGGTAGGGCGCTTCGGCGCTGCGCTCCCGGTCGCCTCGAACGCGTGGTTGCGGTTGAAGCGTTCACCGCCGGGGTCACGTTGGAACCACTTCACGAACAATCGCTGCCCGGTGGTGGCGAGCCCGTGAAAGTTCTTGTTGCGTCCGAGGCTGGTCTCGACGGCGCCGTCGAAGGCGCCGAGCCCCAGCGCGGACAGTCGTTCGTCGACGGCGGCGAGGTCCCTCATCGGGCGTCTCCGTTCTCCAGTAGGTAGCGGATCATCCGCTGGTAGCGGTCGAACTCCGTCGTCGACCAGCCGACATACACGATGTAGTCGTGCAGGTGCAGGGCGATGCGGACTGCGGCGAGCTCGGCCACCGACGTTCGTGAGGACCCGCCGTAGCCGGCCAGGAACGCATCGACGTGAGCGGTCCATCCGGCGTCCGCGCCGTCGAAGGTGAGTCCGTATTCGACGAGCTCCCCAATCACCCACAGCAGATCGGTGTCGGCCGGCGCCACGGCGACATCTTCGCCGGTCAGCAGCAACGGGCGTTCGCCGGAGAGCACAACCGAGCCGAGTGTCGGAGCACCGTGGCAGAGCACGGGTGGGGCGTCGAGCAGGGCCTCGACGACGGTCCGCAGCCTCGCCGCAACCTCTCCGGGCAGCACGTCCAGTCGTTCGCGCGCCACCCTGGCGGTCGGCGCGAGTTCCCGCCCGTCGAGCCAGGTGACGAGGCGGTCGATGCCTCTCGTGCATCCGCGGGTGATGTTGTCGGGGATCGAGACGCTGTGCAGCTCGCGCAGCGAGGCGCCGACCGCTTCGAGGACGGAGGGGTCGACGGCGCTCGGACCATCGTCGGTCAGCGCGCCCGCCACGCTTCGGGGCGCGGGAGCCGCGTAGACGCGGCCGTCCCCGACGGGCGACCCGAGGAGCAGACCGTCACGCATGAACCGACTCACCGCCACGAGTTCCGGCGACGAGTGGGCGGTGAACGGCGCGGGCGCCGCGACGCCGGGAGTCCGCGTCCACGTCCAGCCGCTGTCGGCGGCCTCGATCTCCGTGCGCAACAGGCCTGTCTGCAGCACGGTCCACCCTACCCGCTCCGGGGCTGGTTCGACCAGCGCGACGGCTGCAGTGAAGTCGCCCGGTGCCCACGCGGTGAGTGCTGGATCGTGTTTGCTCACGCCGGGCACCGGCGACAGGACGGTCGCGGTGCCACGCTGCTCGATCGTCGTCCATGACCGGACCAGGCTCGGCGAGGCCAGTCCGCCCGGCGGCAGGCCCGGTGCGACGACGACCGGCGCGGTGGTGAGAGCGATCGTCAGCAGTGACGGTCGGTCGGCACGGTCGGACGCCAGGTCGGCGAGGTAGTTCTGAGACGCCGGGTACACGATCACACCGTCCGCCCAGCCGGCGTACTCCACATGCACCGGCCTGTCGTCGACCGCGTCCCACGCGTCGACGAGCACCTCGTCGACGACTGTCGACGTGAGACTCGCCGGGGTGACAAAACGCCGTGCCCCCACGGTGACCAGCACTCTCACCCGACAATCGGGGCGGTGCATCGCGATCCAGTTGATCCAGTACGGCACGTGGGCGGCGGTCGCCGAACCGGTCACGACCAGCAGCAGCCTCACGGCGCGACGAACTCGATGACCGACCTGGCGGGAGTCTCGGCGAGGATGGTGCCGTCGACGAATCCTGCTCGCCGGCCGAGGTCGAGGAGCTCTGCCGTCTCGCGGACGGGCACGGTGACCATCGCGCGGTAGTACAGCTCTTCGCGGGCCGACCCGGCACGCAGTGTGACCTCGCTGAGGATGAATCGAGCTCCGTCGCGTTGCGCCGCTTCCCGGCAGCGCCGCAGCAGTGCAATCGCCTGCTCGTCGGCCCAATCGGCGAGCACCGCGGACATGACGAACACGTCGCCTCGTGGCACGATCTCGTCGAAGTACGACTGATCGACGACGCTGACACGGTCGGCGTTGTGTCCGCGCGAGTTGAGCCGGGCGCTGGCCTCGGCGACGAGTCCCCGGTCGAGGAGGACACCGACGGCCTCGGGCGCCGCGTCGAGTATCCGGTTCAGCAGTTGCCCTCCACCGCCACCGATCTCGACGACAACCGCGGCGCCGGACCAGTCGACGGCGTTGATGAGGACGTCTTCGTCGTACTCGGCGGTGCCGCGGGCGAGTTCCGCTTCGATTGTCGGCAGATTCGCGCGGTCCCGGCTGAGCGCGGTCCAGAAGTCCTCGCCGAACAGGCCGAGGGCGGACACCCGCCCGGTCTCGAGTGTGTGGTCGAGGGCGACGAGAGACTTGGTGGCGAATCCGAGCATGCCGGTCAGCGACAGTCCGTCCTCCGCGGTGGCGAGGATCGTGCCGATCTCGGTGGGTGTGGGCGTTGTGGGGTCGCCGTCGAGGATGCCGATCTCCCCGAGGAACCGGATGAGGGTGTCGAGGACGTCGACGTCGAGTCCACGGTCGGCGGCGATCTCGGCGACCGTCTGGCCTGCGGCGAGACCGCTGACGACACGATGGGTGGCCGCGGCCCGGATGGCGATGGGCGTGATGATGTCCGACATCGCGAGCAGCTTGCTCACTGCGTCGGGCCGAACGGCCGTCTCTGTCGTCATGTCGATCTCGTCCTTTCGATGGTTGAGTACGATCACGGTCGTGTGCGGGGGCGGCGTGGCTCCGCCCCCGCACACTCCGATCAGGTGTCGATCAGGTCAGCAACCGTGGTCGATGGTGGCCGCGACGGAGACTCCCGCCGATGCCGAACCCACCGAGAGCAGGCTGACGGTGATCGTCGGGGTGATGGCAGGCACCGCTGCTGCCGCGCCCGCGAACTCGTCTGCCGAGACGAAGGTCTGATAACCGGCGATGAGCTTCTCGTTCACGATCAGCAACCGATCGTGTAGGTGGTGGCGCCGCTGGTGAAGGATGCGACCGACAGCGTCGAGATGGGGGTCGCCGGGGTCGGCGAGATGGCGGGAGTGTCGACCGATGCGGCTGCACCGGCGAACTCGTCGGTCGAGACGAAGGTCTGGTAGCCGGCGATGAGCTTCTCGTTCATGATCAGCACCCGTGCTCGTTGGTCTGCCATCCCGACACTGCGGACGCGACGGAGACGGTGATGGTGATGGTCGGCGTGATGGCCGGGGTTGCGGCCGAGGCCGCGCCGAACTCGTCGGCAGAGGCGAATTGCCGGTAGCCGGCGATGAGCTTCTCGTTCACGAAATGCCTTTCCTGGTGTGCGATTTCCACGACCGGTGATGCGAATGTCGCGGGGATCCGTCCGATCCAGGGCGTGAGCCTATCCACCGAACAAACGACTGGCCATGGCTTGCAGAATGCCCTGTCGGCGCTCGCGGAGGCGGGCTCAGAGGGTTACGCCCCACCCTCCCGACGACAAAGAAGTGCCAGGCCAGATCGCTTTTGCTGGCACATTCTTGCGCTTGCGGACGACTTCCGCTCACAGCGAGTCGACCTTCCGTACAGACCTGGACCGCCAACAATTCATTCGTATTTCGTGCAACCGACATTCCGCATGGATTCCACACTTCGGAACAGATCCTCCGCTTGTCGAAACAGTAGAGGTCAGGACGATGGTTGCAGGTGGGAGCATCACCGACCCCGCGCCGACGACGATCCTCGCGACACGGTCCAATCCTTGACATGCTGTTGTGAATTCACAATGATCGGGTCATGTCAGCCCGCCAACGCAGAGCGATTCACAACCGAATCGCCGTCCTGCGCACCGAGCGGAGAATGTCGCGAGCCGAGCTCGCCCGGCGGATCGACGTGAACGTCCAATCGGTCGGCTCCATCGAGCGCGGCGACTACTACCCCAGCCTCGACTTGGCCATGCGGATCTGCGAGGTGTTCGACCTCCCCGTCGAAGCGGTCTTCTCCCGGACAGAGTTCGCTCCGCTGTCGGCACAGGTGTACCGGGGGTGACTCGCGAGCCGTTCTGGCGGCGTTGGGAGCAGTGGCGGGCGGATTACTACACCGCCGACCTCGCTCGGCACGGCCACCGCTTCGACAACTGGCGGACCAGACGCCGGTGTCGTCTGGTCGCAGCGGTCGTGACGGTGCTCATCGCCGCCGCCGGGGCCGCCTCCCTCGGCGTCATGTGGTGGTTCGGCTTCCTCGTCCTCTGGCTCGTGCTCGTGTTCGCGGCGATCGCCGGAACAGTCTGCCTGCGCTACATGACCGGCGGCGGCGCCGACGGCCCGCAGCTGGTCCTCGACGAACGGCAGCTGGCCCGGCGCAATGCCGCCCGGTCCCTCGGCCTCACCGTCAGCATCCCCCTGCTCGTCCTCCCCTACGGGATCCTCATCGGGTCGGTCATCAACGCGCAAGACGGCCTGGTCCCGTACCAGATCGTGTACTCGGCGGCCATCCTCGTCTGGTGGGTGCTGTGCGTCGCTCGCGCGGCGCCGTCGGTCCTGTACGCCTGGTGGCAAGAGGATCCCGATCTCGAAGACTCCGTCGACGCTCTGTTCGACGACACTCACGTGCCCGACCTCAACGAAGGGAACTCATGACGTCCACTGCTTCTGCCGGCCTGGAGGTGGCCGGCCTCGACAAGACGTTCGGCGACCTGACCGCACTCACCGACATGACGTTCGACGTCGCACCCGGCGAAGTGTTCGGCTTCGTCGGCTCGAACGGCGCGGGCAAGTCGACCACCATGCGGATCATCCTGGGTGTGCTCGCCGCCGACCGCGGCGAAGTGCGCTTCGGCGGCTCGTTGATCAACTCCGACACGCGTCGCCGCATCGGGTACATGCCGGAGGAACGTGGGCTCTACCCGAAGATGAAGGTCGGCCCCCAACTCGTCTACCTCGCTCGCCTGCACGGCCTGTCGGCGTCGGAAGCCGCCGAGCGGACCGCCTACTGGACCGACCGGTTGGGCATCGCGAGCCGAGTCGACGATGATGTCGCCGCCCTCTCTCTGGGAAACCAGCAACGCGTGCAGCTCGCCGCCGCCCTCGTCTTCGACCCCGACCTCCTCGTCCTCGACGAACCGTTCTCCGGTCTCGACCCGGTGGCCGTCGACGTGATGAGTGAGGTGATCGTCGAGAAGGCGGCCGACGGTGTGCCCGTCCTGTTCTCCAGCCACCAGCTCGAGCTGGTCCAGCGGCTGTGCGACCGTGTCGGCATCATCGCCAAGGGTCGGATGCGTGCGCTCGGCGCCGTCGACGAACTGCGCTCGGCGGGCGGCCTGCGACTCCGCATCGACGCTCCGCGTGCGCCCGCAGGTTGGGCCGACGGCATCGCCGGGGTGCTCAGCGCCGACTATGCAGACGCCACCGTCCTCCGAGTGGACGGCGCCCACGACGACCAGGCCATCCTGTCCGCGGCATTGGCCACCGGCCCCGTCCACGGCTTCGTCTCCGAGACACCCGACCTGACCGAACTGTTCCGAGAGGTGGTCACCGCAGTATGAGCGCTCCAGAACCCGCATCGTCCTGGACGACGATCCGCCTGATCGCGGCACGCGAGATCACCACGCGAGTCAAGACTCGTTCGTTCCTCATCACCAACGTGATCATGCTGGTGGTGGCTGTTGTCGGCTGTCTGGTGGCATCGCAGTTCGTCGGCGACGACGACGGAAAGGTCGAGACCGTCGCCACACAGGGAGTGAGCCCTGAGGCGAAGGCCGCGATCACCGCGACGGGCGAGCAACTCGGCATCACCATCCGGATCGTCGACGCGGCCGATGCCCGTACCGAGGCGGCCGACGGTGACGTGACGGCGGCGATCGTCGCCCAGCCCGACGGCACGCTGCGCGTGTTCTCCGAGGACACACTCGACACGACGGTCGAAGCCGCGATCAAGAGCGGTGTCTCGTCGTCGGCCGTCGCATCGGCCCTGGCGAAAGCCGGAGTCGACCCCGCGGATGTCCAGAAGCAGACCACCGTGTCGGTGGAACGGACGAAGGACGTGCCGCCGGCTCAGGGTGAACGCGTCGCCCTCTCGTACGTCGGAACGCTCCTGATGTTCCTGGTGATCTTCGGCGGTGGCATGGCCGTCGCCGTCGGCGTAGTCGAGGAGAAGGTGTCGCGCATCGTCGAGATCCTCCTCGCGACGGTGAAGCCCGCCCAACTCCTGTGGGGCAAGATCCTCGGAATCGGGATCGTCCAGATCGTGTCGACCCTGGTCCTCGCGGCGGTCGGACTCGTGACCGCCCGGGCCACCGGACTCCTCACGATCCCCGACGTCGCGTATTCGATGGTCGGCGTGTCGATCATCTGGCTGCTCCTCGGCTTCCTGTTCTTCGCAGCCCTGTACGCCGCGACCGGCGCGATGGTGTCGAGGCAGGAGGAGATCAACAGCGCGGCGTGGCCGCTGATGATCGTCGCCATGGGCGCCATGTATGCGGGAATCTTCGGCATCAGCGCACCCGACTCCGGGGTGATGCGGGTGCTCGCCTGGATTCCGCCGTTCTCGTCGACGGTCGTCCCGATGCGCGTGGCGACCGGCTACAGCGACTGGACCGAAGTTGCCGGATCAGCCCTTCTGATGGCGCTGGTCACCGCGTTCGCGGTCTGGATCTCCGGGCAGATCTACCGCCGCTCCGTTCTCATGACCGGCTCCCGAGTCTCCTGGAAGAAGGCGCTGGGGAGGTAGAACTCGCCCTATCGCTGTCAGTCCCGGTCAGGCGGTCGATGCCTGCGCGTGTCCGGGCGATGCGCGCGGCGTCGTCGTCGAGACGCGCCGCCACGGCGTCCAGCCGACCGCGCAGTGATGGGCACATCTCGATGGACGTCCCGTCGCTCCCCGCCTCGACGCAGTCGAGATATTGCCTGATCGTCGCGGTGTTGAGGCCGGCTTCGATCATCAGACGGATCCGGGCCACGGTGCCGACGTCCTCCGGGCCGTAGTCCCGGTACCCGCTCGACGTCCGCGACGGTTCGAGCAGGCCCGCGTCCTCGTAGTGCCGAAGCACCCGCGCTGTGACTCCGGCATGCGCCGCGAACTCACCTATTCTCATCGACTCCCCCGTGCTCGCGCCGCTGTCGGCTTGACCTTCACGCCGACGTCAATCTGTACCGTCAGGGTATGTCCATCAACCGCGTGATCATCGTCCACGGCTTCGGAGCGGGAGTCGACGACCATTGGTTCCCCTGGCTCGCCGATGCGGTCGACGCCGAGAGGATCGCACTCCCCGAATCCCGAGACCCCCGAGAAGACCAATGGACCTCCACCCTGGTCAGCGCGTTCGGAGACGTCGACGAGAATACGACGATCGTCGCGCACAGCCTCGGCTGCGTCGCGTCGATACGCGCGCTGAGCGCGACGCTGTCCCCGGATGGTCGACTCGGACGGTTCGTGGCGGTGGCCCCGTTCGCGCGCACGCTGCAGCCGGTGGGCGAGCCCGACCTCGACGCGTTCATCGAGTCCGGCCTGCCCGCATTCCTCTCGGGAATCGACGTCGCGTCGGTCGGTCGCCAGATCATCGACCGACACGTTCTCCGATCAGACGACGACCCTGTGGTCGACGCGGCAGCATCAGACGAGTTCGCCGATCTCCTCGCGACGACCTCACTCGTCGTTCCCGGCGCAGGTCACTTCCTCGCCGACGACGGAGTGACCCGCCTCGACGAGGTCGTCCGACTCCTTCGCTGACCCCGAAACGAGGTTCGCGTGTAGATCGTGACCACATACGGGTCACGATCTACACGCGAACCTCTCGACTGCGCTCGAGCCTTACCGCTGAGCGACGAGGGTCGGGACGATCGGAGCGGGAAGGAGCGTCGAACCGGTGAGGTAGCGGTCGGCGGCAGAAGCGGCCGAGCGGCCCTCCGCGATCGCCCACACGATCAGCGACTGTCCGCGACCTGCGTCGCCTGCGACGAACACACCGGGCAGGCCGACGGCGCCGAAGTCGTCACCGCGAGCGACGTTGCCGCGAGCGTCGTACGTTGCGCCCATCTTGTCGAGCAGATCGTTCCGCTCGGGTCCGACGAAGCCCATCGCCAAGAGGACGAGGTCCGCTTCGAGCTCGAAGTCGCTACCCTCCACCTTCTGGAAACGACCGTTCACCATCGTGACCTCGTGGGCCTTCAGGCTCGTGACCTTGCCGTTCTCACCGGTGAACTCCTCGGTGTTCACGCTGTACACGCGGTCGCCGCCCTCTTCGTGGGCAGACGACACGCGGTACATCAGCGGGTACGTCGGCCACGGGGTCGACTCCGCACGCGCAACGGGCGGCTTCGGCATGATCTCGAACTGATGGACCTGCTTGGCGCCCTGACGGAGCGACGTGCCGAGGCAGTCGGCTCCGGTGTCACCGCCACCGATGATGACGACGTTCTTGCCGGTGGCCGTGATCTGATCGTCGAGCGTGTCGCCGTGCTGGATCTTGTTGGCCTGCGGCAGGAACTCCATCGCCTGATGGATGCCGTCGAGCTCGCGGCCGGGAATCGGCAGGTCACGGCCGATCGTCGAACCGTTCGCGAGGATCACCGCGTCGAAATCGGAGCGGAGCTCATCGACGGTCACATCGACGCCCACGTTCACACCGGCGCGGAAGACGGTGCCCTCCGCCTCCATCTGCTCAAGACGGCGGTCGATGAACCGCTTCTCCATCTTGAACTCGGGGATGCCGTACCGCATCAGACCACCGATGCGGTCGGCCCGCTCGAACACCGTGACATCGTGGCCTGCGCGAGTCAGCTGCTGCGCCGCAGCGAGGCCCGCAGGCCCCGAACCGACGACGGCCACCTTCTTGCCGGTCTTCTCCGACGGCAGGATCGGCGTGACCGTTCCCTCGTCGAACGCCTTCTCGACCAGCTCGACCTCGACCTGCTTGATCGTGACCGCGGGCTGGTTGATGCCGAGAACACACGACGCCTCGCACGGTGCCGGGCACAGTCGGCCGGTGAACTCCGGGAAGTTGTTCGTGGCGTGGAGACGATCGATGCCGGCGTCCCAGCGGTCCTTGTAGACCAGGTCGTTCCACTCGGGGATCAGGTTGCCCAGCGGGCAGCCGTTGTGGCAGAACGGGACACCGCAGTCCATGCAGCGGCTGGCCTGCGTCTTGAGGGTGGACTTGTCGAAGTCGTTGTAGACCTCTTTCCAGTCCATCAGGCGCAGGTCGACGGGCCGACGGGTCGGCGTCTCGCGCTCGGTGTGCTTCAGAAAACCTCGGGTGTCAGCCACGAGCCGCCTCCATGATCGCGTCGTTCACATCTCGTCCGGTGCGCTCAGCGACATCGATGGCGATGAGCACTCTCTTGTAATCGCGGGGCATCACCTTCACGAAGTGGCCCTGCTGGGTCGACCAGTCGGCGACGATCCTCGACGCGACCGTCGAGCCCGTCTCGTCCCGGTGTTCGGTCAACGCGTCCTTCAACACCTTGAGGTCGTCGTCGTCGAGGGACTCGAGGTCGACGAGCTCGGCATTGAGGTTCGCCTCGAAGGTGCCGTTCGGGTTGTAGACGTACGCGACGCCGCCCGACATGCCTGCGGCGAAGTTCCGGCCCGTCTCACCGAGCACGACAACGGTTCCACCGGTCATGTACTCGCAGCCGTGGTCGCCCACGCCTTCGACGACAGCCTGAATGCCGGAGTTGCGGACACAGAAACGTTCACCTGCGACACCGCGGAGGAAGATCTTGCCCGCGGTGCCACCGAAGCCGATGACGTTGCCCGCGATGATGTTCTCTTCCGCGACGAACTCGGACGGCGCGTTGCGCGGCGGCCGGACCACCAGCTTGCCGCCGGACAGGCCCTTGCCGACGAAGTCGTTGGCGTCGCCTTCGAGTCGCATCGTGATGCCACGCGGCACGAACGCGCCGAAGCTGTTGCCCGCCGACCCGGTCAGGTCGATGGACACCGTGCCCTCGGGCAGTCCCTGCGCGCCGTACGCCTTGGTGACCTCGTGGCCGAGCATGGTGCCGACCGTGCGGTTCACGTTGGTGATGGGCGAGGTGATGTGCACACGGGTGCCCGAGTCGATCGCGGCGCGAGCCGACTCGATCAGCTGGTTGTCCAGCGCCTTGTCCAGACCGTGGTCCTGCGTGCCGGTGCAGTACAGGTCCTGGTTCATGAACGGAGACTCCGGCATGGTCAGGATCGGCGTCAGGTCGAGCTTGCCCGCCTTGTCGCCGTTCCACCGCGCCAGCGCCTTGCGGGTGTCGAGGGCCTCGAACCGGCCGATCGCCTCCTGCAGCGTGCGGAACCCGAGGCGCGCGAGCAGTTCCCGAACCTCTTCGGCGATGTACAGCATGAAGTTCTCGACGAACTCCGGCTTGCCGTTGAAACGCTCACGGAGCAGCGGGTTCTGCGTCGCGACACCCACCGGGCACGTGTCCAGGTGGCAGACCCGCATCATCACGCAACCGGACACGACCAGCGGCGCCGTCGCGAAACCGAACTCCTCGCCACCGAGCAGGGCGGCGATCATCACGTCGCGACCCGTCTTCAGCTGGCCGTCCACCTGCACGACGATGCGGTCGCGCAGGCCGTTGAGAAGCAGCGTCTGCTGGGTCTCGGCGAGACCGATCTCCCACGGCGCGCCGGCGTGCTTGAGGGAGGTCAGCGGGCTCGCGCCGGTGCCGCCGTCATGACCGGAGATCAGGACGACGTCGGCGTGGGCCTTCGACACACCGGCGGCGACCGTTCCCACACCGAGCTCGGAGACGAGCTTGACGTGGATGCGAGCCGACGGGTTGGCGTTCTTCAGGTCGTGGATCAGCTGTGCGAGATCCTCGATCGAGTAGATGTCGTGGTGCGGCGGAGGCGAGATCAGACCGACGCCCGGCGTGGAGCCGCGGACCTCGGCGACCCACGGGTACACCTTGTGCGGAGGCAGCTGACCGCCCTCGCCCGGCTTTGCGCCCTGCGCCATCTTGATCTGGATGTCGGTGCAGTTGCTCAGGTAATGGCTGGTGACACCGAAGCGTCCCGAGGCGACCTGCTTGATCGCACTGCGACGCCAGTCGCCGTTCTCGTCGTGGCTGAAACGACGCGGATCCTCGCCGCCCTCACCGGAGTTGGAGCGACCGCCGAGACGGTTCATCGCGATGGCGAGGGTCTCGTGAGCCTCCGCCGAGATGGAGCCGTAGCTCATCGCGCCGGTCGAGAAACGCTTGACGATCTCGCTGGCGGGCTCCACCTTGTCGAGCGGAATCGGGTCCCGGTCGCCGAAGTTGAAGTCGAACAAGCCGCGGAGAGTGCCGAGCTTGGTCGCCTGATCGTCGACGAGCTTCGTGTACTCCTTGAACACGCTGTACTGCCCGGTGCGGGTCGCGTGCTGCAGCTTGAACACGGTGTCCGGGTTGAACAGGTGGTACTCGCCTTCGCGGCGCCACTGGTATTCGCCGCCGACTTCGAGCTCACGGTACGCACGCTCGGTGGGACGATCGGTGAACGCGACGGCGTGACGACGCGCGACGTCGTCGGCGATCTCGTCGAGGCCGACGCCGTCAAGCTGGCTGTTCAGGCCGGTGAAGAATTCGTCGACCACGTCCTGCGCGATGCCGATGACCTGGAACAGCTGGGCGCCGTTGTACGACGGGACCGTCGAGATGCCCATCTTGCTCATCACCTTCAGGACGCCCTTGCCCGCGGCCTTGATGTAGTTCGCACGAGCCTTGGCGAACCGAGCCGCGTGATCGAGATCCTCGGTGCCGGGCAGCACGAGTGCGCCCGACTCCAGCATGTCCTCGATCGATTCGAACGCCATGTACGGGTTGATGCCCGCGGCGCCGAAGCCGATGAGGAGCGCCATGTGGTGCACCTCGCGTGCGTCGCCGGACTCGATGACGAGGCTGGCACGCGTACGGGTGCGCTCGCGCACCAGGTGGTGGTGCACAGCGGAAGTCAGCAGCAGCGACGGGATCGGCGCGAGGGTCTCATCGCTCTCCCGGTCGGACAGCACGATGACGCGCGCGCCGTCGGCGATCGCAGCCGACACCTTGCTCCGGACGTCGTCGAGTGCCCGGCGCAGACCGGCGCCGCCCTCCGCGACCGGGTACAGGCCGTGGATGTGGACCGACGGGAATCCCGTCTTCTCACCGTCGATGTCGACGAGGCGAGCGAGATCGTCGTTGTCGAGGATCGGCTGACTCAGCACGATCTGCTTCGCGGAATCGGCAGTCGGGTTGAGCAGGTCGCGCTCACCGCCGATGCGGTGACCGATGCTGGTGACGACCTCTTCGCGGATCGCGTCCAGCGGCGGGTTGGTGACCTGCGCGAACAGCTGCTGGAAGTAGTCGAACAGCATCCGCGGGCGAGCCGACAGCACGGCGATCGGGGTGTCGGTTCCCATCGAACCCATGCCCTCGGCACCCGTCGACGCCATCGGCGCGACGAGCAGATTCAGGTCTTCGTTCGAATAGCCGAACACCTGCTGCCGCAGTGCGACGCGGTCGTGCGCCATGTGCTTGTGCGGCGGTGCCGGCAGATCCTCGAGGCGGACCTGGTTCTCGTCGAGCCACTGCTGGTAGGGGTGCTCGGCGGCGAGAGAGTCCTTGACCTCCTCATCGGCGACGATGCGGCCCTGCGCGGTGTCGACCAGGAACATCTTGCCCGGACGCAGACGCGTGCGGGTGACGATGTCGGCGGGATCGATGTCGAGGACGCCGACCTCGGATCCGAGCACCACCAGGCCGTCCTTGGTGACCCAGATGCGCGACGGACGCAGGCCGTTGCGGTCGAGGACGGCGCCGATCACGGTGCCGTCGGTGAAGCACACGGACGCCGGTCCGTCCCACGCCTCGGTGAGAGCCGAGTGGTACTCGTAGAACGCGCGGTGCTCGGGCTTCATGGTCTCGCTGCGCTCCCACGCCTCGGGGACCATCATCAGGACCGAGTGCGGCAGGCTCCGGCCGCCGAGGTGCAGCAGTTCGAGGACCTCGTCGAAGCGCGCGGTGTCCGACGCACCCGGCGTGCACACCGGGAAGATCTTCTCCAGCGAACCCTCACCGAAGGCATCACTCTTGATGAGCGCTTCGCGAGCGCGCATCCAGTTCTCGTTGCCGGTGACGGTGTTGATCTCGCCGTTGTGCGCGACGCGGCGGAACGGGTGCGCGAGCGGCCACGACGGGAACGTGTTGGTGGAGAAACGCGAGTGGACCATGCCCAACGCGCTCTCGACACGGTCGTCCTGCAGATCGAGGTAGAAGTCGCGCAGCTGCGGGGTGGTCAGCATGCCCTTGTAGACGAACGTCTGACCGGACAGGCTCGGGAAGTAGACGGTGTCACGGCCGGGGCCGTCCTGACCTGCACCCTTCTCGCCGAGCTCGTACTGGACACGCTTGCGCACGACGTACGCACGACGCTCCAGTTCCATCCCCTCGGCACCGCTCAAGAAGATCTGGCGGAACGTCGGCATCGCGTCGCGAGCGAGGGCGCCGAGCGAACTCTCGTCGACGGGGACCTCGCGCCATCCGAGGAGGTTCAGGCCCTCTTCACGGACGATCGCTTCTACACCCGCAACCGCCTCTGCCACGTCGGACGCGGCCTGCGGAAGGAAGGCGATGCCGGTGGCGTACGCACCTTCAGAGGGAAGCTCGAAGTCGGTGACCTCGCGCAGGAAGCGGTCCGGGACCTGAATCATGATGCCCGCACCGTCACCGGTGTTGGGCTCGGCGCCTGCGGCACCGCGGTGTTCGAGGTTCACCAGTGCGGTGATGGCCTTCTCGACGATGTCGCGGCTGCGGCGGCCGTGCATGTCGACGACAAACGCGACACCACAGGCGTCGTGTTCGTTGATCGGGTCGTAGAGGCCAGTGGGCCCCGGCAAGTGCATCATGGGAACTGCCATTCCTGCACGCGACGCTGCGTACGGTTCGTACTTCGTGAGAAACCCGGTGATCGACGCGATATGTGCACGTCTGACGGGGATTCAGCGTCGTTGCTGGACCCTTGCCGAACAGGCCGCAGCCATGTTTCGAGCAAGTTAAGTAGACCAATTGTTGCACGTCGGCGTCGGACAGCGCAAAACCCGGTTACTGTCCGATCTGTGAGCCTGCTCGAGAATCCCCCGACGGCGCGGGGTTCGCTCCGCGCCCGCGCGTTCAACGACTACATCACGTTGGCGTCGCGGCCGATGATGGCCGTCCTCGGTCGCGGAGCTGTTGCTGCGCCGTCGTTGCTGACCGCCGCGCGGCCCGGCGTGAACCGCGGGCTGTCCGCGGTGTCCCCTGTTCCACGTGGAACACGGATCACCCCAGTTCGCGAATGGTCGGGCACCGGGCGTGTGTACGGCGAATGGGTCCACGAGCATCCCGCCTTCGGCAGCCGGATCCCCGATCCCTCGACCGGCCGCAAGGTGATCTACTACCTCCACGGCAGCGGGTACGTGATCTGCTCCTCGCGGACGCACCGTGGCCTCGTCGCACGACTCGGACGCCGAGCAGGCGTCGGCGCCTTCTCCGTCGACTATCGGCTCGGACCCGAATATCAGTGGCCACTCGGCGGCGACGACGCGATACGCGGGTACCGCTGGCTGCTGGACCAGGGGTTCGAAGGCTCACAGATCGTCGTCGCGGGCGACTCGGCAGGCGGCCACCTCGCCCTCGATCTCCTCGCAGCCAACCACCGCGACGGCCTCCCCCAACCGTCGGCGATGGTGCTGTTCTCCCCGCTCTACGATCCGTCGTTCCAGATGGCGTGCGCGCTGGAGGACTCCGGCGTCAAAGACCCCATCATCAATGCGCACGCCGCACAGTACTTCCTGCGGATGTACACCGGCGACGCCGATCCCGACGACCCGCGCATGCGTGTGCAGCTCTCCCCCGACATGGACCTGCCGCGCACCCTCATCCAAGTCGGAGCCCGCGAAGTGATGGCCGACGACGCCCGTGCCATCCACCGCGTCATCACCGAGGCCGGCGGGACGTCGACCCTGCAGGAATGGCCCGGTCAAGGCCACGTGTTCCAGATGTTCCCGTACTTCACCCCGGAGTCTCGCGAGGCCGTCCACGAAGCCGCGTCTTTCGTCGCCGACGCCTGACCCCTCGAGCGTTCGATCTCTGCTGCATCACACAGATCGCGCCAAACCGCCTCGCGCCACTCGTGCTCGCTGGTTTCATGAATTACGTGGACGTCCGAGTAAATACGATCGATTCCCTTCTGCGCCGGTCCGCCGCGCGCACACCGAACACCGTTGCGGTGCGCTTCGCCGACCGCGACTGGACATACGCGCAGCTCGACGCCGCGGTCACGCGCACCGCGGCCCGGCTGGCGGCCCTCGACCTCGAACCCGGGGCGCGCGTGGCCGCGTTCGGCGTCAACTCCGACGCGTACTTGATCGGCTTCCTCGGCACCGTCCGCGCCGGCCTGGTGCACGTGCCGATCAACTTCGCACTCAAAGCGGGTGAGCTGACATACCTCCTCGACGACTCCGGTGCGTCCCTGGTGCTGGTCGACCCCGCTCTGCGCCCGACCCTCGACGAGGTGGTGGGCGACGTGCCGGTGATTCCGCTGCGCGACGCCGACGACAGCCTGCTCACGTCGGCGTCCAGCGGCGCGGTCCCCACCCTGGACGTGGCCGTCGCGCCGACGGACTTGGCGCAGCTCCTCTACACGTCGGGCACCACGTCGGCCCCCAAGGGCGCGATGATGACTCATCAGGCACTCGTCCACGAGTACGTGTCGTCGGTGATCGGCCTCGACTTCACCTCCGACGACGCCCCGCTCATCGCGATGCCGCTGTACCACTCGGCAGGCATGCACGTGTTCATGCTCCCGTACCTGTCGATCGGCGCGACCGTCTCCCTGATCGAGAAGCCCGACGTCGCCGAAGCCCTCCGGCTCATCGAGGAACGACGAATCGGCTCCCTGTTTCTCGCACCGACGGTCTGGGTGCCGCTCGCGAATCACCCCGACCTCGACACACGGGACCTCAGCTCGTTGAAGAAGGCACAGTACGGCGCGTCGATCATGCCCGTCACGGTCTTGAACCGACTCCGCGAGCGGTACCCGGACATCGGGTTCTACAACTGCTTCGGACAATCCGAGATCGGCCCGCTCGCCACGATCCTGCGGCCGGAGGAGCACGCGGAACGGCCCGCGTCGTGCGGCCGACCGGCGTTCTTCGTCGAGACCCGCATCGTCGACGGCAACGGCGACGACGTTCCGATCGGCGAGTCGGGCGAGATCTGCTACCGCTCACCGCAGTTGTGCAGCGGCTACTGGAACAAGCCCGAGGCTACAGCGGAGGCGTTCGTCGACGGCTGGTTCCACTCCGGCGACCTCGTGACCAGCGACGATCAGGGCTACATCACCGTCGTCGACCGGATCAAGGACGTGATCAACACCGGCGGCGTGCTCGTGGCGTCCCGCGAAGTGGAGGACGCCGTCTACCTGCATCCGGCGGTCGCCGAAGTGGCGGTGATCGGCACACCCGACGAGAAGTGGATTGAAGCGGTCACCGCAGTCGTCGTGCTCAAGGACGGTGAGTCCGTGTCAGACGCCGACCTCATCGCGTTCGTGAAAGAGCGGATCGCGCCCTTCAAGGTCCCGAAGTCGGTGGCCTTCGTTGACGAGCTTCCGCGCAATCAGAGCGGAAAACTGCTGAAGCGAGAACTTCGGGCGAACGCCTGACAAGCTAGATAGTTCAGGCCGAACAACCAGATAAGTCGACTTTCAGCTATCGTTCAGCACATGGACTCGGGGCTCCCAGGGATCGGCGACGCTGTTGTCATCTCCGAGAAGGCATTCAACAGTGGCGAACCGTTGGCGATCATGTGCTCGCTCATCGACTACCTCGAGCACCTGCGGGCCGCCCTCGTGCGGGACAACGAGATCAGCACCGCAGCCCTGGAGTACAACGCGGTCGACTTCTACATCGCGAATGTCGCCAACGGAGGGCACGCGCAGTTCGAGGGCAATGCGGGCGAAGTCGACCTCGCGATCTTCGGGCGCGTGGGCGCCGGTCTGGCCAAGATCGGTCACCCCGAGTCGCTTCACACATGGGAGCGCTTCATGGAACTGCACCGGACCAGATCGAGCCGCATGACCGCGTACTTCGCATCGGGCCAATCCGCCCCTCACCCGGACGACGAACTCCGCGCCCTCGACACGTTGTTCTTCTCGTACTACGGAGAGCTCGAGCAGGCGAACGCCGACTCCCTGCTCAGCCATCCCGGCCTCGTGGTGCTCGACGACACGGAGATCGCACAGTACGTCGACTACCACCGAGACCGCCTCTCCCCGACGTATGACGAACGCCGCCGACTGCGTTTCGAAGCCGCTCCTCGGCACGAACAGGCTGCGATGGCATTCTGCGAGACCAACGGACTCACCTACCGGGCGATTCTCGGACCGACATCCGTCAACGACGACGGTCGCACCGGCACCGCATGGATGTATCGACTTGCGGATCACGAGCGCCGCGTGGTCGTCATGTTCGACGACGGCACGGTGGAACACCGTGCGAACATCGACTCGTAGGGTGGCCGAGCGGGCCGCCCGCCAGCACGAAAGCAGGATCATGTCCGACTTGAACGATCTCATCAGCCGCCTCCCGATCGACGACCTCGCTGCACAGCTCGGCGCCGACCCGGCCGATGTCCGAGCCGCCGCGGAGCAGGTGGTGCCGACTCTCGTCGCCGGGGTGGCCGCAAAGAGCGACCGCGGCGAGGACGTCGACACCGCGCTCGCGGCTCAGGACTCGACGCTGGCGGACGGCACGATCGACGCCGGTGACGTCGACGTCGCGCAGGGTGAGCAGCTCGTGCAGTCGCTGTTCGGGAACGACGGCGGCGACGTCGCGCAGGCCGTGAGCGGAGCCGTTCCCGTGGCGGGCGTCGATCAGTCGCTGGTCAAGAAGCTCCTGCCGCTTCTCGCACCGATCGTCCTGAGCTACGTGCTCGGCAAGATGGGCGGCGGCAAAGCCTCCGGCGGCGGCCTCGGCGATGTCCTCGGCAGCATCCTCGGCGGCGGCAACGCCAGCGGAGGGAACAAGGGCGGCGGGATCGACCTCGGCAGCGTCCTGGGCAGTGTGCTCGGCGGCGGGAACAAGGGCGGAGGGGACAACCCGCTCGGCGGAATCCTCGGCAGCATCCTCGGCGGGAAGTAGCGTCCGCTCCACAGACTGCTGCACGTAGTCCGAACGATCGATAGTGTCGGATGTGGGGTCGGGATGACTCGACCCCACAGCCCACACTCAACCGATCGGGAGGGTGACATGTCTGAGGAGACCACCTACACGACGACCGACTCCGGTGCTCCGGCCGGCAGCGACGAGCATTCGCTGACCGTCGGCCCGGCGGGACCGATAGTCCTGCACGACCACTATCTGATCGAACAGATGGCCCAGTTCAACCGGGAGCGGATCCCGGAACGCCAACCGCACGCGAAGGGCAGCGGGGCGTTCGGCACGTTCGAGACCACGTCCGACGTGTCGCAGTACACCTGCGCGTCGCTGTTCCAGCCCGGTGCGACGACCGAGATGGTCGCACGCTTCTCCACCGTCGCGGGTGAACGAGGAAGCCCTGACACGTGGCGTGACCCGCGTGGATTCGCGTTGAAGTTCTACACCGACGAAGGCGTGTACGACATGGTCGGGAACAACACGCCGGTCTTCTTCATCAAAGACCCTTTGAAGTTCCAGCACTTCATCCGGTCGCAGAAGCGTCGCGCCGACAACAACCTCCGCGATCACGACATGCAGTGGGACTTCTGGACGCTCTCACCCGAATCGGCACACCAGGTCACCTGGCTGATGGGCGATCGGGGCATTCCGAAGACGTGGCGCCACATGAACGGCTACAGCTCGCACACCTATCTCTGGGTGAACGCCGCGGGCGTCAAGCACTGGGTCAAGTACCACTTCATCTCCGACCAGGGCGTCGAGTTCCTGACGCAGGACGAAGCCGATCGCCTCGCCGGCGCGGACGGCGATCACCACGTGCGAGATCTGTTCGACTCGATCGCGGCGGGTGATCACCCGAGCTGGACGTTGAAGGTCCAGCTGATGCCGTTCGACGACGCGGCGAACTACCGGTTCAATCCGTTCGATCTCACCAAGGTGTGGCCGCACGGCGACTACCCGCTGCACGAGGTCGGGAAGACGACGCTGCACACCAATCCGACCGACAATCACGCCCAGATCGAGCAGGCCGCCTTCGAACCGAGCAACACCGTCCCGGGCATCGGATTCAGCCCGGATCGCATGCTGCTCGGCCGGGTGTTCGCGTACGCGGACGCCCACCGCGCTCGGCTCGGCGCGAACTACAAGCAGATCCCGGTGAATCGTCCGCACAACGAGGTCCGCAGCTACTCCAAGGACGGCGCGATGCGGATCGATCCGGTGAGCGACCCGGTGTACGCCCCGAATTCCAAGGGTGGACCCGCCGCGACCTATCCCGGCCAGGTGGAACCGCAGTGGGCCGCGGACGGCGACATCGTGCGGTCGGCATACGTCGATCACGCCGAGGACGACGACTTCGGCCAACCCGGCACCCTTGTCCGCGACGTGCTCGACGACGCCGCGCGCGACCGACTCGCCGACAACGTCGCCGGACATCTCCTCGACGGAGTGAGCGAACCCGTCCTGCTGCGGGCGTTCGAATACTGGCGCACCATCGACGCCGATCTCGGCGCGACGATCGAAGAACGGGTGCGCGCGGGCTGAGGCAGACTGGACCGGTCGGTCCGCGAGGCGCGGAGACATCAACGAGAGGAATCCACAGATGAATCTGCTCCCCGCGGTCGGCCGTGTCTTGACCGGAGTCCCGTACATCAAGCTCGGCTACGACGCGGCGACAGCACCTGGCATGCGGGTGGACGCCGCTGCACCGCTGCTCGACAAGCTGCCTCTCCCGGTCGACAACGAGACCGTCGTCCGCGCGAACGGCGCCGCGCAGGCGATCGGAGGTGCGTTGATCTCCGCGGGGATCGCTCCGCGCGCCGCCGCGGGCGTGGTTCTCGCGTCCCTGATCCCGACCACAGTCGCGGGCCACGGGTTCTGGACGTACGACGACCCGGCCGCACGTGCCCAGCAGAAGGTTCAGTTCCTCAAGAACGTCGCCATGGCGGGCGGACTGGTCACGATCATCGCGGCGGGCCGGAGGTAGTCACTCCTCCCAGCGCTCCGACGCGCTCGGATACCTGACTCGCAGGTAGCTGTACAGGTAGGTGCTCACGACGATCGCGATCACCGAGCCGACGGCCCACCACAGCCAGGGGTTCATCAAGCTGTCTCGGAACGCGGCGACGATCCACGCGAACACGCAGAACGTCGCGACGATCGTCGCCACCACCCTGACCACGAGCACCACTGTCGTGACAACCGACCACACGGCGCGACGACCCAGATTCCCATCAGGGCGATTTCCCATGTCGCAACCTTATGCGGCAGTGGATGATGGATGCATGCGAACACTGCTGAACATCATCTGGCTGGTCCTGTGCGGATTCTGGATGGCCGTCGGCTACGCCGTCGCCGGTGTCATCTGCTGCATCCTGATCATCACGATTCCTTTCGGGATCGCCTCGTTCCGCATCGCCGGATACGCGCTGTGGCCGTTCGGGCGCACCACCGTGCCCAAGCCGGAGGCGGGCACCGCGTCGTTGATCGGCAATGTGATCTGGATGATCGTCGCGGGCATCTGGCTGGCGATCGGACACATCACCACGGGCATCGCCCTGTGCATCACCATCATCGGCATCCCTCTCGGGATCGCCAGCTTCAAGATGATTCCGATCTCGCTCATGCCGCTCGGCGTCGACATCGTGCCCGTCGACGCCGTGCGGTCAGGCGCGCCGTACTGAGCTACTTACGGCCGCCCTTCCAATTCATTCCCCAGCCGTAGGCGTGGTCGACGGCGTCCTGAGCGCCGCGGATGTAGCGCACCTCGCGGTTGATCACGAGCTCACCGTTGCGGTTCTCCAGGAGCGCGATGGCGCACGAGACGGCGCCGTTGGTCGCGTCGTCGAGGAGGACCTCGATCTGGGGCCCACTCTGCGGGAACACGGTGACGACACCGTTCGCGCTCGCCCAGTTGGGCGTGCCCTCGTAGATGTACGCGAAGATCAGGATCCGGCGGATCCGCTGCGACTGCGAGAGGTCGATGTACATGTTCTCGCCGCCGGCGACAGAACCGGAACGATCGTCACCGTCGAGATAGATGACCGGATTCCCCGTCCGGGGCGCCTGGAAAGAATTGCCGAGTGCCTGAACGATGCCCTTGGTCCCGTCGGTGAACTCCCACAGGCAGGCCAGGTCCAGATCGACCCCGCTGGACCTGCGGAAAAGGCCGCCGCCTCTGCCCTGCGTCCAGTTCAGGTTCACCCGGAGCTGCCCGGTGGTCGAGCCCTGTTTGGTCAGCGACACACTCGGCGCCGACTTGGTCAGCGTCAGCTTCTGCAGAGACACCGGCGGCTGGGGAGACGGTTGCGGGGGAGGCGGCTGCTGGGCAGGTGCGGCGGGCTGGGGATTGGGACGCTTGGTGTAGTCGATGGCCATCTTCAGACGGCTCCTTCCGCTCGGCATGACCGACCTGGTGGTGCTGACCTACTTGTGACAGAGGCCACCCGTGTCGAGGAACGCCCCCAGACTACGTTGCACCGATGATCATCGCCGGTCATCAGCCGCCACGGCACGAGCGTCCGCACCGAACGACGACGCGATGACAAGACCTCCGGCGGGGTCACGTCGACAACTCGCCACCGCCACGTGGCATGGCCGCGTCAGTTCTGCCGGTATGACGAATCCGCCGTCGAGCTCGTAGCGCGTGATCGTCACTTTGCGCGGAGTCGAGCGCGGGTCGTCGGGAGCGTTCGGGGGTTCGTCTCCGCGAAGGACGACCATGGCCTCGGTGACGCCGGGCGGCCAGACGAACATCACCCGATCTGCGGTCGCCGCCACTCCACCCACAGGCGGCAGATCCGGGTCGGGCACTCGCGACCGGCCCGGGACCTGAGCGGCCTGTTCGAGAGTCTCCCCGGAGCGGACCGGCGCCGAGTGTCGACCGTCGACGATAGTCGTGACCTCGTACACCGGGACGTCGACGCCGAGCGAGCCGCCGTCCTCCAGTTCGGTTGCGGCGGTGCGTCCGACCGTCTGCTGTCGACCGTCCGGCGTGTGCCGGACGACCCGGTAACTCGCGCCGGAATCGGGTGAGGGCAGCCAACTCACCCGGATCGAGCCGTCGGCAGTCCTCTCGGCAGACACCGGACCCGCGGGACTCACCGCGCCCACATCCGACGGGGCGGCGTCGAGCAACCGTCGGGAGTTCGCGAGGGCCTCGGCGAGTCCCGGTCCGGACGTACGGAGGATGTCGATGTCAGAGGCATGTCGCGCCAGCCATTCCAACGTCTCCAGCGCGGAGGCGTGGTGACCGGCCGCCACGTCCGCCTCCGCCTGCCGCCACCGCTGCTGCGCGTCGCGGATGGCCCGGCCGACTTCGTCCGCGACCGCCTCGATCTGCCGACCGGCGTCGACGTCGTCGCCCGCCAGGCGACGGGCTCGCTTGAGCACTGAACGCGCCTGGACCGGCCGGCCCTCGCGCAGCATGCCGCGCGCCTCACGCAACGGCTCGGCCCAGTCTCGACGCGGCGCGGCGGCCGTCTGGCCTGCGGCGACGCCGGATGTCACCGTCGCGCCGAACTCGGCTGCTATCGAACCGATCAGCCTTTCCGCCCCTACCGGGCCCGCGCCGCGGTCGATCGCCTCCTGGCGCAGGAAGTCTCGATCCTCGGCGAGGAGTTCGTCCTCGATCAGGACGGCCGCCCGGATCCGAGGACGCAGATACTCCGCGATCCGGCCGGTCATGGCGTCGGCGTAGGCGGCCGCGGTCGCCGGGTCGCCGAGAAGCACGTCTCGCACATGCAGGAGCAGTTCGTCGATCACGGCGCGCATCCGTCCGGCGCCGAGTTCCCGAGCGCGTTGCGACAACGATTCCGTCCGCGCCTGCACCTCGGCGCGGTTGTCGGCGTCGTCCAGCGTCAGCAACAGCAGACCGAACAGTGTCGGCGTCGGCGCCTCGTCGCGCAGGCGGTTGAACTCGCCGAGGAGTTCGTCGATCTGTTCGAGTCGACGGTCGGTCAGGTTCGACGAATCCGTCGACGACGGCTGTGGGGTCGACGCGCCGTCGTCGACTGTTCGGTATCGGCGCAGTCTCGTCGCGACTTCGTCAGGGGTGAGTCCCCCCATCGCCCCCACGTCGTCGAGACCGGCCCGCTTGGACGTCGGGATTCCGCCGTATCGGTCCTGCAGGCGTTCGATCGCGCTGTCGAGCAGGCGATACCGTTCGGCATCGCGAACCTCCCGGCGCGCGGCCACCACACCCGCCTGAGCCGCTCGGGCCGCCGCGAACCGCAGCGCCGCCGACCGGGTCTCGTGTTCGGCGACGAGCCGACCGACGAGCACCCGATACTTGGGGTGGTCGCGATGCTTCTGCCAGAACGCCCACACCTCGTCGATGCGGACCGCGACCACGTCGTCCGGCAGTGCGCCGGCAGATTCGACGGGGATGTCGTACAGCTCGAACACGTCGGACGCGTCGGGGCCGCCGCGACGTTCGACCGCCGCCAGCACTCGCTTGCGGTAGTCGTTGGGGACGAAGGGGTGCAACGCAGGACTGCTCATCGCCGGCACTCAGACATCGCGTCGACGAGTGCGGTGAACCTGGTCGAGTTCGCGGGCCACCTCGGCCTGCGACAGCGTCGCACCCGTCCGGGCCGACATGGTCAGCGGGATCTGCGCTTCGACGTGGAACGCCGTCACGTGCAGCACGCCGTCGAAGCCCATCTCGAATGTCACCTGGACTTCGCTGCCCTCGTCGTAGCCGAACGGAATGTCGGTGATGCTGCCCTCGATGAGCACCTTCGCATCCTCCGGATGCGGTGATAGGGCTTGCCCCTGTTGTTCGACGACGACCAGCTCGATTCGATCCTGGTTCATTCGCATGGTGCCGAACGATCGACGGACCCGGATCGGCAGCGTCTGATTGCGATGCACCAGCCAGGTCGCCTCCGTTTCACCGCTGCGTCCCACCGCGAGCACCCCGAAACCGCGGGAGACGACGGTGTCGACGGTGATCTCCAGCATCCGCCGAACACCGGAAACCGGCAGCCCGAACGCGGCCGCCACTCGCGCGCACGCGCCGTCGACGTCGCCCGGGTCGGCGGTGAACAGCGGTGCACCGTCCGACAGACGGCCACGTGTACGCAGATCGGCGGCGACGAGACGTTCGATCTCGAGTTTCTCGCCGTACACGGCAGCACCGCGAGCCACTGCGAGATCGGGGTCGGTGAGCTCCGGCGTGATGCCGAGCGCGGCACCGACCTCGCGGGCGACCGCGGGCATCCGGGACGACCCACCCACGAGCAGTATCCGGCTCAGCCTGGTGACGCCGCGGTCGCGGGCGGCCGCGACGCATGCCCGCGTGAGGTCGAGCGTCCGGTTCAGCAGTCCGGCGGTGAGTTCTTCGAGATCGGCTCGGGACACGGCGATCACCGACCGCGCCCCGTCGTGCGCGATGATGACTGTCGTCGACTCGGCATCGGTCAGCTCGTGCTTTGCACGCTCGGCGGCGAGAATCAGCGCCTGTGAACCAGCCGAGTCGTCGAGCGGGTCCTCGGCGTCGGGATGCTCCTCGCAGAACCGACGGGACAGGTGGAGTGCGAGGCGTTCATCCCAGTCGGTGCCGCCGAGCTGATGATCTCCCTCCACCGCGAGCACCGAGATCCGGCGGTCGGCCAGTTCGATCACCGTCGCATCGAACGTTCCGCCGCCGAGGTCGTAGACGAGGACGGTTTCATCGGTGCTTCCCGACGCGGCGCTCGTGTCGGTGAGGCGCCGAAAGCCGTACGACAGCGCTGCCGCGATCGGCTCGGACAGCACACCGACCACGTCGAGGCCCGCGTACGTGCCCGCCTGCACGGTTGCCCGTCGTTCCTCGTCTCCGAAGTAGGCGGGGACCGTGATAACCGCGCGCTCCACCTTCTCTCCGGCGAAAGCGGCGTCGGAGGCCAACGACTTGAGGATCAGTGCGGAGATCGCCGGCGCCGACCACGACTGCCCGTGCGCGACGAACCTCCAGTCGGCGTCGCCCATCCGCCGTTTGACGAGCGCGCAGACATTGTCGGGGTCCAGGCGCGCCTGACGCCGGGCGCCTTCACCGACCATGTGATCGTTCGCGCTCGGGAGGAGGACCACCGACGGCGTGGTCGGGACGCCGCCCAGTCCGATCACCACTTCGGGGCGTCCATCGGCATCGATCGTCGCAATCGCGGAGTTGGTGGTTCCCAGGTCGATTCCGTATACACCCACGATCGGGGATCGTAACAGCGGCGACGATGCCGTGCCGCCACTGGAAATGATCCACCTCAAACAATCCCCACCGCCGACACAAGTGCGACCATGGATCGCGTGAGCCCCGATGCCGAATCCGATGCAGGCCCCGAGTCCGCGACCATCGCACAGGTCGCGGAGACTGTCGAAGACCTGGCTCGGGTGATCGCCCGGCAGGCGCAGACTCTCGATCGACTCGTCGAGTCGGACCGCAGTCGTGCCAAGCAGGCCGCGGCGGGCGCCGACCTGCCCCTGCTGGTCGACCTGTTCGCCCTCTACACCGACGCAACCCTCTGTGCGGAGAGCGCCGACGACGCCGATAGTGCCGCGTTCGCAGCGATCGCCGCCGGGCTCGATCGGGTGATCAGCGGGCGGAACGGCGTGCTTGTGGTCCCCTCGCCCGGCGCGACATTCGACGCTCGCACCATGGAGGCCGTCGACGTCGTCGACACCGGCGACGTCGCCGAGGATCGCACGGTTGCTCGGTTGCTTCGGCCTGGACTGCAGGTGGGCGACAGGTCGATCCGCGCAGCGGCGGTGATCGTCCGGCGGCATCAACACCTGACCTGACCCGTCCGATCGACGACGCTCGGGCGCGTTCACCTTACTGACCTGGGACTGCGTGGCGTGTTCCACGTCATCGCTTGACATTCCCGGTGAGCGGGATCACCATTCTCTAGGTATCTGACTGACGGCTCAGTTAATGGAGGATCAGTGACCACCAGCCCACCCACGACGACCGACACGTCGACGTCCGAGGATCTGCCCCAGGGCGTGCTGCCCCTATGGGCGGTCTTCGGTGTCTCACTCGGCATTCTGGCTCCCGCGTCGACACTCGCCCTCGCCATCGGCGTCATCATGCAGCAAGTCGGAGCGCTCAGCTGGGTCACCTGGGCGGTGACCTCGCTCCTGGTCCTCGGTTTCGCCGGCGGCATCGCCTGGCTTGCTCGCAGGTTCACCACCACCGGCGGCATCTACGGCCTCACCACCCGCGCCGCCGGACGCGGTCCCGGCTACTTCGTGATGTTCGCGCACCTCGCGTCGTCGCTCGTCTCCGGCCCCGCCTGCGTGCTGGGTGCGGCGATCTACCTCGATGCGTGGCTCCGCAAGCTCGGCGTGCCGTACAACCCGTGGATCCTCGCCGGCTGCTCAGCCGTCGTCGCCATCGCCGTGACCGCACTCTCGCTGCGCGAAGTGAAGCTGTCCGCGAAGCTCCTGCTCCTGATCGAGTTCTTGACGATAATCGTGATCGTCATCCTGTTCGTCGTCATCCTGGTCCGCGTCCCCGGTGGTCCTGTCGACGGCCGCCAGTTCGACTTCAGCGGATTCTCCATGGCTGCGATCCTCGCCACGGCAGGCTTCTCGGTGTTCTCGATGGCCGGGTTCGATCACGCCGTCACTCTCGGCCGTGAAGCCCGTAATCCGAAGCGCGCCATCAGCCTCGCCGTGGTCGGATCGGTCTCCGCGTGCGGCTTGCTCTACCTCGCGGGCACCTACGTGATCGTCCTCGGCTTCCGCGACGTCCCGATGGACGGCATCGACGCGCCGCTCGACGTCCTCGCCACGCACTACGACGTCGGCTGGCTCGCTCACCTCATCAACCCGGGCGTCGCGATCAGCTTCTTCGGATCCACCCTCGGCATCATGGCTGGCACCAGCCGCACCGTGTACACCATGGCTCGCGACGGAATGCTGCCGAAGGCGCTGTCCGGTGTCGACCCGGTGCACCGCACTCCGCGAACCGCCGTCCTCACTCTCGGTGCGATCTATCTGATCGTGAGTGTGCTCGGCGCGCTGCTGGCACGGGCGACGACCACCTACTCGCTGCTCGGCACCTTCGCCGGTTACATGCTCGTGGCGTCGTACGGCGCGACGGTCTTGGCGGCAGGCTGGTACGCGATGCGCACGAGGTCGGTCGGCTTCGGGATCGGAATCTCGGTGCTGCTCGCAGCGTTCGGATCCGGGCTCATCTATTGGAAGAGCTTCAACCCGTTCCCCGAGGGCAACCGCTTCTGGGTCGCGATCATCTTCTTCGTCGCGGTCGTCGGCATCGTCGGCAGCTGGGCGTGGCTCAAGCGAAACCGCCCGACCGTCGCCGCCCAGGTCGGCGAATCGGACCGTCGCACCGACGCGGACGTCGACGAGGCCGAAGGAGTCGAGACTTCAGCCTGATCCACATCTTCCGGAGGTCCTCCACCGCACCGCGGTGGAGGACCTCTTTTGCTCATTGAGCCGTGCCGGAGCGCTAGCGTAGGCGCGAGTCGGAATGCCGCGAGGTCCACTGAAAGACATGCGCGGAACCTCGAAATGCCTGGCTAACGTGCGTCGGGCGTCGACGCGGGGTGACCGTGGTCAGCGCGAAAGGCCCGTACAGCAGAACCGACACCGGGAAACACCAGGTCGGCGGAGATCTCGCTCATGATCCGAGCGGAGTCGAGCGACTCGCGCAGCTCAGGCGTCACACCGGCGAGGACAAAGCGCGCACCGACCGAGTGCACGAACCCGATGAGACTGCTGATCGCCTTGGCTGCAGAGTAGTCGACGTCGGAGACTGCGGAACAGTCCAGGACCAGCCACTTGACCGGGTCGGGCGCGCCTTTCACGAGCGCCGTGACGTCATCGGAGAAGCGCCCGACATTGGCATAGAAGAGATCGGCGTCGTACCGGAAGACGATGAGCCCCGGCAGGCTCTGGTGGCCGGGCTTCGCCGGCTCGTACTGTCGCCGACCGTCGTCGCCCACCCCGATCACAAACCGATCCGGGCGGTACTGGCGATGAATCATCTGCAATAGGGACAGAACCATCGCGGTGACGATGCCGGTGAGCACTCCGAATCCGACGACCATCGCCGTCGTCACCACCGCGACGCCGAACTCTATCCGCCGGATCCGCCAGATGCTGCGGAAAGATTTGAGGTGGATCAACTCGACACCCACGACGAACACCACGGCGGCGAGTACCGCCTCCGGCAGATGGGCGAGCAGCGGCGACGCGAACGCGACCACCGCGAGTGTTGTCAGCGCCATCGTCACATTGGCGAGCTGTGTCCGCCCCTTCTGCTGATCGAGGACCGCTGTCTTGGTGGGACTGCCGTTGACCACAAAAGACCCGGTGAAAGCCGCGGAGACGTTCGCCGCGGACAGGCCCAGGATGTCGCGGTTCACGTCGACGTGGTCGCCGTGGCTCTGCGCGAAACTGCGAGCGGTCGCAGCGCTCTGCGCGAGGATCACCAACACGCAGCCGAAGGAGACGGTCAGGAGCTCGGGCGCCTTCGCCCATATCGCAGTCCACGCCGGGAAACTGATGGTCGGCAGGCCCGCGTGAACGTCGCCGATGGTGGGGACGGCGGTCAGATCGAAAAGCATCACCAGCGCGATCGCGCCGACGACAACGAGTATCGGCATCGGAAGCTGCGGACGGAAACGTTTCACGAGAAACAACGCGACAACGGTGACGGCGCCGAAGACGACGGCCTGCCACCGCACGTCACCCAGATGCGTCGCCACAAACGCCCACTTGCCCCACACGTGACTGCCGTGAGCGCGCTCGATCCCGAGCAGTCCCGGAACCTGCTCGGTGACCACCAGGACGCCGACTCCGGCGAGGAAGCCGGCGAGGACCGCTGTCGACAGGAAGTCGCCGAGGAAACCGAGACGCAAGACCCACGCGAGCAGCAACATCACACCGGTGACCAGCGCGATCAGACCCGCCCACGCGAGCCACTCCGGAGTCGACGGGTTCAACCCAGCGACCCCGAGACCGGCGATCCCCGAGGCGAGGAGCGCTGCCGTCGCCGAATCCGCACCGACGACCATCAGCCGAGACGCTCCGACGAGCGCGAACACGATGGCCGGGACGATGAGCGAGTAGAGACCCGCTCCGAGCGGGACCTGCGCGATGGAGCTGTAGCCCATCGCCTCCGGAATCGCGACGGCCGCGAGCGACACACCCGCGATCACGTCGGCGCGCAGCCACCGTCGCTGGTAGCCACGCATGGACAACGGCGTCAGCCGCGAGACGACCCGGCGGCTCTCCGAGCGCAGTCGAGGAGACGTATCGCCCGAACCGTCAGTGACCACGCCTAATCCACTCGGCGAGATCGCCGGCCTCTGCACCGACGGTCGTGTCGTCGCCGTGACCGGTGCACACGCGGGTGTCGTCGTCGAGGACCAGGATCCGATCGCGGATCGACGCGATGATGTCGTCGAAGTTCGAGAACGAGCGGCCCGTGGCGCCCGGTCCGCCCTGGAACAGGGTGTCGCCGCTGAACAGGACCTTCGACGACGGCGACCAGATCACGCACGAACCCGGAGAGTGCCCGGGAGTGTTGATCACCTCCAGCCGCTCGCCGCCCACCTCGATCACCTGGCCGTCGGCGAGCTCACCGTGCCCGACGCCCGGATGTGTCTGCTCCCAGAGCATCTCGTCGGCCGAGTGCAGCAGGATCGGCGCACCGGTGGCCTCGGCCAGTTCGGGCGCGACGCCGATGTGGTCGTTGTGCGCGTGTGTCAGCACGATCGCCACCACCCGACGCTCCCCCACTGCCGCCAGAATCGGCGCGGCATCGTGGGCGGCGTCGATGATCACAACTTCGGTGTCGTCGCCGACCACCCACACGTTGTTGTCGACGTCCCACGTCCCGCCGTCGAGCGAGAACGTGCCGGAAGTGACGACCCGGTCGATCCTCACAGCTGAACCACCGAGCGCAGCACCTTGCCCGCCTCCATCGACTTGAACGCCTCGTCCACGCCGTCGATCGCGATCCGCTCGGTGACGAACTTGTCCAGCGGGAGACGCCCCTGCAGGTGCAGATCGACGAGCATCGGGAAGTCCCGTTCGGGCAGGCAGTCGCCGTACCACGACGACTTGAGCGCACCACCGCGGCTGAAGAAGTCGACGAGCGGCATCTCCAGGCGCATCTCGGGTGTCGGAACCCCGACGAGCACCACGGTGCCCGCGAGGTCGCGAGCGTAGAAGGCGGTCTCGTACGTCTCGGGACGTCCGACGGCGTCGATCACCACGTCGGCGCCGTTGCCGTCGGTGAGTTCCCGGATCGCCTCGGCCACGTCGTCCACCGACGACGCGTCGACGGTGTGCGTCGCGCCGAGTTCGGTTGCCCATGCGAACTTGCCGGGGTCGCGGTCGACGGCGATGATCGTCGTCGCGCCGGCCAGACGAGCACCCGCGATCGCTGCGTCGCCGACACCGCCGCAGCCGATCACGGCGACCGAATCGCCGCGCGACACGCCGCCGGTGTTCATCGCCGCACCGAGACCGGCCATCACGCCGCAGCCCAGGAGACAGGCGACAGCCGGGTCGACGTCCGGATCGACCTTCGTGCACTGACCTTCGTGCACCAGGGTCTTCTCCGCGAACGCGCCGATGCCGAGGGCGGGCGACAGTTCGGTGCCGTCGGTGAGTGTCATCGGGACGCTCGCATTGTGCGTGTCGAAGCAGTACCACGGACGGCCCCGCTTGCAGGCACGGCACTCGCCGCAGACCGCACGCCAGTTGAGGACCACGAAGTCGCCGACCTCGACGTGAGTGACGCCCGAGCCGACCGACTCGACCACACCGGCGGCCTCATGACCGAGAAGGAACGGGTACTCGTCGTTGATGCCGCCGGTGGCGTACGCGAGGTCGGTGTGGCAGACGCCGCACGTCTGGATCTTCACGACGACGTCGTTTGCGCCCGGGTCCGGGATCACGATGTCCACGAGTTCGGTCGGTGCGTTCTTTGTTCGGGAGATGACTCCCTTGACGACCTGGGACAACCCCGGTCCTCCTTGTTCTCTGGCGAATACGGTGGTTTCGAGCAGTCGTGCGGGTGTTACTTGAGGGCTTCGGTGAGCTGAGCCTTGGTCATCGTCGAGTAGCCCTTCACGCCCTTGGCCTTGGCTTCGGCCTTCAGATCGGCGACGGTCTTCGCACCCGACTTCGCGGGCGCGGCCTTGGCCGCAGCGGGCTTCGCCGACGCTGCGGGCTTCGCTGCGGCAACGGGCTTGTCGGCGGCCGCGGCGGCCGGCTTCGCGGGCGCAGGCTTCGTTTCGGCAGGCTTCGCAGCAGCAGCGGGCTTCGCAGCGGCTGAGGGCTTCGCGGCAGCGGCGGGCTTCGTGGCGGCAGCGGGCTTGGCAGGAGCAGCCTTCTTGGCCGGGGTCGCCTTCTTGGCGGGGGCGTCCTTCTTCGGCGCCGCGGACTTGGCCGCGGTCTTCTTCGCAGGAGTCGACTTCTTCGCCGGAGCAGCCTTCGTCGCTGCGGGCTTCGCGGCCGACTTCGCCGGTTCTGCCTTCTTGGCCGGGGCTGCGGCCGGCTTCGCCGCAGCGGCGGGCTCGGCCTTCTTGTCCGGCTTGGCAGGTGCTGGCTTCGCGGGCTCAGGAGCCGCGTCCTTCTTGTTCAGCGGCGAGTACGCCAGAACGGTGTCGCGCAGGGCGACGACTTCATTGGAGAGGCGCTTGACCTCTTCCTCCAGGCGGGCGAGCAGAGTCTTCTTGCCAGTCATCGGGGTTCCCTCCGAGGAGACGTTGTCGAGCCCGCCGGCCGTTCCGAACAGGCTTGCTTTCACACCCTACGGCGCACACGCCCCTGGTGGGAGGTGTGACGCGGGGTTCGGGTCAACTCTTCTCAACTCCGATCACGCGCAGGTCGGCGTCGAGGACCACGAAGTCGGCGCGCCTACCCACGGCGAGGACTCCGATGTCGTCTCGGCCGAGGACCCGCGCAGGCGTCCTCGAGCACATCGTGGACGCGGCGATGAGCGCGTCGTCGTCGGTCATCGGGACGGGAGCCGCGCGCAGTCCGCGCACCGTCCGGGCGAACAGTCCGTCCATCGTTGCGGTGCTCCCGGCGATCGCATCCGTGCTGCGCAGCCGGGCGACGCCGTCGCGGACGTACACCTCGAGGGAGCCGAGAACGTAGTCTCCGTCCGACATGCCCGCGGCGACCATCGCGTCGGTCACCAGCGCCACCCGATCGGCTCCCACGCTCTGCTGCACCTGCGCGACGAGCGACGGATGCAGGTGGACGCCGTCACCGATCAACTCCACCACCGCACGCGGGTCCGAGAGCAACGCGAGGATCGGTCCCGGCTCTCGGTGCCCGAGCGGCGCCATCGCGTTGAACAGGTGGGTCGCGACGCTGGCGCCTGCGTCGAGCGCCGCCTGCGTCTGGGCGAAAGTCGCGTCCGTGTGCCCAACGGCGACCCGCACGCCTGCCGTGACGAATCGGGTGATCGCGTCCAGCGCTCCGGGGAGCTCCGGCGCCATCGTGACCATGGCGATCGTGCCGTCGGCGATGTCGAGCAGGTTGTCGATCTCGGCGAGGTCGGGACTGCGCAGCCGGTCTGGGGCGTGGGCGCCGCACCGCGAATGCGCGATCCACGGTCCTTCGAGATGAATGCCTGCGATCGCTCCCGAACGGACGAGCGGAGCGAGGCGCCCGACGATCTCGGCGAGTTCGTCGGGGCTCGCGCTGACCGTGCTGGCGACAGTCGTCGTCGTTCCATGCGATCGGTGAAACTCCGAGGCCGCTCGCACCTGGTCGGCGTCACCGTCGGTGTACGACGCTCCCCCGCCACCGTGCACATGCATGTCGACGAACCCCGGAACAATTGTCCCTGAAGCGAACTCGAGATCCGGCTCGCCCTGAGGACGTCCCTCCCCGATGGCTTCGACCACGCCGGCCCGTACTTCGAACCAACCTGGGCGGTGGACTACGCCGTCGGCGACCACCGCAGAAGCGGCCACAATGCGGGACTGAGAAGACACGTCTTGCAGCCTATCGACGATCCGCACACACCACGCGGACTCCAAGCGGACGGTCTTCCCTGAGGTCAGGTCGGCGCATCACAATACGGGCCGCCCAAAGGACGACCCGGTCATCCATTCGGTTCAATTCCAGCCCGCGGGGTGACGGTTCCCAGCCGATACGCGATGGACTGGACGAGACGGTCGGGTCTCTGGTGTGGAGTGCCCGGCCGACCAGACCGACCAGGGAGCACCCATGACGTACCCACCGGGATATCCGCATCAGCCGCAACCCGGCTTCGGCGGGGCTGCGGCGGCAGCGTACGACGCGCAACGGCGCAGCCGACGGCGGACGACGATCATCCTGTCTGCCATCGTGGCGATCCTGTCGGTCGTGCTCGCGCTCGGCGCGATCAAGGTCTACCAGGACAAGACCGGGAACATCATCATCCCCGCGTTGAGCCTGCGTGCGGCCGACGACGCGGGACCGGATCCGTTCACCCCGTCTGTCGCGCTCGCCCACAACACGACTCCTCTCAAGAACCGCACCCGCGGCACCGGCCACCAGGGCGTCCGCGTGGTCAGCGGCACAGATCCCGGCTTGTACGCCACCACCGGAACCTCGTCGTGCGACACCGCCGCCCTCGGCAACTACCTCAACTCCAACCCCGCGGCCGCGTCGGCCTGGGCGAGTGTCTTCGGCATCCGCACGTCCGACATCTCGTGGTACCTGAACACACTGTCGCCGGTGGTGCTGACCGCCGACACCTGGGTGACCAACCACGCCTTCCGCGGTGGCGTCGCCAGTCCGTTCCAGTCGGTCCTGCAGGCGGGCACTCCGGTGTACGTCGACTCCATCGGCGTGCCGCGAGCGGTCTGCTCATGCGGCAACCCGCTCCGCCCTCCTGCCTCAGCTCCCGTCGGCGGCTACCGCGTGATCGGCGACCCGTGGCACGACTTCCACACCCGCGACGTCGAACGCGTCGTGTACAACACGCAGCACGTCACGATCGTCAACAACACGACCACGGTTGTGAACCAACCCGCCGCCCCGGCGCCGCTGGCGCCGTTGACGATTCAGAACCTCGTCACCGGACTCACCGAGATCCTGAACATCGGCGGCACCCTCGACCTGCCCGCGCCTCCGGCCGACGTCAAACTCCCGGACCCGGCAGCGCTCAACACGGCACCGACGTTCACCGCAGGCGACGCCGATCAGAACGGCACCGTCGACGGCAGTGACGCACCGGCCGAGGCCGTTGTCGAACGAGCGCAGGAGAACAACGACGCGCCCGTCATCGAAGCGTCGTCGAGCACCACTGTGATCCCGTCGGACGGCGCGACCACGACTGTCGAGACTCCAGGTGCCGAGACCCCCGGTGTCGAAACACCCGGCACGACTCCGGGTGTCGAGACTCCCGGCACCACCCCGGGAGTCGAGACACGGGGCATCACGCCATCGGACGCCTCCGTCCCCACCACGGAGACCACGGTCGCCACGACGCCGACCGACTTTGGTTCGTCCACCGGTGACACGATCGGATCACTGACGTTCACCTCCGGCGGCACCAGCGTCACGTGCACCCTGCCGTCGAGTTTCGACTCTTCGACTGTCACCGCCACGTGCAGTGACTCGGTCAGCCGTGAGTTCAACGCGTCCGACCTGTCGCAGTCGACGGTGAGTTCGGCGGTCTCGTCGTCGAGCGATCAGATCTGGCGGGTCACGCCTGTCGGTTCCACTGAAAGCCTCGCGGTGACCACTGCTTCGTGGCAGACACTCACGACGACCACGTCAGAGAGCACAGAGACCGAGACCTCGGTGGAGCCCACCGAGTAGTCCTGACCTGGTCGTCGGGCGGAGTCGATACACCTCGACTGCGCTCGGCGAGCGGGAAAGGAGCGCTCGGCGGTCGGGAAGGATTGCTCAGCGAGCGGAAAGGCTCGCCCGACGAGCGGTCAGGTGAACTCGCGCCACATGTCGTTCTCGTCGGCGAGAAGATAGGCGGGATCGGGGACGCCCCACACTTCGCGGAGTGCGTATTCGACGGCGATCGCGGCCTCGTCGACATGCCTGCGCTCGAATTCGAGGATCAGTGTGTCGTCGGCTCGGCGCCAGCCGCGGTCCCGGAGCATCCGGACCCGACCAGCCTGCTCGCGTTCGTCGGCGGAGAGCTGGTCGACCTCGATCATCAACGCCAGCCCGTCGTCGCCGATATAGGCGGCTTCGAGTTGTGCCGTCATCCCGCTCCAGTTGGCGACGGCGTCGTACACGCTGAACGGGTACCCGCGGGTGAGGTCGGAGAGGTAGTCGGCCAGTCGGATGCGGAAGTCGCGCCACCGCCCGTCGAGCTCGGCGTCGAACGCGGACTCGTCGAATCCGCTGATGTTCTCGGTGATCGGGTCGGTCACAACACACCTCCGAAGCAGGCGGGGAGCTGGCTCGTGTCCCACGGTAACGCGATCACGGCGACTGGCGGTGGATTACCTCGCACCACACATCACATTTCTGTCGTATGACGTCGCCGTGTCGCCGACGTGTCACATCGCACAAAAACAGGCCCAAGGTTTCACGAGATCGTTACACACGGATACAGTGACGCCCGGAATAGTCCGGTAGGTCGAGTACGTGTTCAACGGCGCACACGTACGAAAAGGATCGCCGTGGCCGAGCGACCTTCGAGCATGCCGCGGGTCGCTCTCATTCGAGTAGAGAGTGATACCACCCAATGAGTGACTGGGCCCCCCAGCTCCACGACATCTACGACGTCGTCAACCGCCGTAACCCCGGTGAACCCGAGTTCCAGCAGGCCGTTCGCGAAGTCTTCGACTCGCTGAGCCCCGTTGTCGCCAAGCACCCCGAATACGTCGACGTCCTGACTCGCATGTGCGAGCCGGAGCGTCAGATCATCTTCCGCGTCCCGTGGACCGACGCCAACGGCGACGTCCAGATCAACCGCGGTTTCCGTGTCGAGTTCAACTCGGCCCTCGGCCCGTACAAGGGTGGCCTGCGTTTCCACCCGTCGGTGAACCTGTCGATCGTCAAGTTCCTCGGCTTCGAGCAGATCTTCAAGAACTCCCTGACCGGCCTGCCCATCGGCGGCGGCAAGGGCGGTTCGGACTTCGATCCCAAGGGCCTGTCCGACCTGGAGATCATGCGCTTCTGCCAGTCGTTCATGACTGAGCTGTACCGCCACATCGGCGAGTACACCGACGTTCCGGCAGGCGACATCGGTGTCGGCGGCCGTGAGATCGGTTACCTGTTCGGCCAGTACAAGCGCATCACCAACCGCTACGAGTCCGGTGTCCTCACCGGCAAGGGCGTCTCGTGGGGCGGCTCGCTGGTCCGCCCGGAGGCCACCGGCTACGGCGCGGTGTTCTTCGTCGACGAGATGCTGAAGTCGAAGGGCGACACGTTCGAGGGCAAGAAGGTCCTCGTGTCGGGTTCGGGCAACGTCGCGACCTACGCCATCGAGAAGATCCACCAGCTCGGCGGCACCGTGATCGGCTGCTCCGACTCGTCGGGTTACGTCATCGACGACAAGGGCATCGACCTCGAGATCCTCAAGGAGGTCAAGGAGGTCCGTCGTGCACGCCTGAGCGAGTACGTGGCTCTGCGCGGCAACGGAACCAAGGTCGGCACCGAGGGCTCGCTGTGGCAGGTCCCCGCCGACATCGCTCTCCCCTGCGCCACGCAGAACGAGCTCGACGAGAACGATGCCAAGGCGCTCGTCGCCAACGGCTGCATCATCGTCGGTGAAGGTGCCAACATGCCCACCACGCCGGAAGCCATCAAGGTCCTCCAGGCCGCCGGCGTCGGCTACGCGCCCGGCAAGGCCGCCAACGCAGGCGGTGTCGCCACCTCCGCGCTGGAGATGCAGCAGAACGCGTCACGCGACTCGTGGAGCTTCGAGTACGCCGAGGGTCGCCTCAACGCGATCATGCGCGACATCCACCGCAACTGCCTGGAGACCGCCGACGAGTACGGCGACCCCGGCAACTACGTCACCGGCGCCAACATCGCCGGCTTCGTGAAGGTCGCCGACGCGATGAACTCGCTCGGCGTCATCTGACCGTCAGACCGACGCGACCGACCGCACGCGCGCACGATTCGTCGTACGCCGTGCGGTCGATCTGTGTCCGGGCCTGTCAGGCCTCGTCCGCGACTTTGGCGACGGCTTTGGTGAAGACGGTGTCGAAGCCGGAACGATCAGGCTTGGCGGACGGAGTCAGGTTCATCGCCTGCACGCTGACGAGGTATCCCTCGACCGAGGCGTATCCGAAGAGGCCGCGCGTGGTCACCGTTGTCGAGTCGACGGTCGCCTCGGTCTCCATCTCCAGCACCAGCGAATCGGCGGCTGCTGTGTTCGGACCGTCGACGACCTTCTGCTTCACTCGCGATGTGATCTTCTGACCGTTCATCGTCATCGTCATCGTCATGTCGGCACATTTGCCAGTCGCCTGCCGCCGGTACTCGGCGATCGTCGTCGGCACGACGGCGAGAGATTCCGTCAAAGTGGTGGTCGTCCCCTTGGTTGCGACCACGAGGCCGATCTTGTTGATGTCGACGCTGTCGGGCACCGCGCTGAGCTGAACACAGCCCGCGGGTTTAATCTTCGCATTCTTCGTCGTCTCGAGAATTCTGTCGACCATCTGTTGGGTCTGACCGCGGGGGATCTCCTGCGCGGTGTAGCCGGTCGGGAACTCCGACGCGTCGAGCACCAGACTATGCACCTTGGAGGCGTCGGCCGGCGCGGTGCTGCTGGGTCCCTCCGGCGTGTCGGAGCTGTCGGAGACTGCCGCGGCGCCGTCCGCTTTGACCGCGGAGCCGCTGTCGGAGCAGGCTCCGACGAGGCCGATGACCCCGATGCCCACGATGACGCTGCCGACAGACTTCTTCACTGTGTTTCGCATGACGTGCATTCCCCTTGCTCACATGGGCCGAATGGCCGTTATGCAGCATACTTCGCACGCGGTCCGCTCACGCGGGCGACCGCGAGGCGCGGCGCTGGTCAGGCGCGGGCAGCTTTTCTGACCGCAGCGGCCACCGTCGCGTCGAAACCTGCTCGATCGGGCATCGATCCGTCGGCCTTCACCGACTGGACTGTCACGAGGTAACCGTCCACCTGGAATCGCCCGATGAGTCCCTGTCGTTCCTCGTCGTCGACAGTCGACACCTGGCGGAACGTGACGCCGTCGAATCCTTCGATCGTCGCGGGCTGCACGTCGGCGCTGGTGATGACCGCGGTTGTGCCCTTGGCCGGACCTGCAGTGAGCTTCACGGTGACCTTCGAGCACTCGCCCGACACGGCGGCGATCAGGCCGGTCGCCGATTCGGTCGACTGCGACACCGACTGGCTGAGCGTGGACTGGCCGTTGACCGCGACCACACTGCCCGTCTCCGAATCGGATGGCGCTTCGTGACTCGATTTGCACGACGCGGGGGTCACCTCGGCGTCGCGGCGACTGTCGTCGAACTGGTCGACGATCGTCTTCTTCTCGTCCTTGCCGAGGGTGACGACGCTGTACCCGGCAGGGAAGTCGTCGGCCGTGAGGACGGAGTCGAGGGCCCGCTGGACGGCGGGATCCACCGTCTCCGATTCGCTGCACGCTGACACGACCGCGACGACTGCGACACCGGCCAGGAGTGAGCCGACGGCCCTGAACGACTTCTGCGACATGCGTTTCAATCTACTGGGCGAGCCTCGCTCAGGCCGGAGCGTCCTTGAAGTAGACGAGCTGGTGGGTGGTCGCGAGCAGCACGTCGTCGTCGCCCCAGATCTGGCCGTACTGGTCGAAGTGGCCGCCGGCGAAGCGCGCGGCCTTCGCGGTGGCGAGGACCGGTCGTGATCCCTGCGCGGCCAGTTCGTCCGCGCTGGCGTGGAAGTACGTGGTCAGCGAGATCGTGCCCGCAGGCGCGTATGCGCCCTTGCGCAGGAACACGCGGGGGAAGAAGGTGTCGGTGATGCTCGTCAGCGACGCGAAGTCGAGCGGCCGCTCGGGCAGGTCGCGGATCCACATGGTCGTCGTCGAATCGTCCAGGGCACCGTCGTTCATCCCGCCGACGATGAAGCGCTTCTCATAGTTCCGCGCCCATGCGATGAAGTCGGGGAAGTCGACGGCCTCGACGGAGTCGGAATCGGGTGCCTGCGGGGCCGTCGGCTCGGTGTCGGTCCAGGTGTCTCGTCGGATGCCGAGCACCGCGGTGCCGGTGGCGACGGTGTGGTCCTGCTGGTCGATGGTGAACGTCCAGTGCTGGTTGGTGCGGTTGGTGCGCACCGGAACGAGTGTGAGGTCCCAGTGGCCCTCGGCGATGGGTGCCACGTAGTTGACGGTCAGTGCGAGGGGGTCGCCGAGCGCGTCGGGGTGCTTCTGCAGTGCGCTGACGATCGTCGCCGCGGTGATGCCGCCGAACGGCCCGACCATGTTGTTGTACGCCGGGTGCGTGGTAGCTCGGACAGTGTGAGCGTCCGTGTCGAGGGCGGTGACGGCTGTCGCTTCATCGAAGACGTGGGTCATGTCTCGAATCTAACAGAATGATCGTTCTACATCGCTATGCTGTGGTCATGACCACGACGCCCGTACGCGAACGCCTGCTGACGTCGGCGACGCTACTCTTGCGCAGTCGCGGCGCCGACGGATTCGGGATGTCCGAACTCCTCGAGCACAGCAAGGTCGCCCGCAGGTCGATGTACCAGTACTTTCCCGACGGCAAAGCCGACCTGCTTCGCGTCGCCACGGCCGAGTCCGGCAAGGCAGTCGGAAACATGCTGAAAGCCGTCCTCGGCGAGATGTCCACGCTCGACGCGGTCGACTTCTGGGCCCAGCAGTGGGCCGATCTGCTGATCGAGAGCGACTACCGGCTCGGTTGCCCGCTGGCCGCCGCCTCGCTGAGCGCCCAGGAGTACCCGGCCGCCGCCGCGGAGGCGGCGACCGCATTCCGTCGCTTCGAGGGACTGATCGCCGACGCCTTCGTCCGGGACGGCCTCGACGCGGACGAGGCGGCCGCCGCAGGCTCTGTCCTGGTGTCCGGACTGGAGGGCGCGATCCTCACCGCACGCGCCACCCGCGACGCATCCGTCTTCCACACGCTCGCGGCTCACGCCCGCGCGGTCTGGGGCCCGAAGCTCGGTTAACCGTGACCGGCGTCGGGGTCCAGCGTGGTTCCGCGCGGGACGACGAACCAGACCGTCAGCGCCACGCCGAGCATGATCAGGCCGCCTATCAGGCTGGTGACCTGCATCGATCCGGTGAACGCCTCCCCCGCCGCCTCCGCGACATCGGGCAGTCCGGCTACATTCGCGATGTCGACAGCCGCGCCGATCGATTCCCGTGCCGGGCCCGCAAGCTCGCCGGGCAGTTTGGCGAGCTCGCCTGACGAGTCGAGGTCGGCGCGGTACATGACCGACGCGACGCTGCCGAGGATCGCGACGCCGAGGACGCTTCCGACCTCGTACGAGGTCTCCTCCATCGCCGCAGCGTTACCCGCTCGATGCTCGGGACTACCCGACATGATGAGGACCGAACCGACAGCCAATGAGCCGATACCCGCTCCCACCAGGCACAACGCGATGACGATCGACGCATATGTCAATTCACCCGGGATCAGATAAATCACGACCATGCCAAGCCCGGACAGACCGATCGCTCCCGCCAGGACCGCTCGCGGACCGATCATGCTCGCCAACTTCGGGGCGACGAGAGACGCGCCTGCCGCTGCGAGCGCGAGCGGGATCAGCTTGACGCCGGTGGAGATGGGCGAGCTGCCCTCCACGCTCTGCAGCCACTGAGCGAGCAGAAGCAGAGCCGCGGCCATCGCGAACATCGATCCGAGCGCACCAGCGATGCCACCGGTGAACGGACGGCTGCGGAACAGTCCGACGTCGAGCATCGGATCGTCCTGCCGCAGACTGCGTCGGACGAAGACCGTCAACGCGATCACCGCGAAGGCGAAGACGACCCATGCGGACGGAACGGCGAGACTCGATTCCTTGCCGAACTTCTTGATCGACCACATCAGCGCGATCATGCCGCTGAACGACAGCCCGATGGTCGGCCAGTCCCAGGCGCCCGGCTTGTCGGACACCGACTCCGGGAGCAGGAGCACGCCGGCGATGATGGCCAACACCATCAGCGGAACGTTGACGAGGAACGCCGAATGCCACGAGAGGTTCTCGAGCAGAACACCGCCGACGAGGGGACCGATGGCAGCACCGAGACCGGCGATCGCCGACCACAGCGCGAGCGCCATCGCGCGCTGTTTGGTGTCGGTGAAGATGGTTCTGATCAGCGACAAGGTGGTCGGCATGATCATGGCGCCACCGATGCCCAGCATGGCGCGGATCGCGATGACGGCACCGGGCGAGTCTGCGAACAGCACCAGCAGTGAGGCCAGTGCGAAGATCGTGTAACCGGTCAGCAGCAGACGTTTGCGGCCCCAGCGGTCGGCGACGGCGCTCGACGCGACGAGCAGGCCGGCGAGGACGAGCGAATACACGTCCACGATCCAGAGGAGCTGCTCCCCGGACGGTTGAAGCTCGCGCGACATGGTCGGCAGCGCGATGTTGAGGATCGTCATGTCCATGGTGATGACGAGCAGGCTCATCGAGAGCGTGATCGTCGCCGCCCATGCGCGGCGAGTCGAGATCGGCGGTCGGGCCGGCGGTGTCGTGATGTCGGTCATCAGCTGTCCTCTGGGTGATTCAGGAAGGGCGCGAAGGCTCGTTGCAGGTCGGCTTTGGAGACGGGGGCACCGCGAATGGCGGCGTGCACGCACGCGCCGTCGGAGATGATCGCGACGGCGAGCGCGTTGTCGTGGCCGATGTGTTCGGCGAGCGCTTCGATCATGCCGTCAGTCCACCGTCGGGCCAGTTCACGCACCTGCGGGTCGAACGTGGCCGTCGAGTTGAGGGCGGCGGCAGACGCGACGCTCCGCTGATCTGAGAGGTACTCGAAGAGGTAGTCGACAAGCCGATCCGGAGCGCCGGCCGGGTCGGCGACGAACTCGTCGCCGATCTGTTTCAACGTGCGATCGATGTCTTCGACGTGGAAGGCCAGGGCCGCCTGGCGGAGGTCGTCGATGGACGTGAAGTACGCCGTCGTCGACCCCAACGGAACGTCGGCGCGGGCGGCGACCAGTCGATGCGTCAGTTTGCCCGGTCCCACTTCGGCGATCAGGTCGGCTGCAGCCTCGATGATCGATTGACGCCGCGCCTGCGGGTCGTGCTTCGCCATCAGAGCCTCCAATTCTGTACGTTTGTACATGTACATGTGTACAGAACTTCCGAGTCGACGGCAACTGCATTTTTCGCAAGCCAATGCTACATTGGCGTAGGAAATGATTCCTACATAGTTGTAGGAACTGAACGAGATTGGGCACCGTGGACATCTTCAACCCCCGTACCTGCGAATTCAGTGAGTTCGACGACGCAACCCGCCACCTGCTCGGCGCGACCGTCGACTACTTCGAAACTCTGGGAAAGCAGCGCCTGCTCGCCGAGAACAGGGATCGAATCTGGTACCAGGACTTCCTCGACTTCGTGAAGAGAGAGCGTCTGTTCGCCACGTTCCTCACACCTGCCGAGTTCGCGGACGGCGACCCGGACAAGCGCTGGGACACGGCGCGCAACGCACGTCTGAGTCAGGTCCTCGGCTTCTACGGCATGCAGTACTGGTACGTCTGGCAAGTCACGGTCCTAGGACTCATGCCGATCTGGCAGAGCACGAACACGGAGGCACGCCGACGGGCTGCCACCCTTCTCGAGCAGGGCGAGATCTTCGCTTTCGGATTGTCGGAGCAGGCGCACGGGGCGGACGTGTACTCCACAGACATGCTCCTCGACCCGCGACCGAACGGAGCCGGATTCACCGCGACAGGCGGCAAGTACTACATCGGCAACGGCAACCGCGCGGCCATGGTGTCGGTTTTCGGCCGCCGCTCCGATGCATCGGTCATCGACTCGTCCAGCACCGACAGACGACTGTCGGACGCCGAATACTCCGGCTACATGTTCTTCGCCGCAGACTCTCGTGCTGACGAGTACAAGTTGCGCAAGAACGTCGTGGACTCGCAGATGTATGTGGCGGCGTTCGACCTCGAGGACTACCCCGTGGAGGACGCCGACGTCCTCCACACCGGTCGGGCGGCCTTCGACGCAGCGATGAACACAGTCAACGTCGGCAAGTTCAATCTCGGATTCGGCGCAATCGGCGCTTGCGAACACGCGATGTACGAGGCACTCACCCACGCCGATTCACGAGTCCTGTTCGGCCATCGAGTCACGGAGTTTCCTCAGGTCCGAGGTCTGATCACGGACAGTTACGCTCGTCTCGTCGGCATGAAGCTGTACAGCGAACGCGCCATCGACTACATGCGCTCCGCCCATCGAGACGATCGTCGGTACCTGCTGGTGAGCGCCATCGAGAAGATGTCGGTGACTCGAAGCGGGCAGCGACTCTACGAGGACGTCGCAGATGTCATCGCGGCGCGCGGATTCGAGAACGACATGTACTTCCCTGTAGGGCTGACCGCCATGTTCGGGTTGCCACGCCTGGAGGGGACGGTTCACGTGAACATGGCGTTGGCGCTCAAGTTCATGCCCGGTTACATGTTCGATCCGTCCGACGTCGGGCTCGCGGCGCTAGGGCGCCTACCGTCAGCGATACCGACTTCCTCTATCGCCGGCGCACTTCGCTGGGCCGGTCGGCACGCCGCAACCGCCGTCCCGCGCCTTCGAAAAGAGGCCGCACGCGTCCCGACCGCCGACGTGCCCGTGCGCCGGGACACCGCCGACGACACCTTCCTGTTCAACCAGGGACCGAGCGCAGGTCTCGGCAAGATCGTGTTCCCCGACTGGCGGCCGATCTTCGAGCAGTTCTCGGAGGTCCCGAACGTCGCCGTCTTCCTCGACCAGGCGCTGACCTTCCAATCGCTGCTCGCCGCCGCCGCGCCGACATCCGATCAACGCGGCGATGTCGACTTCCTCTTCGCACTCGGCGAACTGTTCACGCTGATCCCGTATGCGCAGTTGATCCTTGAGCAGGCTCGCCTCGTGGGAACGGATCGTGATGTGCTCGATCACCTCTTTGATCTGCTGGTGCGCGACTTCTCCCGCCATGCGGTGACCTTGAGCGGCAAGCCGACCTCCACTCCTGCACAGCAGCGCAGGGCACTCGAACTCATCCGCCGCCCGATCGCAGACGACGACCGGACCGAACGGGTTCTGGAACGGGCCAGGGAACTCGCCGGCGCCTACACGATGAACCCCTGAATCGACTGGAGCAGACATGACCACACACATCGACCGGCCGGCCTTCGACACACCGACCATGCCCCTCAGAAAAGTCGACAACGGCTTCTTCGGTCCCGACTCTCCCACCTGGAAGGTGTGGACGTCCCCCACCGCGCTCATCGGATTCCAGCGAGCGGTGACGTTGGAACACTTCGACCCGGCGCTGACCGCATCCGTCGCAGATGTGGGCGGGATCTACACGGACCCGTACGGGCGTCTGGACCACACGTTCGCCTACTTTCTGGTGGTCGCCGTCGGCGACAGCCGCATGGCGGTGACCGCGTCTGATCATCTTCTCAAGGTCCATGCTCAGTCGACCGGAGTCGATCCGATCACCGGGCGACGGTACAGCGCGAACAACCCGGACTCGCAGCTCTGGATCCACGTGACCGGGTGGCACTCCGTTCTCAAGTGCTACGAGATGTACGGCCCGGGCAAGCTCACCGCAGAAGAAGAGAAGCGGTACTGGGCCGATTGCGTGGTCGCCGCCGAGCTGCAGACCTGCCGCCCGTCCGACGTCCCCACCAACCGCGACGAGGTGCGTGACTATTTCGAGACGGTCCGGTCTGGGCTCTGCGTGTCCGAACGTGCGCACCGCGGCATGCACTACCTCCTCCACACACCTATCGATCGTGGGCCTCGAGTGTGGGCGAGCAGTCGGATCGTCGCGCCGGCGGCCATCGCCACCCTCCCCAAATGGATGCGCACAGTCGGCGGTTTCGACCATCCCGCAATCGTCGACGCCGCCTATCCGCCGGCCGTCCGCGCTGCTGTACGTCTGCTCCGCCGCGAGCCCCGACTGACGAGTCGTCTGGTCCGGCGTGCGATCGGCCCGATGACCGGCGCGCTGTATGCGCAGCATCTGTCGAGTCCATCGCCCGACAGCGCAACAACTCCGACCGTTGCGCATGCCCGAGAGACGTACCGACCCTCGCGCGGACCCGCACCTGAGAACGGTGTGCCTGTCGCGTAGTGTTCGACCGCAGATCATTGCAGGAGTCAGGTCGCACCGGAGGTGAGCGTGACGTCGAGTCGAACCAGCGGCGGCTCGCGCAACCGGGCCGAGCATCTCGGACCTGATCGACGCCGGCCCCAGATTCTCGACGCGGCTTTGCAGATAGCGAACGAGGACGGGATCTCCTCCGTGACGATCGCGTCCATCGCATCGTCACTCGATGTCACTCGTCCGGTCGTCTATGCGTGTTTCTCCGGTCGATCAGAGATCCTCGCGGCTCTGATCGATCGAGAGGAGCGGTATCTCGGCGAAGCACTTCCGGGGATCCTGCGCGCTCGAACGGTCGACGCCACCGAAGCTGTGTTCATCGAGGGTTTCCAAGCCCTACTGGCCGCTGTCGCCGCGCGACCGCAAGCGTGGAGACTCCTCTACGGCAACCCTGATGCCGAGGTCACCGAGTTGTTCGGCCGAGGCCGGGCGATCGTGGTCGAGCGATGCCGAGAGTTGCTCGCCCCGACCCTCGACGCGTGGGGAACCGCCGATGCAGAGCTGAAGCTCGCCGCGCTCGTCGAGTTCTGGGTCTCGTCCGGTGAAGGCGCAGTCCGAACACTTCTCGGTGCCGACTCCGACCGTTCGATGACGCCCGAGGATCTCGGCGCGTTCATCGGAGCAGCCGTCTATCGGGGGATGCGTAGCGCATGACCTCGTGCCCGTCCCACGGACCGCGCTAGGGTCGACACCATGCGATACGGGATCTGCATCCTCCCCGACATGCCGTGGCGCGACGCGCGCCCGCTGTGGCAGCGAGCCGAGGAGATGGGCTTCCACCACGCCTGGACGTACGACCATCTCGTGTGGGGCGGGCTGCCCGACGCGCAGTGGTTCTCCTGCACGCCGACGCTCGCCGCGGCGGCGAGCGTCACCGAGCGGATCAAGCTCGGGACGTACGTGATCTCTCCGAACTTCCGTCACCCGGTGAGCACGTCACGCGAGGTGCAGACGCTGGTCGACATCTCCGACGGACGACTGCTGCTCGGCCTCGGCGCCGGCGGAACTCCGGACGACGGTCTGCTCGGCCAACCACCCCTGGCGCCGAAACAGAAGGTCGACCGGTTTCAGGAGTTCACACTCCTGCTCGACCGCACGCTTCGGGACGACCACGTCGACGCCGACGGCGACTACTACTCCGCGCGCGACATGCGACTGGTGGGAGGCGACGTCCGCGCCCGCGTGCCCCTGATCCTGGCGGGCAACGGGCCGCGGTCCGTTCGATTCGCGGCCAGGACAGGCGACGCCTGGTTGACGACCGGACCGTCGACCGACGCGCTCGACGACTGGTTCGCGGCGGTCGCTTCCAACCACGCACTGGCCTCCGACACTGCGGCCGCCGCCGGGCGAACGATCGACACCTACCTGAATCTGGCGAGCGCGCCTGCGTCGGCGCTGGAGTCGGTCAGCCGATTCGACGATCTCGTCGGCCGTGCGGCCGACATCGGCTTCACCGACGTCATCGTCCACTGGCCGCGCGACGACGAGCCGTACCGCGGCGACATCGCTGTTCTGGACGCTCTCGCCGAACGCGGTTTCGACAGTCCGTAGGTCACACCGACGTCGACGAGATGTCGGAAGTGAGGTCGCGACCGCGTGATTCCCGCAGTTGCGAGATGCCGGCGATGGTGATCGCGGCGCCCGCGACCATCAGCAGGCTCAGCGGAACGCTGGAGTCGTCGTTCAGATCCACCAACCAGGCGGCGATCATCGGAGTGAAGCCTGCGCCGAGGAGACTGGCCATCTGGTACCCCATCGACACGCCCGTGTACCGGACCCCGGTGCCGAACATCTCGGACAGCATCGGGGCGAGCGGCGCGTACAGCGCGTTCTGCATGACCATCGCGATCATCAGGCCGACGGTCAGGACGAACACTGAGCCGCTGCCGACCATCGCATAGAGCGGGAAAGCGAAGACGATCGCGCCGACGGCTCCGGCGAGACTGACCGTGCGCCTGCCGAAGCGATCCGACAGCGCAGAGAAGAGCGGAATACAGACCAACGCCGTGAACGAGGTGAACAGCAGCGTACGGACCACATCAGACTTGTCGTATCCGACAGCGGGCCCGTACGCGAGGATGTGTGAACTGATCAACGCGGTCATCACGAACGGCCCGATGCCGACGGCGGTCGCCAGAATCAACGCTCGGGGCTGCCGGAGAACCTGCAGTGCCGGAATCCTCTGGCTCTTGACCGCCGACGCCTCCTCGACAGCCTGGGCGAACACCGGACTCTCCACCACACTCAGCCGCACGTAGAGACCGATCGCAAGAAGGATCGCGCTGATCAGGAACGGGATTCGCCATCCCCAGAGCATGAAGCTCTCATCCGGCAGCGCCGTCACCGCCAGGACGGCGACCGTCGACGCGAGGGAACCGAGCGGCGAGCCCATCTGCATCACACCGGCAAGCGTGCCGCGCTTGTCTCTCTCGGCGTGCTCGATCACCATGAGCGCCGCGCCGCCCCATTCGCCGCCCACCGCAATGCCTTGCACAAGTCGAAGAACGACGAGCAGGATCGGCGCCGCGATTCCGATCGTGTGAAAGGTCGGGAGCACGCCGATGAGGAAGCTCGCCCCACCCATCAGCGACATCGACAGGATCAGCATTGACTTGCGGCCGAGCCGGTCCCCGAAGTGCCCGAACAGGACTCCGCCGAGGGGCCGTGCCACGTAACCCGCCGCAAGAGTGCCGAACGCGGCGATGGTCGACACCGCCCCGTTCGACGACGGGAAGTACAGCCGCCCGAAGACGAGGGCCGCCATCGTGCTGTACAGCAAGAAGTCGTAATACTCGATGACGGTGCCGAGAAGGCTCGACATGACGACGCGCCTCACCTGTCCACGCTGGTCGTGCACTGTCTCGTCGGTTGACGCCGATGATTGAAGGTCGCTCATGGGATTCCTCTTCAATGGATGGGAAACGTCTGGATCGGCAGATGCGACAGCGAAGGCTTCGATGGCCGCCTGGGCAGAGACGGGTCCGAACCCGAGACGCGGCGAAGGCATGGAGGCCGGCGGCCAGATGATCGACTTCCTCGGACACCGTTTTGGTGTCTGCAGCGCGTGCGGCTTCAAGCGACTCCCTCGGGTTCGAAACCGTTGAAGCTGGCTTCGAGAACTTGCCGACGATCGGGGCACAACGCGAGTTGTCATCGGCCTGTTCGGCGACCAACGGAAGGTCAGCCCACCGACACCCGGGCACCCACTGTCTCACCGATGCCGTCGGGACGGATGTTCGGATTCGACCACGACGGCGGCTCCAGCCGCGGCAGCACGCTCGAGCCGTCGAGACTGTGCACGTCCAACTCGGTGTCCCATGGGTAATGGAGGCTGAACGTGACCAGTCCCGTCCGCTCGGACGCAGGCTGCACACACATGGCGAGCACCGTCTCCGCCAAGTACTCGACCGGCTCGGTCTCGAAGCCCTCCGGGATCAGCGCGGCGGCACCGGGAGTCATGATCGCCGTGGACGGTCCCACGACGTTGACCGCGATGTTGTCGTCGACCAGCTCCGCGGCGAGCCCCTGTGAGAATCGATGCAGCGCCGCCTTCATCGACGCGTAGATCACGTCGCCCGCATCCTTGTTGTACTCCCGGAACGGGCGGATCGGATCGAGTCCGGTCGACGATCCGATGTTGACGATCCAGCCTGCCCCGGCCGAGCGCATATGCGGAATCGCGGCCTGCGACAGCGCGAACGGCGCCCGGAGGTAGTGCTCCACAGTGCGGTCGAACGTCGCCATCGACATGTCCGACACCACTGAGTAGTCGGCGTACCCCGCGTTGTTGACCAGTATGTCCAGGCGGCCCGTCTGCTCGACGGTCTCACGGACGAGCCGCTCTCGGTCGGCGGGATCGCTGATGTCCGCGGTGATCACAACCGCCCGGCCTCCTGCCGCCTCGATCAGCGCCGATGTCTCGTCCACAGTGCCGGCCAACGACGTCGCGGTGTCGGCACGAACCGACGGTGACACTCCCCTGGATCGGGCGCTGACCACCACCGTCGCACCCTCTGCCGCCAAGCGTTGCGCGATCCCCCGGCCGATTCCCCTACTACTGCCGGTGACCAACGCGGTCTTTCCGGCCAATGCGGATCCCATTGCGCTCCTGTCATCTCACGACGAGATCGGACTGCCCGACTCGTCGTACACCTGGGGGTGGGCCGTCCGGCCGTCAACTACTACCGACTGATCCCATCCTCCGGGAGCTCTGGCAATCGGAACTGAACAGGCCGTCGATGAGCGCGCGAACGACTTGATCCCGGCTCTGTGTCTCGCGCGATGTCGTGAGGTCTCGGATGAGAGTCGCCACCAGTCTTTCCGCAACAGAATCGTTCGCCCCGAGCGCTGGGCCCCACAACTCACGTTCGACGCCGAGCGCCCCGGATGTTCCCAGCGCCTCCACTGCCTGGGTCGCAAGGCGTGGCAGATAGGGGTCGGCAGACGACGCGTCGACGATCCGAACCACCCGATCGGCAACCGTTCCTCCGCCTTCATCGATCGACACCGGCAGAGCGCGCCACGCGGCGCGGTAGCACTCGCGAAACAGGCCACGCTTGTCTCCGAAATGAAAGTGGACGGCCCCGACGCTGCACTCCGCGGCTCCGGCGGTTCGCGACAACGACGTACGAGCGAACCCGTCGGTCGAGAACAAGCGCGTGGCCTCCAGCACAAGTCTTTCGCGGACCGGGGCCGCAGGGCGCGTCGCACCTCGGTTGACCGTCATGCGCATATCCCTCCAGACAGCCGGTGTCGCCCAAACAGCTGAACAGACCAAAGACTTTCAATTTGCTTGCACGCTATCACTGTACGTGAGTATGTTACCGACCATGATTCATTCAGACCCTCCCATCACCTCGGGCCTACGGCCGTCGCGTACCGGATTCCGCGGGGCGTCCCTGCTGTCCGTGGGTACCTATCGACCGCCTGACACCGTGACGAACGAGAACTTCAGAACGCCCACTGCAAGCGACCCCGACGTCTGGCTCCGACGACGGACCGGCATCAGGAAGCGGCACTACGCACGTGAAAACGACACCGTCGCATCGATGGCTGCCGCGGCCGCGCGACGAGCGCTCGAGGTGGCAGGCGTCGGCGCAGAGCATGTCGACACCGTCATCGTCGCGACGTCGACACACATGCTGTGCACGCCGCCCGCCGCCGCCCAGGTGGCCCACGAGATCGGCACCGCCAATGCCGCAGCGTTCGATCTGGCCGCCGGGTGCTCAGGATTCACCCACGCCCTCGCGGTCGCAGCCGACCTCGTGTCCTGTGGAAGCAGTGAGAACGTACTGGTGATCGGCAGTGAGAAGCTCACCACCCGCCTCGACCTCGATGACATCTACACCGCGCCTCTGTTCGGCGACGGCGCCGGAGCCGTGCTCATCGGACCATCCGACAGGGACGGGATCGGGCGAGTGGTGTGGGGATCGGACGGCGGACGGCGTGACTCCATCACCCAGACCGTCACGTGGGACGACTTCCTCCGCGATCGCCACGCGAGGCCGCCGGTCCTCGCCATGGACGGGCCGTCCGTGTTCCGCTGGGCGGTCGAGCTGGTCCCGAAGGTGGTGAAGGACATCCAGTCCCAGGTCGACGTCGAGATCAAAGCCTTCATTCCACACCAGGCGAACAAGCGGATCACCGACGCCGTCGCCCGATCGACGTCGCTTCCGCCGTCGGTGGCCGTCGCCGACGACGTCACCGCCTCAGGAAACACCTCAGCGGCGTCGATCCCCCTTGCGATGCAGACCCTCCTCGAGTCGCGTGCGGCCGCGCCGGGCGACATCGCCCTCGTCGTAGGTTTCGGCGCGGGACTCTGCTGGGCAGGACAACTGATCGAGCTCCCCGCCTTCCGATCGGCGCACGAACAATCCATTGCAACCGACTCGAGGGCAACCGCATGACTCTCACAACCGACTCCATCGACCAGTTGCTCGGCGACGCCGCCTACCGATACTTCGGCGACGGATTCCGAACCGTCGGACGCTCACTAGAGCCGCTCCGCCAGAGCGACGACCCGCTCGTGTACCACGCGCATGCACGGTTCTCGTACCCGGACACCTGGTCGGTGAAGTCACACTCGTCCACTCTGGTACCCCACCTGAGCAGCGTCGACACACTCATCATCGCCACATCTGCAGCTCAGACCGTGGTCGAGTCCGCCCTCGGCGTCCCCGCCGCGGCTCAACACGTGACGTCGGTGACGATCTCGGCGGGAGGTTCACCTGTCGAGAACCTCGACATGGTCCCGTTCACTCTGCGCCTGGAGCCGGCCGCCACCGATGAAGTCCACTCCACGGTTCACTTCACGATCGCGTCGATGCGTGGTTCCGTCGTCGTGACGCACCCGCACGTCGTCTCGTCCACGGTTCGGGCCGACGCTCACACCTCCGCGCATCTCCAGCCTGACGGGGCCGGGCCCCTGGACAATCATGTGGGCATCAACGACATCGATGCGTCAGACGTCGGAACGGTGACCGGCAAGGCGACGGTCATCGCGACGTCGACAGGCGAGCTGACCATGGTCGACGCTCTCGTCTGCTCGGCGCAGCTTGCGCAGGTCCTTCTGTACAGGCTCGACGGGATCGACCGATCGCATTCGGACACCCTGTGGATGCGGCGACTGACGCTTGCATCCGAGACGGCTCGCAGCGTCTCTGTCGGAACGGAGTTCACACCCGTCGTCACAGCGCGCCGCACCTCCGTGGTCACGATGGGCGGTTCACTCTGGAGGTCAGCCGACCTCGAGCTCACCGGATTCGGCGGTCTCACTGCGACATGCCGCGTAGCCCATCGTCTGCCGGGGGCGACGGTATGACTGTCATTCCGCTCCGCGTGGTGGTCACCGGCGACCCCTCAGACATCGAGAGTGCCGTCCGTCAGCTCTCGCCTGCATTCGGTGCTGTCGTCCCAGCGAGTCCGAGCGACTTTGCGCCAGGCGATCTGTGGGCGGCGATCGGTGAGTCGCTGCGCCGTTTCGATCGGCGAATCGCTGGAGAGGCCCGGCACTCCAGTCTCCTGTCGGCAGGCTCGGTCCTGGACGACTGGGCGGCACTGAACCGACACGTCACGTCGGCCACCGGAAGTCAACGCGATGACGCACGCTTCTCTCGGCGGTATCTGCGAATGCACAGGGACACGTCGATTCGACATGCGCGTGCCTCGTACGACCTGGTGATCATCATCGGAGACGTGACAGATCCCGAACTCGCAAAGCTCATCGACGCGAGCGGCCTGGCGGTCGCGACACCCGCGACGACTGCTCCCATAACTGAGTTCATCCGCCACCTGGAGAAGACCCTGTGACATCTACCCGCACATGGGCGCCTGCCCGGATCGCCGTCTCCGGCACTTACTCGACGGGAAAGTCGAGCCTCACCGAGGCCCTGTCGATCGCGACGGGGATTCCAAGAACTCATGCACTCACGTCGAGGGAGATCCTTGCCGAGATCAATCCGCGGAAGACTGTCAGGGAGCTCGACTCGCTCGAATTGATCGAGCTCGGAATCCGTCGATACTCGGAGCGCCTGACGAACGAGAACGGCATGACCCGGTTCGTCTCCGACGGATCCGTCATCCACGAATGGGTGTACGGTGCGGCGCGTGCTCAGACCGGGATCAACCCCGGAGCGCCTCGGGTCCTCCAGATGCTGACACGGGCAGTCGGTCTCCGCAACGGCGGCGCGTACACGAAATACCTCGATCTGTTCGGCGAACTGGTCTGCGAGCGGGCCTCCTCGATGTATGACGCCTATGTGCATCTGCCCGTCGAGTTTTCGCTGATCGCAGACGGTCACCGTCCAGTGTCTGAACCGTTTCGGGCGCTCTCCGACACGTTGCTCCGGGATGCTGTCAGCACCACCGGGCTGCCGGTTCTGGTGGTCCGCGGTTCGGTGGAGCAACGACTCTCCACCGTCATCGAACACTTCGGGCTTCCTCAGATCACCGAGACTCAGGAGGCCGTGGCCATCGCAGACGAACGCGTCCGGATGGCACACCGGCGTCTCGACGAGGATGCGCGCCGCCGTGCCGACGAGCGCGGACGATCAGTTGTCCGAACGCTCAAGTACGCCGCGCGCTACTGAGAATCTGCGTCCGACAGCAACCCCGTGACCATTGCGACGAGCACTTGCTCCATCTGGTCTCGGTAGCCCGGACGTTCTGGATCCTCGGCGTAGGTCACCGCGCCGTCGAAAACCAGCTCGAGGACCATCCTGGCCGCGACAGTGATGTCGATTCCTTCTCGCAGTGATCCGTCCGCCGCCGCGTTCTCGAAAATCGATTGAACGAAGGGAACCGACTTCCGCTGTTGGATCTCGCGACGCCGGCCCTCCCCTAGTGCTTGTCCGGCCTGGCGAGAGAGTTCGCGCAGCTCGGGGCCCTCTGAGTAGGCATTGAGCACTGCCGCAATCGCTCCATGAATTGCCTGCCGAGGGGTGATCTCCTCCGGCATCACCTCGACGATCGACTCGAGCGCTGCACTGCATCGAGCTTCGAAGACCGCTGCGAACAGGCCCGGCTTATCGGCGAAGTGGTGGTACACCGCGCCTTTGCTCACGCGTGCGACTCGGCCGATCTCGTCCAGCCCGGTGTCGGCGTAGCCGTTGTTGATGAAGGAGTCGGCCGCGGCATCCAGGATCGCCTGCTTTGTGAGTTCCGCATACTCAGCTCGACGCGAACGAGTTCCATCAACCATGTGTGGAAGCGTACCGAAGTGGGCAGTCGATGAACGCCCGCCGCCTCATGGTTTCGTCGGGTTTGCTCTCCGCGCCGGTGCCCCGGCGGCGTCCGACAGGGCGTCGCGCAGCGTGACCAGCGCTTCGGTCCGAAGACCATACGTGTTTCCGAGGACGATCCAGTCGTCGAGCATGGTCTTCGTCTGATGCGTACGTGAGCCGAAATGGGCGCGGAAGTAGTCGTCGACGTCGAAGGGCGCACAAGCCCGCATGGCGCGCAGACCGATTCCGACGATCACCGGATTCACCGACCTCGGCTCGTGGACGCCGTACGCCGCGGCGACCGCTCGGCCGGCCTCGTCAGCAGCCGCGGCACCCGACCGCAACGTCGACTTGCAGATCCGCTGCTCGAACTCGGACACCTGTAACGCCGCCACCATCGGCATCACTGCCGCGGCTGCGAGAAGACCCGATGACACCGACCCGCTCGCCGCCCACCGCTCACCGCCGAAAAGCGTCTGTGCGATCTCACCGCCGACCGGTTCGGCGATGGTGAAGCGCGCCGCTCCCGGCTGCCACCAGTGGGTCATCATTCCGGAAGGCCAGGCCAGGACATTCGGGGTGAGCACAGCCCACCGGTGTTCGCCGGCGATGTCTCGCAGTGCTTCGATCTCGGACGGGACCTGCGACACCGAGGCGAGGACGACGTCCGGCCCCGCTGCGCGGAACAGTTCGGAGACATCCGATTCGATCACCGGCGCAGTGCTGATCACGATGTCCCAGTTGTCGGCGTCGACGTCGCTCACCGGCCACAGTTCAACGCGACGCACACGCGGAGACCGACGGCCCCGCAATCGCGATGCTTGAGCCGTTCTGACGTCGAACATTCCCGTGGACTCGCGCACCCCGAGTGCGACGCGGGCATCCGAAGTGATCGACGTCGCGAGTAGGCGCGCTATCGGGCCACTCCCGATGATCAAGACACGTGGACCCCCACCAGCACTGTTCACATACGAAAGTATGTCACAGGTCTGACGTATCTATTGCGGCATGAGCCCGGGACGGCACGCTCTTTGTGCCAGAACCGGGGAGTCGGGTCAGCCGCGTGCTTTCACAGCGTTGGCGGCGAGGTACGCGCCGTACAGGCCGAGAGCGACGAAGCCCGCCTTCCGGGTCTTCGGGATGGCGATCGCCGTCCCGATCAGCGTCTCCGCGGCGCCGTTCACCTGGATCGCCTTGGCAGTGTCGTCGGGGAACGCCGCCGCGGTGATGCCGTGAAACAGGCCCGGCGCCACGAAATGGGCGACACCTGTCGCCGCCAGTCCGATCCCGCCGATTGTCACCAGTTGCTCCGACATCATCCGTCTCGCTCTCGTTCGCGGCGCCGTCGACGACGGCGGCTCGTAGACCTGTCTACCCGAACATGTTCCGTACGTGGACGTCCTCGGTGAACTCGCCCGCCGCTCCGCAAATCTCCTAATTCTACTGAACAGCGTGAGTTTGACTTCGACGAGTGCAGGTACAGACAGTAGGAGTGCCTGAGAACCAGGTTCCGGCCCGGTGACGGGCCGGTGATCCGAGGGAGATTCTCTCGGTTGGAAAGGTAATCGTGCAGCGAAAGAGGATCGCGATCATCGGCGCGGGGCCGAGCGGAATGGCAGCCCTGCGAGCGTTCAAGTCGGCAGAACGAGGCGGCACCGACGTGCCCGACGTCGTCTGTTACGAGAAGCAGGACGACTGGGGAGGACAGTGGAACTTCTCCTGGCGCACCGGAACCGACCGCTACGGTGAGCCCGTCCACTCCAGCATGTATCGCAACCTCTGGTCGAACGGCCCGAAGGAGGCGCTCGAGTTCGCCGAATACACCTTCGACCAGCATTTCGGCCGCCCCATCTCGTCGTACCCGCCGCGTGAGGTCCTGTGGGACTACATCAACGGTCGCGCCGCGGAGTCGGACGTCAAAGATGCTGTGTTGTTCGCACACGCCGTACGTCGTGTGGAGTTCGACTCCGAGTCCGAGCGTTTCACCGTCACCGTCGACGACTTGCGCCACAAGGCCACGATCACCGAGGTGTTCGACGAGGTCATCGTCGCGACCGGGCATTTCTCCTTTCCGAACGTCCCCGACTTCGAGGGCATCGGCACGTTTCCCGGTGAGGTTATCCACGCGCACGAGTTCCGCGGCGCGGAACGCTTCGCCGGACAGCGGCTGCTCCTCATCGGCGGCTCCTACTCGGCCGAGGACATCGGCATCCAGTCGCACAAGATGGGCGCCCGCCAGGTCACGATGAGCTACCGGACGCAGCCGCAGGGCTTCGCCTGGCCCGACGGAGTCGACGAGGTCCCCGAGGTCGCGCGGTTCGACGGGCCGGTGGCCCACTTCGTCGACGGAACGTCACGCGAGTTCGACGCCGTGGTGTTGTGCACGGGGTACCTGCACCATTACCCGTTCCTGCCGCACGAGTCGCGCATCGACTCCCCGAACAACTTGTATCCTGACGGCCTGTACCGCGGCGTCACGTGGCAGAAGAATCCCCGCCTGCACTATCTCGGCGCCCAGGATCAGTGGTTCACGTTCAACATGTTCGACGCACAGGCATGGTTCGTCCGCGACCTGATCCTCGGACGCTTCGCGCTTCCCGACGCCGACGAGCGTCAAGCGCACATCGACGAGTGGAAGAGCGCGTACGCGGAGGTCGCGACCGACGAAGCCGCCGTGCGCTTCCAGGCCGACTACATCCGCGACCTCATCGAGCAGACGGACTACCCGATGTTCGACCTCGACGAAGTGGTCGCCACCTTCCTCGCGTGGAAGGCCGACAAGAAGGTAGACATCCTCACCTACCGGGACAAGGCGTATCCCTCGGTGATGACCGGAACCATGGCAACCGTCCACCACACCGCATGGATGGACGAGCTCGACGACTCCCGAGAGCGGTACCTCTCGACTCAGCTCGACGCGGACGAGGCGTCGGAACCGGTGTCCTGACCGTTTGCGCTCGGCCCCGCGCACCGGCGGGGTCGAGCGTGCAGCGTCGCAGCCCTACCGAGGATCGACGCGGAACACCGAGCATCGGCCGGCGAGCGCTTCGAACTCGTCGGGGCGTCCTTCCGTGACCAGGCCGGAACTCCGCATGAACTCGACTCCGGTGGGGACCAGCGTCGGGAACTGTCGCAGAAGAGGACGAGATTCCTCCACGGACATCTCGACCAATCGGACGGGCGTCGATCGCTTCCCGAGGCCCACGGTCGCATCGGGCCGTGCCTGAGCGTTTCGCACCCAGTCCGCGCCGGGAAAACCGCCGACGATGTACCGGTGACCGTCGACGATCATCGGCGTCACCGGGGTCCGACGTTCTTTGCCCGACTTCCGTCCGACTGTCGTCAAGATCAACGGGCCCTTGTCGCCGCCCACCCCGAGACGACCGAGCAGGATCATCACCTTGTTGATCGGCTTGAGCCACCACGGAGGTGTCGGGTTCGGCGTCGTTGCCACGGTCATCTCACTCTCGTCGGCGACTGATCTGCGCCAACCAACCTACCGGTGGCGTCCACGCCCTGGGCGTCCGTTCCCGCTCACGAACAATTCATTGGCAGGAAGGGACGCCCAGGGCGTTAACGCAGAACCAGGAGAACGCAAAAGACCGGATGCTTCGGAAGCATCCGGTCTCTTGGTTGTGCGCGAAGGGGGACTTGAACCCCCACGTCCCGAAGGACACTGGCACCTGAAGCCAGCGCGTCTGCCATTCCGCCACTCGCGCGCGGCGTCGATCATTCGACGTATGTCCTTTCGGACGTAAAAAACGATAGCACGCAGCGGCAGGACGACGAAAATCGCCCAACGGGACCACGATTGACCTGCGCAGACAACGGCGAACCGAGCGAGGGAACGTGGACTCACAGGTGTGACACCAGATACGGGTGGTGCACGCGGGCAGCGTCGAGCTTGCCCTGCCGGTAACATCGAAACGCACGGTATGCACGCCGACACGCCACAGAGCACCGAAGGGAGTCAGGACGAGTGAAGTTTCTCGACCGATTCGAGCGCAAGCTCGAGTCCGCCGTAGACGGTGGATTCGCCCGCGTCTTCGGTGGATCGGTGGCACCCCAGGAGATCGAGCAGCGCCTTCAACGGGAAGCCGAAGGCACCCTCGAGCACCTGGGAGACGGCGCCTCCCTGGTGGCGAACAGTTACATCGTCTCGCTCAGTTCGTCCGACCTGGAGCACGTCTCCACGGAGTACGAATTGAACCGGAAGATCTTCTCCCGCCATTTGGAGGACTTCATCCGTGACAATGGGTGGCAGACTTATGGTCCTGTAGTCGTAGAGTTCGATCAGATACCGTCACTGCACACCGGACAGTTCCATACCAACGGCGTCGTCAACCCCGACGCCACACCACGCCCGGTTCCCGCGTCCGCCGCGGCCCCGGGACCAGAAAGTCACCGAGGAGCCCAAGCCATGACCAATCCCCCCGGAAACGATCAGGGCGGCCAGTACCCCGGCTACCCGCAGCAGGGCGGACAGTACCCGCAGTACGACTACGACCAGCAGCAGGGCTACGGCCAGCAGCCGCAGTACGACGCTCCGCAGCAGGGTTACGACCAACAGCAGTACGGCGGCTACGACCAGCAGCAGTACGCGGCCCCCGCCGACCAGGGCTACGGACAGCAGCAGCCGCAGGCCTACGACTACGGGCAGCAGCAGGGCGGCTACGACCAGCAGGGTTACGCCGCTCCCGCCGACCAGGGTTACGCCGCTCCCGCCGACCAGGGTTACGGACAGCCCCAGGGTTACGACCAGCAGCAGTACGCGGCTCCGGCAGATCAGGGCTACGCACAGCCGCAGGGCTACGACCAGCAGCAGTACGGCGCACCGGCCGACCAGGGCTACGCACAGCCCCAGGCCTACGCCGACCAGGGCGGCTACGACCAGGGTTACGCCGCTCCCGCAGCCGGCGGTTACGACCAGCAGGGCTACGCGGCACCTGCCCAGGGTGGCTACGACCAGCAGTACGCCGCCCCCCAGGGTTACGAGCAGCAGGGATACGCCGATCAGGGATACGCCGCACCGCAGGGCGGCGGCTACGCCCCGGCCGGGATCACCCTTGTCCTCGAAGACGGCAGCAACCGCACCTTCTCGCTGCGTCAGGGCTCCAACGTCCTCGGCCGCGGACAGGACGCGCAGTTCCGTCTCCCCGACACCGGCGTCTCTCGTCGCCACGCCGAGATCCGCTGGGACGGACAGGTCGCCATGCTGACCGATCTCAATTCGACCAACGGCACCACAGTCAACGACCTGCAGGTCAGCAGCTGGGAACTCGCCAACGGCGACCGGATCCGACTCGGCCACTCCGACATCACGGTCCGCTTCCAGTAGCCGAGACCGCATAGGATGCTGTCGGGGGAACTTCGCGTCCCCCGACAGTTGTTTGCATCCCGGCGTCCGCCGGATGGGGAGAGTTGTACTTCGTGAGGGAGGTGACGCGCAGGTGCAGGGCATTCTGTTGCAGGTGACCCGGTTCGGGTTTCTCGTCCTGCTGTGGCTGTTCGTGTACGCGATCATTCGCGCGATGCGGAACGACCTCTCAGCGGCGTCCAGCGGTCGTCTGCCGCTCGGCGGAGGACGTGCCGACCGCAAGTCGCGCACCAGTCGTTCTCGTGGCACGGCCAAATATCTCGTCGTCACAGCCGGCGCCCTCGCGAACACCCGCATCACCCTCGGCGCGCAGCCCGTCCTGATCGGCCGCGCCGACGACTCCACTCTCGTCCTCACCGACGACTACGCATCCGAACGTCACGCCCGCATCTCCCCTCGCGGCGACGATTGGTACGTCGAAGACCTCGGGTCCACCAACGGCACCTATCTCGACCGTTCCAAAGTGACGACCGCCGTCCGAGCCCCGATCAACACCCCGATCCGGGTCGGCAAGACCGTGATTGAGCTACGCCCGTGACCCTCGTCCTGCGCTACATCGCGCGAAGTGACCGCGGCCTCGTCCGGTCGAACAACGAAGACTCCGTGTACGCAGGCGCGCGCCTCCTCGCGCTCGCCGACGGCATGGGCGGCCACGCCGCGGGCGAAGTCGCCAGCCAGCTCGTCATCCAGGCGCTCCGCACACTGGACGACGACGAGCCCGGCGGCGACCTGCTGTCGGCACTCGACCGCGCCACTCATGCGGGCAACGCCGCGATCGCACATCAGGTGGAGCAGTCCCCCGAACTCGACGGCATGGGCACCACGCTGACCGCGATCCTGTTCGCAGGAAGCCGCATCGGTCTCTGTCACGTCGGCGACTCGCGCGGATACCTCTACCGCGACGGTGTCCTCACCCAGATCACCCGCGACGACACATTCGTCCAGTCCCTCGTCGACGAGGGACGCATCACCCCGGAACAGGCGCACTCACACCCGCAGCGGTCGTTGATCATGCGCGCCCTGACCGGACAAGAGGTGGAACCGACCCTCATCATGCGCGAAGCCCGCGCAGGCGACCGATACCTTCTGTGCAGCGACGGTCTCTCCGACGTCGTCTCCGAAGAGACCCTCGCCGACACCCTCGGCGGCATCACCGATCACAAAGCGTGCGCAGACCGCCTGATCGAACTCGCCCTCCGCAGCGGCGGCCCCGACAACGTGACCGTGGTGGTCGCCGACGTCGTCGACGACGAGTACGGCGAATCACGTCCGATTCTCGGCGGTGCAGCGGGCGACGACGACCAAGCGGGCTACGTCCCGGACCCGAAGACCGCCGCCGGACGTGCCGCAGCCCTGCGTCCGCCGGCCCCGGCGACGCAGCGTCCCACGATCACCGCCACGCCCGAGCCCGTCCACAAGCGCCGGTGGGGCTGGCCTCTTGTCATCGCCGGTGCGCTCGTCCTCGTCGGACTGCTGGTGACCGCGTTCTTCGTGGTCCGTTCGCAGGCGCTGAACAGCACGTTCGTCACCGCCTCCGCCGACGGCAATGTCGAGATCCACAGCGGCACACCCGACAACCTGCTGTTCTTCAGCGTCGAGAAGCCCAACCAAGTCGTGTGCATCGACAGCCCGACCGTCGACCAGCCGTCGATCACCTTCCTTCCAGAGGGCACCGCGTGCACACCGATGCGCGTCTCCGACCTCAATCAGGCCAGTCGCTCGGCCGTCGAGTCGAACAGCATCAAGAACCTGTCGCTCGATGCCGCTCAGGACCGCGTCCGCAACGAGCTGACGTTCACCGAGCTCTGCCCCGAGCCGGTCACGCCGAAGCCCGAGGAGACCCCCAAACCCGGCGAGACCACTCGACCGGGCGAGCCGACGAAGTCGGAGAGCCCGAAGCCGACCACAGCGACTCCGGCTCCCTCCACCACGCCCGACGACACCCAGAACTGTCGAGCGCGCGAATGACAGCAGCTCCCACCGGACACGCGCCCCCGACGTCACCGCCGTCAAGCGCAGGACGCAACACCGAACTGGTGCTCCTGGGCTTCGTCGTCGTGATCATCGGTGCGGCGTTGGTGATCGTCGAGCTCGCCCAAGGCATGCCGTTGACCATGGAGGTCGCCAAGTTCCTTGCCGCGTTCATGGCCTTGTGCGGGATCCTGCACCTGGTGGTCCGACGGTTCGCGCCGTACGCCGACCCCATCCTGCTGCCGACTGTCGCCGCCCTCAACGGGCTCGGTCTGGTGATGATCCACCGTCTCGACCTCGGTTCGGCCCGAGCGGACGAACTCCTCAAAGAGACGGAACGGACGCACAACGCCGACCAGCAGTTGCTGTGGGCGTTCATCGGCGTCGTCGTCTTCGCTCTGACACTGATCGTGATCCGCGATCACCGGACGCTGTCGCGCTACGCGTACACCCTCGGTCTCGGCGGCATCGTCTTCCTCGCGATCCCGGCGATCCTGCCCGCCTCGATGGCCGAGGTCAACGGTTCGCGGAACTGGATCATCCTGCCCGGATTCAGCATCCAGCCCGGCGAGTTCTCGAAGATCCTGATCATCATCTTCAGCGCGGCATTCCTCGTGTCTCGTCGCGACCTGTTCACCACGGCGGGCAAGCAGTTCGCGGGCATCGACTTCCCCCGCCTGCGCGACCTCGGTCCCCTGCTGGCAGCCTGGCTCATCGCGATCGGCGTCCTCGCCGTCGAGAACGACCTCGGTACTCCGTTGCTGATCTTCGCGACCGTCCTCGTGCTGCTGTACGTCGCGACGTCGCGGATCAGTTGGCTGATGCTCGGCGTCACCCTGTTCGCGCTCGGCGCGACCGTCGCCTACCAACTGTTCGAGCATCTTCGGGTGCGCGTCTCGATCTGGCAGGACCCGTTCGCGCAGTACGACACCTTCGGCTACCAGATCGCCCAGAGTCTCTTCGGCTTCGCCACCGGCGGCCTCTTCGGCACCGGTCTCGGGTCAGGTCGCCCCAATATCGTGCCGTTCGCGAACACCGACTTCATCCTCACCTCGTTCGGTGAAGAGCTCGGCCTCGTCGGCCTCGCCGGACTGATGATGCTCTACATGATCCTGACGATTCGCGGATTCCGATCCGCGATCGCCGTCCGCGACAGCTTCGGCAAACTCCTCGCCGCCGGGCTGGCGTTCACGATCATCTTCCAGGTGTTCGTCGTGTTCGGCGGCGTGTCCAAACTGATCCCGCTGACCGGTCTGACAACACCGTTCCTCGCGTACGGCGGATCGTCGTTGCTCGCCAACTACCTGCTGCTCGCGCTGTTGATCCGCATCTCGAACGCGGCACGCGAACCCGACGCTCCGAAGGCGAAACCCGCACCCGTCGGAGCAATGGCCACCCAGGTGGTGAAGCGCGCATGAACCGCCCCATCCGGAACGTCGCCATCGCCGCCATCGTCATGGTGATCGCGCTCCTCGCCAACGCCACCTGGATTCAGGTGTTCCGCGCCGACGAACTCCGCAACGACACCCGCAACTCACGCGTGCTGCTCGACGAGTACTCGCGGCAGCGCGGTCTGATCGTGGCCGCCGACGGCACCGTCATCGCCGAGAGCATTCCGACCGACAGTCGGTTCAAGTATCTGCGGAAGTACCCGACCAACCCGAGTGCGTTCGCACCGGTCACCGGCTACTTCTCGTTCGTCTACCGTGCCGACCGCGGCATCGAGGCAGCCGAAGACGCCGTGCTCAACGGCAACGACGACCGCCTGTTCACACAGCGCTTCATGGACATGTTCTCCGGACGCGACCCGCGCGGCGGCAATGTCGTCACCACGATCGACCCGAAGCTGCAGCGGGTGGCGTACCGCGAACTCGCGAACGCCGACTGCGACGGCCCGTGCCGCGGCGCCGTCGTGGCGATGGAACCGAGCAGCGGCAAGATCCTCGCGATGGCGTCGACGCCGAGCTACGACCCGAACACGATCGCCACGCAGGACTTCGAGAAGGCAGAGGCCGCGTGGAAGGAACTGACCGCGGACGAGTCGCACTCTCCGCTGGTCAACCGCGCGATCGGCTCGCTCTACCCGCCCGGCTCGACGTTCAAGGTGGTCTCCACTGCGACCGCGCTGACCAACGGTCTCGGTCCCGGCACCCGCCTCACGGCCGACGCCCGCTGGAAGCTGCCGGACAGCGACGCGACCCTCTCGAACGACAGCGGTTCCACGTGCCCCGGCTCATCGAACGGAACGGTCACCCTGACGCAGGCGTTCGAATACTCCTGCAACACCGCGTTCGCACAGCTCCTGTCCGAGAAGATGCCCGGAGACAAGGTCGACGAGTTCACGTCCACCGCGAAGGACTTCGGCGTGGGTGACGACCCGGCGAGCATTCCGCTGTCCGTCGTGAAGTCGTCAGTCGGCGACATCGGCTCCGACCTCGCCGCTCTCGGCCAGTCCGCGATCGGTCAGCGCGACGTCCGACTCACCGTGCTGCAGAACGCGATGATCGCCGCGACGATCGCCAACGGCGGTGTCCGCATGCAGCCGTACATGGTCGACAAGCTGCAGACCGCCGACCTCCGGACGATCGCGACCACGTCGCCGACCACCGTCAACCGCCCGCTCAGCGCTGCGGAGGCCACCACGATCACGGACATGATGATCAAGTCCGAACAGAACACCCGCGGCGCCCAGTCGGGCATCGCTTCGAAGACCGGAACAGCCGAGCACTCCGACGTCGCGCAGGGCGGTGAGACTCCGTACGCCTGGTACATCGCGTTCTCGCCCAGCTCCAACAGTCGGATCGCCGTCGCAGTGATGGTCGAGAACGGCGCCCAGGGTCAGAACGCATACGGCGGCGTCGTTGCCGCCCCGATTGGACGCGCAGTGATGAACGCATACACCGGAGGTGCTCGATGAGCCTGCAGAACGGCACCATCATCGCCGAACGCTATCGGCTGGTCCGACTGATCGCCACGGGCGGCATGGGCCAGGTGTGGGAAGCTCTCGACACCCGGCTGGGACGTCGCGTCGCTGTGAAGGTCCTCAAGGCCGAGTACTCGAACGACTCCGAGTTCCTCGGACGTTTCCGCACCGAGGCTCAGACGACCGCACGGCTCAACGACCCCGGCATCGCGAACGTCTTCGACTACGGCGAGACTCCCGACCGCAACGGCGGCGACCCGCTCGCCTACCTGGTGATGGAACTCGTCGACGGTGAGCCCCTGAACTCGGTGATCAGCCGGATGGGTCAGCTGGCCCTGACGCACACCCTCGACATGCTCGAGCAGACCGGCCGTGCGCTCCAGGCGGCGCACACCGCGGGTCTCGTTCACCGCGACGTGAAGCCCGGCAACATCCTGATCACACCCACCGGGCAGGTCAAGATCACCGACTTCGGCATCGCCAAGGCCGTCGACGCCGCCCCCGTCACCCAGACCGGCATGGTCATGGGCACCGCCCAATACATCTCACCCGAGCAGGCGATGGGCGGCGAGGCCACCGCGGCGTCGGACGTCTACTCCCTCGGCGTGGTCGGCTACGAAGCGCTCACCGGACGTCGCCCGTTCCTCGGCGACGGCGCCATCACCGTCGCGATGAAGCACATCCAGGATCCGCCGCCGCCGTTGCCGTCGACTGTCCCGGCACCGATCCGCGAACTCATCGACATCGCCCTGTCGAAGGACGCTCAGCAGCGTTACGCCACCGGCGGCGAGTTCGCCGACGCCGTCGCCGCCGTCCGCGCCGGTCATCGTCCACCCCGTCCGCGCACCGCGGGCGGGGTGGCGCCGGTCCCCGCACCGGTTCCATCGTCGACGCGCGCGATGACCTCGCCCGCACCGGCGCCGCGTCCCGCCACCGGTCCCTCCACAGCCGCCTCACCCGCCGTCGACGACGGGTGGAGCACCACCCACAAAGTGCTCACCGCAGTCGCCGCACTGCTGCTCTTGGCGGCGATCGCTTTGATCGCATTCTGGATCACCAACAGTCCGACGGAGCCGTCGGCGCCGACGACGACGCCGACCATCACTGAAACAGAGACGCAAGCCCCCGAGGAGACGACGCCTGAGGAGACCACGTCGTCGAGCACCGAGGAGTCCTCGAGTGAGGAGGAGACGCCTTCCTCCACTACGGACGAGACCACGACCGACGAGTCGACCAGCCCGAGGACCTCGTCGAACAATGGTGAGATCACCATCCTCCCCGGCGTTACGATAAGGCCGTGATGCTGTGAGCGACCTGGATCCGCACTACCTCTCCGAGCGATACGAGCTCGGCGAGACGCTGGGCTTCGGCGGTATGTCCGAAGTCCAGTACGCTCGCGACCTGTTGCTGCACCGCGACGTCGCGATCAAGGTGCTGCGTGCCGACCTGGCGCGTGATCCATCGTTCTACCTGCGGTTCCGTCGTGAAGCGCAGAACGCCGCCAAGCTGACGCACCCGTCGATCGTGCAGGTCTTCGACACCGGTGAAGCGGAGACGCCCGAGGGGCCGATTCCGTTCATCGTCATGGAATACGTCGACGGCGACACGCTCCGCGACATCCTCCGTGCGTCCGACGACGGCGTCATCGCACCCAAACAGGCGATGACTTGGATGGCCGACGTCGCGGCCGCCATGGACTTCTCGCACCGCATGGCGATCGTCCACCGCGACATGAAGCCCGCCAACGTGATGATCGACAGGGCAGGCGCCGTGAAGGTCATGGACTTCGGTATCGCTCGAGCGATGGACGACACGTCCGCGACCATGACGCAGACGTCCGCAGTGATGGGCACCGCCCAGTACCTGTCGCCGGAGCAGGCGCGCGGCATCAAGGTCGATCCACGCAGCGACATCTACTCGATGGGCTGCGTCCTCTTCGAACTCACCACCGGTGAGCCGCCGTTCACCGGCGACTCACCGATCGCCGTCGCACATCAACACGTCCACGAGGATCCACGCAGGCCATCCGCCGTGCGACCGGGCCTGTCGCCAGAACTCGACTCGATCGTCATGCAGGCGATGAGCAAGAACCCGGCGAACCGGTACCAGACGGCGGCCGACTTCCGATCCGACCTCATCAAGGTGCTCGCAGGCGGCAAGCCGTCCGCGCCGATGCTCCTGACCGACCAGGAGCAGACCGACTTCATCAACGCGCCGCGTCTCGCGTCCACCGACGACGAGCCGACACCGCGCCGCAGCGGTCACCGCCTCTCCGAGGTGATCGAGGACGAGCCGACACCGATCTATCGGCGCAGACGGCTCCAGGTGGCAGTGGCTCTCATCGCCATCCTCGCCCTTGTCGGCGGCCTGATCGCCTGGGCGCCGTGGAGCCCTGAGCAGCCGTCGATCGCAGTCCCGAAGGTCGCAGGCCTGTCGGCCGACGCCGCGAAAGCCAACCTCGAACAAGCAGGCTTCGATGTCAGGGAGCAGAAGGAGGCGAGTTCGGACATCGCCGAAGGTCTCGCCACCCGCACTGTTCCCGGCAACGACGTTCCGACGCCCAAGGGCTCGGAGGTCACGCTGTACGTGTCGTCCGGCCCTCAGCGGAGTCCCGTCCCGGATCTGCGCGGAAAGACGCTGGACGACGCGCGGAACACCCTGCGTGTGCAGGGCTTCACCGATGTGAAGGTCGAGAAGATCGACTCGACGACAGCGCTGAAGGACAAGGTCGTCCGAACGAATCCGCAGACCGGGGCCACCGTCGCGGTCACCAGCCGCGTTGTCGTATACGTCGGAACCGGACCGCAGGAGGTCACGATCCCCGACCTCCGCGGACAGACCGAGAGGCAGGCCCGGACGGCTCTCACGCAGATGAAGCTGGAACCGGTCTTCGTCCCCGCCGACTCCGAGTTGCCCGCAGGTCAGGTCGTCAACACTTCACCCGGCGAGGGCACCTCGGTCCGCGTCGGCAGCACCGTCCAGGTGATGATCTCGCGCGGCAACATGTTCGTCGTGCCCGACCTGCGGGGCAAGACCCCCGAAGAGGCTCAGGCTGCCCTGACTCAGGCGGGTTGGGACGACACCACCTTGACCATCACCGAACGAAAGGTGCCGCTCGCCAGCCCGAACGACGGCAAGGTGATGTCCCAGCGACCGGCCGCGAACGACACCCTCAAGAAGTCCGACTCGGTGTCCGTCGTCGTCGGCAAGGGCAGTCTGTTCTAGAGCATTTCGGCACCACTGCTTGTTGAGCGTGGACTCGGCAGGAGTCAGTTGGCGAGAGCTTTGGCCATCTGCTCTTCGAGGAGGTCGACGCGGCCGGCGGGAACGTCGAAACCGCACACGGCGAGCCAGTTGGCGAGCATTCTGTGCCCACCCTGCGTCAGGACGCTCTCCGGATGGAACTGGACTCCGTGAATCGGAAGGTCACGGTGCTTCATCGCCATGACGATGCCGGAGTCGGTGGTTCCGGTCACCTCGAGGACGTCCGGGATCGTCTCGGGCAGCACGGTGAGCGAATGGTAGCGAGTCGCGGTGAACGGATCGGGCAGTCCGGCGAGAACACCGCGACCATCGTGGTTCACGAGTGACGTCTTTCCGTGCAGCAGTTCGGGAGCACGGTCGACGGTGGCGCCGAACGCCTCGCCGATCGCCTGGTGTCCGAGGCAGACCCCGAGAAGCGGAGTTCCGGCTGCGGCCGCGACTGCGACGATCGGGACTGTGGCGCCGGCACGCGACGGAGTGCCGGGTCCGGGGCTCAGGAGGATTCCGTCGAAGTCGGCGACCACGGCCTCGAGATCTGAGAGTTGCTCGTCGTCGTTGCGCCAGACGACGGCCTCGACACCGAGCTGGCCCAAATACTGGACCAGGTTGTAGACGAAGCTGTCGTAGTTGTCGATGACGAGGATGCGCACGTCTGCAAGGTTATCGTTTTCGCTGCTGGCGGTGCAGCTGGGATACCGTAGAGGGTATGCCTAAGTCAAAGGTCCGGAAGAAGACCGACTACACCGTCAACAGCGCCAGCCGTACTCCGGTGAAGGTGAAGGCGGGTCCGTCGGGTGTCGTGTACCAGTCCGTCATGTTCGGGCTCATGCTCATCGGCCTGCTGTGGCTGCTCGTCTACTACTTGGGCGCCACGCAGGAGGCCTGGGGTGCGGAAGGCAAGTTCCTCAACTGGATGGCCGAGCTCGGACCCTGGAACATGCTCATCGGATTCGGCTTCATGGTCGTCGGCCTGTTGATGACCATGGGTTGGCGCTGAGGGGTCGGCGCTGAGGGCGAACACCTCACGCAGTTGTCCCCAGTGTGGAAATTACATGTGTGTAACTCATCCCCACCTGTGAACAACTCCTGTGGATAACTAATGAATCCTGTGGATGAATCAACGCCGTCGGCCTCCTGGTCGACGCCGCTCGCGGCCGGCATCGCCTTGATCGGTGCCGGGATCGCGCTGGCGGTGGCAGCCGCAGCGTCGTACACAGAACCGCCCGCCATGGTTTTCATCGGGGTGGCGGCAGTCGGGCTCATCGTGACCGGCGCGATCGCGCTGGTCCGTCGCCCGCGGCTGTCCCTCTTTCCGGGACCGCGGATAGTGGTCCGCACGCTCACCGGCCGCGTGACGTTGACCACCGGCGACGTGGTTCGCATCGGCACCCTCGAGACCCGCCGCCTCGCCGGGCGCAGTCGGCAACTCGTGATCGACCTGCCAGACGACCGTCTTCTCGTATTCGGTCGATGGGACCTCGGCGTGGAACCGTCCGTCGTGGTCGAGGCTTTGACAGACGCGGGTTTTCCGGGCGACTGACGCCGCTTCTACGCGACGGCGCCGAGGCTGGTGCCGATGACGACGGCGATGACGGCCAGCGCCGCCAGTCCGTACCAGCCGATGCGGGAGACCGCGGCCTGTGTCCGGCGTTCCGGCGGCAGGAGTCGGGCCGGCAGCCACACGACCACGCCGGCGGCCGCTGCTCCGAACACCAGACCTCCGAGGTGCCCGAAGAGCGAGATCCCGGGGATGGTCACCGAGATGACGATGTTGATCGCGATCACGCCGAGCACCGTCTGCACCGGAGCCTTGACGCGGAGGAGAAGGATCAGCAGCGCGCCCATCAGCCCGTAGATGGCGCCGGACGCACCCGCGGTGGCGGTGACGCCCGACTGGAACGCCATCACGGCGGCACTTCCGCCGAGCAGACTCACCAGGTAGATCGCCAGGTAGCGGCCGCGGCCGAGTGCCCTCTCCAGATCGGCGCCGATGATGTACAGCGAGAACATGTTGATCGCGAGGTGCGGCACGCTCTGGTGCAAGAAGCCTGAGGTCAGCAGTCGCCAGTACTGATCGTCAAATCCGGCCCCGCTGATGAGGACGCCTTCTCGATAGATCGAGGAGTAGAACAGAGTGGTCCCGCCTGCCTGCAGGAGCACGGCGGCGAACACAACCACGTTGATCACGATGAGTGTGTACGTGACGATCGGCTTCGCGTTCGCTGACGAGACCGCGGGCGTCGGCGAGGTCACTCGAGCCGACACGGCGTCCTGGGCGATGCAGTCGAGGCAGTGCTGGCCGACAGAAGCCGGGCGGAGGCATTCATGACAGGCCGACCGCCCGCACCGCGTGCACGAAAGCGCGGTGGGGCGGTCGGTGTGTCGATAACAGACCTGATTCAAGTCAGGAGAGCTCAACGCTCTCGATCACCACGTCGTCGAGCGGCCGGTCGGCGCGATCGGTCGGGGTGGTCGCGATGGCGTCGACAACCGCCTGCGACGCCGCGTCCTTGACCTCGCCGAAAATCGTGTGGCGGCGGTTCAGGTGGGGGGTTGCACCGACGGTGATGAAGAACTGCGAGCCGTTGGTGCCCGGTCCGGCGTTGGCCATCGCGAGGAGGTACGGGCGATCGAACTGGAGCTCGGGGTGGAACTCGTCCTTGAACTGGTAGCCCGGGCCGCCACGACCGCTGCCGGTCGGGTCGCCACCCTGGAGCATGAAGCCCTCGATGACGCGGTGGAACACGGCGCCGTCGTAGAACGGGCCGCTGGCCTCGCCCTTGGCGTTGGTGGTCGTGTACTCCTTGGAGCCGTCGGCCAGGCCGACGAAGTTCGCAACGGTGACCGGTGCGTGGTTCGGGAAGAGTTCGATGACGATGTCGCCGCGATTGGTGTGCAGGGTCGCGGTCTTGTTCTGCTCACTCACGACTTCAATCAAACCATGTCCATCTGACAATTCGATGTGATCGGTCCCCTATCTGCGGCAACGCGGTTGGCGCGGACCCGAATCACCTGGCAACCTGGAGTGATGGGCAACAAACTCCTCGTCGTGGTCGGCTCTGCGCTCGTCCTGGTGGTGACGGGCATCGTCGTCGTCGCGCGTCGTTCGCGTACGGAGCATCCGCCGGTCTCGCCGACTGTTCCACGCATCGAGGATCTGTCCGACGGTCCGTCCGACCAGGATGGAAGGTAATTTGTAGTCGTGACCACCGACGATCCGCGCCGCGGCCCGATGCCTTCGGGCCCGAACGCCCCGCGCCCCGCACAACAGGTGCCTCCGCGCCAGGCCCAGCAGGGTCGCCCACCGCAGGGTCCGCCGCCGCAGGGTCCGCCGCCGCAGGCCCGGCCGTCCCTCGGCAAGCAGCCTCCGCCGCGCCAGCCACAGCCGCCCGCCGGGCGGCATGAGCAGGCGGGTTCGCTCGCGTATTCGGCCGTGCCCGAACCCAAGCGACCCCTGTCGTCTCCGGCGCCTGCAGCCCCCGTCTCACCACCCGCACCTGCGAAGGAGAGTCCGGTGACGGCCACCCCGACATCATCGACGACGGCTTCGGCGGGCCAGTCGGACATCAACTACCTGTCGATCGTCGCCCTCGTCCTGTCCGGCCTGGGCATCACGTTCCCGTTCGGTCTGTGGCTGGGATACCGGTCGAGGAGCCAGATCGATCGTGACGGCACTATCGGCCGGCAGTTCGCCGTCGCCGCGATCATCGTCGCCTACCTCTGGCTGCTCGCACTCGTCCTCGGTGTGATCGCCTACCTCTGGATCCTCATCTGACGCTCAGCCGGGCGACGCATGATCCTCAGCGGAGCGGGTTGAACGGCACCAGCTCCCGTGGCGTCGTGCCGGTGACGATCGACTCCGCGAGAAGACGGCCCGTCGCGGGTCCAAGGGTGATTCCCCACATTCCGTGGCCGCCGGCGACGTGCACGTTGGGTGCGAACGTCGAGCCGATCACGGGAAGGCCGTCCGGCGTGCAGGGGCGCGAACCGACCCATTCGTCCTTGCGGTCGTCCAGGTCGACACCCCTCAACAGCGGGCGCGCGGCGTCGACGATCGCCTTGATCCGGCGACTGTCGAGATCGGCGTCGGGGTCGCGGAACTCCATCATTCCGGCCACCCGCAGTCGGTCGCCGAGCGGTGTGCAGGCCACCCGCTGAGCCGGGAAGTAGATCGGGCTCGTCGGGACGGTGTCCACCGGAACGCTGAAGCTGTAGCCGCGTCCGGCCTGGACGGGCACGCGCACGCCGAAGTCGCGCGCCTGCCTGCTGATCCAGGCGCCGGTCGCCAGCACCACGTCGTCGTATCGTTCGACACCCTCGGACGTCGTGAGGACGACGCCGGTCCCGCGTGAATCGACGTCGTCGACACGAACTCCCTCCCGGACAACACCGCCGCGAGCACGGAAAGACGTCGCGAGCGAATCGACGAATGCGCCGGGGTCGATGAAACGCTGACCTTCGAGACGAATCGCGTAGTTCACCTCATCAGACAGCGCGGGTGTGATCTCACGGGCCCGTGAACCGCTGATCAGCTCGAATCCGATGTCCTGCCCGGCGGCCTTGATGTGCTCGAGCTCGTCCAGGAGGACCTCGCGGTCCGATTCGGTGCGGTATGCGGCGATGAAGTCGTTCGCTGTGCGGGTCCCGACTTCCACTCCGCCGTCGGCCAGGGCGTCGAACGCCGGAAGTGCGGTCCGGTTGATGGGGACGAGGGCGTCCATCGCCGTCTTCCACCTCGATGCGGTGCTGTGCCGCGCGAAGGACGTGAGAAATCGGATGAGACGCGGATTGGCTGTCGGCGGAACGTAGACGGGCGACGACGGGCTCAGCACCGCACGGATTCCATACTTCAGGACCGCCGGTTCGGGAAGCGGGGTGCTGATCCCCGGGGTGAGCCATCCGGCGTTGCCCCATGACGATCCGGCGGCCACGTCCTTGCGGTCGAGAACGGTCACGTCCACGCCGCGCTCCTGCAGGAACCATGCGGTGGAAAGTCCGACCATGCCTGCTCCGACGACGGCGATCCGCCGCTGGTGACCTGTGGTGCTCATCGTGTCCTTACCCTTCTTCGCCTGATGTCTGCCACCCCAGTGTGATCGGGCAAGTGATCGAAGTCACTGTTCGTTCAGCACATCCGGGTACCGTCGTGACTGTGGTGAGAACACAGTGATCGACATCGACACACTGGCGGAGTCACTCGGCGAGGGAATCGTCCGGCGGACAGCGAAGGGTGTCCGGCGGACGGTGACCGACGTGCTGCTCGCGGACGGCGATCCACCGTCTCACGACGCGGGGACACTTCTTCTCGGGAACGGCGCCCACCGTGTCGACTCCGCGATGGACGTACTGCGGGCGGCAGACGCCGCCGGGGCCGCAGCGGTGGTGCTGCGGGCGCCGTACGCCGAACTGCCTGAGGTGACCGATGCCGCGAACGATCTCGGGCTCAGTGTGCTCGAACTGCGGCCCATCGTGTCGTGGACGTATTTCGTGTGGCTGGTACGCAGTGTGCTCGACCAGTCGACGAGCTCCGCGGGCGCGCTCGTTGCGCACCCGGTGGACTACAGCGAATTGTTCGAGTTCGCTGACGCGGCCGCGGCCATCGTGTCGGCGCCGGTGACGATCGAGGACGCCTTCTCCCGCGTGTTGGCCTATTCGGCCCTGCAGGACACCGCCGATCCGGTGCGCATCTCGACGATTGTCGGGCGGCGGGTCCCCGAGCACGTGGTCAAGCACTTCCGCTCCCGTGGAGTGTTCCGGACCCTGCACGCCGCGACGGAGCCGTTCCGGGTCGCGGCCGGCTCGGACGGCGTGCTCGAGCGTCTGGTCGTGCCGGTGCGCGCGGGGCGTGAACTGTTGGGGTCGATCTGGGTGGTCGACCCGGGCCCCCTGTCGGATGAGCAGCTCGCGGAACTCGTCCGCACCACGTCGGTGGTGGCACTGCATCTCCTCCGACTGCGCGCCGTGTTCGGCGCCGCGCGGCGCGTCACCATCGAACGCTTGCGGTCGGTGTTGATCACCGGAGATGAGTCGTCCGACCGACTCCCGGACGGGCCGTGGCGTGTGGTCGCACTGGGCGACGCCTCGGCGGACGAGGAGTTCGGCCTGGAACTGTGGGAGATCGCGTTACGTCGCGCGGGATGGTCCCAGCCGTTGCTGACCGAAGTGGACGGAATCCCCATGGCTCTGGTGGCGGCGACAGGTCGCCGACCGGGGAGCTGGGCGTGGCTGAGCGCCGCAGCCGACTCCCTCACCAGGAAGGACACGCACCTGGCCGCCGGTCGGGTGGCCGACACCGCGGCAGACCTGCCGCGCTCTCGTGCGGATGCGATCGATGTGCTCGGGCTGCAACGTGCGGGATCGGCGTCCACTCCGACCACGTCCGACGACGTGTGGCACGAAGTCGTCATCGCCCGCGCCGTCGCTTCGCTCGCCGGGGGCGCACCGGGCCCGGTCGACGTGCTGGCACGCCACGACGCCGACCACTCGAGCGACTATGTGGCGACGCTCCGCGAGATCCTTGCATCCCCGGCCGAACCCACCCGCGCGGCGGCTCGGCTCGGCATCCATCCGAATACCTTGCGGAATCGCCGGAGCACGATCGTCGAGCTCATCGGCGTCGACCTCGACGATCCCCGGATCCTACTTGCCTTGAGTTTGCTGGTGGACCGCTGATCGCCCGCCCGCGATCGATCGACGGGTTGACCGATGACGGGCGATTGTCGGCAGGACCCTCTACTATGCAGATCATGACAAAACGCCTACTCGTCGTCCTCGTCGGACTGCTGTCGATCATCGGGGTCACAGTTCCATCCGGAACCGGAACCGCGTCGGCGGCTGACTGCGCCGATATTCACCTCGTGTTCGCTCGTGGAACGCAGGAGGCGGGCGCGCCGGTCGGCACCACTGGCCAGGCGATGTACCGGTCGCTTCAGAATCGCTTCCCGGGCAAGACGGTTCGGGTCTCCCCGGTCCGCTACCAGGCGAGCGATTCGTTCGCAGAAGGCGTCGACTTCCTCAAGACCGTCGCCGAAGGCGTCCGCGACACCCAGGGCCAGATGCGGGCGATCGCCTCGCGATGCCCATCGACCCGCATCGTCGTCGGCGGCTACTCGCAGGGCGCCGCGGTCATCACGTACGCGGTGAGCGATCAGCTGAGTGCCGTCGCACTGCTGCTCACCGAGGTGCCCTCGCCGCTGTCCGGATCCGTCGCGCGGCATGTCGCGGGCGTCTTGATCTTCGGCGGCCCGGCGGATCGCTGGTTCCGCGACGCCCGCGTGCCTCCGATGCGCGTCGGTGCTCGCTACCGCGCGATGACTCGCGAGTACTGCATCCCCGGCGACAACATCTGCGACGGCGGACCCATCAGCCGACCCAACACCGTGCACGGACAGTACGCCGTCAACGGCATGACCGACAACGCCGCGAACTTCGTAGCCCGTCGGGTGCACTGACTCTTCCTCACACGAGTGCCGCCGATCGCGACCGATTGCCGGTCATGATCGGCGGCATTCCTGTCTCGTCGGTGTCGCCCGTCAGTGCTTCAGGCGATTGAAGAAGGTGTCGAACGCCGCCCACTGCGTTGGACTCATGTCCGTGTGCGTGCCTTCTGCGACGACCGTCTTGAAGTCCACCTTGTTCGCAGAGAAATTGCTCACGAGCAGACCGTGGAAAGGTGTCGCGACGATGGTGTCGAACCGGTTCATCAGAAGCAGGATCGGGCGGTCGTAGCCGTTCACCGGAACTTCCATGTAGCGGGCCATCGCACGGATCATCGTGGGATTGTTCAACGACTTCGAGAACATCTTGCCGAGACGGATGTTCTCCGTGAGCACGGGCGCACGACACGTGGTGCCGACCTGGTCGATCAACGACTTCCCGTACGGCGTCAGATAGGAATCGACGTCCAAGGCCGGATCGGCCTGCCGCAGTCCGGCCAGTGACCCGAACACGAAACCGTAGAGAATCGTCATCGGGGACGGCAGGACGGGAGTGTCCGGACCGAGCAGCGGAATGAACCGTTCCCAGTTGGACACCGGGTCGAGTGCGACGGCGCCTCGGAAGTCGGTGCGCGGCCCGTACGAACTCTGCGTGTGCGCGGTGGCCAGGGCTGCGTGGCCGCCCTGTGACTCCCCCATCACCGCCCAGGTCTTGGACAGAGTCGGCTCGATGCTCCGGGCCGCGGTGAACAAGTCGATCGTCGCCGTCGCCTCGGTGCGGATGTTGAGATACGGGTGAACACCGACCTTCATCGGTCCGAGACCGATGTAGTCGGGTGCGACGACGGCGTAGCCGTCCTTCACCAATCGCGACACGAACCTGTTCGGTTCGGCGTCGGCGAAACTCTGCCCGCCGCAGCCCGGGCCGTAGCCCGTCGTCCCGTGGGTGTAGGCGACCACCGGCCATCCGCCTTCGGGCGCCTTGCCGGACGGCACGAACAGCGCACCGCTCGCCTTCACCGGCTTGCCCTGCACACCCTCGGTCCAATAGTTCACCGCACGCCCGTTCGGCAGGTCACGCCATCCAGCGGGTCGTTCCGTGACAGCCGCCACCGCGCCCGGAATGCGTGGAGCAGCGGACGCGACGGGTGTGGTGACGAATCCGAGCGTCACGAGCGCAACAAGCGCAATTGCGACGGGAATTCGGAATCGGTATGCCATGTACATCCACGTTACCCGTGTGACTGGTGGGACTTCTAGAGAGATTACTCACGCCTCAACCACTGAAGCCGTAGGAACTCGACAATCGTGGGACCAGCTGCGTCAGGCTCCTGCTCGACGGGATAGTGTCCCGAGCGATCCAGGACGATGCTGCCGACATCCGTCGCCAGCGGCCGAAGGCCCTGCGCAACGGCCGAACCCATCGCGTGGCGGCCGCCCACGGCGAGGACCGGAACCGCAACCGGGTCGGATCGAAGCGCGTTGATGTCCGCCACGTCGTCGTCGCGTGTGCGGTAGTAGCCGAGACCGGCCTCGAGCACACCCTCCGTCCGATACGCGTCGATGTACGACCGCAGGACGAGCTCGTCGAGCCCTTCCGGGCCGGCGCTCTCGCTCAGGAATGTTCCGTAGTAGGCGTCCTCCCGTCCCGGGACCAGCGTGTCGGCGAGACCGGGAACTCGATTGAACGGGCCGTGCCAGGACGGGTAGTGGGCGGCGCCCGGTTCGGGGATCTCCACGTCGACGCCGGGCGCGATCTCCTCTTCGACGACGAGGCAGACCACCGAGTCCGGCGCGGCCGCCGCCAGCAGGAGCGCAACCGTGGCTCCCCAGTCATGCCCCACGAGGGCGAATCGAGTCATCCCTCGCCTTGTCAGTTCCTCCCGCAGTCGCGCAGCGAGATGGGCCTTCCGGAAGCTGCTCACACCTGTCGCGGGAACGCCCAGACCCGGCAACGAGATCGCCGTCGGCGCGAAGCCGGCGTCGGCAAGGCAGGGCGACAGGTGCCGCCAGTGGTCCTGCGTGACCGGCCAGCCGTGCAGAAGGACAACGGGCAGACTGCCTGACGTGAAACTCATCGGTCCATGATCCCTTCAACGAGTCCACACCACACGAGGACCTTCTAACGAATCAGGACCGATGAGCATGTGCTCATCGGTCCTGATCCTCTATTTGGGCATGTTTGGAAAAGTACCTGACCACCGGGTTCATTGTCGTCTGAACCAAAGCTGGCACGCTGCATGTTCCGTCGTGGCACATCCCAGCAGCTGAACTCTAGGACTAGATACGGCGGGTGGAGATAGAAGCCACCGTGAACTGCCTGAGGCAACCTGACCAAGAAGGGTCCAGTCGGGACTCAGGTCTATCTCGCGGTGCCGCATTCATGCAGTTGCGGCCCGCGCAAGTGCATCGTCTTGGTCCGGTGATCCACCGGAGGCTCCAAGGCCGCCGATGAGCACACCGTCACTGTCATACAGTGGTACGCCGCCGCCGACGAGCAGCAGACCCGGCGAGTGAATGTGGTCGAAATGAAGGGCCGGCTTGCCGATCTCCAGGGGTGCTGCGAGTGCGGCTGTCGGAGCCTGAAACATGACCGACGTCCGTGCTTTCGCAATCGCAAGTTCGTTTGATGCCAGCCACGCGCCGTCCATCCGGGCGAACGCTACTAGGTTTGCTCCCTTATCCAGCACCGCGAAGACTGCCTTCATCCCTTCAGCTTCGGCCGCTGCAGTTCCGGCTGCGATCAGCCGGTTTGCCTGGGTGAGGGTGATCTCAGACATTCTGGGTCCACTCCGTCTCTTGCCACTGCTTCGCGGCGTCGATGGTGGCTACGGGACGCATGGTGCGATACAGGTGGTCCTCAGCCGGAATGATCTCGACCATTGCATCAATCATCTCTTGTGGGTCGGCCTGGCCGGCAAGACTGTCGCCGAAATCGGGCATTGGCACCACTGCTGTGTCCGCGTCGTACCACTGAACGTAACTCTCGGCTCCGGTGTCGTTGAACCCAGTTCCGAAGACTCCGGGGTTCACTGTCGCGACTTGGACGCCGTGGGGTGCGAGTTCGGCCTTCATTGATCCCGCGATCGCTTCGATTGCGTGTTTGGTGGCGCAATAGACACCCAGGAACGGGACTACCAGGATGCCGCCCATCGACGAGGTCCAGACGACCTTGCCGGACTTGCGAGCCACCATCTTGGGCACGATCGCTTGGACGAGGGCCATATGCCCGAACACGTTGATCTCGAACGACTCGCGCGCCCGCTTGAGGGGGATGTCGACGATCGACCCACCCTCCATGACGCCGGCGTTGAGCACGAGGATGTCAGGGGTGTACGTGCCGGCGTGGGCGATGTCGATCTCGTCGAGCAGGTTGAGCTTGATCACCTCAAGCTCTACACCTGCAGCTTCTGCATCAGCGCGCAGGCTGCGCACCTGAGGCCAGGTCTCGGCTGCCGCTACTACTTCGTGCCCGGCGCGGGCGAGTTCGATCGCGGTTCCGCGACCGAAACCCGAGCTGGCGCCGGTGATCAGGATCTTCTTCGACATGAGCTTCCTTTCGAGGATGGGCTTGCTCTGCCAACAGTGCCGTCCGTCCGGACGAATGTCAATAACTAGTTAGTTACATACGCTCCGGGGTACTCTTGCGCGGTGCCACCAGACGCGACCCTGACCAAGCAGAGAATCCTCGAGGGCGCGCGAACAGAGTTCGCCGCGTATGGCTTGGCGGGCGCACGTATCGACAGAATCGCGGAGAAGGCCGAGGTCAACAAACGCTCGATCTATGCCCACTTCGGCCCGAAGGAGGAGCTTTTCGACCTTGTTGTGAGCACATCACTGGCGACGATGGCAGATGCAGTGCAGTTCACCGAGGACGACCTGGCGGGGTACGCCGTCCGGCTCTTCGACTACCTCCGCGCTGAGCCAAGCACTCTACGTCTGACCACGTGGGCGAACCTTGAGCGTCCCACCACCACGCCCAGCGAGCATCTGACGTACCAAACCAAGGTCGCTGCGCTTGCATCCCGGTTCGAACGGCACGCCACCGACGTTCTCGCGATGACACTTGGGCTCGTCACCTCGTGGGCCTCTTCGTCACCGGCTTTGATCGCAACCGCCGGGCCCGGAGGCGTATGGACCGATGAGCGGCGAGACATGTTGTCTTCCGGAGTGGCGGCATTGGAGCGAAAGTTCGAGGCCCGCGCGTAAGGCGGGCTGGTATCAGCTCGCGAAGGGCTGGGCCTCGGACCCGAGTTTCCCTGTGGTGATCAATGCAGACAAGTTGCAGGTCGTCGGTGCCGGACCCGCAAACGTCGAGGTCTCGTTCACGACGTCATCGAGTGTGGACGGACTGAACTCGCGGACATTGTTCCGTGGCGAGACGATCGTCGGAAACATCACTCGTCCATCCGGCGTGACGGGAACCGCGACGCTCGCGGACGGCGATCTGCTGTCCCTGCGGATCAACGCGGGCTAGTCAGGAACGCTCCCGCTGGATACATCGACGTCGTCCCCGCCTAATCCCGGCATGGCACGCCCCGGCTTCCTCATTACGTGGAGGTCGGGGGCTACGCCGTTTCTGTCCACTGTCCTAATCTATCGGGGCGGAGCATCAGGCGTGTGCGACATCAATCTCTCGTTTCGTGGTTGACGACCTTCAACAGGAGATATCAGGACTGTGATCAGAACTGCCATGCCAAGTAAGGGGTTGATGAACATGCTGATAGGAATCCCTGGGTCCGCCCACGGGTAATAGATGGACACCTCGATCGCATTCCACAAAGGAAGAGCAAGCACTATCAGCCAAGCCTTCAACCCGGTGTGCCAGGAATAGCCGGCCAATAGGGCTCCGAAAATCACATTGAGGTACGCCCAGGGAGTATCGTGATTAAACTCAAATCCTGCCCACGCGAGAATGATCACGCCAGTGGCAATAACTACTCGGGCGGCGCATAAGCGCCGGTTGTCGCTGCGGCCTATTCTTGGCATGATTGGTCATCCATTTGTGATCCGGTAGTCGATGCCTGAACTTGAACTACCTAAGCGAGGGGTCTACCTGATCTTCAGTGAAGTCGCAAAGTCTCCACTGTCCAGCTTCCCTCTTGAACCTGATTGCATCTTTCTGGCGGGCAACCGTCTTATACTTTCCGTCGGCTTGCGGGATCTCTATCGTCGAGTCCACCAGGGCGACGCCCTGGTCGTCGATCGAGCGTACGTCCGTCACCTTCGTTACCTTACCGTTCCTGGGCCGACTGCCCTTGTCGACCGCGAGCAGAGAATCGAGTTCCGATTCGGAAGAAGCTCCGTTATCTGACATGAACTGTGTGTATTTACGCTCACACCAAGCGTCCTTCAGCACCGACGCGTCGGGCTTGGATGAACCTTCGAAGTTCTTCATCCCGATACTGCGGACGACGTCCTCGGTGAGGGGCGGCGCAGACTTGCTATCGCCGTTGCTGCATGATGCAATCGAGACGAGGGAAATTGGAAGAAGTGCTAGAGTTACAAACTTCGACTTCATGGTTTGGTCTGCCTATCTCCGGGTTGTATCGGCGCCTCGGTAAGGTGGCATCGGGTCTCCCGAACTTCCGCCTTGACTCTTTACTGACTGGTAGTAGATATCGGCTTGTCGACGGCACGCAACTCCATCTGCAGACCACCAGAATCCGGAGTATCCGTCACAGGTAAAGTAGAGGTCTCGCTTAAACTGCTCGTCACACTCCTTCTTCCCCTCGCTCTTTACATTTGGCGGGTTGTTTGGATTGCGGTCATAGCACATATCATGTCTTGCGCACGGCCCGCGCCAATCCGCCTTGCGGTACTGGTTCATGTTCAGTCCGGGGGTCGAGCAATAGTCGTGGCGTCCAGCATACAGTTCCTTGTCGTCATGCGGCTGCATGAATTTCCCTTCGGGATCTAGGACATAGTCGTTAGGAACTGGTACGACGTTGGGGTTCCTCCCTCAACTAGACGGGGCTTAACTCCTGGTAGGAGGCTACGCGGACGCGACTGAGGACGCTCGATCGATGGCTTGGACGCGTCCTTGGTTGGTCCCGATTGGCGCGCTCCGACTGGCCGCCGAGGGTCCGGCGTCGAAGAACTGTATGGCTTCCCGATCGGTGCTTGGCCCCTTTGTGGGTGTTCAAGTTCCCGCCGCTCAGTCGGCGCGTTCATGTTGGGCCCTCCTCCATCAGTGCTTGGCACCTCGGGGGTCTGTGTCGACGCACTGTCGTCCTCGGGGGACTTGTTCTCTGGGGTCGAAGGAGACAACGTCGGCGGTGGTCCGTCGTTGTTGCTTCCGCACTTGTAGGGCACCGGCGGCTTAGGTGCGTCGCTGGGTTTCTTTCCTGGGTGTGATGCTGCCCAGGAGTTCTTCCACGCATTGTTGTAGGCGGTGGTCTCACGTTTGCAGCGTTCGGCCGGAGTTTCGGCGGAGGCCGGTGCGAGTGAGATCGCGAGCAGGACTGCTGCTGCGAGTGCAGTGAGCGCGATCAGGCCCGCAGGGAGCGTTCCCCAGTCGTGCCGCTCGCGGCCGCGGGAATGGTTCGTTGTCATGGTGTCGTGCCGGGTCAGATGCGGCTGGTGGGGCCGTGGTCGTAGTAGACGTAGACGCCGGTGTCGGTGGTGACGCTGATTTTGGCGTAGGGGCGGACGCTGATGGGTCCGAGAGCGTTGGTGATGTTGAGTTCGATGCCGGACAGGACGATGTCGGCGACCGGCTGTGTCAGGGCGATCTCGGCGAGGGTGACGGTGGTGATCTTGCCCGCGCCCACTTCGAACTCGAGATCTGCAGACGGGATGACGGTCGCCTCAGCACCCAGCTCGGCGCCGATCTCACCGATGGAGCCTCCGCCGCCGCTGCCGGAGATGGTGACGTTGGGGGCGAGCTTGGCGTTCAGACCACCGGACAGTTTCAGCTCGGGGGTGTGGGCGGTGACCTTCACGCCGTTGGGCGCGACGGAGACGGGGTAGCCGATCTGGTAGCCGACCTCCACTGTCGCCCGAACGGTCTTGCCGTCGATGTTGCGAACCGCCGCGTGCACATCCGAGGACAGCAGGGCTTCACCGGAGAACGGTGAGGAGTCCAGCGCGGGGATCTTCTTCGCTCGGAGCTTGGATGCGGTGAGGGTGATGTCGACACCTTCACGTGTGTGATGGGTCCGGGCATCGGCAGGTCCGGCGAGCAAACTTGAGGCCAACGCGAACGCGGCGATGACGGCAAGGACGAGTGGTGTCGCGATACGACGCAACATAGGTGACCCCCAAAGTCAGAACAGTCCAATCGGCCTGTGTAACAACCGCTTCCGAACCGGCGATACTCACTACAGATCCGGTGTGCAGTGGAAGCGGTGTGCTCCCGCCGCTGATTCCACCCAGCCGGCAACACCACGGCAAACCTGAGACGAGAATGCCTGGCGAACGACCAGTTCAGGCTATGTTTTCGATTTGTCCGGTCCGGACACGGACTGTGGTCCGCTTTTGGTCATCACGGTTGATTTCCGACATTTGGACACCCGCTACTGAGCCGCCATAGGCTCGGAACATGATCGACGTCGAACTCCACGGCGGACCACACGACGGGCGCCACCAAACTGCACACACCTGTTACGCCGTCCTCCGTATCCCGACAGTCAACCACCACGCCGACGAGACGATGCCCGACATCACCTAAGACGTCTACCGAGGGCTCGGACGAGAGGCAGGCGGCAGGCTGCTCCTTGAGCATGCCTGTTCGTTCTGAGAGCGAAGCAGGAGCCGCGCGGTGCCTGAACGTCGATCCTTCGGCTCCGCGGGCGCGGATGTCAGCTACGGCCGAAGGAATAGTGCGCGCGCAGCGCTGACGATCGGCGCCGCTAGTTCGGGCAGTGATTCCGGCGTGCGGGTTGCCAAGTGTGCCCAGACGGTCCCGTCGAGTCCGTAGACGAAGTACTCATAGCTCCGTTCGCGTGGGCGGATTCCAGTCGGGTCCTGCGTCTCTGCTATTTCCGACAGGACTCTCATTCGATCGGCGAAGATCGCTACCATCTGCAGCCGAGCGTCGGCGGAGATTGGCCCGACGGAGGCGGCTTCAGTGTGCATGACGCGGGCCGCACCAGGTTCGGACGCGAGCGTGTCGAGGTACGCCGAGATCGAGATATCGAGCAGGCGTTGCCACGGCGGGAGACCGGGGCCTTCCGCTGCCACGGCTTTGTCGATTTCGGTCACGGCGACTCCGACGCACGCGCGTAGGGCGTCTGCGAAGCAATCGTCCAAGCTCTGGAACTGCTCGTAGAATGCCTTCTTCGAGACGTTTGCCCGACGCGCAATGCTGTTGATGCTAAGGCTGTGGAAGCCGACTTCGGCGGTGATGTCGATTAGAGCGAGGCATAGTCGGCCGCGTTGTGATCGGGCGACGTCGGCTCGGCTTAGTCCGTGGCGACCTCGAGGCAGGCTGTCGCTGTCGAGTGCGTTGTCGAGCAGGCCCACTGCGGGTCTCCAGTCTGTCGCGCCGTCCGGATTTCAAGATTCCCTTGCTCCGGCTATCTAGAAACGCTACGGTACCTCAAAGACAGGGAAACCGGAGGGTTTCCCGATGGAGTGCCGGATGGCATCTGAGAGGTGGGGTATGAGAAAGCTGGTGGACCAACGAGCAAGGCAGGTCCGAAAATCCGCAAGGATGGCCATCGTTTCGCTCTTGGCAGTGCTAGGTGTCATTGCTTCGAGCGTTGCTGTTGTGCAGGCCGAGGTGGTGACTGCTCCACCGAAGCCTCCGCGGCCGATCTGCGGGATCTGGGGATGTACGAGCGAGGCTCCTGATCTCGGTGTGCCGATCCCGAAGGCGAAGCCGTATCCCACTCGCCCGGGGGGCTGGAGTAAGGACAACCCTCCTCCGCGGGGCGAGCGTCTCGCTTGGTCCGATTTTGATTCGGACGGGGTGCCGAACTGGAACGACAACTGTCCGGTTGTTCCGAACCGGGACCAGAAGCCGGCGGTCAAGCCGGGAAACGGGAAGGTTCCGGTTAACCGCAGTGCGCATCTACAGGCGGAAGAGTGGAAGTCTGACAATCCCAGCGCGATGTATCGGACTGCTGCCGAGGTTGGAGAGGCTTGCTCCTCGTACAACCAGAACTGGCGCCGTACGTACCAGGCCTTCCGGGCGTCCAGTAACGAGCGAAAGAAGGACATCTTCCGCTTCCTGGGTCAGGGTGGACCGATGTTTGGGGCGGACACTCTGATGCTGTCAGTTCCGACGTGCTCGACGGTCCCGAATCTCGTGTCGATCCTCGAAGTAGCGCTGGAACTCCCGGTCGGTTCGGTTACCAACGCCGTGAAGCGGATCGTTCCCAGCGCCCTAACCGATCACCTGTCGTGCAGTGGCCCTTTCGTGAAGTTTATGCAAGACGTCGGAATGCTCGCATGGGCGGGAAAGCACCTATACACGCCGACCAACAATGGCGGAGCCATCACCAACCGCTTCGTTCCGATCCCGACTGAAGTTCCGCAACTCAAGCCCCTCATCGACGCGATGCCGTGGCTGTTCCCCGGGGGAACCGGGCAGACTGTCCAGGGGCAGGTCCGCCGAGACGCCGTTTCGACGATTGACGGACGAAATGGAATTGCGCTTGACTGGCGCAAGGTCTCCGATGCGGGGATCGGTAAACCCGGCAAACGCTACGTGGTGACCGATCAGAAACTGACAGACCTGTTCAACATCATCAAGGGGCTCGGACGAGTCGCAGGCCCAGGTATCGATGGTCAGATCCTACGGGCGCTACCTCTCGCTATCGGGGACGCGATCAAGGCGATCCCGCCGTTGAAGCGCCTCGACGCCAACTACCTCGTCTACGACAACTGCCGAGCGATGCAGGAAGGAATCTGGTTCTGCACGGTCCAGCTGGGAGCCAAGAGAAAAGCCACGAACACTGAACTTGCCTTCGAGGTCGGTTGGATGCCCTTCGAGTCGCTCGACCCGAGTATTGCGAACCACTACCAGTACGAGCTCACCCATCCTTGGGACACGAATGCTCGTCGATATGGCCTTCCGCCAGCACTGGGGATGAACTAAGGGTCCGGGTAGTAGGCGGCAGACCGGACACGCCGGCGGTCGAGTGGAGAGATGTCTACTCGACCGCCGGACTGCGTGGTGGGCAGACGCATCGCTTACGGAGGCATGACTGTTGCGTTGAAACATACCGACAGTTGCGCAGGCGTGGTTCGAGTCGTCCACGTCGACCTCCACTTGCTGAGCCAGTGACTCGACCCTAGCTGGCAGTGACGACTGACATCGCCGGGCTGCTAGTCGGCAGCGTCGAGGAGACCGTCCCTGAACGCCTCGATTTGACGTCGGATGTGTAGTGGCGGCTCCATCAGTGAGTCGAAGACTGCTTCTGCCTGCGCGGGTGCATGGATTCTATTGCCGATTCTCTGCGTCGCTGCGAACTCAGCGTCGTCGGCGTCCACTACTCGATCACCATCGCTGCCGCGGCCGAGATCATCCTGTGCCGGTCGAAGCTGGGATCGTCAACGATAACCCTCGCCGGTGCGCGATCGTTCAGCGGCGGAACGCGCCCTTGAAACCACGCCTGGATCAACCCGGGGGTGGCACCGAGTTGATGTTGCAGGGCAGCGACGGTGTAGGCCGCCTGCAACCGCTCGCGGGCATGGTCCGGGATGATGACCGCGTCGTCGATGTAGCTGGTGACAGTGGAGGTGCTCGACGCGTCCGCGAGATACGCGACCAGACGCGCACCGAGGAGCGCGCGCAGCTCCTCGACGAGACCAGGACCGTCGAGGGTAGCCAGGTGTGCAGTTACCTGGTCGTAGACGGCATCGACGGAGGGTTGAACCGACTCCATGAAAGTCATCGTCGCACAGTCACCTCGCCCGATTCGTCTATTCCTGGTCACAGGCGGGCGATGCCACCTGGATACTCGCCTTCTACTCCCTACGACCGTCCAACTCATCAGGATGGCCGCAGGCGTTGTCAACTGAGTTCTCGTCGCATCACCAGTCGTGACATTCGGCTGACGCGCATCTTCGTCACTCCGACGACTCTGAATCCGGTGCGGTCGAACATGATCTTCGTTCCCACTGAAGCCGTCTGTGGGTCGATTCGGCCCCGCGGGTTGACCGGGTATGACTCGATCGCGCATGCGCCTTCTGAAGCGGCGTACTCGACAGCACCCTCAATCAGATGTGCAGTCACGCCCTGACGACGGATCCCTGGGCGCACGACTATGCATGAGATTTCCCAGACTCTAGTCTGCGCCAGGGATCCACTCTCTCCCGATGGATGTATCGGTGTGGACCAGGCCCAGTTGCGAGCTGCCACCTGACACCAGCCTACGGCAGCACCATCGCGGTAGACCAACACACCTGCTGGTGGCTGCTGTTCTGAGAGACGAATCAACCTCTGTTCCCGAGTCTCGCACCAAGAGTCGTGAGTCTCATCGAAGATCGGGCAGCCGGCCAGACACCGGCAACGATGCGCGCGTCGTCTCGGGTTCACGACTTTCGCGAGGTCGTCATACCTGTCAGATGTCAACGGATGTGTCTCCCACCTCATCCGACTACCTCAGCATCAAATGTTTGCGACTGGCAGGATTTGGCGGAGTCCAGGGCCTGAATCTCTCGGCGTAGCGAACAGCGGTCGATTGCCATGTCGCCAGAAGGTCGCGTCGAGCTACCTATTTTGGTCGTAACCGCCTCCGACACCGCCATCGTCGCGCACCTATCACTGGTAGGTCACCAATGCCGATCGATGAGAAGTTCGCAGCCGGAGGCTCACTCGCGTCGGACGGAAGCTGTTCCTTTGGACGGACCGGCTCCAGGGCACAGTCTCGGCGAAGTCATAAGGTCAACTCCCCATCTCCAGCGACTGGCGACACGCCCGACGTCAATTCGAGTTTTTGCACGCTGACCCTTCCAGCCGAAACGGAAGATATCCCTTCTGATCCGCGGCTTGACAATGACCTGGGATTGGTTCGACCAGCATTGTGTCTGGTTTGTCTGTACGGATCGTGGTCATTGAACTTTCGCGACTCAGGTCAGTCGGTAAGCAAGGTTCAGATTGTCGGCGAGAAATTCTGACCGATTGCTGGTAGCCGCCCCATGGTCGGATAGGTCTACCGGGTTAAACCGGCACACACCGGCGAACAGGAACAGTCATGACCAACCACCACGTCGAACAAACGCCAACGTCCGCGGCGGCAGCCCACAAGCGAGCAGCGATTACACGGGTTGAACTCCGGTTGCCCACCGATGTCGCCGCGCTTCTGTACACAATCGCCGCCGAGCGGGGTCAAACGATTTCAAGGGCGGTACGGACGTTCTACGCGATCGGCTGCCCGGCCTGAAGGCCGCGTAGACACTTCACTTCTCATGACATCAGGCGCCGACCTTCCGGCCAGCGCCTGACATCTCAAACGGCGGTTGCACCCGCCGTCATCTGAACCCTGCTAGGAGTTCCTTCGTGACAATACACGTCATCTTGTGCTGCCGATCTCTCCCACGCGCCACCTCGAGTCATGACCAAGTTGCGGTGATCGCACAGTGAGGGGAACAAGCGTCGATGTCGCGATCGACTCCTACCTCCCGACGTCGATCAGCTTGACCACGTGGACACGAATTGCGGATAAGGCCCGGCAAATCACCCGTTCGAGCAACCCGGTCAGCGGAACTGATGCCAGTCACAAGATTCTAGCCGTCACTCACTTCCTCGTCTGGGCCGATGAGCTGGGCCACAGTCTAGACGTTGAGGAACTATTCGTTCCCGACACAATCGAGAGATACATCGCGACCGGTTGCCGCAATCAGAGTCTCGCGAGCCGGGGTACTCGACGATCACACCTGCGAACCATCGGCCGCCGGGTCACTCGTCGTGCACGATGGGATTCAAATAGCCCGGCATACCCGACTTCGGCCCCAAGTCAGCCGTACACCGCCAGTGAATGCGCGTGGCTCGTCGAAGTTGCACAGTCGCAAGGCACCCCGGCCCGTAGGCGAGTCATGGCAACCCTCCTCGGCCTCGGCTTAGGGGCGGGCCTATCTCCCGACGAGATCGCCCATCTGACCGCACAGAATATTGTCACCGTCGCCCCAAACCGATACGCCGTTGCTCTTGAACAGAGAATCGTGCCGATCCGTACGACGTACGCACCACTCCTAACCGACCTCGTGCACCAGCTCCCACCAGGTGTTCCATTGCTGCGAGACAAGCCTGTACCTCGGATCGAAACGCTGTGGTCGCTGCTCGCACGATGTGAAATCCCCGAGCCGCTGCGGCCGCTGACCGTAACCCGATTGCGCGCCACCTGGGCACACGCGGCGTTGACCTCACCGATCCCTATCACGCACATTCTCGGCGCCTACGGACGACGCACCGTTGTATTCATCGACTCACTGATGCACCTCCTCCTAGCCGACATCAGCCCCGAAGCGATCGTCACAGACACTGGTCTTTACGACTTTTGAGATGGCCGTCGTGAAGCTCCGTCAGATTGACACCATGGAAGTCGGCGATGGCCCACCTTCCAGCGACCACCACTTCACAGTCGCCTACGACAGCGTCCTACAAAGTCGATCCCGTCAGCTCCTCGACATGGCGATGATCCATGAGAATCGTGGACGGCCGAGGGAGTTCCTACCGTCCCACTTCTTCATCCTTACACTGCTAACCGCTCTCGCGCGCCGCCCGCTACACGCCACCCAAATCTACGCAACCTACTGCGGCCTGACATCAGGCCAACACGAACGCCTCGGCTTGGACAACCTCCACTACGATCAGGTCACCCACTTCCTCGATCGAGTCGAAGAACTCGTCCAGGCCGGGCGCATCGACATCGTGGACTTGATGAACGGTGTCTTCGACTGGCAAGTACCCAAGCGCTCCGCCCTGTCGGTGTCCGTGGACTCCACCGATTACGAGAGCTGGGGCAGGATCCAGGCCTACTGGGCGAAGGGCATCGACCCTGCACCAACGGCCCACGATGAACCAGAGGACCCGCCAGCCAAAAGGAAGTCCGGTCGTAGCCTTTGGCCGATACTCCGTGATGACGGCCGGTTCCAACGAACCAAGGATCCTGACGCACGCGACGGGCATCGGTCATCTCACAACAACCGATCTTCCGGACCGTTTGTCGGGTACGACTTAAACCTTGCCGTCAACACACGCGCCTTCAACTCCGAACACACCGTTCCGAACTACATCGTGGGCGCAAGTCTCACCCCTGCAGGGTTCCACCACGGACGGGCCGCCCTACCGATCATCGACCACATACTCGCCCAGGGCCACACCATCACCGACATACCGGCAGACCGCGCCTACAACAGCTCTGTCCCCAAGTTCTGGACTGGACGACTCCGCGAACTAGGGATCGACCCGGTCTTTGACCTCAAGATCACGCAACGAGCCTCCAGACCCGGCCCCATCCCGGGCACAGTCGTGATCGACGGAACCCTATTCACCGATGCCCTGCCTAGACACCTACGCAGTCTTCCGGCCCACAGTTCCACTCCAGATGCCGCCAGCCACGCAGAACTCGCCAAACGCTACGACGAACGATTCAACCTCTACGGATACAAGCCGATGACACGCGCGAATAGCAAGCAGCGACTCCGCGGCCCAGTCCGAGCCGACCGCGCCTCGTCGCCGATCAGATGCCCGAATACGCCTTTCTCGATGCGCGGTTCCCAGGACAGACCGACTACAAGCTGCTCTGAAGGCTGCGGCTGCAACGGCACCGTCACCCTCGACGACAGCTACCTCCCAAACATCCGCCAACGCCACCCATACGGCACAACAAAGTGGCTTAAGGACTACCACCGCGGCAATGCCGTCGAATCCGCCAACAGCCAGCTGCGCGGCGGTCAACCGTTCGTGCGTGGCTACACCCGCGTCTTCGGCCTCATCAAGACCGCATTCCTTCTGGGCTTCACAATCTTCGCCCACAACCACGCCTGCATCGTCAACCACTACCGGCTACGCAGAGAAGCGGTCCCTGCAGGCTTCCCGATCGCACATAGGCCGCCTACAACCCAGACTACGCACACTAACGTCACCTTAGGATCACGCGAGCCCGGTCCAGGCGGCTAAGCGCAACCGCGCTTCCCTCCAACCTCGCGGGCAACTCTCCAAGCCCCGAGGCTTCAAAGATGTTCGCACCTCGACCACCGCTGATCATTGCGCACTGGATGCTGCTGCCACAGCCACAATCTCCACCGACAGCGTGGCACAGCATGCCGAGAACGCTCCAAACAGGGACCAAAAACAGATCTGAGCACACGAAAAAGCCCCAGACGATCGTCGTCTGGGGCATTTCCAAATCCAGTCCTGGCACATATCCAAATATGCCATTTGTGGAGCCTAGGAGATTCGAACTCCTGACATCCGCCTTGCAAAGGCGGCGCTCTACCAACTGAGCTAAGGCCCCGGGTGGCTTCGACCATGATAGTCGATCACCGGGTGGTCATGGTGGGCCTAGGAGGACTTGAACCTCCGACCTCTTCGTTATCAGCGAAGCGCTCTAACCGCCTGAGCTATAGGCCCTTGAACCGAGATGGAACGTTACCCGACGATTCCGGAAGTACCAAAACGGCAGGTCAGAGACCTAGCGGCGACTACCTCTCAGTCGAGGTCGGCCAGCGTCACTTCGACGCCGCCGACCATGTCGGCACACACGTTGTAGATGTACGCCGAGATCGTCGCGATACCTGTGATGAGAATCGCAGCGACCACACCGAAGCCTGCCGAGAACCCGAACACCATCCCTGTTCCGATGATGTCGGAGCCGCTACTGGTGCCGTCCGAGGAGATGATGTCGCCGAACGAGCCGTTGATCTGATCCCACACGCCCATGCCCGCCAGGACGCCGTACAGGACGGCCACCGCGATCATCCAGATGAAGAAGCCCGCGATCGAGAGCACGCCGGTCACCTTGAACACCGACCAAGGGTCGACGCGCCGGATCTGCACCGCCGCACGCAGCGGAACGCCGATGGCACGCGACGGAATGGTCTGCGACTGTGCGCGCGCAGCGGCCGCCTTAGCGTCCTTCGACGCCTCCACCTGGTGAATCGCGTCGAGATCGGGCAGCTGGTCCTTCTTGGCCAGATCGTCGCGCGGGATGTTCCGCGTGTCTGATTCCACAAACGCAGGCTTGGGGGCCTGCGGCGCGGCCTGCTGCGGCCCCGTCGGTGTCTTCGGGGGCGTCGCAGCAGGCGGACCGACGGTCGGGATCGGGCCCGATGACGGCGTCGACGGACGCTGTCCCGACACGACTCCCCGAGGAGCCGGGCCGGCGGGGCGCGCGTCGTCGGACGAGACGGCCTTGGCCATCTCACCGGCAGTCAGACCGGTCGACGCGGACTTCTCCCCCCGCTTCCACGGGGGAACGACCTGGCCGCGGTCGGCGTTCTGGTCGTCAGGTGTGCTCACAAGCAATTCCTCACTGGACGGGTGACACCACCCACCCTAAACGCATCAGGCGTCATTCCTGCTCTGCCGCGCCCTCTTCCGGCTCGTCGGCGTTGCGGGCGATGGCCAACAGGTTGTCGCCGTCCGATAGGTTCATCAGGCGAACGCCCTTTGTCTGACGTCCGGCCTTTCGGACCTGCTTCGCAAGAGTCCTGATCACACCGCCGCCAGACGTGATCGCGTACACCTCGCTGTCGAGGTCGACGATGATCGCGCCGACCAGCTCGCCGCGCTTGGGGTCGTACTGGATGGTCAGCACGCCCTTGCCGCCGCGGCCCTGAGGTGTGTACTCGCTGATCTCGGTGCGCTTCGCGTAGCCGCCCGAAGTCGCGACCAGCAGGTAGGTGTCGTCCTGGACCACGTTGAGCGACAGCAGTTCGTCGTCGTCGTTGAACCGCATGCCCTGCACACCGGACGTCTGACGGCCCATCGGGCGCAACGCCTCGTCGCCCGCGGTGAAGCGGATCGACTGGCCCTTCTTCGACACGAGCAGCAGATCGTCGTCGCCGCTGCACAGCTGTGCGCCGACCAGCTCGTCGTCACCACGGAGGTTGATCGCGGCCAGACCGCCGGAACGGTTCGAATCGAACGCGTCCAGGCGCGACTTCTTGACCAGGCCGTTGCGGGTGGCGAGCACCAGGTACGGGGCGTGGTCGTAGCCGGAGATCCGGATGACCTGGGCGATCCGCTCCTCCGGCTGGAACGCCAAGAGATTCGCGACGTGCTGACCGCGAGCGGTGCGGTTCGCTTCGGGAAGCTCGTACGCCTTCGCGCGGTAGACGCGGCCCTTCGTGGTGAAGAACAGCAGCCAGTCGTGGGTGCTCGACACGAAGAAGTGAGCGACGATGTCGTCCTGCTTCAGGCCGGCGCCCTGGACTCCCTTGCCGCCACGCTTCTGGCTGCGGTACAGATCGGTCTTGGTGCGCTTGGCGTACCCGGTCTCGGTGATCGTGACGACAACGTCTTCGCGAGCGATCAGATCCTCGTCGGTCACGTCGCCCTCGGCGGCGATGATCTTGGTACGACGGTCGTCGCCGTACTTGTCGACGACCTCCTTGAGCTCATCGCGCACGATGGCGCGCTGACGCTCGGGGCGCTCCAGAATGTCCTTCAGATCGGCGATCTCGCGCTCGATCTCGGCCAACTCGTCGATGATCTTCTGACGCTCGAGAGCGGACAGACGACGCAGCTGCATCGCGAGAATCGCGTCGGCCTGGATCTCGTCGATGTCGAGGAGATCCATCAATCCGCTGCGGGCGGCGTCGGTGTTGGCCGACGCGCGGATCAGAGCGATCACCTCGTCGAGGGCGTCCAGAGCCTTCACAAGACCACGCAGGATGTGTGCGCGCTCCTCCGCCTTGCGCAGGCGGTACCTGGTCCGTCGGACGATCACTTCGATCTGGTGAGCCACGTAGTAGCGGATCATCTGGTCCAGACGCAGGGTGCGCGGTACACCGTCGACGATCGACAGCATGTTGGCGCCGAAGTTGGTCTGCAGCTGACTGTGCTTGTAGAGGTTGTTCAGCACGACCTTCGCGACAGCGTCACGACGCAGCGTGATGACGATCCGCATGCCTGCGCGGTCGGACGACTCGTCGTCGATCTTGCTGATGCCCTTGAGTTTGCCATCGTTCACCTGCTCGGCGATCGACCCGATCAAGTTGTCGGGGTTCACCTGGAACGGGAGCTCGGTGACAACCAGCTGCGTGGCGCCCTTGTTCTCCTCGATGTCGACCACGCTGCGCATGCGGATGCTGCCGCGGCCGGTCATGTAGGCGTCCTTGATGCCCTGGCTGCCGACGATCAGACCCGCAGTCGGGAAGTCAGGCCCCTTCACGGCCTCCATGCACGCCTCGAGGGTGCTCTCCTCATCCGCTTCCGGGTTCTCCAGAGCCCAGAACACGGCGTCGGCCACTTCACGCAGGTTGTGCGGCGGAATGTTCGTCGCCATACCGACGGCGATGCCGCCGGAACCGTTGATCAGCAGGTTCGGGACGCGCGACGGCAGGACCGTCGGCTCCTCGGTCTTGCCGTCGTAGTTCGGGACGAAGTCGACGGTCTCCTCGGTGATGTCGCGGAGCATCTCCATCGCCAGCGGCGTGAGGCGAGCCTCCGTGTAACGCATGGCGGCCGCACCGTCGTTGCCGCGGGAGCCGAAGTTGCCCTGGCCGTCGATCAACGGGTAGCGCATCGACCACGGCTGTGCGAGGCGGACCAGCGCGTCGTAGATCGAGCTGTCGCCGTGCGGGTGGTAGTTACCCATCGTCTCCGACACCGGGCGAGCCGACTTCACATAGCCGCGCTCCGGGCGGAAGCCCGCGTCGAACGACGCGTACAGCAGACGACGGTGCACCGGCTTGAGGCCGTCGCGGACCTCCGGCAATGCGCGGCCGACGATCACGCTCATCGCGTAGTCGATGTAGGAGTTCTGCATCTCCTGGCCGAGGTCGACGGGATCGATGCGGTCGCCGGTTCCGTCGCCGTTCAGCGGTGACAGGTCGGTTTCGTCGCTCATTGATTCACTTTCTTGTATTCGTCTCGACTGCGCTCGACGGGCCGGGGTTTACATCTCGACTGCGCTTGGCGATCTGGATGGACTGCGTCTCGACTGCGCTCGACGATCGGGGGCTCCCCACCGGGCCTTCGAGCGCAGTCGAGAAGTCACACGTCGAGGAAGCGGACGTCCTTGGCGTTGCGTGCGATGAAGCTGCGGCGAGCAGCGACGTCTTCGCCCATCAGGATGGAGAACAGTTCGTCGGCGGCGGCGGCGTCGTCGAGGGTGACCTGCTTGAGGACGCGGACATCGGGATCCATCGTGGTCTCCCACAGCTCGCTGGCGTTCATCTCGCCCAGACCCTTGTAGCGCTGGATGCCGTCGGCCATGTTGATCTTCTTGCCTGCGGCCTTGCCGGCCTCCAGCAGCGCGTCGCGCTCACGGTCGCTGTACGCGAAGTCCGGTGCGGCGCCCTTCTGCCACTTCAGCTTGTACAGCGGCGGCTGCGCCAAGAAGACGTGACCCTGCTCGATCAGCGGGCGCATGAAACGGAACAGCAGCGTGAGCAGCAGCGTCGCGATGTGCTGACCGTCGACGTCGGCGTCGGCCATGAGCACGATCTTGTGGTACCGCAGCTTGGCGATGTCGAACTCGTCGTGGATGCCGGTGCCGAATGCGGTGATGATCGACTGGACCTCAGCGTTCTTCAAGACGCGGTCGATGCGTGCCTTCTCGACGTTGATGATCTTGCCTCGCAGCGGCAGGATCGCCTGATACATCGAGTCGCGGCCCGACTTGGCCGAGCCGCCTGCGGAGTCGCCCTCCACGATGTAGACCTCGGACTTCTCCGGATCCTTGCTGCGGCAGTCGGCGAGCTTGCCGGGGAGTCCGCCGATGTCGGTCGCCGTCTTGCGACGCACCATGTCACGTGCGCGGCGGGCCGCGGCACGAGCCTGGTGGGAGTCGGCCGCCTTGCGGATGATGATCTTCGCTTCGGCCGGGTTCGCCTCGAACCAGTCGGCGAGGTGCTCGTTGCACGCCTTCTGCACGAAGCTCTTGACCTCGGTGTTGCCGAGTTTGGTCTTCGTCTGACCTTCGAACTGCGGGTCGCCGACCTTCACCGAGATCACCGCGGCGAGGCCCTCACGGATGTCGTCGCCGGAGAGACGATCTTCCTTCTTGTCCTTGATCAGCTTCTTGTCGAGGGCGTACTTGTTGACCGTGCTGGTCAGTGCAGCGCGGAAGCCCTCTTCGTGTGTTCCGCCCTCGTGCGTGTTGATGGTGTTCGCGAAGGTGTGAACACTCTCCGAGTACGAGTCGTTCCACTGCATCGCGATCTCGACCTCATGGCCGGTGCCCTTGGCTGCGAAGCCGACGACCGACTTGTGCACAGCGTTCTTGGTGCGGTTGAGGTGCTTGATGTAGTCGACGAGACCGTCCGGGTAGTGGTACGTCCGGGTCTTGACCTTGGCGATCTTCTCGGCACGCTCATCGGCGGTCTTGATCGACTCCGCGCTGTCGTCGCCCTCCACGTCCGGCGCTGCTTCGACATCTGCCTCGGTGATCCGCTCGTCGGTGAGCGTGATCGTCAGACCCTTGTTCAGGAATGCCATCTCCTGGAGACGACGAGCGACGGTCTCGGCGTTGAACTTCACCGTCTCGAAGATCTGTGCGTCCGGCCAGAACGAGACCGACGTTCCGGTCTCGCGGGTCGCGACGCCTTCGACGAGCGGACCGGGCTCGGCGTAGGTGTAGGTCTGGTTCCAGAACGAACCGTTGTTGCGGATCTCGAGGTCGACGCGCGTGGACAGCGCGTTCACGACCGAGATGCCGACACCGTGCAGACCACCGGAGACGGCGTACGAATCGGAGTCGAACTTTCCGCCCGCGTGCAGCTGGGTCATGATGACCTCAACAGCGGGAACACCGGTGGCGTGCATGCCGACGGGCATGCCTCGACCGTCGTCGACGACGCGGATTCCGCCGTCGGCCAGCAGCGTGACGTCCACGCGCGTGGCATGTCCGGCCATCGCCTCGTCGACCGAGTTGTCGACGACTTCCCAGATCAGGTGGTGCAGACCGCGCTCACCTGTCGAGCCGATGTACATGCCGGGGCGTTTGCGGACTGCCTCGAGTCCCTCGAGGATGCTGATGGAGTCCGCACCGTATTCGCCGGCCTTGCCTTTGCTGTTCTTCTTCGGCTCGTTGCTACTGGTGTCGGCCACGAAGGGTCCACTCCTGTTCATCTCGCGAGTAAGTCTCTGTCAGTGTACTCGGTAGACGCGCAGACATGCGGTACGCCATGCCCTGATTCAAACGCAGCGCGACGAATTCGGGTTCCGTCGAGTCCGTTGATGGATTCGGCGCTTGCGAAGCGTCACAATCGCGATCAGCCGTACGTGTCGCGCGGTCCCCGACCGGATACGTGACGGGGACCTTTCCGCCACGACGGCGCCTGCGGTCCGACGATCCGCAGGCTCTTGACCACGCCGTGTCCGATGGCGGCGGCGATCTTCGCGATGATCTGCCCCTGCATGTATCGCAGCTGCGTCGCCCACGCCGTCGACTCCGCACGAATGTGCAGGACACCGTCGGCCATGCGTTCCGGCGTCGCGTGCGACGCGATGTCCTCGCCAACGATCGTCGGCCACATGCCGAACACCGTGCCTTCGGCGACCTTCGGCTCCCAGCCTCGTGACTTCGCGATCTTGCCGGTGAGCCTGCCGAGCGGTTGGGGATCGCGTGAGTCCGGTCCGGCACCTGACCAGGAACGACGTGACCGGTCGCCGGAACGACGCGGGCGCATCGGCGCAGATCGCCCCATGCCGACCGATTTGCCTGCAGCCTTCGCCTCAGCGCGCGCGTCTTCAAGTGCCTTGCGCGCCATCTCGTACCCGCTGCGCCCGGCGAGCGGATCGTCCTCAGTCATTCCGACGGCACCTCCCCGCTCGGCTCGTCCACCAGTGAATCGTTCCTCATCGAATCGTCGTCGACGACCAACGAATGACGCGGTCCGTCGTCGTCGGACACCCCGATCGTGACCCGTCTGCCACCGACCGACGCCGGGATGTCGTCCGCGACGGCGGCTGTGACCAGCAGTTGTTCGGTGCCCGCGGTGAACTCGGCGAGCTTCTCGCGGCGTCGGACGTCGAGTTCGGCGAACACGTCGTCGAGCATGATCACCGGGTCCACTCCATCGTCGCGGAGCAGTTCCACGCTGGCCAGCCGCAGTGCGAGGGCGAACGACCACGACTCCCCGTGGCTGGCGAATCCCTTCGCCGGTTCGTCACCGAGGACCAGTTCGACGTCGTCCCGATGCGGACCCACCAGGCACAGGCCCCGGTCTATCTCCTTCGAGCGCATCTGCACCAGGCGGTCGGCGAGCACGTCACGGATGTGCGGAATCGCCTCGTCGCCGCCGTCGGAGGCGTCGACTTCGAGCCCGGCAGCGGATCTATAGGCGATGGTCGCCGGTCGCGAGTGCGGTGCGATCGACGCGTATCCGCCGGTCACATGGGGTGCGATCTGTCGGACGACGGCCAATCGCGCCGCCGTGACCTGTGCTCCGAGCTCGGCGAGGTGACCGTCCCAGACGTCGAGAGTGCTCAACACCGAATCGGTCTCGCCGCGACGCATCGCTGCGCCCGCGGTCTTCAACAACGCCGATCGTTGACGGAGGACACGGTCGTAGTCTGCCTTGGCGCCCGCGGCGATCGGCCGGAGTTGCGCCACGAGTTCGTCGACGAATCGGCGCCGCTCCCCCGGATCCCCCCGCACCAACGACAGGTCCTCCGGCGCGAACAACACGGTCCGCAGAATCCCGAGGACTTCCCGTGTACGCCGTACCGGACGTGTGTTGATCGTCGCCTTGTTCGCGCCTGACGCCGCGATCGTCAGGTCGACGGTCAGTTCACGACCGTCGTTCTCGACGGTCGCCGACACTTTCGCAGCATCACATCCCGATCTGACCAGCGGCGCATCAGCCGACACTCGGTGTGATCGGAGTGTCGAGACGTAGAACAGCGACTCGAGCAGATTCGTCTTTCCGAATCCGTTTCGACCGACGAACACCGTCGTCTCCGGAGCAAGAGTGAACTCCGCTGCCGGCCACGACCGATAGTCGCGCAGACTCAGTTCCCGGACGAACACCGGTGATCCATAATCCTCAGTGCTTGGACGTCTCGCCCACGCTGGCGCCCGAACCGTCACGCATGGCGTGTCCACCGAACTGGTTGCGCAGTGCCGACACCGCTTTCAGAGCCGGCGACGTCTCCTGACGCGACGCGAAGCGCGCGAAGAGTGCAGCGGAGATGACGTTCGCGGGGACCGAATGGCGGATCGCCTCTTCGACGGTCCAGCGGCCTTCACCGGAGTCGGTGGTGTAGTCGGAGATCTCGGACAGGCCCGGATCCTCGTCGAGTGCACGAACCAGCAGGTCCAGGAGCCACGAACGGACGACTGTGCCCTGTGTCCAGGCGCGGAGCGTGCCGGTGACGTCTTCGATGAGCGGCTCCGCGTCGAGGAGCTCGTATCCCTCGGCGTAGGCGTGCATCAGGCCGTACTCGATGCCGTTGTGCACCATCTTTGCGTAGTGACCTGCACCGACGGGTCCGACGTGCACGAAGCCGTTCTCCCGCGGCCCCTCAGGACGCAGCGCGTCGAAGATCGGCATGACCTTCGCGACGTCGTCCTTGCTGCCGCCGACCATCAGTGCGTAGCCGTTGTCGCGTCCCCACACACCGCCGGAGACGCCGCAGTCGAGGTAACCGATCCCCTTCACGGCGAGGAGTTCGGCGTGCGGCTGGTCGTCGGTGAAACGCGAGTTGCCACCGTCGATCACCACGTCGCCGGGCTCGAGCAGGCCTGCGAGCTCGGTGACCGAGTTACGCGTCACCTCTCCGTGCGGGACCATCAACCACACGACGCGGGGCGCCTCGAGCGCTTCGACGAGACCGGCGAGGTCGGCGACGTCGGAGACTTCCGGACGGGGGTCGTAGCCGACCACGTCGTGGCCTGCGGCCTTGACGCGGGCCCGCATGTTGTCACCCATTTTGCCGAGGCCGACAAGTCCGAGCTGCATGGTGAGATCCTCTTTCAGGCGTGGTGAGTGTGCAGGTCAGCCCGGCAGGCGGACCGGCATGAGCAGGTAGCTGAACTCGCTGTCCGGGGCCGCATACAGACCCGACTCGTCCGCGGAAGGATCGTCGCCCGACGCGGGCCGCAGCACTGCGGGACGCACGGCGGCGCGACGCTGTCCGCTGCCGTCCGGCTCAGGGTTGGTGAATCCGAACTCGACGATCGAGGAGCCGATGGCTGCGAGGCCGTCGAGCAGGTACGTCGGGTTGAACGCGATGATGATCGGCTCGCCGTAGAACGAGACGGGCAACTCTTCTTCGGCCTTGCCGGCTTCGTCGCCGCCTGCGGTCAACATGACCGCGTCACGACTGAAGTCCATCCGGACCTGCGCGCCGCGCTCGGCGACCAGCGCCACACGCTTGATGGCCTCGATCAGCGGGGCGCTCTCGACGGTGGCGACCGACGTGTGGCCTGCCGGGAACAGCTGACGAAACTTCGGGAACTCGGCGTCGAGGAGTCGAGTGGTGGTCTTCTTCGCGTTGTTCGTGATGCCGAGGATGCCGTCGGAGCCGATCGCGTGGACCGAGCCGAAAGCGAGCTCGACACTTCCCGTCGCATCCGAGCCGGCCGACTTGGCCGCTTCGGACAGCGTCTTCGCCGGGACCAGCGCAGCACCGGACGCACCGGATTCCGCTGGGGCCCACTGCAGTTCGCGGACCGCGAGGCGGAACCTGTCGGTGGCCGCGAGGACGACCTTGTCGCCCTCGATCTCGACACGAACACCCGTGAGCATCGGCAGCGTGTCGTCGCGGCCTGCGGCGACAGCCACCTGCGAGACGGCTTCGGCGAACAACTCTGCCGGGACGGTTCCCGTGGTCTCCGGTACGTCCGGCAGATCCGGGTAATCCTCTACGGGCATCGTCGGAAGCGAGAACTTGGAGCTGCCGCACGAGATCGCGACCCGGCTCCCGTCGATGGTCACATCGACGGGCTTGTGCGGGAGCGCTTTGGTGATGTCGGCGAGCAATCTGCCCGAGACCAGCGACTTTCCGGATTCGGCGACCTCAGCGGAGATCGTCTGTGTTGCCGAGACCTCGTAGTCGAAGCCGGACACACGCAGGCCGTCGTCGCCCGCGGTCAGGACCACACAGCCGAGAACCGGCACGGGCGGACGAGACGGCAGGCTCCTGGCGACCCACGCGACGGCGTCGGCGAACTCGTCACGCACGACACGAAACTTCATCAGCGGTGATTGCCCTTCTGCTGGTTCGGCCCTGGAGCACGGATGTGCGAAGCCCGGTGGCACGTCAAGTGCCGCGATGAATCCCACTTTAGAGCGACCACCGTGGGTGGTCGCAACACCCGTGGGATTTGGGGCACCCCGGCGACGGGTCGGGAGTCGGTGGAGCTGTGCATCCACACTCCTACTTTTAAAGGAAGATCTCTAGAAAGAAATTCTAAGTAGTAGTAGGGCCTGTGAAATCTGTGGACAACCGTCGTAATCGCAGGTCATGCGGTGCCTAGCCGTGTGGAACCGGAAAGGACGGCGCCTGTGGACAAATCTGTGCCCCTGTGGACGCCGATATTTATCCACAGTGTGCACAACTCCTGTGCACAACTTTCCGGCCATTGGTCACCAAGTTGTCCACAGGGTGTCGGCGAAGCGCACCTGGGGTTTTGTAGGAGCGACACGCCGGTGACGACACACGGGAACACGTGCCGGGACGACTGGCGACAACTCTGGTGGGTCACTTGAGGGTCAACGGTTCGCGCGCTGCTTCACACGCGCGGTGAGTTCCTGGACGTGGTCATAGACCTTCGGCCGCTCGGGCATCTCCTTGTTGATCTTCTTGACCGCGTGCATGACGGTCGTGTGATCGCGGTCGAACGCCTCGCCGATCTTCGGCAACGACAGATCGGTGAGCTCACGGCACAGATACATGGCGATCTGTCTGGCCTGGGTCACGTTGCGGACCTTGCTGGGCCCGCGCAGATCCTCGATCGAGATGTCGAAATACTCCGCGGAGATCGCGAGAATGCTGGCGGCGCTGATCTCGATCGACCCGTCGTCGGGCATGAGCGCCTTGAGAACCACTTCGGCCAGAGAACGGTCGAGTTCGGCGTTCTGCAGCGATGCGAACGCCGTCACCCTGATCAGGGCGCCTTCGAGTTCGCGGATGTTGCGTTCGATCTTCGAGGCGATGAGCTCGAGTACGTCGTCCGGCGCTGCAAGCTTGTCCATCTGCGCCTTCTTGCGAAGGATCGCGATCCGCGTCTCGAGATCCGGCGGCTGGACGTCGGTGATCAGGCCCCACTCGAATCGGGTGCGGAGTCGGTCTTCGAGCGTGGCCAACTGCTTCGGCGGACGGTCCGACGACACCACGATCTGCTTGTTCGCGTTGTGCAGCGTGTTGAACGTGTGGAAGAACTCCTCCTGGATGCCCTCGCGACCCTCCAGGAACTGGATGTCGTCGATGAGCAGCATGTCGATGTCGCGGTAGCGCCGCTTGAACACGGCACGACGGTCGTCACGCAGCGAGTTGATGAAATCGTTCGTGAACTCTTCGGTCGACACGTACTTCACGCGCATGCCCGGGTACAGCCGCTGAGCGTAGTGACCTGCCGCATGAAGAAGGTGGGTCTTGCCCAGACCGGACTCACCCCAGATGAACAGGGGGTTGTACGCCCGAGCCGGGTTCTCGGCGACGGCCACCGCGGATGCATGCGCGAAGCGGTTCGACGCGCCGATGACAAAAGTGTCAAAGGTGTACCGCGGATGCAGCGAAGTGGTGCTGCTCTCCGCGGGCGTAGCGACGTCGCGATCAGAGAAGTAGGTGGTCCACTCACGAGGCCCGGGATGTGGGCCTTGAGTCGGTTGATCGTCGTAATTGAGCGACGCGAACTGACCTGACGGTGTGGCATCAGTCACTGGTGTTACTGGTGTGACGGGAGAGGTTGTCCCCATGGTCTCCACAGGCGCCGGCGCGACCTCTTGCGGTTCGGCGACGCGGACCGCGATATCCACAGTCTGGTCGAGATGACGGTTCAAGGTGGCGCGGATCAGGTCGCGCAGATCGCGCTCGATCTGCTCCTGAACAAGTGGTGTCGGGACGGCGAGCAGTGCAAAGCCCTCGGTCATCGTCAACGGCTGAACCAACGACAGCCAGGCCTTTTGCATGCGCGAAAGCGGCTGCGCACCTTGGGGTCCCGTTCCATCGGTCAGTTCAGCGACGACCTTGCCCCACACATCGTTGAACGATTCCCGATCGCTCGGCATCCCTCGCCCCCTCACTGGTTTGTCCACAGGCACAGGGTTAAAGCGTGCCATGAACGCCGACGCCGATGCGAACTTCTCCACACAGTTGTCCACATCTGTGGACAAACCTGTGAACAAATCCCAAGGCTGTAATTCCATGGGGACGGATCGAGCCTGGTGGGGAGCGGTTTGATTCGGGAGGCGGCTCTGAGTAGTCTCGGAGGGTCGCCCAAGCACGCTTGCTGGTCATTCCTTGTGGGATGAGACCGCGCAGGTGGGCATGGGCCGAGGACCACCTGCAGTTTCGACCCGAGGAGTACCCAGTGGCTAAGGGGAAGCGTACTTTCCAGCCCAACAACCGTCGTCGCGCTCGTGTGCACGGTTTCCGTCTGCGCATGCGTACCCGCGCCGGCCGCGCCATCGTGAACGGCCGTCGTTCCAAGGGCCGCGCCAAGCTGACCGCCTGATTCGGCGCGCCTCCGATCGCGCTGATCGGTGACTGCCGACTCCAGGCGGATCTCCACGAGATCCGACTTCACCCGCACACTGGGTTCCGGTGTGCGGGTTTCGGCGCGTGATCTGGTGATTCATCTCGCGCCTGTCGGCGCCCAGTGGCCGGACTCCACCGGTCTGCGGGCCGATGTCGCGCTTCACGGTGGGCCCTGGCTCGGGCTGATCGTCTCGAAGAAGGTCGGCAACGCCGTCGTCCGTCATCGCGTCGCTCGGCGTCTTCGGCACGCCTTCGCCCAGATCCGTCCTGAGCTCGAGAACCCGGAGACATTTGTCGTCCTCCGTGCGTTCCCGTCGATCGCGACCCGGTCGACCGATGAACTCGCTGCTCAACTCCGGGCTGGATTCGCCCACCCGAAGGCGCAGAAGGCGTTCGCGCGGGCAGGTTCTTCCTCATGACGTTCTTTCGCAGTCTGTACTCGCTCCCTCGACGGTCGCTGATCTTCGTGGTCGAGCTGTACCGGACTTGGATCTCTCCCACTCGCATGCCCACGTGTCGGTTCGAGCCGACGTGCAGTGGCTACGCAGTTGAAGCCTTGACCAAGCACGGATTCCTTTGGGGTTCAGTGCTGTCGGTCTGGCGACTGCTCAAATGCGGACCTTGGCACAAGCCCGGTTACGACCCGGTGCCGGAGAACGGTCCCCTCCACGCTTTCCACCAGCGACGCCGCGGCGTCGTCATCAGATAGGGGTCATTGAGCCGTGCTCAACTTCATCTACTACCCGGTGTCCTGGATCATGTGGGTCTGGCACTGGCTGTTCGACCACCTGACACCGAACACTCCCGGCGGCGACGGCGTCGCATGGGCGCTGTCGGTGGTCTTCCTGGTCTTCTCGCTCCGTGCGATCCTGTACAAGCCGTTCGTCAAGCAGATCCGCACGACGAAGCAGATGCAGGAAATCAACCCGCAGATGCAGGCGATTCGCAAGAAGTACGCCAACGACCGGGTCAAGATGACCGAGGAGATGCAGAAGCTCCAGAAGGAGCACGGCTTCAACCCGCTCCTCGGCTGCCTCCCGATGTTCATGCAGATCCCCGTGTTCATCGGTCTGTTCCACGTCCTCCGCTCGTTCAACCGCATGGGCGCCGGAACCGCGATGCCGTTCGGTGCACCGAGCCACGCTATGACCGCTGAGGAGACCCGCTCGATCGGGAACTATGCGTTCAGCCCCGATCAGGTCGCGAACTTCCTTGATGCTCGCCTGTTCGGTGTTCCGTTGTCGTCGTACATCACCGAGCCGGTGGAGCAGTTCAAGGCGTTCGTCGAACCCGGCGGCGCCATCGACTTCACACGCTGGCAGATCGCCTTTGTCGTCGTTCCGCTGATGATCGTCGCCTCGATCGCGACGCACATGAACTCCCGCGCCTCGGTCGCACGTCAGACAGCTGAGGCTGCCGACAACCCGCAGACGCGCATCATGAACAAGCTCGCGCTGTACGTCTTCCCGCTGGGCATCCTCGTGACCGGTCCGTTCTTCCCCGTCGCCATCCTCATCTACTGGGTGAGCAACAACCTCTGGACCTACGCCCAGCAGCACATCGTGTTCGGCCGTATGGCGAAAGAAGAGGAAGAGGCCAAGCTCGCCAAGGAAGAGCGCAACAAGGCCAACGCCCCGAAGCCCGGTGCAAAGCCCGGTGCCAAGACGAAGCATGTCGTCGACGAGACAGTCGAGGTCGAGAAGAAGACCGATCTCACGAAGAAGACGGAGACCGTCGTCGACGAGGCGCCGAAGAAGCCTGCTCCCGGCCAGCGCCCCGCGAACAAGCCCGGCGGCGCCAAGCAGGCCGGCAACAAGCGCAACAAGAAGAACAAGCAGGGCCGCAAGCGCTGAGCCGCTTCGCCCCACCAGAACTTTTTCGTCAAGACAGATAGAGGTACAACCATGACTGGAGACGCTGTGCAGGCGCCCGTCGAGCCCGATGTGGACGTCGAGGAGGTCGACGAAGAAGACCGTTTGGTCGAAGAAGGCGAGATCGCGGGCGACTACCTCGAGCAGCTGCTCGACGTGCTCGACTTCGACGGCGACATCGATCTCGACGTCGACGGTGATCGTGCGATCGTCAGCATCGACGGAGGCAAGGATCTGTCGAAGTTGGTCGGTCGCGATGGCGAAGTGCTGGACGCACTTCAGGAGCTGACCCGTCTCGCGGTGCAGCAGGCGACGGGCGACCGCAGCCGACTGATGCTCGACGTCGGTCGCTGGCGGGCCGACCGTCGTGATCGTCTTGCCCGACTGGGCACCGAGGTCGCCGAGCGCGTGCGGGACGGTGACGCCGGTGGTCGTGAGTCGCTCGATCCGATGACCCCGTTTGAACGGAAGATCGTTCACGATGCCGTGGCCGCCGTCGATGGTGTCTACAGTGAGAGTGAAGGGGCGGAGCCGAAGCGGCGCGTCGTCGTCATCAAGGAGTGATCCACTCCCCTCCCCCATGAGTATTGAGAAGTCCCGGCCACCCGGCCGGGACTTCTCTCGTTTCACAGGGGAGAATGACATGCATGTGATTCACCGTGTTTCACGTGAAACGCGGAAGTAGCGAACGGGGACAGATGACAGACGAACAAGCGGCGATCGACTGTGAGCCGACACCGGCGAGCGCGACTGAGGTCTTCGGTGACCGACTCGATCTGGCCGAGGGCTACGCTCGAATACTCACGGAAGAAGGTGTCCTTCGTGGGCTGATCGGACCGAGTGAAGTGTCGCGGCTGTGGACCCGACACATCCTGAACTGCGGTGTGCTCGGAGAGGCGATCGACGATGGTTCGACGGTGTTCGACATCGGATCGGGCGCGGGATTGCCGGGCATTCCCCTTGCCATCGCGAAACGTCACGTGTCGATTACTTTGATCGAGCCGCTCCTTCGTCGAACGACATTCTTGGATGAAGTGGTTGCGGAGCTCGGGCTCGACAATGTGACGGTCGTCCGCGGTCGTGCAGAAGAGAAGGCGATCGTGTCCACGGTCGGCACAGCAGACATCGTGACGTCTCGAGCAGTCGCTCCCCTTGCTCGTCTCGCCGGTTGGTCGGCGCCGTTGATCAAGGTCGGCGGCAGTCTGGTGGCATTGAAGGGTCGCTCGGTCGCGGACGAGATCGAACGAGATCGTGACGCAGTTCGAAAGGCTGGGCTCGCTGATCTGAGGGTGTCTCAATGCGGAGTAGATGTACTGGACGAACCGACGACTCTACTCACCGGAACAAGGGTGGAGCTCGCGAGTGACATCGCTGCTGCACGCCGAGCCGCGCGTCGTGCGAAGCGGAAGCGATAGAGAATTGGTGTCCTTTCGACGCAGGGCGCACAATGGAAGCAACGACAAAAGGAGCTCCGGGGTGCCCCACTACGAACCCTCTGTTTCACGTGAAACGCCGTCCGTTCCCCAGGCGCAGCCGTATGGGGATACTCCGATCGCCGCTGCTGCCGAGCGCGCCAGTCAGGTGCTGACCCCCGGTGGCACCGGTACCCTCCCCCGTCCGGCACGTCCGCGGATCATGACCGTTGCGAATCAGAAGGGCGGCGTCGGCAAGACCACGTCGGCCGTGAACCTCGCCGCAGGCCTCGCGATCCACGGACTCGGTGTACTTGTGATCGACCTCGATCCGCAGGGCAACGCCAGCACTGCCCTAGGCATCGATCATCGTCAGCCTGGCATCGCCTCGGTGTACGAGATGCTGCTCGACGACGTGTCGCTGCGCGACGCCATTCAGCGTTCTCCCGCCAACGAACGGCTCTACTGTGTCCCGTCCACCTTGGACCTTGCGGGTGCAGAGATCGAGCTGGTGTCCGTGGTCGCTCGTGAGAGTCGACTCCGCAACGCGTTGGATCACGACGTGTTGGCTGAGCTCGGCATCGACTACGTCCTGATCGATTGCCCTCCGTCGCTCGGTCTGTTGACTGTGAACGCGATGGTGGCGGCACGGGAAGTCCTGATTCCGATCCAGTGCGAGTACTACGCGTTGGAAGGAGTCGGCCAGTTGCTCCGGAACATCGAACTCGTCCAGGCGCACCTCAACAAGGAACTGCACGTCTCGACGATCCTTCTCACGATGTACGACGGACGCACCAAGCTGGCCGATCAGGTGGCCGCTGAAGTCCGCGGACACTTCGGTGACAAGGTGCTGTCGACGATCATCCCCCGGAGCGTGAAGGTGTCGGAAGCTCCGGGCTTCGGGATGACGATCATCGAGTACGACCCGGGTTCACGTGGATCAATGAGTTACTTGGACGCGTCCCGCGAACTCGCACAGCGCGCAGCGGTCGAAGGAGGTCTGGCGTAATGGCACAGCAGCGTGACGCGCAGCGTCGTGGCGGGCTCGGACGTGGGCTGGCCGCACTGATTCCGACTGGACCGACTGAAGAGGGCCACGGGACGAACACCACCCGGATGGGTGCAGCGGCCGCTGACGTGGTTATCGGTGGCGGGTCCGGTGTGGTTCCGCGTCCGGGTTCGGCAGTGTCTACGGATCCGTTTGCGGACACATCTGCGACTGCGGCGGACAGTGACGATCTGGGTGCCGTCTACCGTGAGATCCCGCCGTCGCAGATCCAGCCGAATCCCCATCAGCCGCGAACTGTGTTCGACGAAGAGGCGTTGGCGGAGCTTGAGCATTCGATCCGAGAGTTCGGCCTGATGCAGCCGATCGTGGTGCGGGAGCTCCCCTCCCCCACCGCAGCGGGTGTCAAGTATCAGCTCATCATGGGCGAGCGTCGGTGGCGTGCAGGCACCAGCGTAGGCCTCGAGGCCATTCCGGCTATCGTTCGGCAGACACCTGACGGCGACATGCTGCGCGACGCGCTCTTGGAGAACATCCATCGTGCCCAGCTGAATCCTTTGGAAGAGGCGGCCGCGTATCAGCAGCTGCTCGAAGAGTTCGACGTGACGCACGAAGAACTGGCCAATCGGCTCGGACGTTCACGTCCAGTGATCACGAACATGATCCGTCTGCTGAAGCTCCCGATTCCGGTTCAGCGTCGGGTCGCGGCGGGCGTTCTGTCGGCAGGTCATGCTCGCGCCCTTCTCTCGTTGGAGACGGGCGCCGACGCTCAGGAGGCGCTGGCTGCCCGCATTGTCGCCGAGGGGTTGTCCGTTCGTGCGACCGAGGAGGCGGTGACTCTCGCCAATCACGACGGTGCGGTTCCTACAGCCACGCCGCGCAAGCGTCAGCAGATGCAGATGCCTGGTCTTCAAGACGTCGCCGATCGGTTGTCGGACCGTCTCGACACCAAGGTGACGGTGAGCCTGAGCAAGCGGAAGGGAAAGGTCGTCATCGAGTTCGGTTCCGTTGATGATCTGGAACGCATTGTCACCGTGATTGCGGAGAACACAGACTCCCAGTAGATGACCGAAATACCCGTTTTACCAACGGTGGTGCGGGTGCACTAGTCCAAAACGTCACAGTGACAGGACTTCTAGAATATGCGGGATTGGAGCAGCGATGAGCGTGTCAGTGACGCCTCTGGAACTCGAGATGTTCCATTCGTTGCCGGCGCATACACGCCGTTGCGTGTTCTGGGAGATGGTTCAGGGCGACGGCGAGACGCTAGATCCTTCCGCATCCGTTTCACGTGAAACGCTGGAGAGCGAGTTCGACAAAGAAGCGTGGATCTCGGGACTGCTCCTGGAATGGGGTACGTGCGGTCAAGTGGCGGTCGAGTCGACGACGGGGAATGTCGTCGGCACGGCACTGTATGCTCCCCCGAATCGTGTGCCGCGGGCTCGACGGTTCCCCACCGGACCCGTCGGATCCGATGCCGTTCTGCTGACCACCGTGCGCGTGGAGCCGGGGTTCGATGACGCGCTACACACTCTGGTTGACGCCGTCGTGAGCGATGTCGTACGACGCGGTGTCCGAGCGATTGAGGCGTTCGGTTTCAGTGGAGATCGTGAGCCCCTTGAGCAGGATCTCGTCGGCCTGATGCTGGGCAGTGGTATGGCATCGGATACTTGCCAACTCTGTCTGATGCCGACGTCATTCTTGCTTGACGCGGGATTCGAGGTCGTGGCGCCCGATCTGTATCTCCCGCGCTTGCGGCTTGAGCTCGACGAAGGCCTCGGCTGGAAGTCAGCAGTCGAACGCGCCCTTGAGAAGCTTGTTCTTGAGGCCGACATCAGCCTGTCGGCCCCATCGCCCCTCCCCTCCCCCGTCTGCTGATCTGTACGCGACCGCCCTCGATCGGCGAGTGTTTCACGTGAATCAAGCGGCGCTGCATTGCTCCAGTAGAAGTCAAGCACCGTTCCGACAGGGTTCATCGGCAATCGAGCCGTCGTGAAGACAGGCGTATTGACCGGGTGCGCCACTTCTTCTGCTAGTTCTACGGGTGCCGCACTTCCTGTTTGTCGCGCGCGCGTCGCCTCCAGCTCGTAGGGCGCGCGTTGCCCTTCTGCCTGCTGAACCGCCGTCTTCCGAGCGCTGTTGTTGTGGGACGCTTCGACTCGCTTCGCTCGCTCAACGAGCAGAGATGCGACGCTCGGCCAACAAGCAGGAGAGGGAACAGCAACGAACAGATACGAAAACGGCCCGGCTGAAATCAGCCGGGCCGTTGTTTCACGGGAAACAAGATGAACTACATCGGTGTGATTCGCTCTGCCTCGAGGAGGTCGGCAAAGGTGTACGTGCCTGTCGGGCGATCGTTCTCGCCAAGAAGGTAGAGACGCTTCACCGCGACGAGAACAGCCTCGGCGATCGTGTCGCGCGCAGAGGCGTCAGACAGGATCGCAGCGTCGTGCGGATTGGTGATGTATCCAGCCTCCACGAGGACGACAGGCATGCGCGTGAGTCGGAGGATGTTCCACGTGCGCTCGTGGGTGCGGCAGTCGAGGAAGTCTGTGCGCGCAACGAGCTCGCGCTGAATGTAGCTCGCCAGGTTGCGGCCGATGGTCGAGAACGAGCCGTGGGTGTTTCCGAAGTAAAACGTCGCGACGCCGTTGGCATGGTCGTTGGCGTAGTGGCCGGCACGAAGCGAGATCATCAGGTCGACATCGGCGAGATTGGCGACGCGGGCGCGCTCATCGTCATCGGGTGAGGACTTGCCGTCGTGCGACAGGAAGGTCTCCATACCCGCAGCCGACATGCGACCTTCCAGACGCGATGCGAGGTCCCACAGGATCGCTGCGTCCGAGTCATCGGTGGCGCCCGGGTCGATCAGGATTCGCTTACCGGTGAGCTGGGGACCCGAGCGTCGCACGTGCTCCTCTTCCCGGATGGCATGTGGGGAACCGCCGGTGATGCGGGTGCCGAGACGATTGAGAGAGCGAAGTGTCTCGGGGCCGCAGATGCCATCGGAGGAGAGGCCGTACTCGGTTTGGTACAGGCCGACGGAGTTGTGGGTGACATCGCCGAAGACTCCGTCGACCAGCCCGTGGTAGTAGCCGAGATTCTGCAATCGCGACTGGAGGGTTGCGACGTCGTCGCCCGTCATAGGGGCCGAGAGACGGTACAGCAGGACTCGACTGCCCAATGTGTACGACGCTTCCCTGAGTGCGTTGTACGTGGCGTGTCCGACGATGCCGTCGACGATGAGTCCACGCTCTTGCTGGAACGCACGGACTGCCCGATCACAGGCGGCGTCGAACACAGCCTCTGGTGGCGACCACGGGCTTCGCTCGTTGCTCGGCGCTGCTGTCGGGGCGGCGGGGAGCAGTCCCCGTGATGCCAAGATCGCCCTGACTTCGGCTACTGCCGAGCCATGGTCGCCCAGACGCAATACCGGCATGGAGAACCCCACTTCTCTCTCGCAAAAGGGTGACGGCCGCCGATCTTGTGCAGATCGGCGGCCGTCACTGCACCGCTCTATTCTCTCAGGTCTCCGGTGGTGCCGACAAATGAAGTCGGCTATTGAGACCCGATGGTCACTCGAGGACGGGGGCGAGCTCCCGCAGGATCGCAGCCTTCGGCTTGGCGCCCTGAATGGTCTTGGTGGGCTTGCCGTTCTCGAACAGAATCATGGTCGGGATCGACATGATCTGGAAGTCGCGGGCGACTCCGGGGTTGGCGTCGATGTCGATCTTGGCGACGGTGATCTTCTCGCCGTTGTCACGGGCGATCTCATCGAGGACGGGAGCGACCATCTTGCAGGGTCCGCACCAGGTGGCCCAGAAGTCGACGAGGACGGGCTTGTTCGATTCCAGAACGTCGGACGCGAACGTGGCGTCGGTGACATCAACGGTGTGAACTGCCATGGGAGTGCTCCTTAGTTATTCAGTGGTGGACTGTCAGGCGTGCTCGGCGAGCCAGCGCTCAGCGTCGATGGCGGCCGAGCAGCCGCTGCCGGCGGCGGTGATCGCCTGGCGGTAGGTGTGGTCGACGAGGTCGCCGCAGGCGAACACGCCGGGGATGTTGGTGTACGTGGAACGGCCGTCGACCTTCACGTAACCATCGTCGTCGAGGTCGACCTGGCCGCGGACGAGTTCGCTCCGGGGATCGTGACCGATGGCGACGAACATTCCGGTGGCGGCCAGGGTACGAGTCTCGCCGGTGACGGTGTCGACCAGCTCGAGCTCGGACACCGAGCCGTCGCCTTTGACCGCGGAGACGGCAGTGTTCGTGACAAACTCGATCTTGTCGTTCTCGCGTGCGCGCTCAAGCATGATCTTCGACGAGCGAAACTCCTCGCGACGGTGGATCAGGCTGACCTTGCGTGCGAACTTGGTGAGGAACGTGGCCTCCTCCATGGCGGAGTCGCCTCCGCCGACCACCACGATGTCCTGCTCCTTGAAGAAGAAGCCGTCACACGTTGCACACGACGAGACTCCGCGGCCGAGCAGCTCTTGCTCCCCGGGGACTCCGAGGTAGCGTGCGGCAGCACCCATCGCGAGGATCACTGCGCGTGCGCGGTACACCTCTCCCCCGACCTCGACCTCTTTGATGTCGCCCTCAAGGCGCATGGTGTCGACCTCTTCGATGCGAAGGTCGGCGCCGAAGCGGATAGCCTGCTCCCGCATCTCATCCATGAGCTCGGGCCCCTGGATGCCCTTCTGGAAACCGGGGAAGTTCTCGACCTCGGTGGTGGTCATCAGAGCGCCGCCGAACGACACGCCCTCGAAGACGACGGGCGACAGCTCAGCGCGTGCCGCGTAGATCGCAGCCGTGTAGCCGGCGGGTCCCGAACCCACGATGATCAGTTCGTGGATCTGGTTGTCGGTGTCGCTCATCTATCCTCCGTGTCGCGTTTGTAGAGCGCGTGCTTTTCGCGCGGCTCAACGTTCAACACAAGGATATGGGCTGATGTTCCCGGCGGGCCGGGGTGCTCGTGGTTCAGCTGTCGGTCAGGCTCGCGATGGTCTGGCGAATCCGGGCCCGGACATCGTCGGGTACGGGGATCTCCTCATCCCTCAGAGAGCGAAGGTCGGCGACCGTCGCGTCGACCGCGGTGGTGATCTCCGTGTTGTCGGTCGGTTCGGAGTCGGAGACGTCCAGTGGTCGTCGTACCGCTCCGTTGTGCTCCATCAGAATCTGTCCGCCCGCCGTCACGTTGATTGTTCGGTCCCTTCAACAGTTAGACGCATGTATCCGGACTTCGGTTCCATTTCGGATCGGGTCGGGCGTGTCGCCCGGCGTCGTCATTCATCGTCGCGCAGGTGACCCAGCACCAGGGCGAGCTTCTTGCGGGCCCGGTTGCACCGGCTCTTCACCGTGCCTTCGGGCACGCCCAGCAATCGTGACGCTTCGCAGACGCTGTGCCCGTACACGTCGACGAGCACGATCACCGCGCGCTGTTCGGCAGGGAGGACGTCTAGGGCCCGGCCGATCGACACGGACAAGTCGATGTCGGCGTTGTGGTCCTGGGGATCGATGAGAGTCTCGTCGTCTTCGAACAACAGGGAGGCACTGTGGTGCTTGACGCGTCGCAGTCGATCGAGCGACGCGTTCAGGACGATGCGGTGCATCCAGCTCGACACGCTGCAGTCGTTGCGGAAACTGTCAGCCCGAGTGTGGATCGACAGCAACGCCTCCTGCAGTGCGTCTGACGCGTCGTCGTGGTTTCCCGTGGTGCGCAATGCGACGGCCCACAGCTTGTTCTGATGGCGTGCGATCAGTTCGTGGAATGCCGAGGCCTCGCCGCGGGCGTGGTCCTGTACCAACTGGTAGTCGCTGCGCGAATCGATCGTCCCCCGAGTCATGCGAATGAGACTAGGCAGGTCGACAGTCCGATTTAGCGGTTTCTAGGTAGTTGTGGATAACACGCGGATTCTTCTGCATGTTTGGGTCGAATCTGTGGACAACCCGGTCGCGGGTTCACAACGTGGTGGTCGCTCCAGGATGGCGACTACTCCATATCGGTATTCTCGACCCATGACCGAAGACCAGCCGTTGGCGACATGGACTGCTGCCCGATCGGCGGGGATGGTCGCTGTACCCGGTCGGCTTGAGTTGACAAAGACGCACATCGTGTTCGAGCCGAAGGGCAAGCGGGCGCAGGGCGCGCGCTTCGCTGTCCAGCATCGATACGCGTCGGCGATCGGGACGGCGCCGGGCACGGGCAAGTTCTGGAGTGGTGGCAAGCAGGATCGCTTGTGCGTGACGCTGAGCGACGGGTCCGAAGTTCTGTTCGTGGTGCCGGACGCGGAGGCGGTGGCCGACAGGATCCGCACGCAATGGATCACGAAGGCGTGAAGATCCGTTCGTAGGTGGATGTGAACATGTCGGTCATCACGGCATGGATCGCTTCCACTTCGAAGAGCTCCGGTCCCATCTCGGGGGTGATCGGATCGGTGACGGCCATCTGCCATTCGACGAGCAATTGAGTGAGTGCACCGACGAGCCCGATCGCAGCCATGCGTTGGTGCGAGGTCGGAGCATCGTCGCCGACGGCTATGCCGACGATGAGTGACGCCCATTCGTGAATCGCCGTCAGTCGGAGCTTCTCCAGTTCTGGACTCACTCCGACGACTTCGATCATCATGATCCGAGCGCGTCTGGGGTCGTCGGCCAGACACCGGATCATGGCTCCGAGGGATTCGGTGGTGACGCGCGGGATCAGCTCGGGCGGTATCGCTCCCCCACTGATGCCCGCCTCGGTGAAGACGCTCGCCGCAGCAGCGACTGTCGCGTGACGGGCCGTGTCAACACACCTCGAGTACACTTCGGCCAGCAGAGCCGCGCGATCGGGGAACGACTCGTAGAAGTACCGCTGGGTGAGTCCGGCGTCGTCACAGATCCGCTTCACGGAGACGTTCGGATATCCCTGCGTCCCGAACAGCTCCAGCCCGGCCCCGATCAGGGACTCTCGACGTTGAACGAGTCGATCCTCGGCTGTCATCCCACCGTACGTGCGTCCCCCGACAGTGCTGCTCATCGTGCCAATCATATTCCACAGTGGACCGGGCAGAACTGACTCGTTATCGTTCCACAAATGTGGAGTTCCCTGCCCGAGGCGATGCGCGAACCGACAGTGCTCGCGATCCCGTTCTTCGCGCTGATGCTGGGCCTCGAATTGTTCGCAGCCGCCAAGCTGTCCGACGTCGACGACGACGGCAGGCCCGGCAAGGGAGCGTACGCGGCAGCGGACACCAAGGCATCCCTGGTGATGGGTCTGGTGTCGATAGGCACGTCGGCTCTCGGCAAGATCGTCGCGTTGGCCGTCTACACGGCGCTGTTCGCCTACGTCGCACCATGGCAGCTGCCGATCACGGGTTGGTACACGTGGGTGATCGGGTTCGTCGCCGTCGACTTGCTCTACTACTGGCAGCATCGGATCGCACATCGGGTGCGCCTGGTCTGGGCGACGCACCAGGCGCATCACTCCAGTGAGTACTACAACTTCGCGACCGCACTGCGGCAGAAATGGAATCCGACGATGAGCCTGATCATCTGGCTTCCGCTCCCCGCGCTCGGCATTCCGCCCGCGGTGGTGTTCGGGACGTACGCGGTGAACCTGATCTACCAGTTCTGGGTGCACACCGAGCACATCGATCGCATGTGGAGGCCGTTCGAGTACGTCATGAACACCCCGTCGCACCACCGCGTGCATCACGGCAGCGACGCCGAGTACCTCGACCGCAACTACGGAGGGGTGTTCATCATCTTCGATCGGTGGTTCGGATCGTTCCAACCGGAACTCCACCGTCCCCACTACGGACTCACCAAGCCGGTTGACACCTACAACGTCTGGACTCTGCAGACCTACGAATACGCCGCGATCGCGCGCGACGTCCGGTCGGCCCCGACCCTGCGCGACAAGCTCGGATACGTCTTCGGACCACCGGGATGGGCGCCGACTGCGACGTCGTCCTAGTCTCGGCTCAGTAAGCGGGAGCAGCCGGCCAGACCCCGGACGCGCCTCGGCGGTGCGAGTCGACGAGATGTGTGTCGACAATGCCGACAGCTTCCATCAGTGCGTACATGGTTGTCGGACCGACGAACCGAAAACCCTTCTTGCGCAAAGCTTTCGACATACTCGCCGATTCATCGGACGTGGTCGGGACCTCGCTCATCCGAATCGGGCACGGCGTCTCCGCAGGCTTGAACGACCACAGGAAGGCTTCGAGCCCTCCCTCGTCGCGCAGGCCGACGGTGGCCCGCGCGTTACCGATGGTGGCCTCGATCTTGGCCCGATTGCGGACGATCCGAGCATCCGACATCAGCGATTCGACGACGTCGGGCCCGAAGGCTGCGACCGTGTCGACGTCGAAGTCGGCGAACACTTCGCGGAACGCGGGACGTTTGCGGAGGATCGTCGCCCATGACAGTCCTGCCTGAAATCCCTCCAGCGACAGCCGCTCGAAGTAGGCGTTCTCCCCGACCACCGGGAGGCCCCACTCGGTGTCGTAGTAATCGCGCATCATGCCGGGCACTGCGCCCCACGGGGTGCGGAACAGCCCGTCGTCGCAGAGAACCGCGCCGTCGTCCATCGTCAGCGCAGGGTGACGCGGTTGATGACGGCTTGATATCCGCTGCCGTTCTCCGGGAGCGACGTCAACCACACGATGAAGTAACCGGAGCTCGACGGGGACCCGACCTTCAACGTCACCTTTCTGGCGTCGACCGTTCCGCTCCCGACCTCGGTCGTCGCGTCGAGTGATGAGGGCCTGCGGGATGCTGTGCGCAGCTCGACACTGAAGCCGGGCGTCGTCGTCTCGATGGTGACGGACTTGACCGATCCCGGGGCCTTCAGCCGGAACATCAGACCGAGGCCGTCTTTGAGACCGGCGAACTGTGCACCGCGATAGTTGTCGGTCTTCCACGCCGGCGATGCACCGGTGAGCACGTTCGTGATGTTGCTCGACGAGTCCGGGTCCTGATCCGACACATCCAGCAGAGTGACGGCAGCGACAGACAACGGTGATCCGCCGTCTGTGCCGGGCGTCTGCGACGCACTCGACGACGAGTTCGGCAGGAACGAGTCGAGGTTGTTCTCGTCGTCGGGCGAGGCGAACATGTTGGTTGCGGCGACGATGACCGCCACGATGACGAACAGGATGAACAAGGCGCCGCCCGCGAGCAGTGCGACGTTCCGCTTTCCCGCCTGCCCTTCGCCCATCAACCGTTCCTTGCGTGTCCGGCTGATCGGTGCGACAGACACCGGAGGCATTCGCGTCTCGACTCGCGGCAGCATGTCGGTCTGCAGATCGACGACCGTCGCCTGGTCGAGAACGTGCTGCACGGTGGCGGCAGTTCGGATGCCTCGGTCGCCTTCGAGAGCACGCGAAGCGACCGCCGAGATCTCGAACGGGATCTCCTGGCGAGCCTGCATCGGCGCTATCGGCTGCCCGGGATTCCGCGGATCGGGGTCAGCGAGGCGCATGCCGCCGACGAGGCCGCGTGCGATGGCGGCGGTCGTCAGCTCCTTGCCTGTCTCACCGTCGAGTGTCCAGCGGTTCAGTAGGAGCGCGTACAGAACCGCACCGAGTCCACGCACGTCAGACGATCTGTCGTCATCGGCCAGAATCGCGGGGAACGCCAACACCGCGTCGCCGTCGGAGCTGATGCGAATGCGGTCGGGGTGGTCGATGGACAGCACCGCGCCCGCACGATGAGCGGCCTCGGCGCCTGCGGCGAGCGCCCGGACGGCACGTGCGGCACCCGTGGCCGACGGCGCGGTCGCGGCGACCTCGGCGAGTGTGGAGCCGTTCACCCACTCGGTGACGACGATGCCGCCGGACGCGCTCCGCACCACGTCGAGGACGCGCGCCACGCCCGCGGTGTGCAACTGCCCGAGACGCCGCGTGCGGTGAAGGATGGCCTGTGGACCCTCGTCCTGCGGATCGCGATCGCCTGGATTGATCGGCGGAGCCTGTTGCAGCGGATCGACAAACGTCAGACCGACCTCGCGGTCCAGTCCGGTGTCCTTCGCGCGCCAGAACGCCAGACCGCGAGTGCCGCCCTGCGGCTCGAGCAGTCGGTAACGTCCACCCGCGACGGCGGCACCGGGCACCAGCTTCGGCCCGCGCGGTTGGGCGGGCACATCGGCTTTCGGAATCATCGCCCGTGTCGGCTCCGTCGACGGACGACGGTCGTCGTCCGAGTCGGATGCGGACATCGGTTGAACTCCTTGCGGGCGTTGAGGCTGCGTCGGCCCAGCGGCCGGGCGTATCGGCGGGCGCGCCGGACGTCCGGGACGGATGACAGGGATGACGGTCGTCTCGCCCGCGGCACCGCCGGAGTACGCGGAGTACTCCTGCCACGTGGCCGTGCCACGGTCGAAGCGGCGTCGGACATCTACTTGCCCAGCGTACGGGAATGATTCGTCCGACGAGATCCGCGGGAACTGGACCGTCATCGTGTGCGAATCGCGATCCGCCTCCGGCTCCGGGGCAGGTGCCAGCTTCGGGATGAAGCGGCCCACCAGACGCATCACCGTGTTGCTGATCGCGACCATGTCGGGCAGTTTGAGCGCCGTCAACATCAGATAGACCACACCGAGCACCACGATCGCGGTGATCGCGAGATACGCGACCGACCCGATCTTGCCGGCCTCGGTGGACATGCGATGCAGGCCGGTGACTTCGGCGATCCCCCACACTGCTCCGGCGGTCACGACGGAGACCCCCAACGTGATCAGCGACGAGCGGGCCACATCGGTCATCACCGCCCCGCCGAGGGTGCGCTTGAGCAGAAGGTGGCCGACAATCGCTCCGACCAGGTACCCGAGGCCGTTGGAGAGGGACAACCACCGGACGACGAGTTCCGGATCGTCGAAGAGGACCGGGCCGAGGTACGACGCCGCGACCTTGACGACGGTGATGCCGAGGACCATCGCGGTGGGAGTCCAGGCGTCCTCACGGGCGTAGAAGACTCGCAGCTGTACGAGGGTCATCGCGTACGGGATGAGAGTGAAGGCGCCCCAGGCGAGCACCGAACCCAGTTGCGACGCCGTGTCCTGTTCGAAGTTGCCGAAGTTGAACACCGCGATGCCGATGGCAGGCCCGAAGAACGTCATGAACGCGACGACCGGTACCAGCGAGATCATCGTGAGTCGAGTCGCGAGGGACATGTCGTCGACGACCGCGGCGGTGTCGTCGGCCGCCGCATTGCGGGAGAGTCGCGGCATGATCGCGGTCAGGATCGTCACGCCGAGCACGCCGTACGGCAGCTGCAGGAGCTGCCAGTGGGTGGCGTAGACGGAGATGCCCGAGGCTGATGCGTGGGCCGCGATCCGGTAGGTGATCACCAGGCCGACCTGCAGCACGAGGACGTAACCGATGATCGCGACGGCCATGTTGCCGAACCGGCGGAGACGATCGTCCAAGCCCCACTTGAGGCTCAGCTTCACACCCGCCTTCCGCAGGTACGGCACCAGAATCGCCGCCTGCATCACAACGCCGAGCGTGGTTCCGACACCCAGGACGAGCAATTTGGGGTCGGACATCCGAGCCGGGTTGAGGGTGAGCTCGCCCGGCATCAGATAGAAGAGAACCAGCGTCGTGATCTGGACGATGTTGTTCAGAACCGGTGCCCATGCGCCGGGCTTGAACAGGCCCTTCATGTTCAGGATCGCGATGAACAGGGCAGAGAGGCCGTAGAACAGGATCTCCGGGAGCAGCAGATATGCCAGTGCAGTGGTCAGGGAGCGGTCGACCTTGCCGTCGTCACCCACATTCAACATGGTGAGAAGCGGTGCGGCGATGAGCGCGATGAGTGTAGCCGCACCGAGCACGACGAGCGTGAGTGTGAAGATGCGGTTGATGAACCCGACGCCTCCGTCGTCGTCCTCAGCCTCGGCGCGCACCAGCACGGGGATGACGATGGCGGTCAGCACTGCGCCGAGCACGACTTCGGCGATCATGTTCGGCAGCACGTATGCGGCTTGGAACGCCGACGACACCGCCCCTCCGAGCATCGCCAGCACGAGGACCGTGCGGACGAACCCGGTGATGCGGCTTGTCAGGGTGGCGATTGCGATGGACCCACCGGTCCGCATCACGCTCTCGTCGGACGGGGTGTCGACTGCTTGCTTCTGCTCGGTCGTCATGCACGCTCTCCGGGGTCGGGGTTCTCGCGCTCCGGGGTGTCGGTCACGACACGCTCGGCGGCCAGACGCTGCTGGTAGCCGGCGGAGGCGAGTTCACGTTCGTGCTCGTCGGGTTCGGGCCGATCCTCATCGGCCGGGTCGGGCTCGCCGCGGAACCGGTGCCACAGGCGCCGCGCAGTCAGCAGGATCAGGATGACGCCGGCCGCGATCGTGATGTAGAACAGCGGCTTGCCGTAGGCGTTCGCGTAGATGGACAAGTCGACCGGAGTGCTCAGCGGAACGTCGTTGCTGGTGACGAGTGCGATCCGGACAGTCGCAGGCTGAGAGCTGGACGCGTGGGTCGGCAGCTGCAACTGCCGTGTGCCCTGGGCGGGGATCTCGACCACACCCACGTCGCCGACGCTGATCTCGTCCGGTGCCGTGATGTCCAGGCGCACCTTGATAGGCAGTGCGAGGTCGTTGCGGACCACCAGCAGCAGTGGACTGCGTTCGGAGGCGAGCGTGTACCGCCCGCTCGGATCGAGCAGGGACACCGACTGTTTGATGTGGCTGAGGGTGAGGCCGACCGCGGTGAGGCGTCGGGGCCGTTCGACTCGGTAGACGGTGAGATCCGTGCTCGCCGGAGTGGACACCGCGCGCAGGAGATCGCGCCGAAGCGGATCGAGGTACTCGTCGGGAGTGAACGGCAGATCGTGACCGGTGGCGAACGAGTCCTCCAGCTGCCCGATGAGGCGGAGGTCGCGCTGTACCGTCGTCAGATCCTTCGACGACAGCGGGTAGCCGCTGGCAGTGAGCTGCGGAACGTCGCCGGGGACGACCAGATCGGCACGTGAGTTCGCCTCGGCCAGTCCAGCCACGACGTCCTTCAGCGGGACCGGGTTCGCTGTCCCGGAGGCGACCATCAGGTCGGCGGTGTCGAGGATGGCGCGTGCGTCGGCCGGTGTCGGCGACCAGTACACGGGTGGCACGGTGAACGCGCTGCGACCTGTCACCTCGGTGATCTCGGGCGGGCCCTCACCTTCGGTGCGGGTCGGGACGTCGAGCATGGGCAGGGCGAGCGAAGCGGCGGCCGTCTGCCTGCGCGACACGTCCGACTCGCCGGACGTGTCGACCCGCTGCCACGCCGGAATGTACGACGGCACGCTCGCGTGGGCGCCGACGGCTCCGAGCGCACTGCTGACACCGGCATCGTAGGTCTGGAGAGCGAATCCGTCGGAACGGTATCGGCCGATGATCGATGAGCCGGTGCGATCACTCTGGCCGGGCTCGACGGACGTCGAGACCACTGCGGCCGCGCCTGAGCCCTCACGTCCGCTCAGAAAGGTGCGGCCTCGGTCGGTGAGCGTTCCTACCGCGGGCACGGTGAGACCGCGGACCGAAGTGACTCCGAGCAGATCGTCGACGGTGTCGTATCCACCGGCGATCGCGTCGTCGGACAGTGCGGCGTCGGAGATCCGGTGCAGTGAGTCGAGGCCGGCCTGCGCGTACGGGAGTGCCGTCACGCACATCGACGACGCGACCTTGGACAGTCGCTGAAGCCACGCCTTCGCAGTCGACGATCCTTCGCCGCTGCGGGTGGATGCAGCCGGATCGGCCGGATCGTCGGTGACGACGTACCCGGACGCCATCCCCTTCACAGTCACGAGCAGGTCGGGGTCGACGGCGATGCAGATGGCGCTGCGAACGCGGTCGTCGGCCTCGGCCGGTTTCGGGTCACCGTTGTCGGAGACGCCGACGATCGACTCGAGCGCCTTCAACGACTGCCCCAGACGCCCGCCCGGTTCGAGCGAAGCGGCCATGGCGTCGCTGGTGAGGCGCATGTCGGCGGTGTCTCCGCCGAGGGTTCCCGCGGCCTGCTGGGGAGGTGCGGCCAACGGCCACAGGAACGTGAACGCCGTCGGGCTCGAGTCGTCCGCGGCGATGGACCCGTCACGTCCCAGAAGAGGATCGACGTCGGCGCCCGACCCCGGCTCCGTCCACTGTTCGGCCCGGGTGCGGTCCGCCGGAAGCGACAACACGGGCAACAGGGTGCGGGAGTCGGCGATGCGCGCCTGGCCGCCGTAGTCCGGGGTTCCGTTCACATTGACCAACAGCGGGTAGACGCCCGCCTTCGTGATCGCCAGCCCGCCGGTCGAGAGCGGCACCGACACGGTGAAGTCGGCACTCTGCCGCGGTGCGAGTTCCTTGACGACGTCTGTGAACGACGTCGAGGTCTCGTAGACGGACGGGTCGGCGTCGAGCACTGTGCGCAGATCCGTCGAGGTGGCGGCGGACGCCCTCTGGAGTCGGACGATCACGTCGCGGATCGGACGGTCGAAGGTGTTGGTCACCCGTCCGCGCACAGTGACCGTGTGTCCCGTGCTCCCGGTGACGGTCGACGGAGTCACCTCGGTGAGGGCCACAGACGCGTAGTGAGTGTTGGGGCCGCCGTCCGGTTCGGCTGCTGCAGGCCCGACGCCGCCGGCGACCAGAACGAATCCGACGATCAGGAACACTGCGGCGGCGAACGCCGTCAGCCGCGCCCCGCGCCCCGCGCGGCTACGAGTCACCGTTGGCCGGGCGCCGCGGTCGCCGCCTGCGCCGCCGGGCTTTGACCGGGGGCGGCGGTTCGTTTCGGCGCTGATTGCGGGCGGCTGCGGCTTTCTCATAGTCGTTCGGTTCGGTACGGATGCAGGAGGCCTCCGACTGCGCCAACCGGCTGGGGTCGCTGCGGAGATCGGCAATCACCGATTCGGCCATCCGTGCGAGACGTCGCTCGTCAGAATACGTGAGCTTCCGTGGCAATTCGCTGAGCGGCACCCACGCGACCTCACTCACCTCGTAGTCCTCGTCGGAGAGTTCGCCGCCGGTGAACCGCAGAAGGTAATGATGGACGGTCTTGTGGATGCGTCGGCCTTCACTGACGAACCAGTAGTCGATCTTGCCCAGCGGTGCGACGATGGTCCCGGAGATGCCCGTCTCCTCGGCCACCTCGCGCATGGCGGTCTGCTCGGCCGTCTCGCCCGTCTCGATGTGCCCCTTGGGCAGGGACCACATCGTTCGGCCTCGACGGTCCACCCGACCGATGAGTGCGGCCGTCATGTCGTCGAAAGGCGCGTCGAGGTCGGCGAGCACCAGACCTCCCGCCGACGTCTCCCGGACGGTCCGCAGTTTGGGCGACGGTTCCGGTTCAGGTGCGCGGCGTCCACCGCGACGTTTGGTGCGCGGCATCGACGCGGGAGAGTTCTTGTCGGCGTTCGACGAGGACGAGTTGCCTCGTCGGGAGCGCGCAGCGAGGTCGGATGGTTTCGGGGTGCTGTCAGGAGCCGATCGGTCGTCCTGAGTCGCCTCATCGACCTTGGCGGCGTCGGCGGGCCTGCCGGAGCGGCGTCCGCGGCGGCGTCGACCGCGACGGTTACGACGGTTGCGCTGTGGCTGATCCGGACCGCCGCTCGTCGCCTTGTCTGCGGCACCACTGCCCGACGGAGCGTCGGAGGCGACGTCCGTATGGTGCAGTGATGGTTCGGCAGACACACTCCGATGCTAGCCGTTCGTTACCGTCTGTTAGCTATCGAAGGCTGACCGCGCGAGCCGCATGTCGGGGTCGGTAGTCTTGCATCCCATGACCGGCAGTGCGCAGAGCGGTGGCGCGAGGGACGACGCTCGCGCCGAACGTCGTACCCGCCTCCTTGCAGCGGCGAGTGTCACCCTTTCCTCCCTGAGCGACGTCGTGACCCCGCTGGCGGCCCGGTTCGCCGACCGTGGACACGAGTTGTACCTGGTCGGAGGCTCGGTGCGAGACGCGGTGCTCGGGAGGCTGGGCAACGATCTCGACTTCACGACAGACGCCAGACCGGATGTGATCAGCGAGATCCTCCGCGGCTGGGCGCCTGCGGTCTGGGACACCGGCATCGATTTCGGGACCGTCAGCGCACAGTTCGACGATCACATGGTCGAGATCACCACGTTCCGATCCGATATGTATGACCAGGTGAGTCGAAACCCGATCGTCACCTTCGGCGACACGCTCGACGGCGACCTGATCCGGCGTGACTTCCGGGTGAACGCGATGGCCGTGCGCCTTCTGCCGGACGGCTCCCAGGAGTTCTGCGATCCTCTCGACGGCATGAGCGATCTGCTCGCGGGTGTCATCGACACTCCGTCTGCGCCCGAGAACTCGTTCAATGACGACCCGCTCCGCATGCTGCGCGGTGTTCGATTCGTGTCACAACTCGGATTCGCGCTCGCCGACCGGGTCCTCGACGCGACTCGTGAGATGGCGGAACAGATCGATCGGATCACCGTCGAACGTGTCCGGGTGGAACTCGACAAGATGATCCTCGGAGAGTTCCCCCTCGACGGAGTCGACCTGCTCGTGGAGTCCGGGCTCGCCGACCGGGTGCTCCCGGAGATCCCCGGAATGAAGCTGACGATCGACGAGCATCACCAGCACAAGGACGTCTACCAGCACTCGTTGACGGTGTTGAAGCAGGCTGTCGACCTGGAGACGGGCGACCCGGACCTCGTGCTGCGGTGGGCGGCGCTCCTCCACGACATCGGAAAGCCTGCCACCAGGCGTCACGAGGACGGCGGCGGCGTCAGCTTCCACCACCATGAAGTGGTCGGCGCGAAGATGGTCCGCAAGCGCATGCGTGCCCTCAAGTACCCGAAGGCGATCGTCGACGAGGTGTCGCAGTTGGTGTTTCTGCACCTGCGCTTCCACGGGTACGGCGACGGACGGTGGACAGATTCCGCGGTCCGCCGCTACGTCGCCGACGCAGGTCCCCTGCTCGACCGACTGCACAAGCTGGTGCGCGCGGACTGCACCACCCGGAATCGTCGGCGCGCCCGGAAGCTGCAGGAGACATACGACGAGTTGGAACAGCGCATCGCTGTCCTCAAGGAGGCGGAGGACCTCGATCGGGTCCGTCCCGATCTGGACGGCAACGCGATCATGGAGCTCCTCGGTCTCCCTCCGGGTCCCCTCGTCGGCGAAGCGTGGCGGTACCTCAAGGAATTGCGGCTCGACGCCGGTCCGATGAGCCACGATGACGCCGAAGCGGCGCTCCGGGCCTGGTGGGCGGAGCGCTCGGCTCGCTGATCGGCGCGGCGCCGTTGAGCCGTCCGACTCTGCCAGAGACCTCGCTTCGGATAGTTTCCCGGGCTGTGATCGTCGTCGTGCTCGCCGGATCAGCGCCGAGGGTAGATTCGTGGCCATGTACTGCAGTGAACTCGGGGAACAGTGGCATGCAGCGCGAGTCGAGCCGTCGCTCGCTCATCTGGACGCGGCGTCGGCGGGTCGATCATCACGGTCGACCGTCGACTCGATCACTCGACACCTTCAACGCGAGGCAGAGCGCGGCGCATACGTCGCCGCCGACGATCAGGCCGAAGCGCTCGACGCGAGCCGCGCTGCGATCGCCTCGCTGATCGGGCACAGCCCGGAAGAGCTCTCCTACCGCGACAGCGCTCGGGCGGCGCTGCGCGCCCTGCTCAACGGCTGGGCGTTGCCCATGTCGCCGATCGTCTGGGTCGGGAAGAACGAGTTCGGCCCGAACCTCGCCGAGTTCGAGCGACGGAACTTCGCGGTCCGGGCGCTGCCCGATGCTGACGTCTACGGGCGGATCGACGTCGATGCGCTGGAGAACATGCTGCAGTTCGAGCAGCCCGACTTCATCCACGTCTGCCACATCGGCTCGGCGAGCGGTGTGGTGCAGCCGGTGGAACAGATCGTCGAGGTCGCCCACAACGCCGGTGTGCCCGTCGTCGTCGACATGGCCCAGTCCGTCGGACACGTGCCGACGGTGACCGGCGCGGACGCGGTGTACGGCACCGCCCGCAAGTGGCTGACCGGCCCACGCGGGGTCGGCTTCGTCGCGGTCCGGCCCGACGCGCTCGCGCACATCGACGTGTTCTTCTCGGAGTCGTTCATCGCGGGTCAGCTCGGACTCGGTCAAGCGGTCGCCGAGGTCGTCGAGATCGGCCCGGACCGCGTGTACGCGGAGCTCGCAGCCATCGGCCGCATCACCCGAGAACGTCTCAACGGCATCGGCAGCTGGGAGGTGGTCGAGCCTGTCGACGAGGCGTCTGCGCTGGTGACGCTCGCGCCGCCGCCCGGATGGGGACCGTCCGACCTGCACGCGGCGAAAGCAAAACTGCTGCAATCGGGGATTCTGGTGACCGCTGCGGAGCCGTGGCGGGCACCGCTCGCAGGCGACCGGTCGTTCCTACGCGTCTCCCCTCATCTCGACGTCCGTCGCGAGCAGCTCGACGATCTCGCCAACGCCATCCGCACCATGGGGTACTGACCGGCGATCAAGCGACACGCCGCGGGCGGCGGAACCTCAGACGGAGTCTGTGCGTCTAACTGGTATGGACCCCGTCATCGAGTACGGATTCGGAACCGGCGACGGCGAGCTCTCGACGTGGCGTTCGCCTGCCGACCTGGACCTGTCCGGTGACGGTCTGCTCGACGCCGTGAGCATCGATTTCGACGGTGACGGTTTCACCGACGACGCCATGTGGGATTCCGACGGCGACGGTGTCGCCGACCGCTCGGCGCTCGATCTCGACGATGACGGTCGCCCCGAATCGGTGTTCACCGACGGTGGGAGGGGACTCTGGGAACGTCCCGTCGAGCCTGCGCCACCGCTCGAGAGGCCGCGAGAATCTGCTCTGGACACTGACGGGGACGGCTCCGACGACACCGTCCTGATCGACTCGGACGGGGACGGGTACGCCGACGACTCTCGCCCGATGGACTGAGAAGGGCGGAAGGTCAGACGAGGTGCTGTTCTCGTTCGACGGCGGCCGGGTCGGGGCCCTCGACGACCGCCGGGTTCGACCGCCAGACGAATGCGGCGCCGAGAACGTACAGAAGCGTCCCCACCGCGATCAGCCCGACCGAGAAACCGTTGGCCGGGATCACCAGTGCGGCGACGAAGGCGGCTGCCACGAAGGCCGAGTTGAAGAGTGCGTCCTGAACGGCGAACACCTGACCGCGGTACGAGTCGGGCACGTCGCACTGCATGGCGACGTCGCCGCACAGCTTGACCGTCTGGCCTGCCAGTCCGAGGAGACCGGCGCTGAGCAGAACGGTCGCCGCCTGCAGCGGTCCGATGAGCGCTTCGGCCAGCGCTCCGACGACGAGTGCACACGCGATGGTGCGGCGTCGTCCGAAGTGGTGGACCGACCACGGTGTCGAGACGGCGGCGATCAGCGCGCCGAGTGCGACCGCGGCGCCGATCGCGGCCATCGCACGGACGTTGGTGAACAGCGGCCAACCGAGGTCGAAGTTGCGGACGATCAGCAGGAACATCAACGTGTTCATGCCGAAGATGATGCGGTGGACGCCGATGGCGCCGAGGACCACGGCGACGCTGGGATGGTCGGCCACGGCGCGGATGCCGTGGGAGAGCCCACGACCCATCGAGTACAGCGCAGAGTGCCCCGCGCCGTCGGGCCGGTCGGGTCCGAGACGCTTGGGGGCGAAGGTCGCGGCGAGCAGACCGGAACAGAGAGCGAACACAGCTCCGGACAGAAGGGTGGCGCCTGATCCGGCGTTGTCGGCGCCGAAAACCGCCCTCAGCACCGTCGACACGGCTGCGCCCGCGGCGAGCATCGCTGCGCCGAGCGTGGTGAAGACGGCGTTCATCTCGATGATCACCGACGCGGGCGCCACATGGGGCAGTCCGGCGGACAGACCCGACGCGACGAAGCGACTGCATCCGGTCACCACCAGGGCCGCTAGGAGGACAGCCGTGTCGGGGACATTGGCGCTCATCGTGATGGCCACGAGAACGACCGCGAGGGCCCGCAAGACGTTCACCCAGACCAGGACGCGGCGCCTGTCCCAATGGTCGAGGAGTGCACCCGCGAACGGACCGAGAACCGAGTACGGAAGAAGAAGAACGGCGAATCCGGCGGCGATCGCGATCGGGTCGGTGTGCCGATCCGGGTTGAACAAGATCGAGAACGCGAGCGCCGCCTGAAACGCGCCGTCGCTGAGCTGGCTCAACACCCTGACTCCGAGCAGGCGAAGCAGGCCCGGGGACTTGACCTGCGACCAGAAGCTCACCTCTTGATCCTACCGACGGAAGACAACGCGGATCGCACGGTCGGCGCACGTCACATGAATGATTCGCAGGCCTGTCGTGAACGACTCGATTCGGGCAACGTCGTGGCCGCGTCACGTCCACACCGGGCCATCTGGTGTCATGATGGGATGGTGTCCGGCGGTGAGTTCATTCACGATCGACCCGAGGTGGCTCCCGGGGCGCTTCTGATCGCGTCCACAGCGTTGTCGGGTGAGACGTTCGTGCGGACCGTCGTTTATGTGATCGAGCACGACGAGCAGGGCACGCTCGGCGTCGTCCTGAACCGGATGAGCGACGCCGCGGTCCACAACATCCTCCCCCGCTGGGCCGACCTGGCGGCCAGTCCGCGCGCTGTCTTCGTCGGCGGACCGGTGGGAACGTCGTCGGCGCTGTGCCTCGGCGTGGCGAAAGCCGGCGTCGACGTCGCCAAGCAGCCCAAACTCCACCAGGTGCTCGGGCCGGTCGCGATGGTCGACCTCGACGCAGACCCGGAGGAGATGGCGACCGTGCTCACCGGTGTCCGGATCTTCGCCGGATATGCGGGGTGGGAGGCCGGGCAGTTGGACGACGAGCTCGCCGAGAGCAGCTGGATCGTGGCTCCGGGACTCCCGACCGATCTGTTGTCGGAGCCCTCGGTCGACATCTGGCAGCGAGTGCTGCAGCGACAGCCGTGGCCGCTGCCGCTGCTGTCCACGTATCCCCTGCGCCCGGAAGACAACTGACCGCCTCGCGGTTGACACCAGAATGCACTTCCTGACCGATCAGTTGACGTCGTGGATCGACGCGGCACCCGCGTGGGCGGTGTACGTGATCACCGCGGGAGTTGTCTACATCGAAACGTCGGTCGTCGTCGTGGGTGTTGTGGTGCCGAGCGAAGGCGTGCTGATCGCGGCGGGGGTCGTCGCCTCGATCGGATCCGCGCACATCGGCGTCCTCATCGTGTTGAGCGCGCTGGCCGCCATCGCAGGCGACTGGACTGGCTACTGGGTGGGACGAGGATTCGGTCCTCGATTGAGCGCCACGCGGTTGGGTCGCCGGATGACACGGCGCATGATCCGGGCACGACAACAGGCGCCGAGTCCGGGTGACGCGATCGTCGCAGTCGCGTCCGCACGCTGGATCGGATTCGTCAGAAGTCTGATCCCGCTGGTCGCAGGCGCCCGTCGGATGCCGTTCCGGCGGTTCGCGATAGCCAGTGCCATCGGAGCGGTCAGTTGGACGGCGACCGTCCTGCTGATCTCGTGGGCGGTCGGAGCCACGCTCGGCGCCGACGTTGCACTGATGGTCGCGATCGGCGTCGGACTGCTGTCGTTGGCGTTCCTGATCTACCGGCGGATCCGCCAGACTCAGGCGACCTGAGTCTCCTGCGCGGGAGCGTCACGGCCGTAGCGGGCCGACAGCCAGGCGCAGAGGACCAGCTGGATCTGGTGGAAGATCATCAACGGCAGCACCATGAAACCGACGATCGATCCACTGAACATGACACTCGCCAGGGGGAGGCCGGTCGCGAGGCTCTTCTTGGTCCCGCAGAACTGGATCGCAATCGAGTCGGCCCGGTCGAAGCCCATCCGGCGCGGGACGAACCACGTCAAAGCGAGCATCACGCAGACCAGGACCAGCGACACCACCGCAACCATGATCACTTCGAACGCGGTGACACTGCTCCACAGCCCCGACTGCACGCCCTCGCTGAACGCGACGTAGACCACCAAGACGATCGAGCCGCGGTCGACGTACTTCGTAGGCTCGGCGTACTTCTTCAAGAACGGGCTCACCAGCGGTCGCGCGAGCTGCCCGACGATGAATGGGACGAGGATCTGCAGACAGATCTTCAGGATCGAGTCTCCGCTGATGTGAACACCGGCGGTGGAGCTCATCGTCAGCACGACCAGCGCCGGGGTCAAGACGACGCCGATCAGGTTGGACGCCGATGCGCTGACGATGGCGCCGGCCACGTTGCCGCGGGCGATCGAGGTGAACGCGATCGACGACTGCACGGTCGACGGAACAAGCGTGAGGTAGAGGAAACCGGCGGCCAGGTCGGAGCCGATCATCGGGGTCAGGACGGGCTTCAGCAGCAGTCCGACGATCGGGAACAGCACAAATGTGAAGGCCAGGATCGTGGTGTGCAGACGCCAGTGAGTGAGACCGTCGAGCGCCTCGCGGGGCGACAGCCGGGTGCCGTACAGGAAGAACAGGAGTGCGATCAGGCAGGTGACGACCCAGTCCATCACTTCGGCGAACACTCCGCTTGCCGGGAGGACTGCGGCGACGACGACCGCGGCGAAGATCGAGAGGATGAAACCGTCGATCGGCGACTTCTCGAGTAGCTTGCGCATACTGATCAGTGCACGGCGCCGGGAGCGGAGTGAGCGGGCCGATCTGTCACGGCGCCGGGAGCGGAGTGAGCGGGCCGATCTGCCACGGCGTCGTCGGTGGTGCACATGCCCTGCAGTGCACACGAGCCGCACGAGCTGGTACCGCAGTCAGAGGCCGGGTCGTCGCCGTGTCCGTGGTCGGCCGAGTCGGTGGTCTCACCTGAGCAGCAGCCCGAGCTGCATCCGCCCTCGTTCTCCGGCTCGGGGACTGCCGCGGCCACTCGGACACCGAATCCGGCGGCGAGGACCGCGATTCCGAAACCGGCGACGATGGCGACGATCGCGAACAGGAAGCCGAGGTCGCCGGAGAATCCGAGCACACCGCCGATCGCGAGAATCAGTGCGGTGAAGAGGAAACCAGGCGAGGCCGCCTTGTTGCCTGCGGTGAATGCTTCGGCGGAGCGCATCGTCTCATCGGATCGGACTCCGATCCACCGATTGCGCTTGAGCGCGCCGAGCAAGCCGGCCGTGCCGACGCCTGCCCAGAACACTGCGAGCACGAGCGCGAGAACGGCGGTGACGACGGACAAGATGTGCACAGAACCAACTGTACGACCGACCTCGTTCCCGTTTCGAATCGTGTGACGACGGCAACCGTGCTTTTGGGCGTCGAACAGCGACGATTTACCCTGGTGGGGTGACCTCCGCTGATTCTTCGCATCGTCCCGCCGAGTCTGTTCCCGGGCATCGGTACACCGCCGCAACGGCCGGTGAGATCGAGTCGCGCTGGCAGGAGCGTTGGGCGACCGACGGCACCTTCCACGCACCGAACCCGGTCGGGCCGCTAGCGGGCGACTTCAGCGCGTTCGACGGCGCCGGTGCCGACGCCGACGACAAGCTGTTCGTGCAGGACATGTTCCCGTATCCGTCGGGTGCGGGACTTCACGTCGGCCATCCACTCGGCTTCATCGGCACGGACGTCTTCGCCCGGTTCCAGCGGATGACCGGGAAGAACGTCCTGCACACGATGGGTTTCGACTCGTTCGGTCTGCCGGCCGAGCAGTACGCGGTGCAGACCGGCACACACCCGCGCACCACCACCGAGGCGAACATCGAGCGGTACCTCGGACAGATCCGGCGTCTCGGCCTCGGGCATGACGAGCGACGCCGAGTCGCCACCACCGATGTCGAGTTCTACCGCTGGACTCAGTGGATCTTCCTGCAGATCTACAACGCCTGGTTCGACGCCTCGCAGGGCAAGGCCCGCCCGATCTCTGAGCTCGTCGACGAGTTCGCTTCGGGCGCACGGACGCTGGATGACGGACGCGCATGGTCTGCGTTGTCGGTCGCCGAACGGAACGACGTCATCGACTCGTACCGCCTCGTGTATGTGAGCAACTCGCTCGTCAACTGGTGCCCCGGGCTCGGCACTGTGCTCGCGAACGAGGAGGTGACCGCCGACGGCAAGTCCGAGCGCGGCAACTTCCCCGTCTTCCGCAAGAACCTCCGCCAGTGGATGATGCGGATCACCGCGTACTCGGATCGCCTGATCGACGACCTCGACCTGCTCGACTGGCCGGAGAAGGTCAAGACGATGCAGCGCAACTGGATCGGCCGGTCGCGCGGCGCGCAGGTGAAGTTCGCAACCGCCGTCGGTTCGCCGATCGAGGTGTTCACCACGCGTCCCGACACGCTGTTCGGCGCCAGCTACATGGTCCTGGCGCCCGAGCACGAGCTGGTCGACGCGCTGGTCGCCGACGTATGGCCCGACGGTGTGGATGCTCGCTGGACCGCCGGTGCGGCCACTCCCGCTGATGCCGTCGCCGCGTACCGCGCGTCGATCGCGGCCAAGAGCGACGTCGAGCGCCAAGAGAACAAGGAGAAGACCGGCGTCTTCACCGGTACGTACGCCACCAACCCCGTGAACGGTGCGCAGGTGCCGGTCTTCATCGCCGACTACGTCCTGATCGGCTACGGCACCGGCGCCATCATGGCGGTGCCGGCGCACGACACCCGCGACTACGAGTTCGCGACCGCCTTCGGCCTCCCGCTGCTCGAAGTGATCGGCTCGGACGACGGCATCGCCGAGGCGGCGTACACCGGTGACGGACCGTTGGTGAACTCCGACTTCCTGAACGGCCTGAACGTGGCCGACGCGAAGGCCGCGATCATCGAACGACTGGAAGCAGAGGGCACGGGTACCGGAACCATTCAGTACAAGCTGCGGGATTGGCTCTTCGCCCGTCAGCGCTACTGGGGTGAGCCGTTTCCCATCGTGTACGACGCCGACGGCGCTCCGCACGCGTTGCCGGAGTCGATGCTGCCGATCGAGCTGCCCGAGGTGGCCGACTACGCGCCCGTCGCGTTCGACCCGAACGACGCCGACAGTGAGCCGTCTCCCCCGCTGGCGAAGGCCACCGACTGGGTGAGCGTCGAGCTGGACCTCGGCGACGGCGTGCAGACGTACACGCGAGACACCAACGTGATGCCGCAGTGGGCGGGCAGCTCCTGGTACCAGCTGCGCTACATCGACCCGACCAACGACGAGACCCTCTGCGCCAAGGAGAACGAGGCGTATTGGATGGGTCCGCGTCCGGCCCTGCACGGGCCGAACGACCCCGGCGGTCTGGACCTGTACATCGGCGGCATGGAGCACGCGGTCCTGCACCTGCTGTACTCGCGCTTCTGGCACAAGGTGCTGTTCGACCTCGGATACGTGACCAGCGTGGAACCGTACCGTCGCCTGTTCAACCAGGGCATGATCCAGGCGTTCGCGTACACCGATTCGCGTGGCGTCTACGTGCCTGCCGAAGAGGTCGTGGAGAAGGACGGGAAGTTCTTCTACCAGGATGAAGAGGTCAAACAGGAGTACGGGAAGATGGGCAAGTCGCTCAAGAACTCCGTGGCTCCCGACGACATCTGCCGCGACTACGGCGCCGACACCCTCCGCGTCTACGAGATGTCGATGGGTCCGCTCGACCAGTCGCGTCCGTGGGCGACGAAGGACGTTGTCGGCGCGCAGCGCTTCCTGCAGCGTGTGTGGCGTCTGGTCGTCGACGAGGAGTCCGGCGAGGTCCGCGTCACCGACGACGAGGCCGACGTGGACACCCTGAAGGCCGTCAACCGGACTGCCGATGGTGTTCGTGACGACTTCGCGAACCTGCGGACCAACACGGCAGTCGCCAAGCTCATCGAGCTGACCAACCACCTGACGAAGGCGTACCCGAAGGGCGCACCGCGAGCGGCCGTGGAGGCAGTCGTGCTGATGCTCGCTCCCCTCGCTCCGCACCTCGCCGAAGAGCTCTGGGGACGCCTCGGCCACGAGGGATCGTTGGCGCACGGACCGTTCCCCGAGGTCGACGAGCAGTTCCTCGTGGACGACAGCGTCGAGATCCCGGTCCAGGTCAAGGGCAAGGTCCGGAGTCGAGTGACGGTTGCCGCCGACGCCGACGAGGCCACCGTCGTCGCTGCCGCGCTGGCCGACGAGAAGATCGCGGCGCTGCTCGACGGCGAACCGCGCAAGGTGATCTACGTTCCCGGCCGCATGGTGAACATCATCCCGTAGTAGCTACGTCAAAAGTCAGTACTCAGATCGAGACTCGAGGGCATATGTTGCGCTCGGTGTCGCGTCTGAGTACTGACTTTTGCGTCTTGCAGCGGGCGCTCAGCCTTTGACGCACATCAGCGTGGTGAGGCGGGCGACCACCTCGACCAACGGTGACGGCCCGGTGGTCTGGGCGTCGATCACCTGCTGGAGGTCCTTGTAGGCGCCCGGGATCTCGTCGAGCACCCCGCGGTCCTTGCGGCATTCGACTCCAACCGTCTGCGCGGCGAGGTCGTCGACGGTGAACGTCTTCTTCGCCTTGGTCCGCGACATACGACGACCGGCACCGTGAGACGCCGAGCACAGGCCTTGTTCGTTGCCGAGACCACGGACGACGAACGATCCGGTTCCCATGGAGCCCGGAATCAGCCCGAGGTCGCCAGAACCCGCGCGAATCGCGCCCTTGCGGGTGACGATCACGTCCACGCCGTCGTAGGTCTCCTCCGCGACGTAGTTGTGGTGGCACTGCACCTCCGACCGGAACGTCACCTGCGGGAAGTGTTCGACGACGACAGCCTTGACCAGGGCCATCATCGCCGCTCGGTTGAGCCGGGCGTAATCCTGCGCCCAGTACAGATCGTGCAGGTAGGCGGACATCTCGTCGGTCCCCGCGAGGAACACGGCGAGGTCGCGGTCCGGCAGACCGAGATTGTGCTCGAGGGTTCGAGCGGTCTCGATGTGCCGACGCGCGAGTTCGTTGCCGATGTTGCGGGAGCCGGAGTGAAGCATCAGCCAGATGCTGCCGTCGTCGTCCGCGCACACTTCGATGAAATGATTGCCCCCGCCCAGCGATCCACACTGTACGCGCATGCGACCTTCACGCTCGGCGATCTTCGGCGCACGGAGCGCGTCGAACGATCCGAAGAGGCGATCGGCCTCGCGCTTCAGCGGCCACTGCTTCCGCAGCACGTCGGTGACGCCGTTGTGGGCGTTGAAGCCGACGGGCACGGCCTGCTCGATGCCCGCACGCAGAGGTGCGAGGCTGTCCGGCAGATCGTCCATTGTCAGATCGGTCTGGACGGCGGCCATGCCGCAGCCGATGTCGACACCGACAGCGGCAGGCGCGACGGCGTCGCGCATCGCGATCACCGAACCGACGGTTGCACCCTTGCCGAGGTGCACGTCCGGCATCACACGCAGCTTCTCCACCCAGGGGAGCTTGGAGATGTTCCGGAGCTGGTCCAGCGCTGCAGGTTCGATCTCTCCCGGTTCGGCCCACATCAGCGTGTCGGCCCGCGCTCCGGGAAGCGCGACGGGGTACTCGTTCATGAGTCCCCTCCTCTCAACAATGTTCTTCTCTCAATGGGCATCACGCCCAGGCGGGACGGTAGGGCTCCCAGAGCAGGCGGAGGCCCGCCTCTTCCGGGGTGCGATCGCCCTTGTCCCAATTGCACGGTCCGCATGCTGCGATGCAGTTGAACCAGGTGTTCCCGCCGCCGCGGGACTGCGGCATCACGTGATCCCACGTGTTCGCGTGCAGGCCGCAGTAGCCGCAGAGATGGCGGTCCCGACGCAGGATCTTCTCGCGCGTCGTACGATCCACCTCCACGTACGGGCGGTACACGTAGTCGCGAAGGATCACCTCCCGCGGAACCTCGATCTGCATGGACACCGCGTGTGCGATGACCGGAGGGTCGAAGTTCGCGACCACCCACACCTTTCCTTCGAGCAGGTGCCCGACGATCTCGCGAAAAGGTCGACAGTGGAGCACGGCGTTGTCCGCATTGCGGACCACGACGGGTATTCGATCTATCGCCTCAATGACCATGACTGCCCGAGCCTCTTCCCGCTTCGCGTGTCCTCCAAGGGATTTGAACCCCTGACCTTCCGGTTCGTAGCCGGACGCTCTATCCACTGAGCTAGGAAGACGTTGTATGACGTGGAGAACGCTAAGGGTCCGCTAAAGTCCGGTCAAGTCTTTTATTGACCGGATATGAATTGACTTCGGACGTACATCGGCTGGACACTGTCTCTTCGTGGCGACGATGAACCTCACCCAGTACGCGCAGACGCAGGGGATCTCCACGAAGACCGCGCAACGCTGGTTCAAGAACGGGACGTTGCCTCACCCTGCGCGGAAAGTGGGACGCCTGATCCTGGTCGACGTCTCCGACACGCCCGTTTCACAGTCGACGCGGCCGGCTCGGACGGCGCTCTATCTGAGTGACCCGCGCAGTGCGAGCGAGCTCAAGGAATGGGCCTTTTCCCGCGGAATGCGGATCGACGAGACATGTCGAGAAGACGACTCGTCGACAGTCCTCAAACGACTCCTCGCCGATCAGACCGTCACCCGCATCGTCACCGATTCACATCCCGCCGCCGACCTGCTGTCGGCCGCCCTGTCTGCACAAGGTCGCGAATTCGTCACCGTCGCACCCCATACATCTTTCACGCCCCGGATCGCTTCCAGCGCCGGGGCGTAGTCGTACCCGGAGGCAGCCGTACTAGCTGGTCACAGGCCCAAGGGGTGGGGTGACAACCATTCGGCATACCGCCTTTTCAGGGCGTCTCGCGTTGCGAGGTCAGGCGCAATCACGTCTCCACCGCCGTCATATGGGTGGTACAGCCAGGTGGCTGTCGCCGGCGCAAAGATGACTTCGCTGGTCCTGTCGTCAGCGACCAGCCGCAGTAGCGAGCGGAGCTCATCGGTGCCGACAGAGGTGCGACCGACGTACAGGTGTACCCAGTATGGGTAGTCCGGGTCACTGAGGTCGTACGGGAGAGACTGCCAGTACTCCGCGTGGGAAGTCGCAGATACGAGCTCGGAATCTCGCTGAGTCGGCTCGGCGGACCCGGACCATGCCAGCGAGATGACGCGGAGGTCGTCGATCGGGGTAGCGGCGGAGGAACTCAGATCGTTCAACACGGTGAGATGGCGTGTCAGAATCTCGCGGTGTTCAGCGTTGTTCTCGGCGTATCTCTTCGACTCGGGCAGGCTGTGGAAGCGCACCCAGGTCTTGTGAGCCGTGGACCGCAATTCGTGGCCGATGGGTCGGCTGTCGGGCCATCGCACTCGCCACGCGGCATCGAACGCGGAGAGATCAACGCGGTTGTTCACATCGCGATCTTATGCTCAGATGTCCGATCTTTCCCAGTGTGTTTCGGCCGTGAAGCGTTACAGCGGGTGGCCCTCAGACGGTGATGCGCTTCTGCTCGCCGACGCCGTACATGCCGTCGACGGAGAGCGTGTTGTTCTCGCCGTGGATGACGCCGGAGAACCAGCCGTAGGGCGCGTAGTACTCGGCGAGCACCTTCCTCGGTCCGACGTGCATCGTCGACTTCACGACGGGAGTGAACGTCACGTCGACGGCGCCCTCGGCGTCTCGGGCCCGCCACATCCCCCACGGCCCGTCGGGCCGTTCGAAGGTCACCGGCGGAAGCCGGTCGAGGCTGTTCCCGACCCAGATCGCGTTCTCGTTGAACTCGGCGGGGTTCCGGATCTGGTTGTCGGTCAGGTTGAACCCTTCAACCCTGCCGTCGGTACGGCGCGCAGCGGTGATCCAGTCGTACTTCATCGGACGCGGGTAGTCGCCGTGATGGTCGTCGAGAATCAGGAAGCCGTGGTCGTCGGCGAATCCGACCCGCTCGTCGCCGAGGACGAGCGAGCCGGTCATCGGCATCATCACCTTGTGCGAGTACAGGGCGTCGTTGTCGGCGAACGGGTGGACGACCACGAGGTGAGCAGCCGACTCGGGTGAACAGTCCCCCGTCGTGTGCAGCGAGAGCGACGGGTTGTCGCCTCGCGCAGAGCGGGTCGCGTCGACGGTCAGGGTTCCGTCGGGAAGGTCGTTTCCGAGGGAGATCTTGAGCCCGTCGAAGTCACCGTGCGATGTGGTGCCGGACAGGCCGCGCGCCACCGACAGCATCGGTGACGGCAGCTTCGTCTCGAATCGGGTGATGGTGTCTTTGCGCTTGTCGACCACCAGGACCTGCAGGAGGCCGAGGGCCTTCGCGTTGTAGACGGCGCCGAGGACGAACCAGTCGTCGTCACCGAGCTGGAACGCCTCCCACTCCTTGAGTCCGAGGTCGCGCACGGCGCGCCGAGGCCCCGCGAGCAGGCCGTCACCGGCCGCGTCGAGCGGATTGATCGTCGCGATCGGACCGTCGTAGGTGCCGAAGTTGTATCGGCCGCCGGTCACAAGTTCGGCCGGCGGTGCGGTGCGGAGCGGGGGGTACGCGCGGGAGGTCACGCTTCGACCGTAGCGGCCCCGCCCGCGGGAGCCTATCGACAAGTAACTTACTCGATAGTAAGGTTGCGGCATGGCTATCAACCTTGAGCTCCCGGAGAAGCTGAACTCCACGGTCGAGCGCGCCCGTCTCGCAGCCGAGCACATCTTCCGGCCCATCTCCCGCAAGTACGACCAGGCCGAACACGAGTACCCGGTGGAACTGGACGAACTCGGCAAGATCGCGAAGCAGGCGCGTGGCGGTGACAAAGACTCCGACAAGGCCGCCGCGGCCAAAGAGGACACCGTCAACGGCGCCAATCTCCGCTCAGTGCTCAATGCGCGCGAGCTGAGCTGGGGCGATGTCGGGCTGATGCTGTCGATCCCCTACCAGGGGCTCGGCAACGCCGCGATCGCCGCTGTCGCGAACGAGGAGCAGCTCGAACGCTTCGCCGACGTGTGGGCGGCGATGGCGATCACCGAGCCGGGCTTCGGCTCCGACTCGGCCGCCGTGTCGACCACCGCTGTTCTCGACGGTGACGAGTACGTCATCAACGGCGAGAAGATCTTCGTGACCGCCGGTTCACGCGCCGACCACGTCGTGGTCTGGGCGACGCTCGACAAGAACGTCGGACGGGCCGCCATCAAGAGCTTCGTCGTCCCGATGTCCACCGAGGGTGTCACCGTCGCTCGCCTCGAGCACAAGCTCGGGATCCGCTCGTCCGACACCGCTGTCGTGCGATTCGAGAACGCACGCGTGTCGGCCGACAATCTCTTGGGCACACCGGAGATCAACGTCAAGAAGGGTTTCGGCGGCGTCATGCAGACGTTCGACAACACCCGCCCGGTGGTCGCCGCGATGGCGGTCGGTCTCGGCCGCGCCGCACTCGAAGAGCTCCGTCGGATCATCGAGGAGGCAGGCCACGAGATCGACTACGACCGCCCCGTTGCTGCTCAGCACGCGGCCGTCGCGGAGTTCATCCGACTGGAGTCCGATTGGGAGGCGTCGTGGATGCTGACGCTGCGCGCCGCGTGGATGGCCGACAACAAGCAGCCGAACTCGGCTGAGGCGTCGATGTCGAAGGCCAAGGCCGGCCGCACGGTCACCGATCTGACGAACAAGGCCGTCGAGATCGGCGCCACCGCGGGCTTCTCCGAGAAGGAGATGCTCGAGAAGTGGGCGCGTGACTCGAAGATCCTCGACATCTTCGAGGGCACCCAGCAGATCCAGCAGCTGATCATCGCCCGCCGTGTGCTGGGCAAGAGCAGCGCCGACCTGCGCTGATCGCAGAACGCGCGCAGTCCGAACGAGGCGCTCAGCGACAGACGAGGCACGCATGCATGCCTCGTCTGTCAATAAGTGCCTCGTTCAGCTCGTTCGTGGCGCATACATGATCAGGGCAACGCCTGCGAGGCAGACGAGCGCGCCGATGACGTCCCACCGATCCGGGCGGTAACCGTCGGCGATCATCCCCCATGCGAGTGATCCGGCCACGAACACTCCGCCGTACGCGGCGAGGATGCGGCCGAACTCGGCATCCGGTTGCAGGGTGGCGACAAAACCGTAGGCGCCCAACGCAATGACTCCGGCACCGATCCACAGCCAACCGCGATGTTCACGCACTCCCTGCCAGACCAGCCATGCGCCCCCGATCTCGGCGACGGCGGCGAGAGCGAACAGGAGGAGCGAGCGGATCACCATGGGCCAATCGTGCCAGGACCCTTCAGTGCGCGCCTGTCCCCTGCTACGGTTCAACTAGAACACGTTTCAATTCAGGGAGTGAACATGACCGCTGACCAGCAGGAACTCACACTGTCGGAGAAGATCGCCGCGACCGTCCAGGCCTACATCGATGGACTCAACGGCGGATCCGCAGACGACATCGCCGACCTGTACGCAGAGGGTGCGACTGTCGAAGACCCGATCGGCGCACCGATCCGCAGCACTCGCGAGGAACTGGTCGAGTTCTACGGCATCATCACGAACCTCGACAGCCGCGATGCCACTCTCAAGTGGACCAAGATCGCCGGCGACACCGCGGTCTTCGAGTTCACCCTGGTCACCGGTACTGCCGGAATGAAGTTCGAGATCACCCCCGTCGACATCATGGTGTTCAACGACGAGGGCAAGATCGTCTCGATGCGCGCCGTCTGGGAGCAGTCGGACCTCAAGCAGCTCTGATCGGAAAGCGCTCGACGATCGCGCGAATCAGGTCGTCGGGCGCTTCTTCGGCAGTGAAGTGGCCTGCGTGCGGGATCCGCACCTCGGTGACGTCGTCGAACGCTGCGTGAATGCGCGGCAGGCACGAGGGCGCCGGGAACACCCGGTCCCGCATTCCCCACGCCGCCACCACCGGACGGTCCCTCAGAAGTGATGCGACGTCGTGCTCCAACGTCGCGAGAAGTGGGGCCGCCGCGGTGATCTCGGTCGGGATCACCGCGAGACCTCGTCGAGCCGAAGGTGAAGGCTGAACGAGTCGATACTGATCGGCCTCGGCGGCGGTCAGCTGCGGCCCGAAACGGCCCAGAAGTACCTGTTCGACGAGGAAGTTCCGCTCCATTATTCGACGACGCATCACCCGGGTGCCCATCACTGTGCTGAACAGGCGGTTCGGAAGTCTGGTGATCGGCCAGAAACACGTGTTCGTCAGTACCAGTCCACGGAGTCGGTCGGCGCGCGGAATCGATGCGGCCAGCCCGATGGGCCCTCCCCAGTCGTGCCCGACCAGGATGTAGTCGTCGACGCCGAGGTGGTCGAGCAGTTCGCTGATCACTGCGACATGCTCACGAACGGTGTAACCGAACATGTCTGGGCGCTCCGAGAGGCCGAAGCCGAGAAGGTCGGCGGCGATGCAGCGGTAGTCGTTCCGCAACGAGGCCATCACCTTGCGGAACATGAAACCCCAGGTCGGTGACCCGTGGCAGAACACGATCGTCGGGCCGCTCCCCTCGTCCACATAGTGAACGCGCCCGGCAGGGGACGTGAACCAGCGGGATTCGAACGGATACAGATCTCGGTCGACGTGATCGTCGATCATTGTCATCTCAGCCTCCGGTCCTAGCGCTACAGGTGTAGTGGCTCTGAACCAGACGCTACACCTGTAGTATCGGGTCGTGTCAACACCCGCTGAGCGGTCAGACCGGCGCACGACGATCGCCGACAGCGCGATCAGAATCATCGCGCGCGACGGCGTCCGTGCGCTGACGCATCGAGCCGTCGACCGGGAGGCGGATGTTCCGTCGGGGACCACGTCATATCACGCGAAGACACGATCAGCGCTGCTTGAGATCGTGATCGACACCCTCTCGGAGCGGGCGATCGCCGATGCCCACCACGTGACTATCAGCCTCGGAAGCGAGCTCGTGAGTCGTGATCGAGTGAGCGTTGCCGAACTCACCGACGCGCTCGTCGGGCTCGTCGACACACTGGTGGCACGCACCGACGACATGCGAGCCCGATACGCATTGATCCTTGAACTGGCCGACCGACCAGACCTACGGGATCGACTGACAGCACCGGGGGACGTTCATGAGATGACAACTCGCATTGCGGCAGCCGCTCTTGCGAAGGCGGGAGTGCCGTCTGACGTCGATCAGGTGGAAGCGCTCACCGGTCTCACCGATGCGTTGGTGCTGGCGCGGACGGTCATCGGCCGCGAACCCGATCGGACCACCGCGATCATCGGGAACTATCTGCGCGGGCTCGGCGAGGTTTGAGCGGTCGCCGCCCACAGTGCGACGCAGGCGGCCAAGACGCCGAGTGCAACCGGTGAGTGGACGGCCGCGATCACTGCACCCACGGCGAGTCCGATCTGCTGAGCGACACCCAGCGCGGCAGCGCGGTGCATCGGCCGGGAATCGGCGCCCCTCAGCACACCGTCGTTGACCAGCGGAAGAGCTATTCCGAGGCCGAGGCCGAGTGGAACCGTCGCGGAGAGAATGGCCGCAGGCTGCTGCGGAACGACTCCGAGAAGTGCACACCCCGCAGCGAGCAGGCCGATGCCTCCGCAGAGAAGGAACCCCTGCCCGAGTCGGGCGGAGAACCGCGACACCACCACGGCCCCGATCGCCGCCGCGCCGTTGAGCGGGAGGAAGCCGATCCCGGTCTCGGCCGGAGACCACCCGTGATCCTGCTGCACGGCGAAGCTGACCGTGATGACGGAAGCACTCAGGACGGCATTCACAAGGGACGTCGTCGACAGGGCGCGCCACGGTGTCGACGACCCCGATGTGCCGGGCTGAGATCGCCTGGCCTCGCTCGACTCAGACCCCACAATGAGCCAGCCGGCGACACAGCAGAGGGCCGCCGCACAAACCGCCCAGAAGCACAGACGCCACGACACGGTCGCCAATGGCGCCGCCACCAGCAGAGCGGCGACCGCGCCCGAACCGGAGACCACGGAGAACAGCGCGAAGTCACGGGTCCGAGTCGGCGAGTCGGCAGTCACGACATGCAGTGATGCCAGCACGCACGTCATCACGACTGCGGCGGCCGCGCCCTGGGCGACGCGGGCGCCCACCAGCGCGAGCACAGACGGTGCTAGGGCTCCGGCCGCGGCGCTGCCGGCGAAGACACAGACGGCAGGCGCCACCGCACGCCGTGGGTCGACACGTCCGAAGAGCAGGACCGCTACCGGCAGGGTCCCGATGAAAGCCGCCGCGAACGGGGTGACGAGAAGATGACGGATCTGATCGCCGAGTCCGAACTCGGCGGCCACGGACGGACCGAGCAGGGCGATAGACGTCTCGTCGACGACAACCGTGAATGCCGTCGCCGCTAGCACAAGAACGGCGGCCGGAAAGCGCACGCCGCTATTGTTTCGGTCGTCCACTCTTGTGCGAACCGTCGCACATCGGAGCAATGGTCGACCGGCCGCAGCGGCAGAACGCGACCGTCTGTCGGCGTGGCGAGAACGCGCTACCATCGGAATTGACGACTGAAACAGGACCGCGAACGAGAAGAGGGCCGCCAGGGCACGGGAATACGGTCACTTCTCCGGAAACGGAGTCGCCGGACCTATTGTGAATAGCCATTGTTCCAATCCCACGGGAGCAGCAATCGATGATTGATTCGAGTGTACTCACGGACCGTGAGCGTAGACCGATCCAAGCGTTGAGAATGCCTGTTCCCGCCGCGCGCGGAAAGATCACTGAGGCTTTGCTCGCTGATCTGAGGGATCGCCGCGATTCCTGCCGCAGGGTGGCGTCGACGGGTGTCGACCACGTCGTCGACGTATTCGCGGACGACGATGCGCAGCTTGCGCTCACATTGCTGTACGAACTCCACCTTCGAGGGATCGACGGCGTCGACGACGAGCTCGGATGGGATCCTGACCTGCTACGTCTCCGATCGGACCTGGAGAAGCTTCATATCGCAGCGCTCGACGAATCGGTCGGGCGTGTCGTCGATCCGCCCGACGTCGTCGACGAGCTCTTCCGGATCGGCGCATCCGACGACGGGCCGCCGCTCGCCAGATTCATGGCGACCAAAGGCACCGTCGAGCAGTTTCGGGAGATCGTGATTCACCGCTCGCTCAATCAACTACGCGAAGCGGACCTTCACACTCACGCGATTCCGCGAATCGCAGGCTCGGCCAAGGCCGCGCTCGTGGAAGTCCAATCGGACGAATACGGTGGCGGACGACTCGACTACATGCATTCCGAGTTGTTTGCCAGATTGATGCGAGAGCTTGAATTGAATGATTCCTATGCGCACTATATCGACAGTGTTCCGGCGGCCACCTTGGTCGCGTTGAACACATTGTCGTATTTCGGTATGCACCGGAGTCGAGTCAACGAGCTCGTGGGACATCTCTGCCTCATCGAGATGTCCTCATCGCTTCCCAGCAGGGATTACAGCAGGGCCCTGCGCCGGCTCGGTGTTGACGAATCGGCGCGCATCTTCTACGACGAGCACGTGGAGGCAGACGCCGTCCACGAGCAACTGATCGTTCGCCGAGTCGCCGGTGCTCTCGGTGTCACGCCCGCCGACCGCATCGGACTCGTGCGCGGTGCGCGCGCGTGCCTGGTCGTCGAGAACCTGCTCACCGAGCAGATCTGGGACGCGTGGGAATCCGGACGGTCGTCACTTCTGCCCGCAGTCGCGCGATGATCGTCGACTGGGCCGTCGGTGAAGAGACGACGAGCCGGATTCTCGCGGAACTCCCCTATCCGCGCCCCGACGTAGTCGACGTTCGCGGGGTGTACCCGCCCTCGGTGGACTCAGCACTGCTCTGTCGCCACGTGGTCGGTGAACTCGTGGGCGCGCCGCCGAACCAGTCGGTGGTCGAACTCTGCGCCGGAAGTGGGATCGCGTCGATCTATGCAGCCCTCGCCGGCGCCGTTGTCTGCGCCGTAGACGATCGCCGAGACGCAGTTCGGGCCATCGCGATGAATGCGGCCGCCAACGATGTCGTGGTCGACTCAGTGCAGGCCGATGTGCGGACGTGGTCGCCGCCGGAGCCTGTCGATCTGCTCGTCGCCAACCCGCCGTACGTCCCAGCTCCGCACGACACGTTCGACGGTCACGCTTGGGACGCGGGTCCAGACGGCCGGGCAGTGCTCGATGTGATCGTCGACCGAGCCGCCGGGATACTCGGCGCCGAAGGTGTACTCCTCCTGGTCTTCTCCGACATCGCAGGCGTGGCGGAAGTCGTCGATCGTCTGACTATGAACGGACTCTCGGGATCTGTCGTCGACGAGGCGCGACTGGAGTTCGGACCCGTCACACGAGAACGGGCAGGCTGGCTCGCCGAAAGGGGACTCATCGAACCTGGTCAGACCGACGAGCGGATTGTTGTCGTGCGGGCAGTCCGTTCCGCGGCACTATGAACGATCTTCCGCTGAATCGCGCCCAACGGGCTCTGTGGTTCGCCCAGCAGATGGTCGGGGACAGTGTCCCGATCGTCGTGGCGCAGTGCTTGGACATCGAAGGGCCGCTCGACGCAGGCACCCTCGCGGCGTGTGTGGACGAGGTGTGCGCGGACCTCGGGGTGTCCAGCACTCGTCTCGTGGTGGACGGCCGGCCCATGCTGTCTGGGGATGTGCACAGCCGGCCTCGCCTGACAGAGACCGTGTCGATGATCAACGAGGACGATCCGGAACGTGCCGCCGTCGAGTGGATGGCCGCCGCGACGCGGGAACCGGTCGACCTGGCGGGTCCCCTTCTGCGATGTGTGCTCCTTGAGCTCGGTCCGTCGAGGTGGACGCTTTATGCCCGTGCGCACCACATCCTCCTCGACGGGTATGCGGCCGGCCTGATGATGCGCCACGTCGCGCATCGTTACCGAACACGAGTCGGTTCGGCAGCCGACAGCAGTGCTCCCCCGTCTCCGCGTGGTATCGATGCGATCCTCGACCACGAGCAGACCTATCTCGTGTCGAACCGTCGACTGCGCGACAGCGACTACTGGCGTGATGTGATGGCTGCGGCGCCGGCTCCGCTCCGGTTCGCACCGCGCACGGTCGGCCCGTCGTCTTCCTCGCACGTCGTCGGAGTCGATCTGAACGTCTCGTCTGCATCCGAACTCGGCCAGGTCGCCGTTCGAGCAGGTGTGCCGACAGTCGCGGTCCTGGTCGCGGGGTGCGCGGTCGGCCTGTCCCGGATCTCCGATCGATCGTCGATCCCGCTCACGCTCGTGACATCCGGGCGCACGACGGCAGCCGTCCGCGCCGCCGCCGGGACGATGTCGAACCTGCTGCCCATTCTCATCGAACAGGTGGACGCCGAGTCCGTCGACACTCTTCTGCGCGCCGTCGCGGCAACACTGTCCGAAGCACTCCGCCACCAGTGCCTCCGGTTCGAGGAGATCGTCGCCGACCACGAGCGTCAGCGCCTCGGACCCGTGGTGAACTTGGTGCCGTCGATCCCGGATGTCAGCCTCGGCGACGGGGTTCGGGCCGAGTTGAGGGTGCTCACGACCGGGCCGGTCGACGACGTGAACATCAACGTGTACCCGGGAGGAGCGGACACCCTCCGGATCGAGATCGAGGTCAACGCCGAGGCTCACGACGTCGCCTTTGCGGAGGCTCTGCTCGGGGATGTCGTCGGCGGAGTCCGGGCGCTGAGTGCCGCGAAACTGGACGCTCCGATCGTCGGCCTGGACGTCACCGAGCCGACATCGGCGCTTGTGGGCGAGCCGTCGGACCGAATGCGGACGCTCGCCGACGAGTACCTCAGGCACCGCCGACGCGACCGGGTGGCCGTGATCGACGCCGACGGTCGCGAACACACGTACGCCGCCCTCGCAGAGCGGACCGCAGACATCGCGCGAAGCCTGCGTGAACGCGCACGCCCCGGTGCCGTCATCGCTGTCGTGTGTGAGAGATCAGTTCACAGTGTGGTCGCCGCGTGGGCGGTCGCGGCAGCCGGCATGTGCGTGTTGCCGATCGATCCGACGTTGCCGGAGAAGCGTCGGCGGACCATGCTGGGCGACGCGCGTCCGGCGCTGGTGCTCGGTCTCGGGTCGGCCGCCGACATCAACCTCGCCGACCTCGCCGTCGCCGACCGTCGGACCCCTGGGGAGAGCATTCCGCCTGGCGTCAGGCACAACGCGGCCGCGTATCTGCTGTACACGTCCGGCAGTACGGGGACCCCGAAAGGGATCGTGGTGACGCACAGCGGAATCGGTGCTCTCGTCGACGAGATGGATGATCACTACTGCCTGGACGACACCAGTGTTGTCGCGCATCTCGCGTCTCCGGGCTTCGACACGGCGATCGTCGAGATGCTCGCGGCGGCCCACGCCGGTGCAGCGCTGGTGATCGTCCCGCCCGAGGTGCGCGGTGGAGCAGACCTCGAGTCGTTGCTGGAGAGCCGGGGCGTCACTCATCTGTTCGTCACGCCCGCGGTGCTCGCGACGCTCCCGGCCGAGGGCCTCCCGAACCTCACGCACCTGATCGTCGGCGGAGACGTGTGTCCCGCGCCGCTGATCCGGCGATGGGCGCGGACCAGGACCGTCCGCTGCGCGTACGGTCCCACCGAGACCACGTGCAGTGTGACTCTGACCGACCCGATCGACCCCGACGGTGTTGAACCGCAGATCCCCCTCGGCGAGCCGATGCGAGGAGTGCGGATCCACGTTCTCGACCGGCGACTTCGCCCGGTCCCGCGGGGCGGTGAGGGTGAACTGTACGTGGCGGGTCCCAGCCTCGCGCGCGGCGTCGTCGGACCGACAGGCCGCACTGCGGACCGTTTCATCGCCTCGGTGGACGGTGACGGCGGACGGATGTACCGGACGGGTGATCGTGTGCGGCGCGGGGTCGATGATCGATTGTGGTTCCTCGGCCGCGGCGACGGCCAGGTCAAGATCAACGGGGTACGCGTCGAGCCGGCCGAGACAGATCGGGCCGTGCTGGCCACCGGTCTCGTGACGGGGACCGTCACCGTCGCGCATCACACCGAGTCACGGATCTCCCTGCACACGTACGTGGTTCCCGCTACCGGCGTCGACACGGAGGACCTGGCCCGACGCGTGCGCGAGAGTGTGCGTGACGCGGCCGGTTCCTCATACACCCCGGCCGGAGTGACATTGCTCGACGATCTCCCGCTGACGGTGAACAACAAGATCGACGCATCTGCGCTGCCGCCGCCGGTGGTCGGCGAGCGGCGGCGGTTCCGTGCTCCTTCGACCGAGGTGGAGCAGGCTGTGGTCGACGCTTTCGAACGGGCCCTCGGCGCTGACCGGGTGGGGATCGACGACGACTTCTTCGACCTCGCCGGCGACTCCCTGTCGGCGACAGCAGTGGCGGCCGACATCAACGGACGACTCGGCGTGAGTATCGGCGTCCGCGACGTCTTCGAGTCCGGCACTCCCCTGCGGATCGCTGATCTCATCGACGCGATTGCACGTGAGCAGTCCCAACCCGCACTGTCCAGCGACGGGCCGGTGCCGATCTCCCCGGTGCAGCGCACGGTGTTCGAAGGCCGGGGCAGGATCGATCACCTCATCGCCTTCGAGGTAACTGTTCCGGGGTTCATGTCGACGGCCGATGCACGAGGGCTCGTCGGTTCCCTCCTGGATGCTCATCCGATGCTCCGCAGCAGGTTCGCCGACGATGCGACCTTCACCGTCGATTCGACCGCGGATCCGGATCGATGGCGAATCGAGTCGCTCGCCGACGGGTCCGACATGCGTCGACGCCTGCACGAGCCGATCGACGTGGCCTCCGGTTACCCGATCCGCGTCGTGATCGCCCCGCGTGTGGCCGCCACGCAGGTCGGATTCGCTTTCCATCACCTCGCGGTGGACGGCGAATCCTTGCGCATTCTGGCGTCGAGCCTCACCGAGCCGCCGCGGGCACGAGACGGCGACTACCGGGACTATGCGCGTCTCGCGACAGCCCGGGCCGACATGCATCGGGCCGCGGACATCGCGCACTTCGCGCCGACAGCATCAATTGTGGTCGACCTTGCCGCCGTGACGCGGAGACGCCCGGTATGGGACGACCGCGGAGCACGGGTGTCATACCCGATCGAGCCGGGTCAATGGGCCGCTGTCGGCGACGCCGCTCAAGAGCATCGGGTGACCGAATTAACCGTTCTCCGTGCGACGCTTGCAGGGCTGGTGAGCGCGCGGAGCGGCGCGAGGGCCGTCCCGATCGGCGCCCTGATCTCGGGACGCGACGACACTCGGTGGGACGGGGTGGTCGGCATGTTCGTGAACACGGTCAGCGTCTTATGCCGGATGTCGGCGTCCTGGCCTGCCACAGTCGAGGCGGTACGGAAGGCTGAGAATGAGGCGTTTGCACACTCGGCGACCGCATTCACCGACGTGGTCGACGCGCTGGGTCCGTCGCCGACCGATCGACACCCGCTGTTCCAGGTGATGCTGACGATGGACCGCGATCCGGGCGTTCCCGGGGTACACGTGACGCCGTACCCCGTCGACATCGCACGATGTGACCTGCACGTGTCTATCGTTGCGCCGACGCGGGGCGCGGTGGGACGGGTGGAGATACTGTACGCGTCCGCCCTGTTCGACCAGGCGTATGTCGAACGTCTGGCGGCGGATCTGGTGGGATCGTTCAGCGACCTGTCGGGCGCAGGACCACGTCCGTGGGGTGAGCGTCCGACGGCGTCGAGATCGCGTGGGCCACTGCCGCGGCGACGGTCTCCGGCTTGAGGAACTTCGACGGGTCGTAATCGGCGCCTTCGATCGCGACGATGTCGCGCTGCATGTCGGTGTCGATCCGGCCGGGGAACACGGACGTGACTCGCAGCGACGGCTCCTCCAGCCGGAGACCGTCCGCGAGTGCTCGCAATCCGAACTTGCTCGCCGCGTACGGCGTCCACCCCGGATTGACTCGCATGCCCGCTCCCGAGTTGAGGAATACGACGTGACCTCCGGCCGCCCGCAGCGCGGGCAACAGCAGTCGGGTCAGTTCAGCAGCGGCGATGAGATTCACCTCGAGCAGGTACCGCCACTCGTCGGCGGGTGTGTCCGCGACCGACTCCAGGCTGCTCGCGACCCCTGCACTGTGCACGAGGACGTCGAGCGACGTGACGGCCTCGGTCGCCGCTTCGAGCGAGTCGTGGTCGGTGAGATCCACTGGGAACGTCGCGGCACCGTCGAGTTCCATTGCGAGAGTGTCGAGTTCGGCACTGCCTCGGCCGCCGAGCAGGAGATCGTGAGTGGGTGCGAGCGCTCGTGCGATCTGGGCGCCCACACCGCGGCTGGCGCCGGTGATCAATGCTGTGGGCATGTCAGATCCGGCCGCCGACGCCGATGCGCCCCGAACTCGACGATCCACCGTACGACGCCGGGCTCCGACCGTCGTGGCTGTAACCGCCGTCGTGGACATCGTCGTTGAGAACGGTGTCGACGAGGATGCCGGTCAAGACCGGGGCAAGATCGCCATACGAGTCGCCTGACGGCACACGCTGCGAATCGAACCAGTCGGCGACGTCGGCCCGAGCAGCGGTCAACGCCTGATCGGCGAGTATCGAGGCTCTCAGTGCAGCTTCCGCCGACGCTGCTGGATCGGATTCGGCGAGGTCGGCGGCGGTGTCCGCGAGTCGGCGCGCCTCGGACAGGCGAGTCCGTGCGATGGATCCGACCACGCCTCGACGTGTTTCGACGTAGTCGGAGGCCGCCTGTACGCGGTCGATCACTGCGGGCAGATCGATGTCGTCGGTGCTGCTCGGATCAGATCCGTCGACGGCGTCGAGCAGTTTCGCGGCCTGATCCAGCGCGCCTTCGGCCGAGCGGATGGAACCAACGACGGAGCCGCGTCCGGTGGCTCCGGCGGCGGCCGCTTCGCGGCCTTGCTCAAGAACGTCTTCCGCGAACTGCAATTGCTCGGCGGCCAGCGCGACGTTCTCGGTGATCGAGATGACGTCGCCGCCGTGTTCGGCTGTCAGCTCGTCGAGCCTCGACTGGGTCACGGGAAGTCGGGCGGTGAGTTCGGCGACCCGCGCCTCTAGGGCGTCGAATCGAGTGGCCGGATCGCTGAGCAGGTTGCGTAACGCGTCGAATCCGGCGACCTGCTGGTCGAGTGAGGCGTCGGCGTCCGAGCATGTCGTGATGATCCGGACCAGAAGCGAGCGCTGCTCCTCGGGGTCGGGGACGAGTCCGTCGTCGATCCTCTGCCGGAGTGTGAACGCGTCGGCGAGCGCCGCGCGAGCGTCGAGCACCGCATCGGTGAACGGCTGCGCCACGTCGGGTCCGAGCTCGTCGACGGCCAGCGAGAGTTCGTCGGCGCTGGTCGCGATCGCCCGATCAGTGCCGGTCAGGACCTCGCGGGACCACGGGTCGAGTTCGCTGAGCGGCTGACGTCCCAGTTCGTCGGCCGTGAACGCCTCCTCGTCCGGTTCGTCGGCGCGTCGCTTCCGGACGTACAGCGCCACGCCGACGGCTGCGAGGACGCCGATGACGGCAACCGTCGTGATCAGGCCGACCCGAGATGCGGAGTCGTCGTCGGCAGCGGACCCGAGTGCCGAACCGACAGACAGCGCGGCGTCGGCGAATCGCCCTTCCGTCACAGCGGGGTCCAGGTCGTCGGCGGTGATCGCCGCGATCTCGGAGTCCGTGAGCCCGTCCACGTCGAACGGCGCCTGCAGGTAGGCGGTGCGGGTGTCGGTCGCGATCGCGAGGATCACGTCGCGCGTTCCGAAATCGCTCTGCGCGACGGTCCGCGACGTCCATTCCTCGGGAGAGAGTCCGTCGAAGTTCTTCACGTAGACCACCCAGTAGGCGATCTCGTGGTCGTCGGCGAGTTCGGTGACGGACTGCTCGATCTCTGCACTCTGTGCGGCGTTCAACGCATTCGCCGGGTCGACGACCTGAGCCGGAAGATGCAGCGGTGGCTGGGCGTGAGCCGATCCGGCGGTCGATGAGCCGAGGAACAAGGCGACTGGCACGGACGCGAGGGCCAGCAACCGTCGGGCAGAGGCGGACGACATGGCACCAATCTATCGTCTGGGTGACACTCGAGGTGGGCGTCTGTGAGAGGAGTGAATAGTGCGTGACGTGTTCGATGCCGTCGTCGTGGGTTCGGGGCCGAACGGCCTGACCGCCGCCGCCACTCTCGCCGTCGCGGGCCGTCGCGTGCTGGTTCTCGAAGCCGCCGAGACGATCGGCGGAGGTGCGCGCACCGATGAGGCGTTCGGCGCCGGAATCCGTCGCGATGTGTGCTCGGCAGTGCACCCGACGGGGTTCGTCTCGCCGGCCTTCGCAGATCTCGATCTCACCGTCCACGGCCTGCGGTGGTGCATTCCGGACGTGTCGATCGCGCACGTCGCCGATGGCGACGTGATCGCCGTGAGACGCGAAAAGCATTCCCTCGCAGAGGAGTTCGGCGTGGATGCGACGCGCTGGGAGCGGCTTGTCACACCATCGACTCAGCCCGCTGCGCTCGCCGACGACATACTCGCCATGCCCGCCATTCCACGCAGGACCCTCGATATGGCCAGGTTCTCGCCCGCTGCGCTGGCACCGGTTGATGTGCTTGCGAAGGCGTTCCGCACCGACCGCGCCGCCGCCGCGTTCGCGGCGATCGCCGCTCACGGGATTCGGCCGTTGTCCACGCTCGGCTCGTCGGCGGCCGGACTGCTTCTGGGCATGCTGACCGAGACCGGCTGGCCGGTCGCCGAGGGCGGTTCGCAGGCGATCGTCGACGCGCTGGCCGCCGTCGTCGTCGGACACGGCGGACGGATCGAGACCGGAGTCGAAGTGACCGAGCGGGCGCAGCTGCCGGCCGACGCCGACCTGTTCTTCGACACCTCGCCCGCGGTGGTTCAGCGTGTCATCGGCGACGCGTTGCCGCGTCGCTACGCACGAGCATTGCGCCGCTTCGACTACGGTCCGGGTGTCTGCAAGGTCGACTTTCTGCTCTCTGAGCCGATCCCGTGGGCGCATCGCCCGGACGTCATGGCCGCCACCGCTACGTTCCACCTCGCCGACGACCTCGCCCACATCCGCACGACGGAGGCCGATGTCGCCGCAGGTCGAGTCCCGCGCCGGCCGTGGGTACTCGGCGGTGAGCCGACCCGAGTGGATCCGACCCGGGCGCCCGCGGGCACGCACCTCGCTTGGGCGTACTGCCATGTGCCCGCCGGGTGCGACGTCGACATGTCGGCGGCTGTCATTGCGGCGATCGAACGCCGTGCGCCGGGCTTCAGCGACATCGTCGACGGCGCGATCGTGACGACGGCCGCCGACTTCGCCGTCCACAACAGCAACTACATCGCCGGTGACATCAACTGTGGGGCGGCGAGCCTGCGACAACTGCTCGTGCGTCCGATCCTGTCGCAGACTCCCCAGTTCACGGGCCTGCCCGGCGTCTACCTGTGCTCGTCGGCGACGGCGCCCGGCGGGGGAGTCCACGGCATGTCGGGGCGTCGCGCCGCTGTTCACGCGCTGCACGTGGGACGCTGACAGCTCAGTGTTTCGGCGAGCGCTCCAGATGGATGAACGCCTGCACGTGGACGTCTGATCCGACCAGAGCATCCGCGATCTGGCTGGTCGCACGGCCGACGCGTTCGGCGATGTCGGCGTAGCTCCGATCGGGTCGCGCCGTCACCTCCACTCGGATGATCTTCCGCGACCGGTCGTCGAGCGCACGAGCCGACACCTTCTGGAACATCGTGTCACTCGCGAGGTCGTCGGCGACGGCGGACGCGATGAGTTTGGGCGCGATCACCAGCTCTCCGCTCGGGTCGGATCCGTCGAGTTCAAGATCGTCGACCGCTCGGGGTCTGATGGTGGACCCGATGAGGACGAGGCCCCAGATGAGAGAGACGACAACCACGCCCGCGAGCACGGCCGTCCACCATCCGCTACCGGAGAGGCGGTCGATCGACGACGGGTCGAAGCGGTCGACCCAATCGGAGACAGGCCTGACCCCGAACCGATGCGCGAGGGCCGCTCCACCCACGGCGATCAGAAGCAAGCCGATCAATGCGGTAGACAAGCGGTGAAATGACGCGGGTGTGCGGTTCATCGTCGACCTCCACGTGAGTGAACGAATCGGACCTTCACCCGGGGCGACGACTCGAGCTCGGCGACGACCCCCTCGACGGCGGCTTGAACGGCGGACCGGTCCACGTCGTCGCGGCAGTGCACGGTGCTCTTCACGCGCCGTCGAGTGACGACGGTCGTCGCGTGATCGACGCCGGCCACGTCGTCGGCCGCAGCGCTGCAGCGACGTGCGACGTCGATGCGCCTGGTCCACATCACGTCGTGCCCTGCGAGTCGGAGGTGCGTGGGCTTACGCGGCTTCGCCGCGAGCACGAGCAGCACGACACCGACGACGACCAGCGCGATGACCGTCGGCCAGGCCCATGATTCCCACGACGCGTCCGACGAACGTTCAGCGAGGTCGCCGAGCCACGGCGGTCCCTGCGCCCAGCCGGCCGTGACCACGAGATCGCGGATCGCCACCCCGCACAGGACCAGCAGGGCCGCGCCGAGCACAGCCCCGAACACCGCAGCGCCGGGGAGGCCGGACGGCCTGAACACACGACGGTCCGAGATGTCGGCCGACCCCGACGGGTCCGCCGTTCGAGTGCGTGTCATGAGGTCTCCTCCTCCAATCGATGTGATTCGGCGCGGGTGTCGGCGTCGGCCAATGCGGGCAGGTCGATGTACCCGTTCTTCCGACGCGAGACTTCACCGCGTGGGACGAGGTGTCTCACCGTGACATCGACCCGCACTGGCCGGTCGCCGGTGTACTCTTCGAGCTCGTCCGCCACACGACTGCGGATCTCCCGGGTCAGACGCGTGACCTCGGACGGCCACGTGAGCGCCACCGTCAGTGAGAGCCGACGGGCGCTGCCCACCGAGTCGACGGTCGCTCTCGGCAGGTCTGCGCCGATGCCGAGTCGGTCTCCGGCGGCGCCGAGCAGCGAGCCGACGGTGTCCTGGTGCCGGACCACCCCGTCGACGTTCAACGCCGCCCGGGTCGCGATCTTCTCGACGACTCTGTCGGCGATGACCAGCGCGCCGGGTGGGTCCGCCATCGGCCGGTCAGCCACGGCCCCTGCTCCGCACCACGGCGCCCAGATCGATCACTCCGTCGCGGTGCAGACCGACGACGGTGCCGATCGCGCCGAGCACCAGTGCGACGGTCAGCCCCCAGAAACCGCCCGTCGTCGCCGCGATGGCCAACAGCAGGCCCGCGAACAGGCCGATGACTGCATTGTTCTTCATCATCCCGCCTTCCGATCAGATTCGACGTCTTCGACGACGACCGCGAACTCCTTGCCGGTGATCTCCTCGGCCGCCTCTCGCGCAGCAGTCGCGACCGATTGCAGGTCGTGAGCGAGATCGACCACCAGGTGGACCTCTCCGTCGTCATCGCGGATCGCGATGCCCGGAACGCGCCGGCCCGGGAGGTATGTGGCCACTTCACCGAAGAGACCGCTGTGGAGGTCGACCACGCCGGGTATGGCGAGCACGGCCTCGGCGATCCGCTCGGCGGTGGACTCGTCGCTCATCACTCGACCCTCCGCGACGAACCGGACGGCTCCACCTCGTCACCGAAGTTCACGTCGTGGACGGTCACGTTGACCTCGGTCACTTCGAGTCCCGTCATCTGCTCGATCGCGCTGATCACGTTGCGCCGGATGGCTGCTGCCAGTTGATGAATGGCGACGCCGTACTCGGCGACGATCGACACGTCGACGGCTGCCTGGCGTTCGCCGACCTCCACATCGATGCCCTGGGTGGCGCTGACGCCGGTGCCGGGCAGTACCTCCCGGACCTTGCCGACCACACGCTCGGTGGTGCCGCCGACGTCGTAGACGCCGTCGATCTCGCGCGCTGCGATGCCCGCGATCTTCGCCACGACGATGTCGGCGATCGACGTACGGCCACGATCGCCTGCGGTGTCACGCCGTGCGATCTCGCGACCTGCGGAGGACTTCTGCTCTGTCGTGACGGCGGCGTCCGCCTTGTTCTCGGCTGCAGGTGCGGTGGTGGTTGCGTTCTCTGACACGCGAACTCCTTTGTCCATGGCGTAATGCCGGTTCATTGTGCGGCGCACGGATCACGACCCCTCGTCCGACGGCGTCGGAACACGCGATCCGTGTGTATGGTCAGTCGCAGGGAGGCGGGGAAGTTGCACGCATGATGTCACGTGATCCCCATCACACGGGGGAAATGGACCTGGGCGAGCTCAGCGACGACGAGCTCGCCGCGACTGCTGCGGTCGGCGACACTGAAGCGTTCGCAGTGCTGGTCCGACGCATGTCACCGGTTCTGCTCCGCTACATGCGGAGGATGGTGAGCGACCCTCAGGTCGCCGAGGATCTCGCTCAAGAGACTCTTCTCGATACCTGGAAAGCACTGCCGGACTTCGGATTCCGTAGCTCTTTCCGGACGTGGATGTTCGCTGTCGCACACCGGAAGACGGTCGACCACTATCGGAAGCGACGGGACCTGCCCGTGTCCGACGAGCGATTCGTCGACCTGCTCGCCAAGGGGCCGGAGCCCGCCGACATGGCGGAGCACTCGGCCCTGATGGACGCGTTGCGCGCTGAACTCGAGAACCTTCCGTACGCCTCGCGGGCCGCCTGGTGGCTGAAGGAGGTGGAGGGTCTCACCATCGACGAGATCGCCCAGGTGCTCCGGGTCAGCACGGGCTCGGTCAGGGGTCACCTGCAGCGAAGTCGGAAGTTCCTGGTGACCCGACTAGCACCGTGGCAGCCTGGTGCGAAGCCCTCCGAGAGTGACAGACCGGCTGCCCGCGGGAAAGGAGAACGGCCGTGAACGACGCCAAGCGTGACGATCAGAGCGCCGACCCGACCGACGGCTGGCTGGTGGACGCCGTGCGAGACCAGCAGGAGCCGGACAGCGACGTGGAACGGCTCATCTCGTCGATCTCATCGGGCCTCGGCCGGGTGCGCCGACCTGCGCGCTCACTCGTCGCCGACGCGCCGGGCGTGTGGGTGAGTGACAGAGTCCTCAAACAACTCATCGCAGTCCGCGTCCGTCGCACGATCGGAAGGCTTGTGGTGTTCGCGTCGGTGGACGGCCCCGACGATCGTGTCGACGCTGTCCGGATGGGTTTGATCGCCCGGTATGCGGACGATCTCGTCGCGCTGTCCGATCAGGTGCGCGACATCGTGGACGACGTTCTCATCTCGACGATCGGGACGCACGCGAGTGCCGCGGCCCGGTCGGATGTGACGGTCCGCTGGCAAGACCTGTACACACGGGAGTGGCTCGACTGAACCGGTCTCAGCCGGCGCGGCTGTCGCGCCAGCGGACCAGGCTCTCGACGACAGAGAGGTCGTAGTCGGGGCCGTTGACGGCGAGCGTCAGCAGACTCACGCCCTCCGCGGTGATGGCGTCGCCGAATCGCTTCAGCTCGTCGACGCCACCGTCGGCCTTCAACTCCGCGGACCGCTCGATGGTTGACGGGTCGCGGCCAACGGCAGCGCAGTGTTCGGCGAGGATCGCCGACTTGTGTCGGTAGGTCTCGACATCCACGAACGAATGCCAGATGTCGGCATGCGCGGCGACATGCCGCAAGGTCTTCTTCTCGCCGCCTCCGCCGATCAGCACGGGGATCTTGCGCACGGGCTGCGGGTTCAGTTGAGCCATTCGCGACTCGATGCGTGGCAACGACTCGCCGAGAGCGTCCAGTCGCTTTCCGGTGGTGGTGAAGTCGTAGCCGTACTCGTCGTAGTCGCGCTTGAACCAGCCGCTGCCGATCCCGAGGATCAGGCGGCCGTTCGAGATCCGGTCCACCGTCCGCGCCATGTCGGCGAGCAGCTCCGGATTCCGGTAGCTGTTGCACGCGACGAGGGGGCCGAACTCGATGCGTTCGGTCTGTTCCGCCCATGCGCCGAGCATCGTCCAGCATTCGAAGTGAGCACCGTCGGGATCGCCGGACAGCGGGAAGAAGTGGTCCCAGTTGAAGACGACGTCTACGCCGATGTCTTCTGCGCGGCGGACTGCGTCGCGAATGAGGTTGTAGTCGGGGGAGTGCTGGGGCTGGAGCTGGACACCGATGCGCACAGGGAATGTCATGGCTCCAGTGTGCACCCGGACCCGCTTCTTGCGTCATACGCAAATGTGCATGACAGTTCGGCATGCTGGCCGATACGTTGTGAATATGAGCCACGACCACGATCATCACGCCGCCCCGACGCAGGCGCCCCGCCATCCCGAGTCCGCCCAGGAATGGGACGAGCGTTACCGCATGTCAGACCGGATCTGGACGACAAACGTGAATCCCGCACTCCTCGTGGAGGCCGACTCGCTCCAGCCCGGTTCGGCGCTCGACGTCGGCTCCGGTGAGGGCGCCGACGCTCGTTGGCTCACCGGCAAGGGATGGGCCGTGACAGCGGTCGACATCTCGCAGGTAGCCATAGACCGAGCGCGCGAAGCTGACCCGAAGGGGACCATCTCGTGGAATCGAGTGGACCTGGCTGTCGAACCCGTCCCGAACGCGCCGTTCGACCTGGTCTCGGCGTTCTACTTCCCGATCCCGCAGGGACGTCGAGTGCTGGTGGATGCGCTGATCGGCGCGGTCGCCCCCGGCGGGACCCTGCTCGTCGTCGCCCACGAAGCCGAGGGAATGCGTGCTCACGGCTTCGACCCGGCCGACTTCTTCCAGCCGGCCGACATCGCGGGCCTCCTCGGCGACGGCTGGGTCGTCGAGGTCTCCGAAGTGCGTCCGCGCGGGATCGCCGCGGGCAACGGTGCGCACATCAACGACGAAGTGCTCAAGGCCCGACGCCTCGCATAACGCCGGTCTCGCGACTCCGCTCCTCCCCGCGTCTTGAGCGCGCGGCCCGTACCTGCTCCTTTGGTGAGCGGCCTCCACCTGCTCCTTGAGCGAGCGAAGCGAGTCGAAAGGCTCCTGCGGCAGCACCTTTCGACTCGCAAGCTCGCTCAAGGAGCAGGGGACGTGCGGGTCGTTCAAGGAGCAGGGGACGTGCGGGTCGTTCAAGGAGCAGTGACTCAGGGAAATCCGCACGGCTTCAGATCCAGCCGAGTTCTCGCGCCTTGACGGCGGCCTCGTAGCGATTCGCGACGGCGAGCTTGGCCATCGCCGACGAGAGGTAGTTGCGGGTGGTGCCGGGCGACAGGTGAGCGCGCGCCGCGATCTCGTCGATCGACGAGCCGTCGATCGCGAACTCGAGCACATCGGCTTCGCGTGCGGTGAGCACCGAGTCGCCGGTGGAGATCGCTTCCGCGGCGAGCTCCGGATCGACGTAGCGCCCGCCGTCGTGCACCGAGCGGATCACCGCGGCGAGTGTCTCCGCCGACGCTGTCTTGGGCAGAAACCCGCGAACGCCGACCGACAATGCACGTTTCAGATATCCGGGGCGGCCGTGGCTCGTCACGATGAGTGTCCCTGCATCCGGCGACATCGCCAGGATCTGCTGAGCGACCTCGATGCCGTCGATGCCGGGAAGCTGCAGGTCGAGGACGGCGACCGCAGTCGGGAGACCGTCGTCGATCCGTGCCCGCCACAGGCGGACGAGGTCTTCTCCGGTGCTGACGTCGGCGACCACGTCGAGGTCGTCCTCCATCCCGAGCATGGTGGCCAGGGCCGACCGGATGAGGGTCTCGTCGTCGGCCAGTAGAACCGGAATCATGTCGTCTCCCAACGAACGTCCAGGGTGAAGGCTCCATCATCGGAAGCTGTGGTCACGGCACCGCCGACCGCGGCGAGGCGCTCGGACAGGCCGAGGAGACCGGATTGGGCTCCGATCGGAACGACGACACCGTTGTTGGTCAGCTTCATCCCGGACGAGCCGAGATCAAGTGTCGCAGTGGTGGCCGATGAATGCCGGACGATGTTGGTGGTCCCTTCGCGGACCACCCATGCGGCCGCTTCGTGGAGCCGCTCCGGGACGTCCTCCGGTCGACCCGCGACCATCAGGTCGCAGCCCGCGGCGGCTAGGAGAGACCGGGCCCCGGCGACCTCTCCCGTCAGATCGATCCCGCGGTAGCCGCGGACCAACGAGCGCATCTCCTCCATGGACGACACGGCGAGAGCTTTGACCTCGTCCATCTCGGCGGCTGCGCGCTCGGAGGCACCGGCGCGCAGAAGGCGAGACGCGAGTTCGCTCTTCACCGCGATCGTGGAGAAGCCGCGGCCCACCACGTCGTGCAGGTCGCGCGCGAACCGCAGCCGTTCCTCGGCGACCTCGAGTTCGGCTTGCGTCCGGCGGGCCTCGTCGAGGTCGTCGACGATCCGCAGCGCCCACAGCGACGCCCGTGTGGTCCCGCAGCAGAACACGGCCACGAGTGCCGGGGGCAGCACGTTCACCAGCCGATCGTCCGGGGCGCCAGAAACGATCGCGGTGATGAGGGCGATCGCGGTGAGGGCCTCCCAGCGTCTTGCCATGAACGGAAGCAGGGCTGCAGCGGCGAGCACCACCACGAACCAGGCGCCACCGCGAGCGAACGCGACGGCGTCGCCGGTCGATGAACGCACCGCGACCAGCCCGGCGAGCCATGATCCGATGAACCCGACCGTGGCGACGCCGGCCAGCCAGGTGTCCAGGCGTGGTTGATCACGCCCGGTCAACTCGGGTCGGGCCTCGAAAGCCATCAGTGCCGACACCGTCGCCGTCAACATCACGGCAAGCACACCCGCGTGCTCGCGGAGATTGGCGGCGGCGAGCACACCCACCATCGTGACCACGCCGAGCAGTGTCGCCCGGGTGTAGGCCCGATACTTGGCCGGTTCGGACAAGCGGGCCCACCGTCCGGGCGTCAGGTTCATCCGCGGTCGTCCCAGCGGAACGACTTGTAGACGAGAGCGATCGCGAGTGCGGTCCATATGACAAGTGTCGCAACCGGACCGGCGGAATCGGCGAACGTCCCGCTCACGGTGCCGTCCGACGCGCCGAGGCGGACCAGGTCGGACACCGCGGCGTAGGGCGTCCACCCGACGATGTCGGCGGCGCGGTCGGGCAGGGCGTCGCGAATGTTGCCCATCCCGATCATCGCCAGGGCCATGACCGGCAGGGACGTGATCTGTGCGGCCTCGGCGTTCTTCGTGAATCCGCTGGTGGCGAGGGCGAGCAATCCGAACACGGGCACTCCCGCGGCCAGGCCGAGCGCTATGAGAAGCGGATTCGCCGGAGCGGGGGCGCCGGAACCGTAGACGACGGCCGCGACCACAAGCGACGAGGCGGCGGTCACCGTCACGCCCGGCACGTTGGGTGCGGCGAGTATCTGCCAATCGGCCGCCTCACCGGTTCGCAGTCGTTTCAGCACGCCTTCGCCACGGCGTGTCGTGACCATCGACAACACCGTGTAGAACTGCACGAACACCAGGGCGTACAGCGCGAACATGTCGAACGTCGCCGCTACCGAGTCGTGAGTGACGCCGTTGCTGCGGGAGAGCAGAAAGATCGTGAGTGGCAGGAGGACGGGGAACACGACGCCCATCACCACGAGCGTCCTGTTACGGAGGAACTGACGGAACTCGGCGCGTGCGAGTGAGTACAACGGGCGGCGTCGGAAGGTGTCTGCAGTGGTCATCGGTCTGCTCCGGTCGTCGCAAGGGTGGTCTCGCCGGCGATGTCGAGGAACACCGACTCGAGTGATGCGGCTCGGGCCGCCAGGCCCGACAGGTGCACGTCGGCGGTATCGGCCCAGGTCAACAGTCTGTGCAGGTCGCGCTGGAGCGCGAAGGTGCGGATCTCGACTCGGCCCGCTTCGGAATGCATGCCGCTGAACTCCGGGAGCGCGACGTCCGGGGCGTCGAACGTGACGGTGGACGGGTGCGCGTCGACGATGTCGCGCAGTGTTCCTTCTCGCGAGACGGATCCGGCGTGCATGATCGCGATGCGGTCCGCGAGTGCCTCGGCTTCATCGAGGTAGTGGGTCGTCAGAACCATCGTGACGCCCTCGGCCTTGAGGTCGGCGAGCAGCGTCCAGGTGGCGCGCCGGCTCTCGGGATCGAGACCGGTGGTCGGCTCGTCGAGGAAGAGCAGGCGTGGACGTCCGAGCAGCGCACAGGCCAGGTCGACGCGGCGCTGCTCCCCGCCGGACAGCGAACCGACTCGGACGCCTGCCCGGTCCGCGAGGCTCACCTTCTCTAGAACGTCGTCCACGGTGGTCGGATGGCTGCATGTGCCGCGCCACATCTCGAGTGTCTCGACGACGGTCAGTTCGGCGGGCAGTCCTCCGGACTGCAGCATGATGCCTACGTCTGGACGGACCGCCCGCCGATCGTTGACGGGGTCGAGTCCGAACACCGCGACCGCGCCGTCGTCCGGCGTTGCCAGGCCTTCGAGGAGATCGAGGGTCGACGTCTTGCCTGCTCCGTTGGTTCCGAGCAGCGCGAACACCTCGCCCTCGTCGACGGTGAGGTCGACACCGCGCACTGCGTGATAGGCAGCGTCGCCGTGCCCGTACCAACGGTGCAGGTTGTGGGCGTCGATGATCGCGGTCATCGTTGTGCCCACTTGTCGCGAGTGCCGACACCCCAGCGCACGGCCATGATCGCGCCGACGATGCCGACTGCGAACGCACCCGCGGCCAGGGGCGGCTGCACGATGACGAGCACCAATCCGATGAGGACGGCGGTCACGGCGATCACGAACAGCTCTCGGGATCGTGTCGGTGCCGGGCCGAGGCGGCAGCAGTCCATGAACAGGTCGTGGAACGAGGCGTCGCGGAGCCCGGGTTCGGGTCTGGGGGACCGTCCTGCGGAGGGTGTTGTGTTCATGCCTCAAGCCTCGCGGCCGACCGGCGTGTGCAGTAGTGCGCCGAGTCATCGGTTCGTGTGTGCTCGTCATGGAACTCCGATGACATCTGTCATATCGACCGTCGGAGATTGTCATACCGGGGTGCCATGATCGCTGCATGAGGATCGAACAGTTCGAACGCGCCGACGCGTCGATCCTCCACGCCGACCTCGACTCGTTCTACGCGTCAGTCGAGCAACGCGACCACCCGCACCTTCGTGGGCGTCCCGTGCTCGTCGGGGGCGGCGTCGTGTTGGCGGCGAGTTACGAGGCGAAAGCCGTCGGCGTCCGATCCCCGATGCCCGGTCATGAGGCGCGAGCTCTGTGTCCGACGGCGGTGACGATGCCCCCGCGATTCGACGCGTACATGGAGGCGTCGAAGGCAGTGTTCAACGTCTTTAGGGACGTGACACCGCTGGTGGAGGGCATATCGGTCGACGAGGCGTTTCTCGACGTTTCCGGACTGCGCAAGATCAGTGGAACTCCGGTCGAGATAGCGGAGCGCCTTCGGGAGCGTGTCCGGCTCGACGTCGGTCTGCCGATCACCGTGGGTGTGGCGCGCAGCAAGTTCCTGGCGAAGGTCGCGAGTGCTGTCGGGAAGCCGGACGGACTTCTGCACGTGGAGGCGGGACGTGAACTCGACTTTCTGCATCCGCTTCCCGTGCGGCGGTTGTGGGGTGTGGGAGCGAAGACGGAGGCGCGACTCTATGACGCCGGGATCTCCACTGTGGGGCAGATCGCGGAGTTGGGGGAGTCGCGCATGTGCGGGCTTCTCGGCCGCGGTACGGGCGCGCACTTGTACGCCCTGTCGATGGCCCGCGACCCGAGGCGGGTCGAGACGGGCCGACGACGCCGATCGATCGGGGCACAACGAGCGCTCGGACGTCGGATCAAGTCGGAGTCCGATATCGAGGCGACGCTGTTGGCGATCGTCGACCGCCTCGGCGCCAGGCTTCGCAAGGCCGACCGACTGACGCGGACCGTGGTCCTCCGACTTCGGTTTCAAGACTTCGACGCGGTCACCCGATCCCGCTCACTGCCCGATCCGACGGACTCGACGGAGACGATCCTCGCGGTGGCGCGCGGGCTGCTCGATGATGCGATGCCGATCGTCCGGGAACGAGGCTGCACACTGATCGGGCTGTCTTTGACGAATCTCGCCGACCACGGGGCCGTCCAACTCACCCTGCCGTTCGACGGAGACGATCACGCCGCCGCGCTCGACGTCGCCGTCGACTCCCTGCGCGGCAAGTTCGGCCGCGACGCCGTCACCCGCGGCGCACTGATCAACCGCCACCACGGCGACGACGCCCCGATGCTCCCCGACTAGCCCCGCCGTCGAGGCGATCCCCTGCCCACTGCTGCTCAACCGACGCTCGCCCCGCCACTCCTCGAGCGAGCTGGCCCACTGCTCGAGCGAGCTGGCCCCCACTGCGCCTTGAGTGAGCCGGTTCCCCACTGCTCATTGAGCGAGCTTGCGAGTCGAAAGGTTTTGCAGCACAGACCTTTCGACTCGCTCCGCGGGTCCTGAGCGAGCGCAGCGAGACGAAGGGCGCTCAAGGAGCAGTAGGACTGCGGCTAGAACGCGGCCTCTGCGGCGGGGCGGGCGGCGTCGGCGACTAGTGGCGTGAGGGAGAGGCGGGATCGGCGCTCGAGGACATCATCCACAGTGATCGCGCCCTCGGCGTGCACACCGAACACGAACTCGGCCCCGGTCACTTCGGTGCCGTCGGCCACCGGTGCGGCGAGGACCGGGTTGGATGCCCCGAGGTCGACGACGGCCGGCGCTTCCGTCCCGTACTTCGCGACCAAACGATCGGGCGCGTTGACGGCGGCGAGGACGTCGGGTCCTGCGGCTCCGACCAGTGGCAATGTGCGTGTCCGGCATGCGGATGCGGTGAGGCCTGACGCCTTGATCGCTGCGTCGACGGCGTCCTGCGCCATGCGACGGTAGGTGGTCAGCTTTCCGCCGACCACGGTCACCAGCCCGTCGTCACGTGTGAGGACAGCGTGCTTGCGCGACACGTCGGACGTCTCGCCCGATCTGGAATCGAGAAGCGGACGCAGCCCGGAATAGGTGCCGATCACGTCGTCACGGGTCAGCGGTATGCCGAGTGCGAGGTTCACTGTATCGAGGAGGAAGTCGATCTCCGACTCCTCCGGCTGCGGAACGTCGGGGATCTCACCGTCGGCCTCCTCGTCGGTGAGCCCGACGTACACGCGGCCGTCGGCCTGCGGAAGGGCGAAGACGTAGCGGCCGAAATGGCCGGGCACGGCGACGGTGAGTCCAGCCGTCAGACCGTTGAAGCTGTCCTGGCTCATCACTAGATGGGTGCCGCGGCTCGGACGAAGGGCGATCGCGGAGTCGACTTGCGCGGCCCACACACCCGTCGCGTTCACGACGGCCTTCGCGCGGATCCCGAAGCTGGCACCGGTGAGTTCGTCGGTCACATCGACAGATGTCCCGGTCACCTGGTCGGCGCGGGCGTGGGTGAGGACAGTCGCCCCGAGCGAAGCCGCGGACCGCGCGATTCCGATGACGAGGCGGGCGTCGTCGTTGAGCTGTCCGTCCCAGTTCAGGAGCCCGCCGCGCAGTCCGTCCTGCTTGACGGTCGGCGCGAGGTCAACAACCTCGGCGGCGGAGATGCGGCGTGAGCGGGCCAGCGTGGACGACGGAGTCTTGGCGGCGATTCGCAGTGCGTCACCGGCCAGGAAACCGGTCCGCGTCAGGGCAGCGTTGAAGAAGTTGACGTCCTTCGTCAGCGGCACCACCTGCGGCAGCGGCCGCACCAAGTGCGGAGCGATCTTGCAGATCAACGCGTCACGCTCTACAGCGCTCTCGTATGCGATGCCGACGGCGCCGGACGCCAGGTAGCGAAGGCCGCCGTGCACGAGCTTCGATGACCACCGGCTGGTGCCGAACGCGAGATCACGGCTCTCGATGAGCACCGTCGACAAGCCGCGGGAGACGGCGTCGAGGGCGACGCCGGCGCCGGTCACGCCCCCGCCGATCACCACGAGGTCAACTGCCGGCGATTCAGCGAGCCGAGCCAGGTCGGCGCTGCGACGAGTAGGTGACAGGAGCGACGACGGGTCGATGGACGGGTGGCCGGCGAGCAGGTCGAAGGTCATGGGCGGAGGTACCTTTCGAGGAGTTCCGAGAGTTCGTCGTCGAGCGCGTCGACGTCGTCGGGGTCGGTGAAGACGGGGCCGGTCAGCGCGAACGACCACGCCATCTGCAGGACGGTGGTCGCCATCCGGCCGGCGTCGCCGGCGCGGATCTCTCCTGTCGCCTGCCCTGCGGTCAGCAGGTGTTCGATCGTGTCGAGCTGGCTGCGCGACGTCCGGCCGGTGCGGTGGAGCAGGTACGGCATGAGGAACTCGGGATCCAGCTCGATGATCCTCTGCAGCAGGGGATGCTTCCGGGCGGCGCTCACGAGGTGCACGAGTCCGACGATCATCGACTCCCGCGTGGCGAGGCCCTCGCGAGCGGGTGACGCGGCCGCGATACGCGTGAACTCTCGCGTAGTGACTTGTGCGGCAAGCGATTCCACATTCGGAAAGCGCCGGTAGAGAGTCGCGCGGGACACCTCGGCGGTGCGCGCGACGTCGGCCATCGTGGTGCGGCGGATGCCGATGGTGGACATCAGCTTCGCCGCGGCATCGAGGATCACGTCCTCGCTGATCGCGTTCGCTGCGGTTCTCCCCTCGACTGCGCTCGGGGTGCGGGAGGAAGCGCTCGGGGTGCGGGACGAGGTCGAGGCCCCGTTGGCTCTCGCTCCATTGATTCGCTGCGACATCATATGTATAACTGTATCACCAACGCTGAATGGAAGGCCGAAAATGACCACGAGCGAGACCGCCGTCGACGTCGTCGACTTCACCCCGGGTCGCTGGGGCAACCCGAACGACCCGATGCACCTCTCCGACTCGGTGATCGGCGCGCTGACCATGCTCGGCATCAACGAAGCCGCGCCTGCACCGGTCGACCTGGTGATCCCCGCATCACGACTCGACGACGCCGCACTGGCCGACCTCGCCGCCACCGGCGCACAGGTCAGCACCGACGACACGCTTCGTGCTGCCCGCCTTCGTGGCTTCTCGACTCCTGACCTGCTGAAGTTCCGCGCCGGAGACGCCAGCGACGCGCCGGATGCGGTCGTCGCGCCGACCACCGCAGACCAGGTTGCCGCCGTCCTCGCCGTGTGCGACGCCGCGGGCATCGGCCTGAGCCCCTACGCGGGCGGCACCACCGTCACCGGTGGCCTCGTCCCCGACCGCACGCGCCCGATCATCAGCCTCGACCTCCGCCAGCTGACCGGACTGATCGCACTCGACGAGGTCTCGCAGATCGCCACCTTCGCCGCGGGCACGCGACTTCCCGACGCTGAGCGCCTGCTCGGCGAGCGCGGATTCGAGCTCGGGCACTTCCCTCAGTCGTACGAGGGCGCAACGGTCGGGGGCTGCGCCGTCACCCGCTCTGCCGGTCAATCGTCGATCGGCTACGGCCGCTTCGACGAAATGGTCGTCGGCCTGACTCTCGCGACCCCCGGCGGCGTCGCCGAGATCGGCACCGCTCCCAAGTCGGCCGCCGGCCCTGACCTGCGGCAGCTGGTCCTCGGCAGTGAAGGTGCATTCGGCGTGGTCACGCTGGTACGCGTGCGTGTCCACCCGGCGCCGGCGGTCCGACGCTTCTACGGCTGGCACTTCCCCGACTTCGTCGCGGGCGCCACCGCGATGCGTGCCCTCGCGCAGGCGAACGTCAAGCCCACCGTGCTGCGCCTGTCCGACGAGGCCGAGACCGGTCTCAATCTGGCGAACCCGTCGGCGGCAGGCTCGGCCAGCGGCCCCGTCGGGGGCTGCCTGATGGTCGTCGGGTTTGAAGGCGATCAGGCGGACGTCGAATGCCGCGACGCCTACGTGACCGCACGCCTCACTGAACTCGGCGGAACGCCGCTCGGAACCGAGCCGGGCGAGCATTGGCGGGAAGGCCGGTTCCGTGGTCCGTACCTGCGTGATCCGCTGCTCGACGCGGGTGCACTGGTGGAGACCTTGGAGACGGTGACCTTCTGGTCGAACATCGACAAGCTGAAGGCTGACGTCACAGCCGCGGTCACCGGCGCCCTCGGCGAGCAGGGCACGCCCGCCGTGGTCATGTGCCACATCTCCCACGTCTACCCGACCGGTGCGTCGCTGTACTTCACCGTGATCTCCAACGCTCTCGCCGATCCGCTCGAGCAGTGGGGGAAGGCGAAGGCGGCGGCGAACGCCGCGATCCGCGCGGCCGGCGCGTCGATCACTCACCATCACGCTGTCGGCACCGATCATCGCGGCACATACCTCGAAGAGATCGGCGACGTTCAGGTGACCGCGCTGCGTGCCGTGAAGAACGCACTCGACCCCAACGGGATCCTCAATCCCGGTATTCTGCTGCCGTGACCAGCGCTGACGCGCCGCGCATCGTCGCGGTGGTGAACCCGATCTCCGGTGGCGGGGCGGCCAAACAGCAGTGGCCTGCCGTCGCCGCGGAACTGGATCGGCTCGGCGTCTCCGACGTCGAGGTGATCGAGTCGGAATCGTCGGCGCACGCTACACGTGTGGCGACCGAAGCCGCGCGCAGTGGTGCGCTGACGGTTGCCGTCGGCGGAGACGGGCACGTCCGCGACGTGGCCGAAGGTGTGCTGGCGATCGACGGCGCGCAGATGGGCGTCGCTGCCGCCGGGCGTGGCAACGACCTCGTCCGCCACCTCGGGCTGCCGCTGGAGCCGACCGCCATCGCCGCGGTGCTGGCAGGTGGCCGAGTGCGGCGGATGGACGTGTTCGATGTGGAACGACCTGATGGGACCACTGCTGTCGCGGTCGGCAACGTGTACGTCGGCCTCGACTCGGTGGCGACCGAGTTGATCAACCGGCTTCGTTGGATGGGGCGGGTGTCGTACCGGATCGCACCGGTCCTGACCGCACTTCGGTGGAAGCCCTTCCAGGTGGCGCTCACCGTCGACGGAGTCCGTCACGAGTCGTCCGCGCACATCGTGGTGGTCGCGAACTCGGGCGACTACGGGCACGGGCTCCGCATGGTTCCCACGGCGTCGGTCGACAGCGGTGAGATCCAGGTGATGCTGATCCGCGGTGATCACTCGAAGTACCGCCTTGCGAGCCTAATGAAGCAGGCGAAGACGGGGGCGCACGCGGGACGAGAGGAGATCGAGTTCCTGTCCGGAACCGCGGTCACTCTCGACGCGGACCGGCAACTGCCCGTCCATGCCGACGGCGACCTGCTCAGCGCGTTCCCGGTGACCGTCACCGTCCGTCCCGGAGCGCTGCCGATCCTGGTGTAGTCGGCCTCAGGCGGTGAGCACGACCTTGCCGCCTGCGGCGCCGGACGCAACGAGTTCCAGGGCCTCACGCGCCTGAGCGAGTGGGAACGTCTGGGCGACAGGCACTTCCAGTTCGCCCGCGGCGAGGAGGATGATGAGCTCGGGGCGCACGGCATCGCGGAACGCGGTGCTCTCCGGGTCCATGCCCGCCACAGCGACGAAGCCGTGCCGGTCGGCGGCAGGCTTGTTCGCGGCTGTGATGATCCGCGACTTGTCAGACACGAGTGCCAACGACGCATCGGTCGCCTCGTCAGTGCCGGCGAGGTCGAGGGCGGCGTCGAAGGTCCAATCGCGGAGCCGGTCCACCAGTCCCGGGCCATAGGCGACGGGTGTCCCGCCGAACCGGCGCACCGCGTCGAGCCTTGAGGGGCTCGCCGTCCCGACGACGCGGACGCCACGGCGCGCCGCAAGCTGCAGAAGAGTCGCGCCGACCGCGCCCGACGCTCCGTGCACGAGGATCGTGTCACCGTCGGACGCTCCGCTGCGATGCAGCATGTCGGCAGCCGTCGTGCCGGCGAGGAGCAGTCCGGCTGCGCTGATGTCGTCGACGGAGTCGGGCAGGATGAAGGCCTTCTCGGCCGGGAACGTCAGCTCCGTCGCGTAACCGCCGTGCACGCGGAAGGCGACCACCCGGTCACCCGGCGCGAAGAGACCGGCCGCTGCGGATCCGACGTCGGTGACGACCCCGGCGATCTCATAGCCGACCGGCATCGGGTAGGCCGTAGCGCGTCGGGTGTGTTTGAGATCGGCCGGATTGACACCCGCCGCGCTGACCTCGACTCGCACCTCGTCCGGGCCCGGCGTCGCGGCCTCGACCTGCACGAACTCGAAATCGGCGAGCCCGTCGGGACCATTGCACCGCCATCGTCGACCCGTCATGTGCTCCGAGGGTAGACCGCCCGTTATTGTGACGTGCATGACAAGCAATGTTGACGCCACGAACCCCGATCTCGTGACCGTGGACGTCCCCACCCACTGGTACAACCTGGCGGCCGAACTCGACCAGCCGATCCCGCCGCACCTGCACCCGGGAACCAAGGAGCCGGTCGGCCCGGAGGATCTCGCTGCGCTGTTCCCGGCAGGCCTCATCGCGCAGGAGGTCTCGACCGAGGCGTACATCGAGATCCCGGAACAGGTTCGTGAGATCTACAAGATGTGGCGTCCCTCGCCGCTGTTCCGCGCCCGCAAGTTCGAAGAGGCGCTGAACACCAAGGCTCGCATCTACGTGAAGTACGAGGGTGTGAGCCCGGTCGGCAGCCACAAGACGAACTCCGCTGTCGCGCAGGCCTACTACAACAGCGTCGACGGCGTGAAGAAGCTGACGACCGAGACCGGTGCGGGCCAGTGGGGCAGTGCGCTGTCGTTCGCCGGCGCGCAGTTCGGCATCGACGTCGAGGTGTGGCAGGTCCGGGCGTCGTACGACTCCAAGCCGTACCGCGGACACCTCATCCGCACCTACGGCGGAACGCTGCACCCGAGCCCGTCCGACCTCACAGAGGCAGGCCGCGCGATGCTCGAGAAGGATCCGAACACCACCGGCAGTCTCGGCATGGCCGTGTCGGAGGCCGTTGAGGTCGCCGCCAAGAACGACGACACCCGGTACGCACTCGGCAGCGTCTTGAACCACGTCGTCCTGCATCAGAGTGTGATCGGCCAGGAGGCAGTCGACCAGCTGTACGCCGTTGAGCCCGGTGGCGCCGACGTCGTGTTCGGTTGTGCCGGTGGCGGATCGAACCTCGCCGGTCTGTCGTTCCCGTTCCTGCGCGAGAAGATCCACGGCCGTTCGAACCCGCGCATCGTCGCAGCCGAACCGTCGGCGTGCCCGTCGATCACGCAGGGTGAATACCGCTACGACCACGGCGACGTCGCAGGCCTGACCCCGCTGCTGAAGATGCACACCCTCGGCATGGACTTCGTTCCGGACCCCATCCACGCAGGTGGCCTCCGCTACCACGGCATGGCGCCGGCACTCAGCCACACAGTGGAGCTCGGCCTGGTCGAGGGCACCGCGATCGATCAGCACGACGCGTTCAGCGCCGGTGTGCAGTTCGCGCGGGCCCAGGGCATCGTCCCCGCTCCGGAGTCGACGCACGCGATCGCCGCCTGCGCCGCCCACGTCGCGAACAGCGACAAGGAGGAAGTCGTCGTGATCGGCCTCTCCGGGCACGGCCAGCTCGACCTCCCCGCCTACGCAGACTTCATCAACGGAGGCTTCTGACCGAACTGCCGCGAGGATCGCCTCAGAAATCGGGCCACGAGGGCATATTGCCCTCCTGGCCCGATTCGCGAAGCGATCTTTGCACCATTTGCGCGGTCGCGGGCACTCCTCGCACGGTGACGGTCGGCCCGGGTGATCGCGCGGATGTCGGCGAGGGTGCCCGGCCAGTCGTACAGGATGTCGTCGTACGTGAGCCGCATCGTCAGCCACCCATCGAGCAGGGCGCGGCGGTCGCGATGATGATCGCGCTCGTAGTCCTCGCGACTCGAGTGGTGAAGCACCGAGTCGCATTCAAGAATCAGCTTTCCGATCCGTAGGTCGGACCAGTCGATGCCCGCTATCCGCGGTTGGACGACAACTGTGAAGTGTGCGGCGCGGAGCCGCACCCGCGTGATGCTCTCCGTCCCGGATTGTGCACGCGGATCGGTGCGGTAGGCGAGATCGCGGACTGTCGGCCCGACCGCTCCCATTTGAGCGAGTAGATCTTCTACCGATTCGCCGGTCGAGTTCAGATGCGAGTCGCACACGGCAATCCATTCGTCGGCGTCGAGGCAGTGTGCCGCGTACTTGAGGGCGACGGGGATGGAGTCGACCGCGTCGACGGTGGAGCGGACCGGCCCCTGGAAGGGTCGGCATGCGGCTTTCTTGCCGGTCATCTTGGGACTGCGTCGCAGGTGTAGTGCGGTGTGTCCGGGCGGAACCCAGAGTCCGTGGAACTGAAGCGCCGACACGCATCCGAGGACGCCGCCGTCTCGCACTGCGGTCGCCGCACGGAGATCATGAGCGCCGAGGGCGAACCACCCGGGCCGCAGGCGGGTGAGAGTGCCGTTCTCAACCATCCTGCGGATGTCTGTGTCCGTCAGTCCCTCGGCATGCAGTTGCGCGCGAGTGCGTATCCCAGCATCCCCCATACAAGGTCAGACGCACAGACGCACAGAGCGGTTCCACGACGCGCGGTCGCCGGTCGCAATCCGACCAGATTCGTTGGGACGCGGAACCACTGTTTAAGCTGGACGTATGTCGAAAGTGCTGAGTTCTCTGCCCAAGGGCGAGCGTGTCGGAATCGCCTTCTCGGGTGGCCTTGACACCTCCGTCGCCGTCGCGTGGATGCGCGAGAACGGTGCGGTGCCCTGCACCTACACCGCTGACCTCGGTCAGGCCGACGAGCCGGACATCGCGTCCGTGCCCGGACGCGCCGAGCAGTACGGCGCTGAGATCTCGCGCCTGGTCGACTGCCGTTCGGCGCTCGTCGAAGAAGGCCTGGTCGCGCTCCAGTGCGGTGCGTTCCACATCCGCAGCTCCGGCAAGACCTACTTCAACACCACGCCGCTCGGCCGTGTAGTGACCGGCATGCTGCTGGTCCGCGCCATGAAGGAGGACGGCGTCGACATCTGGGGCGACGGCTCCACCTACAAGGGCAACGACATCGAGCGGTTCTACCGCTACGGCTTGATGGCCAACCCGAACCTGCGGATCTACAAGCCGTGGCTCGACACCCAGTTCGTCGAGGAGCTCGGCGGTCGCCATGAGATGAGCCAGTGGCTCGTCGAGCGGAAGCTGCCGTATCGCGACTCGCAGGAGAAGGCGTACTCGACAGACGCCAACATCTGGGGCGCGACGCACGAGGCCAAGACCCTCGAGCACCTCGACCACGGCCTCGACGTGGTCGAGCCGATCATGGGTGTCGCCGCGTGGCGCGACGACGTCGAGGTCGCCACCGAAGACGTCACGATCCGCTTCGAGCAGGGTCGCCCGGTCGCGATCAACGGTGAGGTGTTCGACGACGCCGTCGCACTCGTCCTGAAGGCCAACGAGATCGGCGGCCGTCACGGCCTCGGCGTCTCGGATCAGATCGAGAACCGCATCATCGAAGCCAAGTCGCGCGGCATCTACGAGGCGCCCGGCATGGCGCTGCTGCACATCGGCTACGAGCGTCTCGTCAACGCGATCCACAACGAAGACACCGTCGCGAACTACCACAATGAGGGTCGTCGCCTCGGTCGACTCATGTACGAGGGCCGCTGGATGGACTCGCAGGCGCTCATGCTCCGCGAGGCACTCGTCCGCTGGGTCGGTTCCGCTATCACCGGTGAAGTGACCGTCCGTCTCCGCCGCGGCGACGACTACCACTTCCTGAACACGCAGGGCCCGGCGCTCTCGTACCACCCGGACAAGCTGTCGATGGAGCGTGTCGGCGACGCCGCGTTCGGGCCTGCCGACCGCATCGGTCAGCTGACGATGCGCAACCTCGACATCGCCGACTCGCGTTCGCGCCTCGAGCAGTACGCGACGCTCGGCATCGTCGGCGGGGCGACCGCAGACCTCGTCGGCGAACTGTCCGAGGGCGGCGCGCAGGCCATCGCGGGCGGCAGCCCGGAGGACGCGGCCTCGGAGTCGCTCGACCGCGCCGCCATCGATTTCGGCGTCGACTAGAAATCAGCGAACGACAAGGAGCGCATCGCCAGTCGGCGGTGCGCTCCTTCGTCGTTCAGGCGCCCGACATCCGTGGAGAAAGTCCGATATGGTCGGGTCCGTGTCTGATCCCTTTCTGTGGCTGCCTCAGCCGAAGTACTCACTCGATCACGTTCGCGGGCTGGCGCTCGGGGCGCCCTATCAGATGGTGTGGTGGAGAGGCCGCGTCGCCGACAGTCATTGCGACGACTTCGACTACCGTGCAGGCGGATTCGGCTCCAAGCGGGACCTCAAGAAGTTCTGGGGCATCACCGGGCGTGACGACGCGATGATGACCATGCGAGCTCTGCTCGACGGCATGCACGCCCCGGAGATGGACGAGGCGCTGGCGACGGCCCTGCCATTCCGGCGGGAGACCCCGGACCGGCAGGCCGAACTCGTCCAACTGGTGGGTAGGCAGTCGGGACCGGCCGCAGCCCAGGCGGTGAGCGAGACGCTGATGGCGCTGTCGCGGCCCGCCATGCCGGAGCTCATTCCGCCGACGACGTGCGCGTGGGACCTGACGCGGATGGCGATGCTTGCGCGCCGGTCAGTGGCACACGGGTGGTGCACCCCGGACGATGTGCTGCCGCTGCTGCAGAGAGCTGTGGACATCGGACGTCAGCGGGTCGGCGGGTGGCCGGAGTACGGGGCGTCGTACGTCGTCGGACGGGCACTGTGGTGCGCCGACGAAGGACCCGCGGACGTCGACGAGTCGCTCGACATCCACCTTCCGCTACTGCGGATGCTCCTCACCGACCCGAAGAGTCCGTGGATCCGTCTGGCGTGGTGAGTGACGGCCAGGCACTAGGGGATTGTGGATCGGGTGGATGAATCTGTTCCACCGTCCGGTGGAACTCGGCTCCCCAGAGTGGAGGGTGCACCCCGGTCCTGGTGAGGTTTGAGACTTACGTGCACTGTGCGCGTTCAGGACTCACCAGGAGGGCCCGATGAGGTCGACAGTTGGACGGTTCGCGGTGGTGCTGCTCACGCTGCTCGTTGCGGTGTGTGGAATCGTTGCGACTGCGCCGCCCGCTGAGTCCGCGCAGATTGCACACTGCTCCCGAGCCGACTACGGGTGTGTCGAGGGATCTGGATATGGTGCCTACACGAGTACATGGGCCGACACCTACTACTTCGGCGGCGAACACAACTGCACTCGTTATGTTGCTTATCGGCTCGCCCGCAATGGAATGCCCGATCCTGGGACTTCTTGGGGAAACGCCGGTGACTGGTGGACCCGCGCTCCCGGTGAGAAGAATCTGACTCCGGCGATCGGAGCGATCGCATATTGGGCTCCCGGAAAGAAGCCAGCGGGAAGCTACGGGCACGTGGCGTGGGTCGAAGCGTATCAACCGGATGGGTCCGTGACGGTCACCGAGGACAATGCCGGCTGGAACTCTCGGCACGTCACGTATTCAGGTGTTGACGGCCCCAGTGGCTACATTCATATTCGTGGATCCAGTCAGTATTTCGGGGACTCGCCCTCGGCTTTGGATCCGGTCGGATCCCTCGACGAGGTGAGTTCGCCGTCTCCGGGCAAGGTGAAGGTCCGAGGTTGGGCGTTCGACCGAGACGCCCTTGCGCGATCGATCGACGTCCATGTGTACGTGGGAGGCGGAGTCGGAACTGCTGGTGTCGAGGGACACGCTCTCACCGCCAACGTTTCGCGACCCGACGTGGACAGTGCACACGGTGTCGGGGCGCTCCACGGATTCGACTCGATGTTGGCCACGAACAAGCGCGGAAGGCAGGACGTCTGTGTCTACGCGATCAACATCGGCGGTGGAGACAGCGTCGAACTCGGGTGTCGTGCAGTCACGATCGACAGTCCACCCGTCGGGTCGAATCCGGTCGGATCCATCGATGAGGTGTCCTCTCCAGCTGGCGCCAAGGTGAAAGGTGAGGGGATGGGCGTTCGATCGAGACACGGTGACACAGTCGATCGCTGTCCACGTCTACATCGGCGGAGGCCTGGGTACGCCGGGCGTCGAGAGTCACGCGCTCACCGCGAACGTCGCCCGCAACGACGTCGACAAGGCGCACAACGTCGGTGCGTTCCACGGCTATGAGGCGGTGTTGTCGACCAAGAAGACCGGACAGCAGAGGGTGTGCGTCTACGCGCTCAACACCGGACCCGGTGCAACAGTCGAACTGGGCTGCCGAACGGTGACCATCAGTGAGAAGCCATCGAGCATTCTCGACACGATCGGATCAGGCTCGTCCTGAGCAGGCGCGGCCTGCACGACGTCAGCCGCGCAGGTCGTAGCGCATGATCACGCGTGGGAAGCCGCCCGACAGTGACGACGTCGGGCCGGCGTAGACGAAACCGGCGCGCTCGAACATGGTCCGCGATCCAACGAACGCCATGGTCAGGTCGATGCGGTCGGCGCCGTTGTCGGAGGGGTAACCCTCGAGGACCGGGGCGCCGTTGGTGCGGGCGAAGTCGATCGCGCCATCGAGCAGGGACGCCGTGATGCCCTCGCCTCGATGGCCGGGACGCACACGCAGGCACCAGACCGACCAGACGGGAAGGTCGTCGAGGTGGGGGATCTTGGTGGATCTCGCGAATGACGTCTCGGACCGCGGCGCGACCCCCGCCCAGCCGACGACGTCGTCGCCGTCGTAGGCGAGGACACCGGGCGCGATGGTCGATTCACACAGCGAGCGGACGTATTCGCCGCGTGCCGGCCCGACGAGGGCGCGGTTCTGCTTCGCGGGGAGTCGATGGCTCAGGCAGAAGCACACGCTCGCGTCGGGCCGCTTGGGGCCGACCATCGTCCGCACATCCTCGAACGAATGGGCAGCGCGGACGACGATCGGCATCGGACGAACCGTCAGATGTTGACGCCGAAGTCGCGGGCGATCCCCGCGAGGCCGCTCGCGTAGCCCTGACCGATCGCGCGGAACTTCCACTCGCCGTTGTAGCGGTACAGCTCGCCGAAGCTCATTGCCGTCTCCGACGACGCGTCCTCGGTGAGGTCGTAGCGGGCGATCTCGGTGCCGTTCGCGCGATTGACGACCCGGATGAATGCGTTGCGGACCTGGCCGAACGACTGACCGCGCGCGGTCGCGTCGTGGATCGACACCGGGAAGACGATGCTGGCGATCTCCGGCGGCACAGCGGCGAGGTCGACGTTGATCGATTCGTCGTCGCCGTCGCCCTCACCGGTCAGGTTGTCGCCGGTGTGCTCGATCGAACCGTCGGGCGAACGGAGGTTGTTGTAGAAGACGAAATGCTGGTCGGAGGGGACCTTGCCGTTGGCACCGAGCGCCAATGCGCTGCCGTCGAGGTCGAAGTCGACACCGGAGGTGGTCCGGACGTCCCAACCGAGGCCGATCGTCACCGCGGTGAGGCCGGGGGCCTCCTTGGCGAGGGAGACGTTTCCGCCCTTGGCGAGGCTCACGCTCATGAGATGTTCCTTTCGTTCGATCTACCGATTAGGTGTCTAGCCGACACCACTTCATCATGCGGGGCTGACGGAAATCTGAGAGTTCATGCGGCCGCGATCTGCAAGCACATGCGTCGTCAGGCGGCCACGTCCGCCTTGGCCTTGGCGCGCCGCTTCCCGAGCAGATAGAAGTCGACGGCGAGGCCGATGACAATGCCGATGATCAGCCCGATAAGAGTCGCGCCGCGGAAGCCCATTCCGTCGTAGTCGAGGGCGAGACGTCCGGATTCCGCGCCGCTCCCATTGCCGATGACCACGCTGAGGGTCAGCAGGTTGGGGACAGTCGATGCCAGAGCGAGCACCAACAGCGTCCACGACACGATGTTCCGGTAGCGGCCGATCGTCACGTACGCGAAGTACAGCAGGATCAGCGTCACCGCGGAGCCGAGCAGCCCGTATCCGAGACCGTAGAGCGAACCGCGGGTGAAGCTCCCGCCGACGTCGGCAGCGATCTCACGACCCCACCACTGAGGAAGGAAGCGCTGCAATATCAGGTACCCCACGACCAACAGCACGACGATGCTCACACCGATGATCGCCTTGGTGCGTCCGGAGATCTCGGGCAGCTTCGATGTAAGTCCGCCCAGTCGCGACTGTGTGGACTCCGGTGTGGTTTCGGGAAGCTCGTCGGTCATGCGACAACTCTTCCACAAATGCTCGAGTTCGGCTTCCCTCCGCCAGTTGTGACCACATACGTGACACAACTGGCGGACGGAGCTCAGGCGAGGTACGGCATCACGTGCGGGATCGCTTTGTTGGCGGTCTTGGCGTTGAAGCCCTCGCCGACGGCGCGGAGCTGCCATTCGCCGTTGATCCGCGACATGACGGCCATGCACACGCCGGTGAACGGCATGCCGCCTGCAAGCGTGTAGCGCGCGAGCTCGGCGTTGGTCATCTGGTCGATGAGTCGGCAGTACGCGTTCTGGACCTCGGCGAAGGTCTGCCCTCGGTAGGAGGTGACGATGAACGCCAGACGGTCCACGTGCGGCGGGATCGCCGACAGGTCGACCGAGATCACCTCGTCGTCGCCCGCGCCCTCACCAGTCAGGTTGTCGCCGGAATGGACGATCGACTGGTTCTTCGACCGGAGGTTGCCGAAGTACACGCTTTCGACGCAGTTCCCCTGCGAGAACAGCAGGACCGACGCGTCGAGGTCGATGTCGCCGCCGCCTCCGCCGCCGCCGAAGAAACCGCGTTTCCCGGTCTGCACCGGATCCCAGCCGAGGCCCATCCACACCTGGGTGAGCGGAACGCCGCCGTCCTTCTTCAGCGACACCTTCTGGCCCTTGACCAGCGAGACGGGCCGGTCCTTCGAGAGGCTGATCGGCGCCTGTTCCTGCGGCGGCGCAGGGGGCTGGGCGGGAGCGCCGTACTGAGGCTGGGCGGGAGCGCCATACGTCGGGGCCACAGGTGCGTAGTTCTGCTGTGGGGCGGGCGGCGCGTAACTCGGCGGGGCGGGCGGCGGCGTGTAACTCTGCTGCGGCGGCGGGTTGTAGGCCGGCGGGGCCGCAGCGACGGGCGGCGCCGGGGGAGCAGCCTGGGCCGGGGCGTCGTCGACCGCGACGCCGTGGTCGCGGACCAGGTCGGCGAAACCGCCCGCGTAGCCCTGGCCGACCGCCCGGACCTTCCACTGCCCGTTGCGCTGGTACACCTCTGCCGCGATGACGACTGACTCGGCCGTCAGGCCGTCGACGACGTAGTCGAACAGCGGGGCGCCCGCGGCGTCGAACACGCGGGTCACCGGCGGTGCGAACTGCCCGAAGCTGCGGGTGGTGTCGTCCAGGGTGATCACGGCGCGGATCGCGGTGATGTCCGACGGGATGCCGGCGGTCGAGATGTGCAGGCGCCCGTCGCGAAGCTGAACGCCGGGTCCCGCAGGCTGGTTGAAGAACACGAAGTCGGCGTCGCTGCGCACCTTGCCCGCCTCGGTGACGAGAAGTGCCGACAAGTCGGCGGCCGCAGCCACGTCGACGGACACGACGACGTCCCCGGTCGGGAGCGCCGCATTCTGGCCCTTGGTGAGTGAAGACATCGGATTACCTCTTACTTCTCGGCGAGAGCCGGTCGGAGCGGATGGGGCGCTGACGCTGGGTGATGTGCGTGGTCGACGAACCAGTCGAGGATCTCCTCGCCTGCCTCGATACCTGCCGACGCTGTCACGGTGAGTCCCGGCCGGGTCCAGCCGGAGTCGTGGAGCTCGCCGTGGGCCGGACGGATGGCGTGGTCGGCGTACTCGAGCAGGTCGGCGTCCAGCTGACCGTCGCCTGCCGCGAACAGTGGCGCGTCCGGTGTGAGAACACCGTCGTCGACGAGCCTGCGGCGAACCTCGGCGACGGCGGCGGACTTGGTCACGCCGTCGGGCATCGCGTAGATCTTGCGGCCCTGCTGCGACACCGACCAACCCCGGGGAGTGCACCATGCCCGCCAGTCGTCGACGAAGTCGGAGGGCTGCCGGTCCAAGTCGACCACGAGGTAGGCGAACAGATCGTCGGCGATACGCGTCGACGACACCCACGACTCGTCGATTCTCGTCTGGAGGTCGGCGTGCAGTTCAGCGACGGGCGCCGACGTCGTCGCGATCCGCGCCTCCAACGCTGAGCGCCATTCGTCGTCGTTCTCGCCGTCGCGAACGATCCGGCCGCCGTTGCTCACCACGGCGTACGCGAACGGACCGCCTGGAAGGGTGATGCGCTCGAACTGCTCACGTGTGCGAGTGGTGGTCGGGACCACAGGAGTCGACGCGGCCAGCGCGGTCAGCTTCGTCACGGCGCCGGGGGTCATGAACGACAACGGCGCGGCGTTGTAGATCTCCACGCACACGGGTTCCTCGACCGCGCTCGGAGACCCGGACCGCTCTTCGAGCGCGGTCGAGAAGCCCGACGCCGCACGGGAGAAGATCATCGTGCGGTCGAGGTCGGTGGCCATGAGGGCGTTCACACGGACTCCTTGATCAGACCGACGCAGGAGTACGCGAGATCGGGCACCACGTCGACCGGCACACCGCGTTCGGCGGCGAGGAGACGGATGTGCTCGTGATCGGGGAGATCGGCGTCGCGCACCAGGATCCGCCACGGCACCCGACGCAGGAGGACTCTGGTGGTCTCGCCGATGCCGGGTTTCACGAAGTTGATCGACGACAGTCCGTACCGCCGCTGCATCTCCTCGACTGATGCCCAGCCCTCCCAGGTGGGAGTTCGGTCGGCACCGCGCAGGGCCGCTGCGTCGGCGCGCGCCTGATCGAAGACGGCGTCGAACTCGGCGGTGACGGCGTCGAGGAAGCGGTTCGACACGTCGTGCGGCATCAGATCGCGATAGAACTTGGCGCCGTGGAAATCGCCCGGACCGATCAGGTCGTCGTTGAGCACAGTGCGCGACACGAGTCCGGACACCGTCGAGTTGAGGCAGGCCGAGGCGATCAGGAAGTCGTCGCGTGTGCCGTACAGGCGTGTGCACGATCCGGGATCGGCGAGCACGGCGAGCTCGTCGTCGAAATGCGCACCCCCGCCGTCCTCGTACACCCGCAGGGCCGCGGTGAGTTCCTTCGCGATGGCGCCCTTGCCGGTCCATCCGTCGACGAACACCACCGACGCGGGGTCATGACGTTCGGCGATGTAGTCCAAGGCCACGGCGTCGATGCCACGACCACGCACGATCGAGACGCTGTAGTGCGCCGGCTGAGAACGACGGGTCGCCCGAATCCACCGTGCGATCAGCGTTCCGACGGGGGTTCCGGCACGGGCGAGGGAGACAAGCGTCGGATTCGAGGAGCGTTCGGCCAGGATCAGTTCGGCGACTGTTCCGACGGCGAGTGCCAGTCGACGGGCCGACGACGTGAGTGTCGCGTCGAACAGTTCGAGGTACGCCGCGCCGGGCTGGAACTCGACGGGCAACGACTCCGCGTAGTGCGCGACACCCGCCTGGATGCGGCGCTCCCGCTCGGCGACGTCTCCTTCGAGCGAGTACTCGGACAGGTCCTTGAGCAGCCACGCGACCTCACTCGGCGCGTAGGACCCGAAGTCGGGCGCACGCAGTGGGCCGCCTGTCGGTTCGATGCGTTGTGCACTCGGGGTGCGTGAGCGGGACAAGCGTGCGGGATCGGTCGCCGGCACCGTCAGCACGACGACGCGATGCCCGGCTGCTGACAGGACGTCGAGCAGTCCACCGTCCGCACGCAACGCGGCGGTGTCGGCGGGGTCGTCGATCACCAGCAGGACCGACGGGATGTCGTCTGAGCCGGGTTCGGCGACGTTGTACAGGTAGCGGGTGTCTTCGGCAGGGCGCTTCGACTCGCTTGAGGAGGCAGAGCGCAGGCGCGACTCGGGAGCAGGGAACGCGAAGCCGCGACGAAGGGGGTATCCGTCCTGGTCGCGGACGTGGGCGGGTGATCGGGACGTGGTCTGGAAACGCGTGTCGACACCGTACGAGCCGAGTCGCTCCGCGATGCACAGGGGCAGATACATCAGCTCTTCGTGCCCGACGACGGTCACCTGGTCACCCGCGGCGAACACGTCGGACAGTCCGGCGACGACATCGTCGACGGCCCGATGGAACGGGGCGGTGTCGGCGGCGAGGAAACCGTGCCTGCCGCCGTCCGGGACGGCCGCGGGCCAACCCGCGGTGAAGAACGTGACGTCTCCGCGGGTCGGCGCCGTCGGGTTGAGGTCGGGCGCGTCGAGGGCCACCACCCGCTCGGTCATCCCGTCGGGCAGACGAATGGCGCCGTCGGCGAGCGCGGTGAAGTCGATCGTGACGCCGAGGCGAGTCGCGGCGGCGTCGCACTCGGCGCGGTGTCCGTCGTCGCGCATGTCTACGAGCGACGCGACGAGATAACGCTGGTGTGGGTGGAGACCGTGCAGCGCCTCGATCGCCTCGACTGCGGTGCGGCCGGTGCTGATCTCGTCGTCGACGAGCACCACGGGTACGGACGGATCTGTGTCGAGGAAGTCGGCGTCGGTCGGCTGCAGCAGGTGAGTCGTCGCGTGGGAGTGGCCCTCCTCGAAGGAGCCGTGTACCGCCGCACCGTCGACGGCACGGCGCGTGGAGTGCAGGTAGCGGGCCGCCCCGATGCGCTCGGCGACGCAGTGTCCGAGCCCCGTCGCGGTCTCGGCGAATCCGAGGACCGTCGCGGTGGAGGTCTCGTCGTCGAGGATCCCGGTGACGGCGTCGCCGAGATCGTTCGCCGCACCGCGCACCCGCGACGGCGGGGTCGGGATGTGCTTGCCGAGCACCGTCGACACCAGCAGGTGCGCGCGTTTCGGGTTGCGGCGCAACCCCAGTTCGACGAGGTCGTCGACCCCGGAGACGTGTGCATCGAAGGTGTCGGTCACCCAGGAGGGGGTCATCGGTCACCAGCCCATTCGGTGAGAAGGTCGACGAAGCTGATGTCGCGGCGGGTGACGCCGAAGACGTGCGCCCGGTTCATCACCCCGAGCGCCCAGTTGCGGTGCGGTTTCAGCTCGTTCATCTTGTTGCCGTACGCGGAGGCCTGAGCACCGCCGCCGTCGCGGTCGAGGATGTCGAGGGCGTCGGAGTACTCCTCGTCGGTGACTGTCGAGAGCGAGTGCACGGCGCCGACGTGGACGGGATGGATCACTGTCTTGCCGGTGATGCCGTTGGCGCGGTCGAGGGCGATCTCCCGGAGCAGCCCGTCGAGGTCCCGGCTCACCAGCTGCTGTCGGAAGTAGACGGCGTCGTGCTCGCGGAACGGTGTGTGCCGCAGCGTCGGCGCGAACATGCGCTCGTGGTTCGCGAAGTACTCCCACACCGGCCCGGTGATCACGAAGCCGGTGCCGTCGCTGCGTCCGAGCATGTTGACGATGCCCGCGACGGCGTCGGCGGCGACTCGTACGTCGTAGATGGTGACGTCTCGGTCGCGGCGGATGCCGAACAGTCCGCAGATGTCGGTGGCGCCGATGCGGACGGCCAGGACCCGTTCACGGTGACGATTGAGCACTTCACGGATGGCGGCGAGTTCGGCGTCGCGCGTCTCGCGGTGCACGATGCGCGGCGTCTCGAGGACGGGCATCACGTAGAGGGGGCGGTCCCAGTCAGCGGACACCGCGGCGATGGTGTCCAGAGCCGCGGCGCCCGATTCGGCTTCGAACTTCGGGATCACGAAGCCCGCGAGGCAGTGGCCGGGGACGAGACCCGCGGTGATGGTCTCGATGTGATCGGTGGTCCGGACACGGACGAACAGCAGTAGGCGATCCCAGTTGTCGTGGGCGAAATCGGTGAGGGTTGCAATGGTGCGCTCGACGGCGGTCGCCTCATCTTCATCGGCGACGGCGTCTTCGAGGTCGATGACCATCGACGTGACCCCGGATTCGGCGCGACGTCGGATGACCGAGGTCAGGTCGTCGCGGGTGGCGGGCACGTAGAGGGTGGCGCCGAGGGCGATGGCGAGATGGTCGATCGGGGAGTGCAGGTCGACTGTCTGCGGGCGGTGCAGGAACAGGCGGTCGAGCTGCTCGTCGGACAGCTGGGGGAACTGCGTGATCCCCCCGGTGGCGGCGAGGTCGACGGAGTCAACGGCGATGTCGGCGGACATGGGCTGCTCCTTTCGTTCGGTAGGTGTGTCGTCAGGCGCGCGAGACGTGATCGCGCATCCGTCCGATGATGTCGGTGACGCGGGCGTCGACGGCCCGCAGTTCGGAGAGGTAGAACCAGTAGTCGGGGTGGATGCGTTCGAGGACCGCTGCGGCGCGGTCGACTCGGTCGTTCTGGGCGTCGAGCACCGAGCCCCACTCGCGGACCTGGTGATTGTCGACGGCGAAGTTCTGGGCGTCCCGGATCCGGAAGCGGACGCGGGATGCGGCGACCGTCGGATCGGCGCGGACGTCTCGAAGGTCCGACAGCCTGTCGACGACGCGGTCGAGCTGTTCGTCCGCGTCCGCCAGGTGGGCCCTGGCCTGTTCGGTGGCGGCTCGTGCCTCATCGGGTGCGTGGCCGAGGAGGACTCGTGCCCGGTCGAGTCGTTCGTCCGCGTTCTGCAGGTGGTGTCGGACGTCTTCGGGGACGTCGACGAGGTCGATGGAGCATTCGGAACTGAAGTCCCGCAGCAGTTGTGACATCACAGCGGGCAGTCCGTCGAGTTTCGTCTCGACGGCCTGCCTGCGAGTGGCGAGCGACCGCATGGTCTTCTCGGTCTCGGCGGTGAGGCCGGGTGCCCGATCGAGGAGATCGATGACGCGGTGCGCGGCTTCGACGACGAGGTCTGCCGCACGTTGGCGCTCGGTGAGGCCCGTCGCCGCTTCGAACCCGGTGAGGTCTTGTGCGAGAGCGTCGGCCGCGGTTCGAACCGATGTCAGGTGAGCATGCTCGACCGGTGCCTGATCGAGCGCGGTGAGCGCCTGGTTGGCCGCCACTCGGGCCTGCTGTTCGGCTTGGGCGGCGCCGGTGATCGCGGCTCGCCCGGCTTGCAGACCCGACGCCTGCCACGCCGCGTAGCGACCGAGCCATTCCGTGGTCTCGACGAACGCCCGAGTGCACTGCTCCACGTTCGCCGGAGTGGCCTCGGGAGAGTCGTCGGCCGAGATCACCAAGTAACGGGAGATCACCTGGTCGTAACGGTCCCGTGCGGTGTCCCATTCGGCGGTCGCGATGGAACCGGGCGCCACCGCCTGCGCGGCTTGTACGGCGCTCGCCATGTCGCCCATCGCCCGTTCACAGGCGAAGAAGGCGTCGGTCAGAGCCGCGAGCTGCGCAGGCGTGGCGCGATCGCTCTGCGATCGCCTGCCGAACAGGCCCCGGCGCGGATTGGTGGGCACGATTCGATCGTATCCAGTCAGCGGCGGGCGGCCTGGTCGGCAGACATTCGCATGATCGACCCGGTGCTCGTGTCGATCGTCATCAGCGCTACTCCTTCGAGTCGACGAGTGCGGCGTCGTCGGCAGGCTCGTCGGTCTCCTTGCGGCGACGGATGATGCTGCTGATCATCGCGGCGCCGATCAACGCGACGCCGACCAGGCCGGTGACGACCTCGGGGACCGGTGTGCCGATCGAGTACATGAGGATGAACGCGAGTGCGCCGATCGCCCAGTGGGCGCCGTGCTCGAGGTAGACGTACTCCGACAGGGTGCCCTGGCGGACCAGGTACACGGTCAGCGAACGGACGAACAGTGCGCCGATGAGGCCGAGACCGAGGGCGATGATGATCGGGTCCGCGGTGATGGCGAACGCGCCGATCACACCGTCGAACGAGAAGCTGGCGTCGAGCACTTCGAGGTACAGGAACAGGAAGAAGCCGGCTTTGCCGGTGGCCTTCGCCAGGTCGGACGGACCGGTCGACGGTTCGTCGCCCTCCTCTTCGACATTGAACAGTTCACCGAGGCCGTTGACCAGGATGTACGAGATCATGCCGAGGGTTCCGGCGATCATGACCGTCGCACCTTCGCCCTCGTGAGCGATGAACGTCGCGGTGATCACGAGGATCGCTGCGGCGATGACGACGGCGAGCTGATCGAGCTTTCCGATGCGGATCAGCGGCTTCTCCAGCCACGACAACCAGGTGATCTCCTTGTCGTCGAAGATGAAGCCGAGGAACAGCATCAGCAGGAACATGCCGCCGAACGACGCGATCTGCGGGTGCGCCGCGGTGATCAGCGATTCGTAGCTGTCGGCGTTCGGGTCCGTCGGAGGGTTGAGCGCTAGGTCGAACGCCTGCACCGGGTTGAGTCCGGCGGTGATCCACACGATGGCCAGCGGGAACAGGATCCGCATGCCGAACACGGCGATCACGATGCCGACGGTGAGGAAGATCTTCTGCCAGAACTCGCTCATCCGGCGGAGGACGGTGGCGTTGATGACGGCGTTGTCGAAGGAGAGCGACACTTCGAGGATGCCGAGGATGACCGTCAGCAGGAGGGCTTCGGGCCCGCCGTAGACGAATGCGACGACAAGCGCCGCGATGGAGATCACGAACGAGAGTCCGAAGATGCGGAGAATCACGTGGGTGTCGGCCTTTTCTTTCGTGGACGGCGCGACATCATCGAAGTCGACAGCTCGTCGTACGTGGCGCGACGCACCGACGAGCAGTAGGCCCGTCGGTGCGTCGTTGCTGTTGCGGCGGTGAGGGGTTAGACGTTGACGCCGAAGTCGCGGGCGATGCCCGCGAGACCCGATGCGTAGCCCTGGCCGATTGCGCGGAACTTCCAGTCGGCGCCGTTGCGGTACAGCTCACCGAAGACCATCGCGGTCTCGGTCGACGCGTCCTCGGACAGGTCGTAGCGGGCGATCTCCGAGCCGTTGGCGCGGTTGACGACGCGGATGAACGCGTTGCGGACCTGGCCGAACGACTGGCTGCGTGCGTCCGCGTCGTAGATCGAGACGGGGAACACGATGGAGCCGATCTCCGGCGGGACGCCTGCGAGGTCGACGTTGATGACCTCGTCGTCGCCGTCACCGTCGCCGGTGGTGTTGTCGCCGGTGTGCTCGATCGAGCCGTCGGGCGAGCGCAGGTTGTTGAAGAAGATGAAGTGCTGGTCCGACACTGCCTTCTTGTCGGCGTTCAGCGCGATGGCGCTGCCGTCGAGGTCGAAGTCGGTGCCGGTGGTGGAACGGACGTCCCAGCCGAGGCCGATGGAGACGGCGGTCAGGCCGGGGGCCTCCTTGGTGAGGGAGACGTTGCCGCCCTTGGTCAAGCTCACACCCATGTGCAGTGCCTTTCATTCTCGCCGAGCGTCCGCTCGATGGTCGGTGCCTGGTCCGAAGGAGGCCGGGCTTGTTCGTCAGCTTATGTGTGTTTTGTGTTCCGGGGGTGGACGACGTCGATCGTGCAAACGAAGTCTGGCCTGGACGACACGGTGATCGTGCCACGACGTGCCCCACAACACAGCGCCGAGATTAGCCTGTAATCCGCTATGCGGCATCAGGGAGATTCCTGATGTCCTCGGTTCGAATGAGATCGGTCCGGTGCAGACCACGTGTGGCCGTCGATCAGCCCGGTGTCGTCGAAACGGTTGAATGCGACTGCGCGCCGCCCGATCCCACTGCGTGCGGGGATACCTTCGATCCACGTCTGTCGTGGATGGTCTCGGGGTTGAGGAGCGCAGTGTGAACGTGAAACGGATCGGAGTGGTCGAGGATCACGCATCCGTGGTCCTCGGCATCGAGGCGATGCTCGCCGACCACCCGAGTCTGGCTGTGGTCGCGTCGGCGATGACCGTTCCGGAGCTGTTGAGCGGTCCAACCGACCTCGACTTGGTGATGCTCGATCTACGCCTTGCGGACGGATCTTCGCCGTTCACCAACGTGGAGGCACTGCGGGCCGCGGGTCTGGAGGTCCTCGTGTTCACGGGGGCGGAGAACCCGTACATGGTGCGGCTCGCCGCGAAGGCAGGCGTGCTGGGGATCGTGCGAAAGTCGGCGCCCGTCGACGCCGTCGTCGAAGCGATCGAGGCTGCGGCCGCGGGACTCCCGGTGGTCACCACCGAGTGGGCCGCGGCGATCGACGGAGATCCCGACCTGTCGGCGGCCGGTCTGAGTCCACGACAGCAGGAAGTCCTCGCGCTGTACGCGTCAGGGGAGAAGGCCGACCGGGTCGCGCGGCTGACCGGCCTGTCGACGGAGACGATCACCGACTACGTTGGCCGGATCCGGGCGAAGTACGCTGCGGCTGGCCGCCCCGCCGCCACCAAGGTCGACCTGTACATGCGTGCTGTCGAAGACGGCCTGTTGCCGATGCCGGAGCGTCCCGCCTGATGGTGCTCCCGATCGACACGACGACCGGCGAGAATCTCGATCGCATCGTCCGGATCTTCGCGCGATTCACCACCGTCGGGTACGTGGCGTACTCCGTGATGCTCGCCGGTTCGGTGATCGCGTGGTCCGACCGCACCGCACCGTGGTGGACGCCGGTCGCCGTTGTGCTCGCATTCGGCACCGGGCTGGTCCCCGGCGTCCTCTCGTTCCGTGACGATGTGCGGGCCGTCCGCTGGTCCGGCGCAGTGGCGGCGTCTGCCTTCCTCGTCGTCGTCGCATCGTTCCCGTTCGCGTGGAACGGGACCGGCGTCCCGATGGGCGACGGGGTGTGGTTCGCGTCGTTCCCCGGGCTGGCGAGCATCGCCGCGGTCATCGCGTGGCCTGCGCGGGTCGCCTTCGCGCACATGGTGATCGGCTGTGTCGCAGTGCAGATGATCAACGTGTGGGTTCGTGACGGGGCGACGCTCTTCGACCTGGTGCCGGAGACGGGGTTCGCCGTCATGTTCTGCAGCCTGTTCGTCGGCGGTTCGGTGATGGCGCTGCGCACTGGTCGCGTCCTGGACACCACCACGGCGCAGACGCACGCCGTCGCCGAGGCGGCCGCGTCGCAGCGCGGACGGATGGTGGAACGCGAGCGTTTCGACGCGCTGACCCACGACAGTGTGATGGCGACTCTGCTCGTCGCGTCGCGTTCGGCGTCGACCGACGAGATCAGCGCTCTCGCGAAGGCGACGCTCACCGAACTCGACGACGTCAGGGCCGGCGTGCGGACGGATCGTCCGTTCACGGTGGATGAGGCGGTCGTCCACCTGCGTGCCGCCGCCGCCGACGCGAACGTGCGCGCCGAGTTCGTCGTGCGATCGTTCGACGCTGACGGCAAGATGCCGGCCGACGCCGTCTGGGCGCTCGGCGCAGCGGTCTCCGAGGCGCTGCGCAACACCGTCCGCCATGCGGGCCCGGCCGCGACGAGTCGGGTTGAGGTCACCGGTGAAGTCGGTCAGACGACGATCCGGGTGTCGGACGACGGCGTCGGTTTCGACCCGACCGCGATCGCGTCTCACCGGCTCGGTGTCGCGGTCAGTATTCGGGGCCGCTTGGAGTCGCTGCCCGGAGGCGAGGCGGACGTCGTCAGTCGTGTGGGGCACGGAACGACAGTCACTCTGACCTGGCGTGACGACATCGAGGGTGGATGATGGTAGACGACGTCGAACACGGCGACGTCCGCTCGTTGATGGGCCTGCACTCGGTTGCCGCACAGATCCTCGCAGCGTGGTGCGTCTGCACGTACGCGCTGCTCGCCGTCACCACCTCCGAGAGCGGCGGCGTGCTTCGCGAACTGCTCGCCTGGGCGCTGGTGAGCGTGGCGGCGGTCGGGCTCATCCGTGCGGCGGGCGATCCGCTTCCGCCGGGATGGACTGCGTACATGACCGTGGCGGGTCCTGCCGCGACGGCGTTGGTGGTCTACACGCTTCCGGCGGAGCCGGGCGCACTCCAGTTGTGGCCGTTGTCGGCCGCCACGGCCGTCTCGACCTACATGTGTGTGCGGGGACGGACGATCTGGGGATGGATGTCCCTGCTCGCCGCGATCGGCGTCACGGTGTTCTGGACGGCGGGCACCGGGCAGGGGCCCGGGTACGGGCTGAGCGTGACGTTGATCAACATTGCACCGCTTCTCATGGCGACCTTCTTCGGATTGACTATCCGGCCCGCGGCACGCGACATCTTCCTGTTGCGTGAAGAGGGCACCGAGCGAGCGGCGGCCGAGGCCGCTCACCGGGCCGTTCTCGACGAGCGGGATCGCCAACTGGTGGGTCTGGACTCGTTGGTCCGACCGCTTCTCGAGCGGCTGGCCGATCCTCGAGCGCTGACCGACGCCGAACAGCGGGCCTGCGGACTTCTCGAAGCTCAGTTGAGGGATTCGCTGCGCGCCCGATCACTCGCGGTTCCGATGGTCACTGCCGCCGCGCGAGCGGCGCGCGGACGCGGAGTGGACGTCATCCTGCTGGACGACCATGGACTCGACGGGGCGTCTGAGGAGATCGTCGAGCGGATCGTCACGACGGTCACGGCATCGTTGGATGCGACGGTCGACGGCACACTGACCATTCGGATCCTCCCGCCGGGAAGATCGTCCCTGATGACCGTTGTGCACAGTGCGGGCGAGGAGATCGACAGGCGGGTGTACAACGCGTCCGGCGAGCTCACTCTCGCCCCCTGAACTGGGGTCGTCCGCTCGGTTTACCCGAGAATTCGGGTCTGCCGGTGCATTCGCGTCCGGGGATACGGTGACCCGCGTACGCAGCACATTCCAGCGGAAGTAGGGACCACATGACGGTGTCGGAACCGGATGCCTCCTTCTCGGAGGCGAACCGCCTCCATCGGATGTCGGCCGGTCACCGTCTCACGTCGATCCCGACCGGGCTCCCGAGGACCGAGCGGGTGGTCGGTCTGCTCGGGGCGACTCCGCTCGACGCGGTCGGGTTGGACTCCTGGCTGGCCGCGATGGGTTATCGGTCGAGGGTGGTCACCGGCACTGAGCTCAGATCGGATCCGAAACCGCCTGCCGTGGTGATCACTCGTGACCCGTCGGCGCTCGATGCGGGAATGGCTCGGCACCTGCGTCATGTGCGTTTCATCGTCGTCACGGACCGAGCTGTGGCCGGATATCCGCCCTCGGTGAGGATTGTCGCCGATTCGAGCTCCGCACCAGGCGACGTCGAGGGCCTCGTCGGAGCGGTCCTCGGCCGAGCGCCACGGCGGGCCCCGGTGCGGCTCACCGATCGGGAACGCGACGTCATGACGACCTACGTGATGGGTGCGACGGTTTCGGAGACCGCATCGAAGCACTTCATCGCAGAGGCGACCGTCCGCACGCACTACCAGCGTGTCACGCGCCGCTAGGAGGAGGCCGGCCGCGCCGCCGCCAACAAGTCCCAACTGCTGGTCCGGATGGTCGCCGACGGTTGGATCGAACTGATGTGAGCCGTTCGTCTCAGCGGTTTCGCACGGCAGTGGCGACGATCGGGAACACCAACACGGACAGGACGCCCGCGCCGACGAACACGGCCGCTTCGGTCGAGGTGATCGCGTGGTGTTCGACGCCGATGTCGGTCGCGACGACGATGATCGGCAGTGCGGTCGCGCCCATCAGACCGACCGCCGCTCGTTCACGACGGGAGGCGCCGTCCGGCGCGGCGAGCATCGACGGGACCCCGCGAATGAGCAGGAGTGCGACGGCGATCATCGGGATCACGGTGAATGCGAGCGGCGCGTCGAGCAGTGCACGGAGATCGAACTTCACTCCCGTGTAGACGAAGAAGACGGGCACAAGGAAACCGAAGGCCAACGCGTCGACTTTTGCTTCGACGCTTCGGCGGGTGGATTCGTCGGCATCCCGCATGAGCAGTCGCCACACGATGCCCGCGGTGAACGCGCCGAGCAGCATGTCCACCCCGAGTTGGAGCGCAAGGAACACGAGGACGGCGAGGACGCCCAGGACGCATCGCACCGCGAACTGCCCCGATGTGTGCAACGTCGATTCCACGATCCGGTGCAGCCGGTGATGAGGTCGTCGCTGAGCATGCAGGATCGCGGCTAGTGCGATCACCGCGAACACCACGAGGACGACCGTCGACATGCCGGGTGATCGAGTCCCCAGAAACACGGAGATGGCGATGATCGGTCCGAACTCGCCGACGGTTCCGACGGCGCCGACGGCGGAGCCGAACGGTGTGCCGAGATCGCCGGCGTCGCGGAGGATGGGCAGCAGTGTGCCCAGCGCTGTCGAAGCGAGGCAGATCCCGATGATCAGGGCGCCGAAGCCGGGTTCTGCGACGAAGCCGACGCCGACGCCGACGCAGATGCTGATCGCCCAGCCCAGCCACGCGCGGCGTCCGGTGCGTCCGCGCAGGGACGCGGCGTCGATCTCCGAACCGGCGACGAAGAAGAGCAGCAAGACGCCGAACTGCGACAACTGTGCGAGGAACGGCGTCCGGTCCACCCAGCCGAGGGCATCGGGACCGGCGACCACGCCCAGCACGAGTTCGAACACGACGACGGGTACGGCTACCCAGCGGGCGGTCGCGCGGCTGGCCAGCGCCGCGGCGATCATCAGCAGCGGGACCACGAGGAGGGAGGCAGGATCGGACATCGCCATCGAATCGTAGTCGGTGGGTTCGCAGTGGGACGTCAGTCGCCGAGAACGTCCGCGTGACCGTTCCGGCGGCACCAACTGACGAGATAGCGGGCGTGGACGCCGCACCAGCGGTACACCGCACCCTGCGTCAGTGGCAACGCGCTGTTGTGCTCACCGCGGGCCGAGATGATCGGCCCGAGATAGTGGCTCGTCACCTTGTTCGCCGTGCTCGGCGCGACCTGCGCGGCGAGCGCGAGCGTCGCGTTGTCAGTGGCCCGACCCGCCGCGATCGCACCCGCCAGACGGCCCGCCGTGTGTCCACGCCGTCCCTGAAGTTCGGCGTACAACGGTTTCGGCGCAGACGGGTCCGGTCGATCGGGGAGTCGGTTGCCGAGCGCGACCGAGCGGATCGAATCCATGAAGGGGTGCAGGCCCGCTGCTTTCGGGAAGACGCCCCACACTTCGTCACGCAGCATCGCCTCGTCGAGGTGGTCGCGTTCCATGCTGTGGCCTTGCGTCGCAAGGATCACCGGCGCGACGCGGTCGACCTCGCGCAGGCGGTCGATCGCGTCCAGGCCGTCGAACGTCCACTCGGTCTCAGGCTGATTCCAGATGAGATCCGCAGCGACGACGTCGTACCGCACCTGCCCGGTTATCGCCCGATTGAACTCGGCCTCCGTCGCGGCGACGGAGACCGTCACCTCAGGAAAATTGGCTTCGAGCGGAGCTGCGACGACGCGCCCCAGCGGAGAGGCGATGAGTATTCGTAGACCAGTCGACACTGGTCGGATCTTACTCGAAGGTTCGCATTTCATGCGTGATCGCGCATGAAGGTTCACCCGTTCGGTTCCTTTTCCTCCTAGTTGTCCACCAAAAGGATGATTGGGAGGCTGTTCTCGTCGTACCCGACCGAGACGATGGATGCGTTGGTTCATTCGATCGAGAACGAGGGCAGATGACGACGGCTTCCGAAGGCGTGCGACGTCACTCGCATCGCGTCCGTCCCCGGACCGGCGGTGGTCAAGGGGTGCGATTCGACGATTCGGTCGGCGTCCTGTCGGCTGGAGCGTTCGCCGCGGAACTCTCGGCGTCCTGGATCCGCTCTCTCGGCTACCGCTCGCGGATCGTCGACGTCGCCGAGCTCGCGGAGTGCCGGGTGCTGCCGAAGGTGCTCGTCGTCGACGGCGCCGCGGCGTCGACGACCCTTCCGCCGCTACTCGTCCACCTGGTGAAGGTGGTCGTCGTCGTGGACGTCACCGACCTCGGCGCAGTTCTGCCCGGAGCCACGGTGGTCCGCGATGCTGCGGGTGCGCCCGCAGCGATTCGTTCCGCGATCACCGATGTGCTCGGCGAGGGTCGGGTGCGAGTCGTGATCACTCCGCGTGAATTGGAGGTGATGGCGAAGTACGTCATGGGTGCGACCGTGAAGGAGACCGCGTCCGCGCATTTCGTCGCCGAGTGCACGGTGCGCACGCACTATCGCCGCGTGACGCAGCGGTACGAGGCCGCCGGGCGTCCGGTCGCGAACAAGGCTCAGTTGCTGCTGGCGATGGTCGCCGACGGTTGGCTCACCGTCGACGGGACTGTCGCTCGTCCTGCGCCTCCGGACCTTGGATGATCCCGCTTTCAGCGCCGACAAAGACCAAGGCCCGGCACTCCGTGAGGAGTGCCGGGCCTTGTCGGTACTGAACGCTTACTCGGCGCCGATGATGAACGCTTCGAGCTGCTGGCGAGCGACGTCGTCGGCGATCTGCTCCGGCGGGCTCTTCATGAGGTAGGCCGATGCCGGGAGGATCGGGCCGCCGATGCCGCGGTCCTTGGCGATCTTCGCGGCGCGCACGGCGTCGATGATGATGCCTGCCGAGTTGGGCGAGTCCCAGACCTCGAGCTTGTACTCCAGGTTCAGCGGCACGTCGCCGAAGGCACGGCCTTCGAGGCGGACGTACGCCCACTTGCGGTCGTCGAGCCATGCGACGTAGTCCGACGGGCCGATGTGCACGTTCTTGTCGTACACCTTGTTGGCCAGCGAGCCGCTCAGGTTGCTGGTGACGGCCTGGGTCTTCGAGACCTTCTTCGACTCCAGGCGCTCACGCTCGAGCATGTTCTTGAAGTCCATGTTGCCGCCGACGTTCAGCTGGTACGTGCGATCGAGGGCCACGCCGCGGTCCTCGAACAGCTTCGCCATCACGCGGTGGGTGATGGTGGCGCCGACCTGGCTCTTGATGTCGTCGCCGACGATCGGGACGCCGGCGTCGGTGAACTTCTTCGCCCACTCCGGGTCGGAGGCGATGAAGACGGGGAGGGCGTTCACGAATGCGACACCCGCGTCGATCGCGCACTGCGCGTAGAACTTGTCGGCCTGCTCCGAGCCGACGGGCAGGTACGAGACGAGGACGTCGACCTTCGCGTCCTTCAGCGCCTGCACCACGTCGACAGCGTCGCCGTCGGCCTCGGTGATGGTCTCGCGGTAGTACTTGCCGAGGCCGTCGAGGGTGTGGCCGCGCTGGACGGTCACGTTCAGCGGCGGAACGTCGGCGATCTTGATGGTGTTGTTCTCGCTGTTGTTGATCGCCTCGGCGAGGTCGAAGCCGACCTTCTTGGCGTCCACGTCGAACGCGGCGACGAACTGGACGTCGCGGACGTGGTACGCGCCGAACTTGACGTGCATGAGGCCGGGAACGACTGCGTTCTCGTCAGCGTCCTTGTAGTACTCGACGCCCTGGACCAAGGATGAGGCGCAGTTGCCCACGCCCACGATGGCCACGCGCACGTTGTTGGTTTCACCCATGGTCGGGCTCTCCTTCATTCTGTGGCGGTACGACGGACTGCTGTACCGCCGATTTCTTTCCTTTTTCGATGCCGTCGCCGGGAGCCGGCGTCCAGGCATTCAAATCTGTGGAGCCCGCCGACGCCTCGTCGGCGATCAGCTTGTTGAGCCACTGGACCTCGCGTTCGGAGGTCTCCAGGCTCAGCTCGTGCATCTGGCGCGTGTAGTGGTCGCTGGATCCCATCGCGCGGCCGAGCATCTCGCGGAGACCCTCGCGGCGCTCTTCCACCTGGCGGCGGCGGCCTTCGAGGATCCGCATCCGTGCGACTGCCGGGGTTCGGCTGAAGAACGCGAGGTGCACGCCGAAGCCGTCGTCGGTGTAGTTCTGCGGGCCGGTGTCGGCGACGAGCTCGCTGAAGCGGGTCTCGCCGAGTGGTGTCAGACGGTAGACGCGACGTCCGCGGCGGACTTTGACGCCAGTCGCGGTATCGGCGTCGTCCTCGGCGATCAGGCCGTCGGCGCGCATGCGGCGCAATGTCGGGTACAGCGAGCCGTACGAGAACGCGCGGAACGCGCCGAGCAGGCCGGTGAGGCGCTTGCGCAGCTCGTACCCGTGCATGGGGGATTCGAGAAGAAGGCCGAGAACTGCCATTTCGAGCATGTCGGTCTCCTCTCGGCTCGTTGTGACGGCTGGATGCAGCCACCAATGTATCGCATCGATATAACCGGGATCGAACTGAACAGTAGCTTCTGATGTTTGATCTCCATCACAGCCGGAGGCGGCGGAGTGCGCGTCTACGCTGGATCCCGTGCACCGTCAACAGATCGACTACGCCCTCGCACGCCGCGCCACGCTGGCGCGCATGCGCGCGGGTGAGGTCCAGTTGAAAGACGTGTGCGACGCGGACACCTACCTGCTCCGGGCCGCCAAGTTCCACGGTCAGAGCACCGACCGGCCCTGCCCGGTGTGCCGCAAAGAGCAGGTGACGCAGGTGTCATGGCTGTTCGGAAGCACAATCGGCGGACCGTCCGGCACGGCGAGAACGGAACCGGAGATCGCGGTCCTGGCGACCCGCTCGCCGGAGTTCACCGTCCACGTCGTCGAGGTGTGCCGCACCTGCCGCTGGAACTATCTGATCCAGTCGTACGTTGCCGGTGTGCCGGCGCGCGCAACGAAGCGCCGCCGCGCAGCGAAATAGTCGTCAGAAGGGTGACGAGCGGGACGGTGTCGACGCCGCTACTGAGTTGGCAGCGACGCGTCCGTGCGTCAGAGTTGTGGAGACGGTCCTCGCGCGGGACCGATGAGCGCAGAGAAATGGGTGAGCGATGACCAGCGGAGCTGGGGACAAGGCAGAGGGCCGACGGACCGCTGCGAAGATCGCGGCGTGGGTCGTCGGCATCGTGGCAGGCGCGGTGCCGGTCCTCGTGATCGTGGGCGTGGCCGCGTTCGTCTTCACGTACGTGACCGTCGTCGTGCCCGCACCGGGCGACATCAAGCAGAACCAGGTCGCGACCATCGTCGACTCCAAGGGCGGTGTGCTGGCCAGAGTGGTCCCGCCGGAGGGCAACCGAACCGACGTCAAGTACGAGAACATCCCGACGTCGATGGTCGCCGCGATCAAGGCGGCCGAAGACCGCGACTTCGACTCCAACGTCGGCTTCTCGCTGCGTGGCTTCTCGCGCGCGGCACTGGGCAAGCTCACCAGCGACGGCGGAGCAGGCGGCGGCTCGACGATCACCCAGCAGTACGTCAAGAACGCCATCGTCGGCGACGAGGTCAGCTACAAGCGCAAGTTCAAAGAGCTCGCCATCGCCACCAAGATGTCCCGCCAGTGGTCCAAAGAAGAGATCATGGCGGCGTACCTCAACACCATCTACTTCGGGCGCGGCGCGTACGGCATCGCCGCTGCCGCGAAGGCCTACTTCAACCGAGACATCACCAAGGTGACTCCCGAACAGTGCGCCGACTCGAAACTCCCTCGCGCCAAGCGGGCGAACTGCCTCAGCGCGTCCGAGTCCGCTCTCCTCGCGGGCATCGTGCGCGGACCGTCGCTCTACGATCCGGCGGTCAACCCCGAGATGGCGACCGAACGCTGGAACTACGTGCTCGACGGCATGGTCGACATCGGCTTCCTGCAGAAGGCCGACCGCGACACCCAGCAGTTCCCGAAGATCGCGGCTGTCAAAGCCGCGGACAGCAGTGACGTCAAGAGCGGGCCCAACGGCCTGATCGAACGCAAGGTGCTCGCTGAGCTCGACACGCTCGACATCACCGAGCAGGACGTGCGCACCGGTGGACTGAAGATCACCACGTCTATCCGTCCGCAGGTGCAGAACGCTCTCGTCTCCCAGGCGCGCTCCGTGATGACCGGCGAGCCGAAGGAACTCCGGACGGCGTCGGTCTCGATCGATCCGGCCACCGGCGGCATCGTCGGCTACTTCGGCGGCAACGACGGCCAGGGCTGGGACTACGCCTCGGCCGGACTCCAGACCGGTTCGGTGTTCAAGGTGTTCGCGCTGGTCGCGGGCCTCGAGCAGGACATCCCCCTCTCGCAGCGTTACGACTCCAGCCCGTACGTGGGCCCGGGCGGGATCACGATCAACAACTCCGATGGCGAGAGCTGCGGAACGTGCAACCTGGCGACGGCGACCAAGATGTCCCTCAACACGGTGTTCTACCGCCTGATGATGGACCTCAACGGCGGCCCGCAGGCAGTTGCCGACACTGCGCACCGACTCGGCATCGCCGAGAGCTTCGGCGACATCGAGCACACCCTGTCCGAACCGAACGGCAAGCCCGAGAACGGCATCGTCCTCGGCCAGTACCCGACCCGCGTCCTGGACATGGCGTCGGCGTACGCGACGCTCGCCGCATCGGGCATCTACCGCGAGCCGTACCTCGTCCAGAAGGTGGAGACCTCCACCGGCGACGTGCTGTTCGACCGTGAGGCCAACAAGGGCAAGCGCGTGGTGTCTGCGGCGGTCGCCGACAACGTGTCGGCTGCTCTTTCACCGATCGCCGCATACTCGAACGGCAACGCACTGTACGACTCGACGTACGGCGCCCGCCCGTCCGCTGCCAAGACCGGTACGGCTCAGCTCGGCGACACCGGCGAGAACAAGGACGCCTGGATGGTCGGCTACACGCCGCAGCTCTCGACGGCGGTCTGGGTCGGCACCAACAAGGGCACCGCACTCCGCAACTCGTATGGCGGAACCATTTACGGCAGCGGTCTGCCCGCGCAGATCTGGCGCGCCCAGATGAACGCCGCACTCGAAGGCGTGCCTGTCGAACAGTTCCCCGACCCCGAACCCGTCGGTGGCCAGGCCGGTGTGCCCTATGAACCTCCGCCCACCACGTACACGCCCACGGAGACCAGTCGCCAGCGGTCGCGGCCGCGTCTGCCCGGCGAGGGTGACGACGGGAACATCACGATCCTGCCCGGTGTCACGATTCCCGGTGGAAACAACGACAACGGGAACAGTGGCGACAACGGCGACAACGGCGGAGATGGCGATGTCACGCTCGGCCCGGGTGACGGGGCCAGCACCGGAACTCGATCCCGTGGAAACTGAGTGACCGCACCGCACGACACCGAGCCCGGTTCGACGCCCACTGCGTCGGACCGGGCTGTCGGCGTCTCAGACGTCGACAGCCCTGCTCCGCTCGCCGACGATCTGCGGCTCGCGACCGACAGGGTGCTGCCGTCGCGGACCGAACCGCTGGTCGGGCAGTTGAGCACGTCGATCGGCGGGCCGGTCGGGCTGCACGCAGCGATCGGCCGCAACCGGACCTGGACCCCGCTACGAGTGCTGTTCCTGCTCGCGCTGCTCGTGTTGGCGTTCAGTTGGTTCGGCAAGGCGGGCGGATGTCTGCAGCAGACGCCGTCGAACGACGCCGCCGCGACGATGCGCCTGGACTGGGACCACCAACGCCAGTTCTACGGACTCTGCTATTCGAACGTGATCGCCGGATACAGCGAGAACCACCTGACGCCCGCGGACCTCCGCGGCGGCGCTGCACCGTTCCGCACGTATTGGGAGAACGACGACGTCAAGCAGTACATCGGTGTGCCGGTCGTGACCGCAGCCTTCATGTACGTCACCGCGCAGGCGGCGCGCGGCTGGGGAGCTCTGACCGAGGCAGTCGGCCTGCCGAGGGCACTCGACGTGGCCAACTACTTCACCATCGCGGCGCTGCTGATGGCGCTGGGCTGGCTGATCGCAGTGTGGGCGACCATGCGGACCAGACGCCGAGACCCGTGGCTCGTCACGCTCATGGTGATCTCACCGCTTGTCCTCGTGCACGCGTTCACCTCGTACGAGGTGCTGCCGGTGATGTTCACCGCGCTGGCCATGTACGCCTGGTCGCGGGAGCGGATGTGGCTCACCGGACTGTTCGTCGGGTTGGGCGCCGCGTCTGCGATCTATCCCCTGCTGCTCATCCCCGCGATCGCGATCCTGTGCGTTCGTGAACGGCGACTCTCCGATGCCGCGAGTGTGGCGATCGGCGCGTTGTTGACGTGGGGCGTGGTGAACGGTGTGGTCGCCTCGATCTACCCGTCCGGATGGTCGGCGACCTTCACGCAGTGGCGCGACCGCGCCGTCGGGCCCGACTCCGTCTACAGCCTGATCGCCCGCGCCACCGGGTGGGACGCACAGCCGACAGTCGTCAACGCGCTCATGCTGGCGCTGATGGTGGCAGTCGTGGCAGGCGTGACGTACGTCGGACTCAGATCTCGACGTGAACCGCGACTGCCGGTGCTCATGTTCCTGCTGGTCGCCGGGCTGCTGCTGGTCGGCAAGGAATGGCGACCGGAGATGTCGCTGTGGCTGGTTCCGCTCGCAGTCCTCGCGATTCCACAGCCGCGCGTCCTGCTCGCGTGGATGACCTTCGACGCGCTGCTCTGGGTTCCGCGGATGGCCTTGTTCCTCGCGCCCGAACGCAAGTGGGTGCCGGTCGAACTGTTCTACGTCATGGCGGGCGCTCGATGGATCATGGTCGTCGCCCTCTGCGCCTACGTCGTGTGGGATCTCCTGCGTCCGGCGGCCGTCCGGCACCCCGACGGTGGTCGCCTCCTCCAGTCACCGCTGCCGGTCTGATCAGCGAGCGGCGCGCTCGAGGAGACGGTCACGATGGCCAGGCCAGTCGTCGTCGGTCATGGCGAACTGGGCGGTGGTCCGCCAGCCGTCGCCGAACCGCCGGTGCTTGCGCAGGAGCCCCTCGAACTCGGCGCCGAGCTTGGCGATCGCGGCTCGTGAGCGGGAGTTCCCCTCGTGGGTGTGCCACACCACGCGGACCGCGCCGCACGTGTCGAAGGCGTGCTCGAGAAGCAGCAGCTTGGAGGTCGGATTGACGACGGTGCCCATCGCGGCGCGGCCGTAGAACGTGAAGCCGACCGCGAGGGTGCGATTCGACGCGTCCACGTCGTACAGGCTGGTGGTGCCGACGAACTCGCCGTCGTGCAGGACTGCGAACGGCACTCGCGTCGGTGTCGACAGCGCCGTCGTGATCCACCGGGTGGCGTCCTCGGGTGTCTGCGGGATCGGTCCGGTCCACGCGTACAGCGACAGGTCGGACGCAGGCACCAGCGTCGCGAGTGCCCCGGCGTCCGAGGTCCGCAGGGGGCGCAGGGTCACATCGCCTCGGACGAGAGTGGGCGTGCCGACCCACGCCCGGGCATCGGCGTCGTCGGCGTCGGCCAGGCGCGTGAGCGGACCTCGGGGCGCGACCGACGTCGTGAGATACGAGGCGAGGGGTTCGCGGATCGGCATCCGCACGAAGCCCACGATCAGCGCCACCAGGATCGCCGCGTGCACCCAGACGCTGACGCTCACCCCGACGGAGTCCTGCCACGGAGCAGACGCGGGATGATGCATGTATCCCATCAACCGGAAGATGGAGATGTCGAGCAGGACGTCGGTGAGCAGGTAGGCGGCGATGATCCACCAGCGGACCCTCAACATCACGAAGAACGGCAGGATCCACAGCGTGTACTGCGGTGAGTGCACCTTGTGGAACACCATGAACGCGCACAGCATCGCCGCCGCAACGCCGAGCCACGGGAACACTCCGTCGCGTTGATAGACACGCCACCCGAGCCACACCGCGACGGCGAAACCGGCTGCGACGAGCAACGGCGACAGCACTCCGACCAGTGAGTGATAGGTGTCGGTCTCACCGCCGGTCAGCAGGCGCAGTCCCCAGTACCAGACGCTGTTCGTCGTCAGATCCGCTTCGCGGCGGCCCTGGAAATCGAGGGCGGCCTTCCATCCGTCGTAGCCGGCGATCATGAACGGCGCCTGCGTGGCGATCACGACGACCGTCGCCGTTCCGGCCACCCACGCCGCCCCGACCCAGTCCAGGGTGCGCCGAGCGCGAAGAGACTGTCCGCCGGTCAGCACGTACAGCGCGAGTGGGAGCACGAAGAATCCCGGGTACAGCTTCAACGAGAAGCCGATGCCGAGGAACACCGCCGCGATGATCGCGGTTCGTCTCAGCGACATGCGACGTCCGCCGGTCCGGGGATCGACGCTCCCGCCGTACGCCATGACGGCGACGGCCGCGACGGAGGTGAACACGACGGGCAGTTCCCAATTGTGGAATGCGTACAGGACGAGCGGCGGGGTCGCCGCCCACAACAGGACCCACCAGCGAGTCATCACCGCGAGCAGCGCGGTCGTCGCGAGTGCGAACGGTGCGAGGATGAGAGCACTGTGCTGAAGGAACTGCACATCGGTGTGAGCGCCGATCGCGCCGAGCCACAACAGCATTCCGGACAGCACCGGGTACTCGACGACGCCGCCGAACAGATCGCCCTGTTCATTGATCCCGCCGTGGATGTACGGGAACACGTGGCGATCCACATCGCGACCTATCCACAGCCGCATGATGTCGGAGTAGCAGGGGATCAGTGCCCGTGGCGGTCCGGCCGGGAAGATCGAGCTTCGCCCCCACTCGTCGAACGGTGCACCGCCGCACACTTCTTTCACCCGGAACGCCCACGCCAGGGCGAACACGGTCAGCAGCAGCGAGGTGAGGACGACGAGGGTGACCTCGCCGACACGGGGACGGCCGATGCGCGTCGACCACGTGGCAGGCATGGTGGTCAGGTTAGTGGACGCAGACGATTTCGCTGGTCACCGGCTACTCATGTAGCCTGGACAGGTTGCCGACGCAGGCGACCCTCCTGCCGCGGACAGTCCGTGGCCGAACTAAGCCCATAGGAGGTGATGAGGTTTCATGCGTCACTACGAACTGATGGTCATTCTCGATCCGAGCTTGGACGAGCGCACCGTCGCCCCTTCACTGGATACGTTCCTCAATGTCGTCCGTAAGGACGGCGGAAGTGTGGACAACGTCGACATCTGGGGCAAGCGCCGTCTTGCCTACGAGATCGCCAAGCACAACGAAGGCATTTACGCCGTCATCGATCTCAACGCGACCCCGGACACGGTCAACGAGCTCGACCGTCAGCTGAAGCTGAACGAGTCGGTTCTGCGCACCAAGGTCCTGCGCAAGTAAGCGCCGGGCGCGTCCACGAACCACCTGTACAAACCTGTGGAATCCGGCCCTGACAATGTCAGAGGTCCGCTCTACTGTGGTGCGTAACCATTGCAGAGTGCCTTCGGGCGTTCCACACAGACGTTAGGGGAGTCTCATGACTGACACAGTCATCACGGTCATCGGAAATCTGACCGCCGATCCGGAACTGCGTTTCACGCCGTCCGGAGCGCCGGTCGCCAATTTCACGGTGGCGTCCACTCCGCGCACATTCGATCGTCAGACGAACGAGTGGAAGGACGGCGAAGCGCTGTTCCTCCGCTGCAGCATCTGGCGTGACGCCGCGGAGAACGTGACTGAGTCGCTCAAGAAGGGCACCCGCGTCATCGTGCAGGGCAAGCTCAAGCAGCGGTCGTACGAAACCCGTGAGGGTGAGAAGCGCACTGTTGTGGAGCTGGAAGTGGACGAGATCGGTCCCTCGCTGCGCTACGCCACCGCACAGGTCAACAGGACCCAGCGCGGCGGCGGAGGCAATTTCGGCGGAGGGAACTCGGGCGGCGGCGGTAACTACGGCGGGGGCAACTCCGGCGGCAGTAACTACGGCGGAGGCAACTCCGGCGGCGGCTACGGAGGCAACTCCGGTGGCGGCCGACCCGCTGCATCGAGCCAGCCGGCTGAAGACCCGTGGGGCAGCGCACCTGCTGCCGGCGGCGGCTTCGCCGGTGGGGACGACGAACCACCTTTCTGATTCCGGGCCCGCCAGCCCGGAGGCACTCAACTGGAGCATCACATGGCAAAAGCTAAAGGCGGCCGCAAGGCCCGCGTGGAGAAGATCACGAAGGCCAAGGCCTGCACCTTCTGCAAGGACAAGAAGACCGATATCGATTACAAGGACACGGCGCTCCTGCGTCGCTTCCTGTCGGACCGCGGCAAGATCCGTTCGCGTCGCGTGACCGGCAACTGCGTTCAGCACCAGCGCGACGTCGCGGTGGCCGTCAAGAACTCGCGTGAAGTGGCACTGCTGCCCTTCACCTCGACCGGTCGCTGACCAGGAAGGACAGAAGACATGAAGCTGATCCTTACTGCCGCAGTCGAGAACCTCGGAGTTCCCGGTGACCTCGTTGAGGTCCGTGACGGCTACGCACGCAACTACCTGCTGCCCCGCAACTTCGCGATCGTCGCCACCCGTGGCGCCGAGAAGCAGGTCGAAGGCATCCGTCGCGCCCAGGAAGCTCGCGCCGTGCGCGACCTGGACCACGCGAACGAACTGAAGCAGGCTCTCGAAGGTCTCGACAACGTGTCGCTGACCGTCAAGACCCACGACTCGGGCAAGCTGTTCGGCTCGGTCTCCGCGTCCGACGTCGCAGGTGCCATCCGGACCGCGGGCGGTCCGGCAGTCGACAAGCGCAACGTGGAGCTGCCGAAGGGACACATCAAGGCACTGGGCTCGTACCCGGTCGTCGTGAAGCTGCACCCGAAGGTCGAAGCAAAGCTCAGCCTGTCGGTCGTCGCCTGACGTTCGCGATCTGAGCCACAAAGGCCGGTCACCCCTCGCAGGGTGTGACCGGCCTTTTGTCGTTCCGCCGACTCTGCTCGTCGAGCGATCCATAGTGTGGGGTGGACATCCACCGTGAGAAGGGAACCCGCTCTGATGCGCGACGCCGTGATCTGTGAACCGATCCGCACGCCGGTCGGCGGCTACGGCGGCATGTTCGCCACCGTGCCGGCCGCGGATCTCGCATCGACTGTCGTTCGGGAACTCGTCGCGCGCACCGGGGTCACCGGCGACGACATCGACGACGTGATCTTCGGGCAGTGTTACTCCAACGGCGAGGCGCCCGCGATCGGTCGTGTCGCCGCACTCGATGCGGGACTGGACGTCTCGGTGCCCGGGATTCAGGTGGATCGGCGCTGCGGGTCGGGTCTGCAGGCGGTGCTCGATGCCGCTATGCGCGTCCAGACCGGAGTCGCCGACCTGGTGCTCGCCGGCGGCGCGGAGAGCATGAGCCAGGCGGAGCACTACGCGCTGGGATTGAGGTTCGGCCTTCGAGGCGCGGACGCGACCTTGGCCGACCGCATCGGACGCGGGCGAGTGACCGCTGGTGGCAAACTCCACCCGGTCCCGGGCGGCATGTTGGAGACGGCGGAGAATCTGCGGGCCGAGTTCTCCATCAGCCGGGAAGCGCAGGACGAGCTTGCTCTGAATTCGCACCAGCGTGCAGTCGCTGCGCAGACAGAGGGCCGGTTCGACGACGAGATCGTTCCGGTCACCGTCTCCACGCGCAGGGGCGACCTGGTCCATCTGCGTGATGAGCATCCGCGGCCGGACATCTCGGCCGAAGCGCTTGCGGCCCTGCGGCCGGTGCGCCTCAAAGTGGATCCGGCTGCGACGGTCACCGCGGGCAATGCGAGCGGTCAGAACGACGGCGCGTCCGTGTGCATCGTCGCATCTCGTGACGAAGCCGAACGTCTCGGACTGCGCCCGCTCGCACGCCTGGTGTCATGGGCGGTGTCCGGCGTGGAGCCGTCGCGGATGGGCATCGGTCCGGTGCCGTCCACGCAGCTCGCGCTGGAACGCGCCGGCCTGGGTCTCGTCGACCTCGACCTCATCGAATTGAACGAGGCGTTCGCGGCGCAGGTGCTCGCGTGCACAACTGCGCTGGGACTCGGAGCCTCCGACTTCGACCGCATCAACGTCAACGGGTCTGGGATCTCCCTCGGTCATCCCGTCGGCGCCACCGGAGTGCGGATCCTGGCGACGATGGTGCGAGAGCTTGAGCGTCGCCAGGGCCGCTACGCCGTCGAGACGATGTGCATCGGCGGTGGGCAGGGTCTCGCGGCCGTGTTCGAGCGTCTGAGCTGATCTCGGCTAGGCGTCGGCGGCGTCGTTGCGGTGATGCCATGACGCCGATCCGACACCCGCGATCAGGGTCACCGACACAAGTGCCGACAGGACGAACAGGTCTAGGCCGAGCGAAACGGCGGCCGCCCCGATCGCGGCGAGCGTTGCGAGGACGACGATGGCGACGGTCGACTCATAGCGATCGAGGCCACCGATCGATCCGACGAACAGTGCCAGACCCATGAAGAACAACGCCGGTCCACCGGCGATGAGCAGTGCATAGACGGCTGTCGCGTCGTCATGGGGATGAGCGAGCATCTTCTCGGCGCCGACTGCGGTGACGATGACACCCGCGACGAGAATGGCGTGCGCATACGCGAACCCGCCGCGAGCGAGGGCGGTCGGGTCGTCGGATTCCTCGAGTCGGCGCTCGGTTCGGTCTGAGTGGTGGGCGAAGTACAGCCACCAGAACGTGACGGGAACGATGAAGGCGACGCCCAGTGCGAGGTACGACGACAGGCTCGACTCCATGTGCACGAACTCGCGGCCGATCGACAGAACGGTCTCACCGAGCGCGATGAGGAAGATCAGGCGATTCCGCTCGACCAGGTGGGCCGGCGTCAGTTTCCATTCGCTCATCTCGATGCCGCCGAGCACCGGCAGCCAGGTGCGGACCATCGGAGCGGCGACGTCGACCGCGAGGGCGACAGCCCACACGATCAGGCGAGTGTCGGGTTCACAGAACGCGCCGATCACCCAGATCGATGCGGCGACCGTGGACCAAGCCAACAGGTGCGCGTAGTTCCGCCCTACTTGAGTTCCTCGCATCGTGACCGCGATGAACAGCGGGCGGATGACCTGCAACACCGCCAATGCAAGTGCGAACTGGTGGCCGCGGTCGCCGAACGCCTCCGGGATCGCGGCAGCCATGATCAGGCTCGCCAGCATGAGCACGATCAGCAGAATCCGGACGGGGATGCGGGCGGGGTCGATGAAATTCGTGGCCCACGCGGTGTAGTTCCACACCCACCAGACTCCGCCGAACAGGACCAGCATCTCGAGTGCGCCTCGGCCGGTCAGATGTCCGACGAAGAAGGCCGCCAACTGGCTGAACGCGAAGACATAGACGAGGTCGAAGAAGAGCTCGATCGTGGCGACTTCGCCGCCTCTGCTTCGGGCGCGTCCCATCGACGGCAATCCCACAGTCGACCCCTCTCGACGATCGCTCGGTTGATCGGAGATCAGAATAACGTGCAGACGTGCGTCGCACGCTCACGAAGGGGACGGGTGCAGTGTCCTATCGAGGGTTGCGATCGTGGCGACGGTCGCCGCGCGGGTAATAGAACCGGTGCGTCGCAGACGTCAGGACGAACGCCCGGTTCACGGTGGAGCAGATGACAACGCCGCGGCGCGGGACCGCGCACGTCACGTTGGCCGATGTGATGCGTTGGCCGGGTGTGAGGACCGGCGCGCGGAAGCCTGCGCGGGATCCGAATCGGTAACTCGTTCCCCTGGGTATCCAATGCGGGCCCTGCATGTCCCCGGTGATCGCGACGCCGACAGTGCGCGGAGGTGCGCTCTTCGTGCGGCCGGAGCAGGCGACGTTGCCGGGGGTCGGCCCGATCTGGCAGAGCCGCCGGGCCGCGATGAAGAACGTTCGTCCACCGTCGGTGTACGCGTACGACGTGAATCGCGCGGGGTTCACGGGTGAGTACTGGCCGAGCGGCAGCTTGGTCCGCAGGGGAGCGGCGTCGGCAGGCGCCACGGCGACGAGCGCCGACGCCAATGCGATCAAGGCGACGACGGCGGTGGTCAGGCGGGTGAAACGAGAACGGTCTGCTCGCATCTGTTCATTCCACCACGCGTTCCACCGCCGTCGGGCGATTTGAGCGGAGCTCTCAGTGAGCGCGGGAATCAGACGAGCGCTGCGGCGCCGGTCCGTCGGTCGAGGGCGTCGCGTGCGTCGTTGAACTCAGCGGCGAGACGGTCGACGGTCTGGGCCACGGTGCCGCGGGAAGCGACGGACGAGATGCCCTGGCCGCAGCCCCACACGTCACGCCACGCCTTGATGTCGCCGAGGCCGCCCTCGAGCGGATCGGGGCCGGACGTCGGCTTCGGCAGGTTGTCGGCGTCGAGGCCGTGAGCCTCGATGCTGCCGCGCAGGTAATTGCCGTGCACACCGGTGAACGTGCTGCTGTAGACGATGTCGTCGGCCCGCGAGTCGACGACCATGTTCTTGTAGTCCTCGACGACGTTGGCCTCATCGGTCGCGAGGAACGCCGAGCCGACGTAGGCGAAGTCGGCGCCCGCCGCGAGCGCGGCGAGGATCGAGCGACCGTGGGCGATCGCTCCCGACAGCAGCAGCGGGCCGTCGAACCACTCGCGGATCTCCTGGATCAGTGGGAACGGCGACAGGGTGCCCGCGTGGCCGCCGGCGCCTGCCGCGACGGCGATGAGGCCGTCGGCGCCGCGCTCGATCGCCTTGTGCGCGAACGTGTTGTTGATGATGTCGTGGAGCACGATGCCGCCGTAGGAGTGGACGGCCTCGTTCACATCGGGGCGAGCGCCGAGCGACGTGATCACGATCGGAACCTTGTGCTCGACGATGGTGGCGAGGTCCTCGTCGAGGCGCGCGTTGGACCTGTGCACGATCTGGTTCACGGCGAACGGCGCCACGACGGCGTCGGGGTTGGCGGCCGCGTAGGCGGCGTTCGACTCGGTGATCTCGTCGAGCCAGTCTCCGAGTTGCGACGCCGGGCGGGCGTTCAGTGCGGGGAATGAGCCGATCACGCCGGCCTGGCACTGGGCGGCGACGAGTTTTGGTCCCGACGCGATGAACATCGGCGACGCGACGACGGGCACGGTGAGCGGAGTCTGGAGGATCTCGGGAAGCGACATGTCCCGAACGATACAGTCAGAGGTGACTGTTTGAAAAGGGTGCAGAATGATTCACGTGGAACGAAAGCAGCAGGACCGGGCGGCGCAGACGCGCGACACGATTCTCGAGGCTGCGGCGAAGGTCCTCTTCGAGGAGGGCTACTCGGCGGCGACCACGCTGCACATCCAGCAGGTCGCGGGAGTGTCGCGCGGTAGGCTTCTCCACCACTTCCCGTCGCGAGAAGTGCTGCTCACGGCGGCGGTCCATCACCTCGCGGACGTCCGGATCGCCGAGTTGACGGCCGGTGTCGCGATCCCCGACGACCTGCGCGAACGGATCCGATTCGCGGTGGCGGCGATGTGGGAGATCACCGGGCAGTCGTGCTTCTGGGCGACGATGGAGCTCTGGATGGGAGCGCGTACCGCGAACCCGGAGCTTCGTGAGGCGCTGTCGGACGTCGAGCGCCGGATGCTCGGGGTGCTCCGGGCCCGCGCCGACGAATTGTTCGGTCCGCAGGTCACGGCCGCACCCGATTACCTCCGCACGCGCGAAGTGATGATCACGTCGATGCGCGGCGCCCGGCTGGCGTACACGTTCCATCCGCGTGATCCGGAGACTGAACCCGCTCTCGCCAATTGGGAGGCGATGTTCGAAGCAATTCTTCCCCTGGTGGGGTCCCGAATGGAGGCGGCGGAATGACGATCGAAGAACGGCTCGACGCGCTCGAGGGACGACTTCGGTCGGCCGAGGACCGGCTGGCGATCATGGACCTCGTCCACTCGTACGGGGCCGCGGTCGACACCGGATCGGCGCAGGTCACGGCGGACATCTTCACCTCTGACGGCATCTACGACGTCGACACCGGGCTCCTCGCAGGGCGGGAGGAGATCGCGGCGATGGTCGAGGGCGACCCCCATCAGGGACTGATCGCGCATGGCTGCGGACATCTCATGACGGCCCCGCAGATCACACTCGACGGCGACCGGGCGACGGTTCGCAGTTACTCGCAACTCATCGTCCGACGGGCGTCGACCGACGGCTTCGCCGTCGCGCGTCTCACCGCCAATCAGTGGGAGCTGATCCGCACCGATGACGGGTGGCGAGTGGAACGGCGCATCGCGCGGATGGTCGACGGATCTGACGAGCCGCGGGATCTCCTGCGGCCTCAGTGATCGCGCGCGGGGGAAAGCAGGCCGGATATGGCTGTGCGCAACTCGTCGGGAGTCGGGTTCGGCAGGCTGTCGTGGCCGTGGATGTAACCGATGCCCGCGTAGACGAGCAGGCCCGCGATCAGTCGGGCGCGGATCTCGCCGAGGTCGAGTTCGATCATCGCGGAGTAGATCACGTCGAACACGTCACGATCGATCTGCTGCACTGTTGCGGCGATCCGCGGATTGGTGCGGGCCCAGTCGCGGATCGCCGTCTCGACGGTGAGGTTGCGATCGGACATCAGCATGGTCGCGAGGGTCACGACGCGCTCGTTCGCCGGGAGTGACGCGAGGGCGTTGAGCTCGGTGGGGCGTGAATTGTGCGTCTCGTGCCAGCGCTGCGCCATCGCCTCCCAGAGCGCGTCGATGTCGTCGAAGTGCCAGTAGAAGCTGCCTTTGGTGACCTCGAGGACGGCGCACAGCCGGTTGATCTTGACGCTGGCCACACCCTCGGTCGTGATGAGGCCGAGCGCGGCGTCCACCCAGTCGGTGGCCGCGAGGCGAGTGGTTCGACGAGGCACCGACCCAGGTTAGCGCACCTACGCACGAACCATACCTCGTGGTATGGTCAGCGTCGTGAACACCGTCACACCCTCCGCGTTCCCTTATCGGCAGGCGATGGCCCGCCCGGCAGTCCGCCGTGTGCGCAGACTCGCGAAAGGGTTGACCGGCAAAGACGTCTTCCCGACCACGGAACAGATCGAGGCGTTCTGCGGCGACATGCACAGCTCCGACCCCGTCGCCGAGCGGTTCGTCGACGAGGTGTTCCTCGGGGCGATAGGGCGGACCGAGGGTCGGGCCATGTTGACGCAAGCGCTCGATCACGGGATCGGCAGCATCGACGATCCGCCGCAGGCGATGGTCGATCTGTTCGCCGAGTTCGAAGACGTCCCCGACTGGGTGGACCCTGAGCTCGTCGAGGCCGGCGCCCGCACCTGGCGGCGATGGGGGACGTTCCTGTTCAGCGTCGCAGGCGGGGAGACCCTCGAGATGTACACCGAGGCCGCCGTGGCGACACCGCTCTCGTTGGCGGGCGGGTACGCGGGCGACAACGCCCTGCGCCGATTCCTGGAGACCGCCAAGTTCTGGATCGACGTCTCCGAACCGGGAGCGCTGCTCACCCCGGGAAGCCAGGGGCGGGCGACGGCGATGCTCGTCCGCGTGATGCACGTGTTCGTCCGTCGCCGCGTCGCCGAGCACCCGGAATGGGACTCGACGCGCTGGGGCTACCCGATCAGCCAGGCGTACCAACTCCTGACGCTCGCGGGCGGAAGCGTGGTCCCCGCGATGGCCTTGTGGATGGTCGGAGTGCAGACCACGCGCGCGGAGATCAACGAACTGATCCACTTCCAGCGCTACATGGGGCATCTCTTGGGGGTCCGGAACATGTGGTATCCGGAGACCATCGCCGACACGTTGCGACTGCTTGCGCTGGTGACCGTGTCGCGCAGCCACGACTCCGGCGACCACGGCGTGGAACTGATCGAATCGTTCCCCGCCGCGTTCGCCCCGCGCGACGGCCACACCGGACTCACACGACTGCGTGAGCGCTACAACGGCACGATGTACGCCGCGTACTCACGCCTGTTCATGATGCCGCCGACCTATGCGAGATACCGGATGCCGAACGCGTGGCCCGGTCTGCTGTGGATCGCGGTGCGCCTGCCCGCGGTGATGCTGATCGAGACACTCCGCCGGATCCCTTCGATCGGCAGACTGCACGAGCGGTGGATGATCTCGCACCGCGAGAACTGGTATCGCGCGCAGATGGCGGGTCGAGACGCCGAGTTCGACGCATCCGGCGCACTGCGTCGTTGAAGGGAGAAGGCATGCCGACCGACGTCGTCGAAGCGTGGAACGGGCCGGGCCGCAAGGACGGTGAGCTGACCGCAGTGCTGCCTCGGCACAACGCATTCCACGCGCGGGCCGAGCGCAGTGCGTTCGAGCACTGGTACTTCGACGCGCACCTCGACAACGGATACACCGTCGTCGGTTTCCTGGTGAAGCGTCGACCCGAGGATCCACCGTTCGCCCGGCCGTGGGTGGAGATCATCGTCTACCGGCCCGACGGGACGAGACGTCAGATCGCACAACGCTATCCGTCGAAGGCCGCGCACTTCTCGACCGAGGAGATGGACGTGCGGATCGGTCAGAACTCGGCGCGCGTGATCCCCGGCGAGGGCGGTCTCCCGCGCTACCGGGTGATCTTCGACGAAGACGACGTCCGACTCGACCTCGAGTTCGTCAACGAGCTGCCGCCGTGGATGCCGGGTCGCGGGGAGACGCTCTTCGGCGACGGCGGGGTCTTCGGCTGGTGCGTGGGCGCCCCGCGTGCGACTGTCGTCGGCCGGATGAGGGTCGGCGACGAGTCGTGGGACGTGGTCGGCACCGGGTACGCGGACCACAACTGGGGTGTCGGCGCAATGCCGAAGGTCATCGAACAGTGGCATTGGGGCAGGCTCTACACCGCGGAGTATTCGCTGCTCTACGCCGTCGTCGCGACGCAGGAGAAGTACGGCAAGCTCCAGATCGCGCCGGTGATGCTCGCCAAAGGCGACTCGATCGTCCTCAGCACCGGTGAGGCGGTCCTGTCCGAAGGGCCGAACGCGTACGACCCCGTCGCGCGTCGTGAATACCCCACCAGCATCACGCTGGAGAGCCCCGGCGAGTTCTCCTTGACTCTCGACGTTCGGCGCGTCCTGCACGCTCAGGCGCTGCTCGACGACGTCCCCGTCATCGGGAGTGCATTGCTCCGCCCGGTGACGGACCGCCTGATCGGCCGTCCCGGCTACTTTCGTTTCGAGTCCGATTTCACCCTCGCGGTGACCCGGGACGACGGGAGCGTGGAGACGGTGTCGGGGACGACCCTCCATGAGCTCGTCGGCCTGATCTGACATCGTCCTTCGAACGTATGAATGGGCTTGTGGGGGAGGGCGACCGCGCAGACCTCAACCTCTCGTGGAGTCCTGCCCGGGCGTGGCGCAACGTAACACGCCGATGATCGGCGATCTGCTGCCTGGGGATACTTGAATGCCTTGTTGACCTGGGCTTTGGCGCAGAACCTTCGTCGAATTCCCCACGCTGTACACAGGAGATTGCACATGCCGTCCAGAGGTTTCCACGGTTGTGCACACGGCATCAACAGTGTTGTCCACAGGGGGCATTTGATGCGGTTCGGTGCCTGGCCCTAACCTCTGGGAAGGTTTCAGTTCGCCCAGTGGCAACTGGTAGGACTCCGGGGGCGGCCGCGCCGGGGCGACATAGAGCGACGAGTGGGGGAGACGCGCGTGGCAGAACCGGAGGATCAGGGTCCCGAGCCGGAAGAGCCAGGTGCCCCTCCACGGGAGGATTACGGGCGTCAGCCTCCGCAGGATCTGCAGGCCGAGCAGTCCGTGCTCGGCGGAATGCTGCTGTCGAAGGACGCCGTCGCCGACGTCCTCGAGCGAATCCGCCCCGGCGACTTCTACAAGCCCGCGCACCAGGCCGTCTACGACGCGATCCTCGAGCTGTACGGGCGCGGTGAGCCAGCCGACGCCGTCACCGTCAGCGCCGAGCTGGAGCGACGCGGGGATCTCCGCAAAGTCGGTGGCGCGCCGTACCTGCACACTCTGATCTCAACGGTCCCGACCGCCGCCAACGCCGGCTACTACGCCGAGATCGTCGGCGAGAAGGCGATCCTGCGTCGACTCGTCGAAGCAGGCACGCGCATCGTGCAGTACGGCTACGCGGGCGACGGCGGCCAGGACGTGGCCGAGGTGGTCGACCGGGCACAGGCCGAGGTGTACGAGGTCACCGAGCGGCGGACGGCCGAGGACTACGTCGTCCTCGAAGAACTGCTGCAGCCGACCCTCGACGAGCTCGACTCGATCGCGTCGCGCGGCGGATTGTCGCTCGGTGTGCCGACCGGTTTCGCCGATCTCGACAAGCTGACCAACGGCCTGCACCCGGGACAGATGATCATCGTCGCCGCACGTCCCGGCGTCGGAAAGGCGCTTGCCCTCGACACGCCGCTTCCCACGCCCGGCGGGTGGACGACGATGGGCAAGGTCGCCGTCGGCGACCGGCTCCTCGGAGCCGACGGACGTCCCACGCGTGTGGTGGCTGCGACCGAGGTGATGACCCAGCGCCCGTGTTTTGAGATCGAGTTCGATGACGGCGGTTCGCTCGTCGCCGATCAGGAGCATCAGTGGGTGGCCGACATCGACGGTCGGCGAGAGGTCCTCACCACAGATGCGCTGCAGTCGTACGCCGGGCGCGCGACGGTCCCGAACGCGGAGCCGCTCGAATTGCCGCGTCGCCCGTTCGCCTACGGCCCGTACACGGTCGGCGCCCTTGCAGGCATGGCGTACGACGATCCCGAGATCACCATGCGGATCGAGGACGAAGGGCCTGTCGACGTGATGACGTTGATGGCCGACCTCGGTGGCCGCATCCCTCGCGAGTACCTGCGCGGATCGGTCACGCAGCGTCGTGCCCTGTTGGCGGGCATCCTCGACTCCCGTGCGCGCGTCGACGACGACGGCTGGATCACCGTTCCCGCCGCGACCAACCACATGTCGGGCATCGTCGGCGATCTCGCCGCAGGCCTGGGCTACACGTTCCGTCGAGCGAGCAGCGGCTGGGTGCGCCTCGCCGCGTCCGACGACGTCTTCACCGTCCACGACAAGATGCAGCGCCACAAGGAACTGCGGACCCGCGTGCGGTCGCGGCTCGTCGTCGCGGTCCGGCCGGTGCCGAGTGTGCCGGTGCGCTGCGTCCAGGTCGACAACCGCAGCCACCTGTATCTCGCGGGTGAGGCGATGGTCCCCACCCACAACTCGACTCTCGCGATGGACTGGCTGCGGTCGGCGTCGATCCACAACGGCCTGACCAGCGCGATGTTCTCGTTGGAGATGAGCAAGACCGAGATCGTCATGCGACTGCTCTCGGCCGAAGCCAAGGTGAAGCTCGGCGACATGCGTTCGGGCAACATGTCCGACGACGACTGGAGCCGTCTCGCCCGCCGCATGGGCGAGATCACGGAGGCGCCGCTGTTCATCGACGACTCGCCGAACCTCACGATGATGGAGATCCGAGCCAAGGCTCGGCGGCTCAAGCAGCGTCACGATCTGCGCCTCGTCGTCATCGACTACATGCAGCTGATGACGTCGGGCAAGAAGGTCGAGTCGCGTCAGCAAGAGGTCTCGGAGTTCTCTCGTTCGATCAAGCTCCTCGCCAAGGAGCTCGAAGTCCCGGTGGTCGCGATCTCGCAGCTGAACCGTGGTCCGGAACAGCGAACCGACAAGCGCCCGCAGGTGTCCGACCTGCGTGAGTCGGGATCGCTGGAGCAGGACGCCGACATGGTCATCCTGCTGCACCGCCCCGACTCGATTGAGCGCGACGATCCTCGTGCAGGCGAGGCCGACATCATCGTCGGCAAGCACCGAAACGGCCCGACGGCGACGATCACCGTCGCCCACCAGCTGCATCTATCGAAGTTCGTGGACATGGCTCGGGGCTGAGTGACTGTCCTCTTCGCGTCAGGAGTGGTGGCTCGACGGCAGTGGGACAGCGCGAAGCTACATGTAGTTACATAGATCCTTGTAACTTACATCAGCGTGTATGTAAGTTCGTGTCATGATTGACTCCCCTGAAGGTCTGCACGATCTGATCGAGGATCTCCGTCACCAGCAGGGAGACACCACCGACTGCGAGGTGAAGCGGGGTCGCGGAGGCGTCCCCACCCTGGGCGAGACGTTGTCCGCCTTCGCGAACATGCCTGACGGTGGAACGATTGTCGTCGGTCTCGACGAGGCTCGGAACTTCGAGCCGACCGGTATCGCGGACGTTTCCGAAATGAAGCAAGGGATCGCGAATCAGGCGCGGACTGCGGTCGAGCCGCCGGTTGACGTGCGATTCACGGACTACAGAGTGTCCGGCCAGAATGTCGTCGTCTGCGAAGTGGCAGGACTTCCGCTGCCTGCGCGGCCCTGCCGCTATCAGGGACGCGCGTATCTCCGGTACGCGGACGGTGACTACGCGATGTCGGACGTCGAGTTGCAGATGCTCCAGGATCGCCAGCGGCAGGCCGCTCTAGACACGACTATGTGGGTGCGCGACGACGTTCGTCATGTTCCCGATTCTGGTATCGACGATCTCGACTCGGTCTATGTGGACACGCTGCTGCGAAACGCGCGGAACGCGTCGCCATTCCATCGCGACAAGAGCGACGAGGTCCTTCTGCGGAATCTAGGAGTGGTGGCGAAGAACGGGCTTCTGACGGTCGCGGGGGCATATGTTCTCGCCGAGTACCCTCAGCGTTTCCTGCCGTCGTGGTCCGCAACTGCGGCGGTTCAGCTGCCCACTGGAGCGGGCTCGCGGAACCGCGACTTGCAGCACTTCGAGGGACCACTGCCGGTGATGTTCGCAGAGATCAGAGACTGGGTGGGACGGAACATGCACACCACGATCGGCTATCGGTCCGACGGTGATGCGGTAGACGAATCCGAACTGCCTTCCGTGACGGTCCGTGAACTGATCGGCAATGCGCTCGTTCACCGCGATTTGAGTCCGCACTCGCACGGCAAGAGAGTCGAGGTTCGTCTGACCGGAGACCGGCTCACGGTGTCGAATCCGGGAGGCCTCCGTGGAATCACCACAGCTCAACTAGGGCACCTCGGCGGCAAGCATGCGGTCAATGAAACTGTCTACGCGCTGTGTCAGAAGTTGACGCTTCCCGATGGCGGACGAGTGATCGAAGGCGAGGGTGGAGGTATTCGCGAGGCGCGAGAGCGAATGCGAGCCGCAGGCCTCAAACCGCTGAAATTCCATGACTCCGGGGTGTCTTTCACCGCCGTCGTGTCGCGTCGGCGTCTCCTTTCGGATCGTGATCTGAGCTGGTTGACCACGGCGGCGGCCGGGCACAGGCTCACCGAAGAACAACGAGTCATCCTCGCATCGATGCACCACGGCCAAGAGTGGACGAATCGCATGGTGCGGCGCGAGTTCGATCAGATCGACTCGCGAGAGGCGACGTCGCTTCTGCAGGATCTCGTCAGCAGAGGTCTCGCTGTTGTCGCAGGCGAACGTGGCGGTGCACGATATCGACTCTCCGGCACGCTGGATCTCTCCCCGGACGATGTCCTCGACGTCGCTGTCGTCTCCGATCAGAGTGCAGCCGCGGCACAACCAGAGTCGAGTCAGCAGAGTGCTGTACCGAACGGCGACGAGGTGGTCGCTCTACTCAGTGGCTCTGCTGCCGGTCTCACGGTGGCCGAACTGATTGCTGCGAGCACCTTGACAGAGCGGCAAGTGCGTTACGCGCTCAGTCAACTCAGTGCCGTCGGTGCTGTCTCCGGGCGCGGACATCGGCCGGTGAGGTGGACCGTCGCCTCGCGCTGATATCTATCTATCGAAGATCGCGGATATGGCTCGGGCTGAGGGGCTTGGTCATGAGGCGCGTTTGAGCTGACCCCTGCGGCCGATGCGTTGCAACACCAGCAGGACTACGACTCCGGCGGCGACGATCCCGATCAGATTCACGCTGAGCTGACCGAAAGAGCTCAGCGCGACGTTCCACTTACCGGCGAACATCGCGACGACCGCCAGGCCTGCGGCGGGAACCGTCGTCACTGAGATGAACACTCCGACCAGCACGGTGGAGGTGCTGGTGACGAGAGCCAACATTCCCGCCGCTCCCGCCAGCAGTGCTACTACCAGCGAGAACGGCCCGACCTCGTAGATGAAGTCGAATGCGCGTGCGTTCTCGACATCGCCTGTGCCGATCCACCCGAGGTGTATCCATAGCAGGGTGGCCAGTGCAGTGACCACCATCGCTACGGGGAACGAGATGGCCAACGTCCGTGCGGCGCTCCGCATGAGCTCGGAGTCTCGTCGGACGATGCCGACCGCCAGCGCTGCCAACGGCCGGAACTCGGGCCCAACGACCATCGCGCCGACAAGGGTGAGCTGAGAGGCTGTTGCCATGCCGACCGCTGACAACAGGAACGCAATCGTCAAGAAGACCATGAAAACGGGCGTCAGTCGGGCGCCTGCGCGCATGTGGGCGAGCAGCTGATCCCACACCACCGCTTCGTCCGAGCGCGTGCGCGATGCGCGGTCAGCTCGGTCCGCGGCGTCAGAGAGAACGGTGCCGGTGGGCTCGATAGTGATGCTGCCCGTTCTTGCGATGTCCAACTCCGTCAACGCACTCAGGACGTCGTTGGCGCAGCCGCGCGTCACATCTGCCTCGATGACGTCACCGGCCGGATCGACCGAGACGCCGACGGCCAGCGTCACGTGTGTGGCGCCGCGTTCCTCGGTGAGTATGCGCAGAACGTGCGATGAGCGGTCACTCGGAGAGGTGACGCGCAGGTGCAACATCGTACGTTCTCCTCCGGTCAGGCGGCGGCGCGACCAGAAGGACAACTCCATCGCCCGACAATCGTAGCGAGGTCCGGTATCCGGAGGTGGCCGGAGTCGTAGCCGGCGGTCGAGCAGGCGGGCAGCGTCTGATCGACGAGGACGGCGCTCGGGCTGCACTAGGCAGGCTGTCCGAACTGCAGTAGCGTCCTCGAGCCGAACCGACCGAACCTGCGCAGCGCTACAGTGTGACGGTGGAAAAAGCGTGGCTGCGTCCGAGCGTGCGCATCTCGGCGCTCATCCGGTCTGTGGCCGAGCGCATGCTCGCCGCGGCCGACACGGCCGCGGAAGAGGTGTCGGCGGCGGCGCACGAATCCGCGGACTACCGTGCCCTGCTCGACGATCCGCAACTGCTGGACGCAGACCGGCGGATGAACCGGACAAACATGCTGCACTGGCTGTCCGCGAACATCCAGGATCCGGGAATGCGGGTTTCTCCAAGCATGGATCCGGAGATATTGCAGTTCGCCCGAGACGTGGTGCGCCGTGGGCTTGATCTGCACGACCTGGGTTCCTGGCGCGGCGCTCAGCACGGGGCGTGGGCGATGTGGGTCGACGGCTGTTTCGCCGCCACAACCGACATCGACGAGCTGCGGGAACTGATGAAGGTGTCCGAGCGCTCGATGTCGACGTTCATAGACGACTCGATCGCTGCGCTCGACGAGTTCGTGGAGCAGGACCGGGCCGACCTCGCCAAGGGGGCCAACGCGGAACGGCACGCCACCGTACAGCTGCTGCTCGAAGGCGCGCCGATCGGTCGTGCCCGGGCGGAATCGCGTCTCGGCTACGCCCTGACGGGGCATCACGTGGCCACGATCATCTGGAGCGATTCAGCGGAGGAGGCGGCGGGTCTCGACACCGCGGCGGAGGCGGTGATGCGGATGTGCGGGGCCGGACGCAGGCTCACACTCAACGCGAGCAGCTCCGCCCTGTGGGTGTGGGTGCCTGCACACGTGGTCCCACCCGCCGAGGTCGCTGAAGAGATCGTCGCCGACACTCCGGGCATCCACCTCGCTTTCGGTCGGCCGGGCCAAGACCTCGAAGGTTTTCGCCGCAGCCACCTCGACGCGGCGTCCGCGCAGCGCATGCTGGCCCGATTGGGTTCGAATCGGACCGTCGTGCGCTACGAGGACGTCGCCCTGGTCTCGGTGCTCACAGCCGACATGGCGCAGGCAGATCAGTTCGTTGCCGACACACTGGGCGACCTGGCTACGGCCGACCCCGCGCTACGCGAGACCGTGCTCACCTACGTCCAAGAGCGGTTCAACGGCTCCGCAGCCGCCGAGCGCCTGTTCACGCACAGGAACACTGTCGAGCGGAGGCTGGCACGGGCCGACCAACTCCTGCCCGCGCCGCTCGCGGAGAACGCCGCGAGCGTCGTCGCCGCGCTGATGCTGGTGCAACTGCGCGCCTGACACTCGCGGCGTCCCACTGGGCCTACATCGGCAGATCGGGTGAGTCCACACCGACCACCCGGTCGCCGCAGAACACCCGGATCGATTCGGCCGGGCCGTGCCCACCGATGCCGGACGGCCCCCAGAAGCTCTGCGCGGAGTCGTCGCCGAGGTCGGCGACCTTCGCGCCGTTGACGCGAACCTCGCCGGACTTGACCCGTGCGCCGACGGCGATCGCGTGATCGGTGTCGGTGCCGAAGACGTACGCGTCCAGTCCTGACGGGTGCGCGTTCGCCGCCTGCAGCGCTTCCTCCTCGGAGCCCACGCCGTGCAGCGAGACGACCGGCCCGAACAGCTCCGCCGTCGTGCGGTAGGGGTCGGACCCGGTGGCGACGGTGGGAGACAGGAAGAAGCCGGCCAGGTCTGGCAGCTCGCCCGGCTGGTCGACCTCGGCTCCGAGTGCGCGCAGGCCGTCGATCCGCTGCCGGAGGGTACGGTAGTGCGGCTCGTTGGAGATGGGGCCGATGTCGGTGGCCTCGTCCAGCGAGTGCCCGATCCGCAGCTTCGCGATGCGTTCGCCCAGCGTCTCGCGGAGCGGCTGCACGAGGTGCTGCGGCGCGAGCACTTTGCCCGGGCCCTCGCACCATTGTCCGTTGAGGTTCGTCATGCCCGTGAGGATCCCGTCGGCGGTCACGTCGAGGTCGGCGTCGTCGAGCACGATCACGGGGTTGTTTCCGCCCAACTCCAGCTGCAGAACCTTGAAGTCCTCCGCGGCCGCCCGGGCGATCGCCCGGCCCGCGCCCGGGCCGCCTGTGAACGAGACCACCTGGACACGGCGGTCGCCCGTCAGTGCGGCGCCGATGTCGCCGGTGCCGTGCACGAGCTGAAGGGCACCTTCGGGCAGGCCGGCGTCGACGAAGCACTCGGCGATCACCTGCGCGCTGGCGGGCGCGTGCTCAGACGGCTTGAGAATGACGGGGCAGCCCGCGGCGATCGCGCTGGCCGCTTTCGCAGCCGGGATGAAGCTCGGCCCGTTCCACGGGGTGAGGATCGCCGCGGGGCCCCACGGGATCCGGTGCAACCGGACGTCGCGGCCGCCCGCGGAGAGTGCGGTGACGCGGGCGATGTTCCTCGCCTCGGCGGCCGCGCCACGCAGGCGGTGGGGGAGGAACGCCGCGAGCTTGCGGGTGGCGCCGATCGCCGTGCCACTGGTGAGGGCGTCGACCCTCGCGATCTCCTCGAGCCGCTGCTCGACGTTCGTCGCTGCCCGCTCCAGCGCCTCGGCGCGCTCGATCCGTACGTCGTCGGCGGTGAAATCCGTCGCGTCGTAGACGCGCTGCGCGAGGTCCAGCGCCCGGTCCAGACCGGCGTGGGTGGTGGTCACCGTGCGGTGTACGGGCTCACCGGTGTTCGGGTCGACGTTCCACGTGTCGAGCGTCTCGCATTCGACCCACTCCCCGGCGATGTAGCTGCGGGGCTGGGCGAGGGTGGTGGTGGATTCAGCGGTCACTGGGTCACCTCGGTCTCGGAACTGGTGGGCATGGCGACGACGATCCGCGTGACATCGCCCGATTTCATGGCCTCGAAGCCCTCGTTGATCGCCTCGAACGGGATGACGTCCGTGACCATCTCGTCGAGCAGGAGTCGGCCCCGCTGGTAGAGGCGGGCGAACTGCCCGATGTCCTCACGCGCCTGGCCGGAGCCCATGTATGAGCCGATCAGCCGCTTCTCGCTGAAGAAGAAGTCGGAGGCGGGGACGGGCACGTCGGTGCCGTCGGGTGCGATGCCCACCAGGCACGCGGTGCCGGTGGCCCGCACGATCGCGAGCGCGGTCGCGGCGGTGCGCGCCGACCCGACTGCCTCGAAGGCGTAGTCCACGCCGTCGCCGAGAAGTTCGGTGATCTCGGCCCGCACGTCGCCCGCACCGTTGATGGTGTGCGTGGCGCCGTACTCGTGCGCGGCCTTGAGCCGGGCGTCGTCGAGGTCGATGCCGACGATCGCGGACGCGCCGGCCAGCCGCGCGCCCTGGATGATGGCCGAACCGACTCCGCCGCAACCGATCACCGCGACGGTGGAACCCGGGCGCACCTGCGCCCCGCGGAACACCGCGCCGACGCCGGTCACGATGCAGCAGGACAGCAGGCAGCCGACGCGGGTGGGCACGTCGTCGGGCAGCTTCACGGCGGCGTTCGCGCGGAGAAGGATGTGCTCGGAGAACGCGCCCACGTCGCCGAGGCGGGCCACGGGCGTCCCATCGGGAAGCGAGTACGCGGGCCGCGGCCTGCGCCGGATCTCCGTCTGCCGCTGACACTGGGTGGACCGGCCGGCGTTGCAGTTCGCGCACTGCCCGCACGACGGGGTCAGCGCGCTGGTCACGCGGTCGCCCGGCTTCAGGTCGGTGACGGCGGAGCCGACCGACTCGACGACGCCCGCGACCTCGTGCCCGACGACGACCGGGATCTCGGATTCGACGGTGCCGGTCATGTAGTGCAGGTCGCTGTGGCACAGCCCCACGTGCGTGACGGCGACGCGGACCTCGTGCGGCTCTGGATCATCGACGTGGATATCGGTCAACAGCAGGGGTCGGCCCACCTCGGTGAGCACGGCGGCGCGGGTGGTGATCATCGGTTCGCTCCGTTCACGGTGGCGGGTGTGCGTGCGTTCCAGAAGCCCTGGACGCCGGCGGTGAACGCGCCGCTGTTCCAGGACTCGTCGGCCGCCGCGTCCTCGCGCTCGAAGGCGCTCTCGATCTCCTCGATCGACGGCCGCAGCAGCTCGAGGTGCAGGGCGGTGTTGTTGACGCCCTCGGGGGTCCACGCGTGCACGGTGTCGACGGCGCGGTCCAGCAGTGCTTCCGGTTCGACGATTTCGTCGAGCAGGCCGATCTCCAGTGCCTCGTCGGCGCCGATCCGCTCGGAGGCCAGGACCATCCGCATCGCGTGGCTGCGGACGATACGAGGCAGCAGGATGCTGGACGCGTTGGAGACCGTGAGGCCGCGTCCGTTCTCCGGCTGGTAGTACTCCGTCTGCGGCGTGCCGAACCTGGCGTCGCAGCACAGGGTGATCTCCGACGCGCCGCCCACGGCGATGCCGTTGATCGCCGCGATCACGGGGACCCGGGTCTCGATCACGGCGCGGGTCACGTCGTGGAAGCTCTCGAAGCTCTCCCGCATCTCTTCGAAGGATGTGGGTGCGGCCGCGAGGTCCTCACCCGCGCTGAACGCGCGTCCGGTCCCGGTGAGCACGATGCCCCGTGCCTTGTCGCCGGCTCCGTACTCGCGGATCAGCGCGGACAGGCGCCTGCGCATCGGCGCAGTGAGCGCGTTGAGCTTCTCGGGGCGGCGCAGCGTGATGACGGCGACCTCCCTAGTCACCTCGACGAGCACGTTCTCGGTCGCCTGGTCGGTGTTCTCCACCTGGTTCTCCTTGTTCGACGGTACCGGCGCGCGCAGGTCGTGCACGGTGCCGGGGGCCTGCGCGGCGCGGGCTTTGAGTACTGGTTTGGACACCCGCTCGGACGGGGTGCGCGGGAAGTCCGCGACGAACTCGACGTAGCGCGGAACCTTGAAGCGGGCGAGGCCCTCGGCGACGCGGGCGACGATCGCCTCGGCGGTCGACCGATCCTCGGCGACACTCGCGGCGACCTGAACGAAGGCTTTGACCTCCTCGCCGAGCACGTCGTCGGGTTCGGCGACCACGGCGGTCGCGACCACGGCGTCGTCGCGCTCGAGCGCCGCCTCCACCTCCGCGGCCGCCACGTTCTCCCCGCCTCGCCGCACCATGTCCTTGAGGCGACCCACGAGGCGAATCCCGCCGCGCTCGTCCTTGACTGCAAGGTCACCGGTGTGCAGGTGGCCGTCACGCAGAGTTCGTGCGGTCTCCTCGGGGCGGTTCCAGTAGCCGAGCATCATCGGCACGCCGGCCACGGTCAGCTCGCCCGGTGTCCCGGCCGGGACCTCGGCGCCGTCGGTGTCGACGATCCGGACCTGCTTGGTGGGCACGGGATGTCCGAGAGTCCCGCTGCCGACGGCGGCGGTGTCCGGGAACGGGCTGAACAGGTCTATGCCGCTCTCCGTCATGCCGTAGACCTCTCGCCAGGGCGCGCCCCAGCGCTCCTCCAGCGCGGCGTGCAGCGCCACGGGGATCGCGGAGCAGAACACGCCCCGGAGCCGGTTGTCGCGGTCCTCCGGGCCGGGTGGCTGCTTGAACAGCAACGTCGGCATCGAGCCGAGCACGTAGCAGAACGTCGCTCCGTGGCGGCGCACGTCACGCATGAAGCCGGACGCCGAGAACTTCGGCAGCACCACCAGCGGCGCGCCGGTCGTCAACGCCATCACGGTGTTCCACTGGGGGTCCATGTACGAGAACGGTTGCGCCGTCAGCAGCACGTCGTCGGGACCGAGGCCTGCCGCTCCGGCGCACGTCCAGCCGATCCGAGTCCAGTAGTCGTGCGTCAGCATGCACGCCTTCGGAAAGCCGGTGGTGCCCGAGGTGTACTGGAGGTTCGCGAGGGTGTCCGGGCGGATGTCCACGGTGGGTGCGGTGGACGGGTGCTCGGCGCCGCTGCTCTCCGCGATGTCGACGGCGGCGACGCCGATCAAGGCGGAACTGCTCGCGATCACCTCGTGTACCAGCGGGAGGTGATCCGCGTCGGTCACGATCACACGGGTGCCGGAGTCCTCCAGCACGAAGCGCAGGTCTGCCGCGCGGTAGGCGGAGTTGACGGGCACCGCGACCGCGCCGGCTTTGAGCACCGCGAACCAGGTGAGCGGCCAGCCCGTGACGTTCGGCAACATGATCGCGACCCGGTCGCCGGGGGCGATGCCGTGAACTGCGATCAGCATGTGCGCGAGCCTCGACGACGCCGCGTCGACATGCTCATACGTCCACGATTCGCCACCGAATCGCAGCAGTTCCGCGCCCGGCATGCGAGCCGCGCCGTCGGTCAGAAGACCGGTGACGGTGCCGATCTGCGGCTCGTCCGCGAGGCGACTCGAGTCGACGGCGATCCGCCGCCCGGTCTCTTCGATGTCAAGTGTGGTCACTGTCGGAGCTCCTGTCGGCTCTTCGATTCGTCGACGATCCAGCTCATCGCCGGGTCGTCGCTGTTCATCCACTCGGGGTGCCACTGCACCCCGAGGATCGGCGCACCGGGCGCCTCCACCGCTTCGACGACTCCGTCGGAGGTGCGGCCCGTGACGATCAGACCGGTGCCGCAGCGGTCGACAGCCTGGTGGTGCCACGAGTTCGTCGTCATGCTGGACCCGAACACGCGCGCGGCGGTCGAGCCTGGTTCGAACCGCACCACGTGGACGGCGTCGCCGTCGGTCGGTGCGGACTGCGGGGACAGGTGCGGGATCGGCCCGGGTGGCAGGTCCGAGATCAGCGTCCCGCCGAGTGCGGTGTTGAGCACCTGCAGTCCCCGGCACACGCCGAGCAGTGGGATGCCGCGATCGACGGCTGCGCGGGTGAGGGCGAACTCGTACTCGTCGCGTTCCGGGTCGTGCGCATTGGTGTCGGTGCGCGGGTCCACGTCCCGGACGACGGAGGTGTCGCCTCCCCAGCGGTCGGGGTGCACGTCCTGCCCGCCGGTGATCACCACGCCCGACAGCCATGCGCAGGCGTCGTCGGGGTCGGCATCGTAGGGCAGGTGCACCGGCAGGCCGCCGGCCTGCGCGATGCGGGTTGCGAACGCGGACATGAACGAGTCCATGCACGCCTTGCCGTATCGGGGGTCAGATCCCGCGATCAGGCCCAGTTCGAATCGTCGGCCGGTGATCCCGATGAGTGGGCGGCGGCTCATGAGAACTCGAAGTAGCGTCGGGACTCCCACTCGGAGAGTTCGGCGTACGGGTCGCCGCCGGTGGTGTGGAACTGCATCCACTCCCAGCGGCGCGAAGCGGTCCAGAAGTCGACGAACTCGTCGCCGAGGTACTCGCGGAGGATCTCGTCGCCGTCGAACGCGTCGATCGCCTTGGCCATCGAGTCTGGGATTCGCGCGACACCGCAGTCGTCGGGCAGGCACCAGGCCATGTCATCGACCTGCGGTGGGGGTGCCAACTCCTTTTCGATCCCCGCGACGACGCCGGCGAGGACGCCGGCGAGCGCGTAGTAGGGGTTGACGTCCGAGCCGGGCACTCGGTACTCGAGCCGAGAGTACTTCGGGTGGCCGGCGATCGCCCGCAGCGCCGCGGTCTTGTTGTTCACGCCCCAGCTGATGGTGGTGGGCGGGCCCGAGACGTCGACGAGACGGCGGTACGAGGTGATCTGGGGCAGTGCCAGCAGGGTGTTTCCCGCCATGGTCGCCATCAGGCCGCCGACGGCCCGCAGCATCGTCTCGGACGGTCCGTCGGGCGAGTAGAACTGGTTGACGCCGTCCCGCTGCAGAGAGATGTTCAGGTGCGCCCCCTGCCCGAAGCCCGCCGTCGGCTTGGCCATGAAAGTCACCGACCGGCCGTGCTCGCAGGCGATCTCACGCATGACCTGCTTGGTACGCACCCACGAATCGGCGAGGGTGAGCGGATCGGTGGGTGCGATGTTGAGCTCGGTCTGGCCGGGCGCGGCCTCGTCGGTCCACGCCTCCCAGACGATGCCGAGCTCGTCGAGCCGGTCGGTCACGGCGTCCATGTAGTCGATCCAGTCCGAGGATCGGGCGAGGTTGTAGGTGGCTCCGGTCTCGCCGCCGAGGGCCGTGAGGTCGCGATAGCCGCGGGCGCGGGCCTCCTGGATGGACTCCTCGAACAGGGTGCTCTCGATCTCCACCGCGACGGTGGCGGTGTAGCCGAGCTCCGCGAGGCGGTCGATCTGCCGCCGCATGAGGTTGCGCGGGCAGATCGGATTGGGGCTGCCGTCCCGGAGCCAGAAGTCGCCGATCACCGACTGCACGCCCGGCTTCCACTCGACCAGGGTGTTCATGTCGGGCTGCAGCGAGATGTCGTAGAGGTTGCCTCGCCACTCGGGGTAGGGATCGCCGAAGACGATGTCGGTGCCCAAGTCGATGGCGAAGAGGACGTCGGCGAAGGCGAAACCGGACGTGCGGCCGGAGTCGAACTTCGCCGGGGTGACGTTCTTGCCCATGAAGCTGCCGTCGTGATTGGTTGCCTCGACGCGGTAGGCCTTGACCGGCGAGCCAGTGGGGGTGACAGCGGTGAGATCAGACATCGTAGCGGGCCTTCCAAGATGCGGCGGTCATGGTCGAGAGCTGGGCCATGCTCCCTTGGACGCGTAGGCCGCGTTCGAGAGCGGTGAAGAGGAAATCGGTGCCGGTGAACACGCCGGCGAGCGCGTCGGGGGTGCCGACGATGCGGTAGGCCGAGGGGCCCGATCCGAAGCGGGCCTCCTCGCGGCCGTCCGGACCCGTCGCCACAGCGAGCAGCACGTCCGGTATTCCGTGGATTCCGCGGGTGATGCCCCAGAACCGGGCGGCCGCCTCACGCCATTCGGGCAGCGGGACCTGCAGGGCCCGGAGCATCGCGTCCGCGAGCTCGGGGTCACCGTCGGATCCCTTTCGCGCCAGGCGGTTGTCGAGGTCGACGACCACCGTCGCGTCGGTCGGGGCGAACACGCCGCCCGTGACGGTGACGGCACCATCGGCGAAGGCGACGGTGGCGGCCTGCGGGGTGTTGTGCGAGCGGACGGCGACGGTGCCCGCGGCGCGCCCGAGGACGTCGGGGGCGTGGCCCAGCCGGTCCGCGTCGCGGAGCGTACGGCCGATCAGCCGGACGATCGGCGTGGCATCGTCGTCGATGACGACCCGGGCGTCGTCCGTGACCGGGGTCGGACGGGTGGTGGTTTGCATGGCGTGTCCTAATCGGGTAGTGGGGGAGGGCGTTTCCGGCGACGCGGCCGGAGTCGTGCGAGCTGTCATTCGAGGGTCGCGTACACGTCCGGCCGGTTGCGGCGCAGCGCGAGAGCCCACACGAGGCCGGCGACGAACGCGGCGGTCAGTACGGCGAGGAAGGCGTCGGCGAGGGTGGCCGAGCCGATGAGTACGTCGAAGTTGCTCACGACCAGCACCAGGATCGCCCCGAGTGCGGCGAGTGCGAGGACCGGAGCGATGGTGCCGCGCCACAGGCTCGTCGTCCGCGACCGGAGGAAGTGCACCACTATCGCGGCCGAGGTGAGGGCCAGTAGCGTGATCAGCCCGAGCGTCCCGGCGCCGCCGAACCACGCGTAGACCTGCGTGACGGGGTCGAGGGCGGCGATCGCCGTGACCGCGACGAGTACGCCTATCACCGCCGAAGTGAGCAGCGACGCGACGTGCGGCGACCGGTGTGCGGGGTGCACCGCACCGAGACTCAGCGGCAGGGCGCCCTGCCGGCCGAGGGCGAAGAGGTATCGCGACACCACGTTGTGCGCGGTGAGGATGCACGCGAAGAAGCTGGTGACCAGAAGTACTTGCACCACGTCGTGCGCGAACTGTGAGACATAGCGTGTCGCGAGCCCGGGCGCGAGCCCCTCGGGGTCCTGGGCGGCGAGATCGGCGGCGCGGGCCACCCCGAGCCCGTTGATCATCGCCCACGAGGAGAAGGCGTAGATCACGGCGATGAGAATCACCGAGATGTAGGTGGCGCGGGGAACGGTGCGGTCGGGGTCCTTCGCCTCGGAGCGGAACACCGCAGTCGCCTCGAAGCCGACGAACCCGAAGACCGCGAACATGATCCCGGTTCCGGTGGCGCCGCTCGTGAAAGCGCCCCAGGAAAGCGGCTCGGCAGAGAGTCCGTCCGCGCCGCCGCGGAACACGATCGCGAGGTCGACCAGCGCGACGATCCCGATCTCCGCGACCAGCAGCACGCCGAGCACACGGGCGCTCACCTCGACGTTGCGGTAGCCCAGGTAGCCGATCGCCGCGAGCCCGGCGGCGGAGAGGATCCACCACGGCACCGACACCCCGGTGAACGTGACGATCACGTTGCGGGCGGCGGCGCCGAGGTATCCGGTCACGGAGACGATCAGGACGGCGTAGGTGACCAGGGCGAGTGCTGCGGCGCCGAGCCCGACGGTGGTGCCGAGGCCGCGCTGGACGTACGAGTAGAAGGCACCTGCGTTCCGGACCTCGGGGGTCATCGCGGAGTAGCCGACGGTGAACAGCACCAGCACGATTCCGACGATCACGAAGTCGACGGGTGTCCCGATACCGTTCCCGGTACCGAGCATGAGTGGGATCAGGCCGGCGAAGACCGTGAGGGGCGCGGCGAAAGCCACCACCATGAAGACGATCTGCGGCACCCCGAGAGTGCGTTCGAGGCCGGTGCTGGCATCTGGTGCCTGCACTGCGCGCTGTTGCGTCATGAGATCACGATCCCGCCGACCCGGGCGCCCGCGGCGGTGAGGACCTCCGAAGCGGCACGTTCCGCTGCGCTGACGGCACCGTCGATGTAGCCCTGGTTCAGGATCGCCGTCTCCGTTCCGGCCCAATGGATCCGCCCGATCGGCCGACGGTCCGCGTCGGTGTACTGGGTCAGTGATCCGGGCGCGCGGGAACCGACGCAGCCGCTTATCCACGGCTCGTGGGTCCAGTCCTTCTCCAGGTACGCCACGGGGTTCGCGGCCTCGGGCCCGAACAGGGTGACCAGGTCGGCCAGGAAGGCGTCGCGGCGGGCAGCGGGATCGTCGAGAATCGCGTCGGTCCAGTGCTGACCGCGGCCCGCACCCGCGGTGCCGTGAAAGGTCAGCAGGATTCCGGCGCTCGCATCCGGCGGTGAGTTGTCGACCACGTAGTTCGCGACAGGCAGGTCGGAGACGGCCTGGCCGTTCAATCCCTGGTCGCGCCAGAAGGGGCGGTTGTAGACGGCGAACAGTTTGTTCTCCGATCCGCTGCTCCATCGGCGCTGCAGCATGCTGCGCCGAGTCGGGAGGTCGGGCGTGAACCGGATGCGCGCGGCGTCCCCTGGCGACATCGCGACGATGACGCGGTCCGCGCGGACGTCGAGTCGCGCGGATCGGACGAGCACACCGTCGGCATCCTGGTGGACGTCGGACACGGGGGAGTCGAGCACTACGGACGGCCCGAGGTCGGCGGCCATGCGGTCGGCGAGCGCCGCCGTGCCGCCCACCACGCGCGATTCCTGGGCACCGTCGGTGATGTTGATGGCGTGATCGATGCCGCCACCACCCTTGATCCGCGCGAGCTGGACCAGCAGCGAGGTGCTGTGCAGGTCCTCCGCATTGGTCACGGTGAAGGCCATCGTGAACATCTCCCTGGCCTCAGCGGTGAACGAGTGCTCGTCGATCCAGCGGCCGAAGGTGGTCGCGTCCCACTCTTGCGCCCGGCGCGCCGTCCACGGTGCTTCGAGGGGAATCGATTTCGCCATCCGCTCGAGCCGCAGTTGCAACTGGGCGAAGTCGGCGATCGCGAGTGGGCTCATCGGCGGGATCGTTCCGTCGTAGCGCTTGGACCGGCCGCGGCGGTGGTAGATCGATTTGCCGTTGATGAAGGTCTTGAACGTGGTGAGGCCGAGTTCGTCGATCAATGCGAGGACGCGATCTTGTCCGGGACCGACCCACTGGCCGCCGCCCTCGGTGATCACGCCGTCGGTCACCTGCAGGTTCATCGTCCGGCCGCCGACGCGGTCGCCGGCCTCGATCACCGCTACGGAACGTCCGGTCTGTGTGAGCCGCCGCGCCGCTGTCAGCCCGGAGATCCCGGCGCCGATCACCACGGCGTCGACGGTGCGCTGCTCGGTCATGCCGCCACCTTCTCGATGTGCGAGACGACGTGGTCCGCGATACGCAGGGCGAGCGCGTCGGGAAGATGATGGCCCATGCCCGGGATCACGATCTGGCGAGCGTGGGGGATCGCGGCGGCCGTCGCATCGCCGCCCGACGGTGCGACGATGAGATCGCGGTCGCCGTTGATCACCAACGTGGGCGCGGTGATCCGTGCCAGCTCGGCGGTGCGGTCGCCTGACGCGGCGATCGCCTGGATCTGCCGGGCCGTTCCGGCGACACCGTCGCCTGCGGTGCGGTTCCAGGTGGTGACGGCGTGCGCCGCCTCCTCGACCTCGTCGATCGGGTACGCCCTGCTGGCGAGGTGCGACGTCATCCGCAGGTGCGCACGGACGGCGCCCACTCGGTCGCGCGGGGGAGGACTCGCGATGAGTGCCATGGTCGACGGCGCCGGCTGTCCGACCTTCCGATCACCGGTGGTGGAGTACAGCGATGTCAGCGACGCGGTCAGTTCGGGATGCCGCGCGGCCACGGTCTGCGCAATCATGCCACCCATCGACCGCCCGACGATGTGTGTGCGGCTGATCCCGAGATGATCGATCAGCCGGGCCGCGTCGTCCGCCATGTCCGTCAGCGTGTAGGCATCGGGGCGGGCCTTGCCGAGCAGTTGCTGCAGTGTGTTCGGCGGCGGTGTCGTCGCATACGTCGACCGGCCGCAGTCTCGGTTGTCCATGCGGATCACGAGGAACCCCGTGGCGGTCAGCGCCGACACGAATCGATCCGACCAGGTAGTCAAGTCCTCGGCGAGGCCGGCGATGAGCAGCACGGGCGGTGCGCCGAACTGGCCGTCCATCCGATAGCAGACACGGATGCCGCCCGGGAGCTGGGCGAACCTGTCCTCGGTGTGCTCAGACACGGACGGCCTCCTTCTCCGTCGACGGTGCCGCGTCGTCCGTCGTGGAGCCGAACACCAGGGCGTCGTCGAGCAGCGGGCCGCGGAGGATCTTCGCGTCCTGCTGGTACGACATCGACATCTGGAACAGACCCGTGCCCTGCTTGGGGATGACGTCGCGGGCGCGCTGGGCGTAGCCGGAACTCAGGTCCACGATCGGCCGACGCTCCATGGCTGGGTCGGCTTCGACGCGGACGCTGTCGTACCCGAAGGCGTCCATGTGCTTGACGAGGTCGCAGAAGTAGCGGGCGAGGATCCCGACTTTCAGAGTCCACGCGGACGTCGTGTAACCGATCGAGATGGCCACGTTGGGGACCCCCGAGAGCAACGCTCCGCGGTAGGCGACCGTGTCCGGAAGGTGGATCGGGGCGCCGTCGACGTCGAAGTCGATGCCGCCGAGCAAACGCATGTTCAGTCCGGTCGCCGTGACGATGAGGTCGGCGTCGAGGTGCTCACCCGATTCGAGTGCGATCCCGGATTCGGTGAACCGTTCGATCCGGTCGGTCGTGATGGAGGCGGCGCCGGTGCTGAGCGCCTCGAAGAAGTCGCCGTCGGGGCACAGGCACAGGCGCTGATCCCAGGGGTCGTACGGCGGGTTGAAGTGCGTGTCGACGTCGTAGCCCTCCGGAAGGGATGTGGCGTTGACGCGCCGGATGATCGTGCGGGTGAGCTTCGGGAAGGCGCGCATGAGCTTGACCTGGGCGAGGTCGCTCCAGATGTTGAAGAACCGGGTCATCGCGTAGCCGCGCTGCTCGCCGAACACTCGGCTGAGCAGTTGGGCGAAGCTGTCGACCTTGGGCCACGGCACCACGTAGGTCGGCGTGCGCTGCAGCATGGTGACGTGCGCCGCGGCGCCCTCGTGATTCAGCATCGACGGGATCAACGTCACCGCTGTCGCGCCGCTGCCGACGACCACGACCTTCTTCCCGGCGTAGTCGTAGTCCTCGGGCCAGTGCTGGGGGTGGACGATGTCGCCCTTGAAGTCTTCTCGACCCTCGAAGTGCGGGGTGTAACCCTCGTCGTAGCGGTAGTAGCCGGTCCCGGCGAAGATCCAGTTCGTGGCGATGCGCCGGTCGCCGTCGGGAGTGCTCACGTCGAGGGTCCAGCGGGCGTCCTCGCTCGACCATGAGGCGCGCCGCACGGAGTGCTCGAATCGGAGCAGCCGATTGAGATCGAACTCGTCGAGCGTCTCCTGCAGGTAGTGCAGGATCTTCGGGGCCTCCGCGATCGCGTCCGGGTCGGTCCAGGCCTTGAACTCGTAGCCGAAGGTGTGCAGCCCGTTGTCCGAGCGGATGCCCGGGTACTTGAACAGATCCCACGTACCGCCGATGTTCGCGCGGCCCTCGAGGATCACCACCCGCTTGCCCGGGAACGCCTCGGTGATGTACTTCGCGGCGCCGATACCGGAGATACCGGCACCGACGATGACGATGTCGAATTCTTCGGTCTGCGGGAGTGTCTTCATCGTGAGCCCTTTCGGTGGTGACGCTGTGTCGGTAGTCACTTGGTGTGCCTACGACCGTGCCGGTCCGGCCCTCGTGTGGTCCACAACACACTGCGCCCTGTTCTCAAGTGGAGCAGTGCAGGGTGCACATGTCCGCACGGAGGGCCGCCGTCGAATCGCATCGACTGGTGCAAGGTGTTGCGTAGGCCGATCGAGGATGTTGCATCTCGCGGTAGCGCGTGGAGGGTTCGCCGCGACACCGTGAGAACAGTCACGAGACACGGATCACATCTCACGAAGGAACGGCACCATGCGCGAATTGCTTTTCGCCGCAGCGGACATCTGGATGATCGCCATCGGATTCACCTGCGGCATCAAATTCATCAGGAAGTACTCGAACTGGCTGATCGGCCTCGAGTGGATCATCATGGCCACGTCGGGCAGCAACTTCCTGGTCTACGGCATCACCAAGGCCGGCACCGATTCGCCGATGTATCACTTCGCGTTCTTTCTGGACGCCTTCTCCCGGTCGATCGGTTTCACGGTGATCCTGGTCCTCGGCCTGCTCGTCGTCACACACCGGTACAAGCCCACGAGGACCGTCGAGGTGGGCGCCTTTGCCCTCGCAGCGGTGCTCGGCTTCCTGCTGTCCGAGTTCGCAACCGAGATCGGCACGTCCGGAAAGGTGTTCTTCCTGGTGATGGCGCTGGGTGTCAGCGCGTTCTTCGTGTATTACGGGCAGCGACTGTGGGCGCTCGGCGAGCGCACCCATGCGGTCTGGGTGTGGGTCGCGACGGTGTTGAACGTGGTGGTGGCGTCGATCTACGACTTCTGGCATATTCCCGGCGACGACGCCGACCACACGCTGTTCTACATTCTGGCGCTGTTCACCTGGGGCCTGGCGATGCTTGCCGTGTACCGGTCTTACGTGGTGTTCGACGCGCACAACCGCGCAGCCGACGCTTTCAGGGGCGCCGCCCCGGCCGTCGTGGACGGGGTGAAGAACGCATGACCATCGCGCGCACCGCCTACTCGGCATTCTCCGGCTGGATCGATCCGCCGGCCGACGTCCGTGCTCCGCTGGCGGAGAATCTGGCCTGCTCTGTTGTCGTGATCGGCGGTGGCCTCGCCGGCATGGCGACGGCGCTGCGGCTCGCAGAGCACGGCGTGGACACTGTGCTGCTGGAGGCGGAGTTCTGCGGGTACGGTTCCGGCTCACGCAACGCAGGCCAACTGGCCAGCGCTCCCGGCGGGGACATCCAGCTGCTGGACCTGTTGTACCGCAAACGGATGCCCGCGCTGATCCGGATGACGGAGAACGCGGCCGCCCATGTCGAAGAGCTGATCGAGGCGCGCGGCATCGATTGCGACTACGAGGCCACCGGCAACGTCTTCGCCGCGGTGTCCCGCGGCCAGCTCGGGCGGACCCGGCGAATCGCGAAGGTCCTCCGCCGGGCCGGCGCCCAGGTCGCGGAAGGCGACGCCCGCGAACTGGGGATACCCCACGGCTTTCTCGGCGGTATGCGGGAGGTCAACGGAGGCATCCTGAATCCAGGGAAGTTCCTCCGCGGGTTGCGCACCGCAGTCCTCGGTTCGTCGGTCCGGGTCTTCGAGCAGTCGAAGGTGACAGACGTTGTCCGCGACGGGGACGATGTAGTCGTCGAGACGCCCGGCGGCATCGTCCGGGCGGGCACCGTCGTGCTCGCCACAAACGCCAATGCTGGGGAGTGGGACATCACTCCGAAGCGATTGTCCTCCCCGATGTGGGTGACAGAGGCCGAGACCGAGCCGATCGACCCGGAGCGGCTCGCCGCACTCGGCTGGACCAGCCGCTCCGGTCTCGTCACGCAGCACAACATAATGGAGAACTACCGCCTCACCGCGCGCAACACCATCGTCTTCGGAGTGCGCAGGATCGAGCGCGCCGTCGACTACCCGCTTCCCGAGCGCACTCCTGCCCCGTCGGTGGTCGCGGAACTCGCCGATGCGTTCCACCGCCGGTTCCCACCGCTGGCCGACGTGGCCGTCGCGAAGGCGTGGGGCGGCTGGATCGGGATCACCGCGACCTGGCTGCCCGTGGCCGGGACGGTCGGGGGCAACGTCTACTACTCTCTCGCGTGCAACGGTCACGGACTCGCACAGGCGACCTACATCGGATCGCTCATCGCCGACCGGATCGCGACCGGAAACACGCCGGACGACTTGGCAACCGTGTGGGCCGACGAACCGCGGTTCGGCCGAGCTGTAGGCCTGATCATGGGCCGCCTCGGAGTCCGCGCCGCATGGGCGCTCGACCGGTTCAACGACGCCGTCAACGGAAGCATGCGAACCGCGCGGCGACGCTACGCGGATGCGGCATGCCGTCCGCGTTGAGGCGGCGTTGTCGACGGCTGCTGCTGCTTCGAGGAGCCGTCAATCCTCCGACGACGCGCCGTCTGGGTCCTGCTTGTCGCGCAGTTCGCGGCCCTTGCGGCGCTGTTCTTCCGCTCGTTCGCGGATCGATCGGAGGAACTCCTCGTCGTCGTCTGGGTTGGACGGCGCCGATCTGCCCGGCCGTTCGTACTCGGGATAGCCGGTCGTTCGGGCGGGTGCGGGGGCGCCTTCCGGGCGGCCGACGAGGAACCACACGAGCGAGCCGACGAGCGGCAGCAGAATCACGATGATGAGCCACGCGATCTTCGGCAGATGCCGGACGCGGTACTCCTCGGCCACGACGACGTCGATGAGCGCTATCGCCCAGACCACCAGCACGATCAGACCGAAGTACGGCACCATACACCCCCAGAAGAGACTCTCCCGTCCGATAGTGCCATGTATGCCGGGAACAGGGCGACTCCTGCGCTCACCACGGCGTGGTTCTCCCACCCAGCAGGACCACGCATAGATGTCGACTCGGTGCGTGCGATGCTCGATGAAACAGTCCGCGATCGGGGAGTGAGTACATGTCCGACCTTGTCCGCCATGGTTCGTCAGCGTCGATTCTCGGAGCGATCTGATGTTCGTCGGTCTCGGTCTCCCCGTTGTCACCGCCTACCCTCCGACCACTCAGGTCTGGGAGGCGGGTGCGGGCATCGCCGAGTTGGCGACCGTGACGAAGGCTGCTGACCAGCTGGGTTATCACCACGTGACGTGCAGTGAACACGTGGCGGTGCCGGTCGACGTCGCCGCAGAACGGGGCGGCGTCTATTGGGATCCGCTCGCCACGTTCGGATATCTGGCCGCAGTCACCGACCGCATTCGATTCGCCACCAGCGTGTTGGTCCTCGTTTATCACCATCCGCTCGAGGTCGCGAAACGCTACGGCACCCTCGACCAGGTGTCCGGTGGACGACTGGTCCTCGGCGTCGGCGTCGGCAGCCTGCGCGAGGAGTTCGAGCTCCTCGACATGCCCTTCGACGACCGCGGCGCCCGTGCCGACGACGCGCTCGCGGCTATCCGGTCGGCGTTATCCACCGGTACTCCGACGCACGACGGTCCGTTCTACGCGTACGACGACGTGATGGTGGAGCCGCACGCCGTGCAGGATTCGGTTCCGGTCTGGGTCGGTGGACGCACCCGTCGGGCGCTCCGCCGAGCTGTTGACCTGGGTGACGGGTTTAGCCCGTTCGCCTTGACGCCGGAGCAGGTGTCCCAGATGCTGTCGAGCGTCGACCTTCCCGATGGTTTCGACGTCGTCCTCACGAGCGGACTGCTCGATCCGCTCGGTGATCCCGAGGACACCCGCCGCCGGTTGGAGAGTCTGCGCGAAGCGGGAGCGACGATCATCACGGCGTCGCTCACCGCATCGAGCCTCGCGCACTACACCGATCAGCTCGCCGAGCTACGGGCCGTCGCCGAATCGATCGGTGCGCGCTTCGACGCGACTACAGCGCCGTGACGTAGTCGAAGTAGTTCGGAGTCGTGTCTTCGCGGAGGCGGCTGAGCCGACGGTAGCTGATCAGCCAGCGGCCGTTCTCCTTGCGGTACTCCTCGTGGTAGTGGCCATATCCGTGGAGATGCTCCTCGTGATCGCCGTTGGTCCACCAGAGCTTGTCCTCCATCGCCCAGATGCCGCGGGCGGTGGTGTCCGACGTCAGTTCGATCTCCGGCATGTGGCCGTGATGCACCGTCGTCACCTTGACGTCGCCGTCGAGGAAGCTGCTGATCGCGGCCGTCAGCTTCTCCTTTCCAACGATCCGATTCGACGTGCCGCCGGTCTTCGGCTGCTTGTCGGCCGGCAGTCCTCCCCAGGTCTCGGAGACCACATCGTTGGTGTGCAGCGTCGGATAGACCTCCCACTCCTTGTTGTCCATGCAGCGGAGGCGAGCGCAGAACGTCCGCTTGATCTCCTCGATTGCCATGAGCTGGTCGGCGGTGCTGAGAGTGAGTTGAGCAGTCATGGTTTCAACGTGGCAGGGGTGGCTTGCTGCAACAAGCAGTAGTTCCATTCACTGGAAGCGGGCTGAGATGGAGTCCGGAGTCCTGCGAGCATGGCGGTGTCCCCGCCTGACCAGCTCAGGCGGGGTTCCGCACCACGTCGACCCCTGGTGGGGCCGGCGGTCCCGGCGGTGGTGCCGGGATCCGGCACGACAACCATTTCTCGACCGCCGACCCGGACTGAGTGGCACGGATCGCGGGGAGCAGCTTCTCGGGCTGCAGCGAGTGGTTGACTTTCCACGGCTGGTTCGAGCCGGTGGGCCGCCATCCGACCCGGCCCTTGAATGGGCCAGAGGTGAGGACGGTGGTCTCCCATCCGCCGGGTGTGGTGGAGACGCTGCGGTTGTGTCCTCCGCAGGCCCCTCCGAGGTGGTCGATGTCGGTGGGTCCGCCGTCTTGCCAGTCGGGCATGTGATGCGCCTGAGTCCGTGACCACGGGGTAGTGCATCCGGGTGCGGTGCATCCGCGGTCCCGACCGAACAACGCGAGCCGCTGAGCCAGCGAGGCGAGGCGCTTGCCGCGACCCAGGTGCAGGATCTGCGAAGACTGGCCTTCGAACACTTCAAGCCACGGCGTGGCGTCGGCTGCGATGTCGACAAGGTCGGTGACCGGCAGACGCGTGCCGGTGGCGGTGACCGCAACACCGGCACGGTTCTCGAGGTCCTCCAGCGAAGCGGTGACCACGAGGTGGGCGGGGAGGGCGACGGAATCACCGAGGGCACCGTTGGCGAGCAGATGGTCGAGCATCGCCTCGAGCGCGTCGTGATTGCGCTGGGACTGCGAGCGCGTGTCGCGCTCACGCGCGGCGGCGAGCGCTTCCGCATCTGCACCGTAGGCCGCGCCGCGCGGGGACTCGGGGTCGTCGGGATTGTTCATCCCGGGCTCTGCCCAGAGGGTGAGAACGGCTTCGAGCTTGGCTCGAAGCGACGGCGACAGTTGCGCCAGGATCTTGGACATCAGCCGCTTGTCCTGCGGTTGGATCGCAAATCCCCGAGTCCGGGCGCGATCGGCATCGTCGGTCAACGACCCGTCGGGGTCCAGGTGGGCCAGTATCCGGCGACCGACCTCCCGGGTGCCCTCCGGCGTCAACTGCCGAGACAACTCGGCGAGCTCGGCTTCGGCACGGGCCTTGTCCTCGGCCGGAATCGCAGCGGGGATCTCCTCGATGACCGCCACGATCTCGCTGACGTGGTCGACCGACAAGTCGCCATCGGCGACCGCTGCCGCAGTGGCCGGCAAGACCGGGTCGAGCTGATCGCCCGAGTAGTTGCACATCGGGCTGATCGCCAAGGCTGCGGCGACGCGGCGCTTGCTGGAGCCGAGGCCCAGGCGCAGGGCGGCGGTGAGGTACTTGCCCGGCGTCTGAACGCCGGCTTTGCGGTAGGCCCCGCGGGTGGAGACCTCCGCGTACAGCCGTGCACCGATGCCGTCGGACCGGCGATTGGAACGTTCGAAGACCTCGGACATGTCGAGCACGTCGTCGTCGGTCATCGGAGTCAGTGACACCGCGGACAGTTTCACTGCTACTGCGTCTTGCAGGCGGGCGAGCTCTAGAGGCGAATCGGGGAGATCGAATGTGTCGGTCATGGTGCTCGCCTCCTTTCAGCTGCTGTGTTGATGTCTCCAGTATAGCCAGTGGGTGTGACAAATCATATCAAGATCGATAATTAGTTCGAACTAGATGGCGACAATGCTTCGACTCGCTTCGCTCGCTCAACGGGCAGTGCGAGTTGCGATCGATCAGGGGGCAGTGGGGGCGTGTCCTATGGGCGGGGCGACCGGGGGCTTTGCTCGGAACGGCTCAGGCGGCTGGGCCACCAGACCTTCTGTCCGATGTCGTGCACCAGGGCCGGGACCAGCAGGGTCCGAACGATCAGGGCGTCGAGCAGCACTCCGAACGCGACGATGAAGGCGATCTGCGCGAGGAAGATCAGCGGAATCACCGAGAGCGCGGAGAAGGTGGCGGCAAGGACGACACCTGCCGACGTGATCACTCCGCCTGTCACGGTCAACGCCTTGATGATCCCTCGACGCGTCCCGATCTGGAGGGCTTCTTCACGGGCGCGTGTCATCAGGAAGATGTTGTAGTCGATCCCGAGTGCCACCAGGAACACGAAGGCGAACAGCGGGACGACGGGATCCGCACCGGGGAACCCGAGGATGTGGTTGAACACGATCGACGAGATCCCGAGTGTGGCCGCGAACGAGAGGATCACCGTCGCCATCAGGATCAACGGCGCGAGGATCGAGCGGAGCAGCAGACACAGGATCAGCAGGACGACCAGGCTCACGACGGGAATGATCAGATTCTTGTCGTGCGTCGCGGTGGTTTTCGTGTCCAAGTCGACGGCTGTCGAACCGCCGACAAGGGCATCGGAGCCGTCGACGGACCGGACGGCGTCGCGGAGTCGGACGACAGTGTCCTCGGCGGCGAGCGAGTCTGCGGGATCGGTGAGTTCGGCTCGGAGCGCGGAGCGGCCGTCCACGGTCTTGGGAGCGGCGCCCGGGTCGCCGACAGGGGTCACGGCGGCGACTCCGTCGACGCCTGCCGCAGCTTTCTGAACTGCGGCGACTGTTCCCGAGCTCGTGATGATGAGCGCGGGGGATCCGGCGTCCGCGTCGAAATGCGCTGAGAGGACTTCCTGACCGCGTTGTGAGTCGACGGTGACGAGGAACGTGTCCGACTGGGCGACGCCGTCGGCCTTGAAGGACGGCATGAGGGCGGCGAAGATGCCGAGAAGCAGCGCGCAGGCCACCCAGATCGTGCGCGGACGGCGCGAGACCTGCCGCGCGAGCGCTGCCCAGATGCGGTGAGACTGCTCGGCATCGGCAGGTCGTGACACCGTGTGGACGGGAGTCCGCGGCCAGAAGGCGCGCCGTCCGATGAGCGCGAGAACCGCGGGCAGGAATGTCATCGACGCGATCAGCGACGCTGCGATTCCGATGGCGGCGACCGGCCCGAGGCTGCGGTTCGAGTTCAGATCCGACAGCAGCAGGCACAGAACGCCGGCGATCACGGTGCCCGCTGACGCGGCGACCGGTTCGATGGTCGCCCGCCATGCGGTGCGCATCGCGTCGTACTTGTCGTCCGTTGTGGAGAGTTCCTCCCGGTAACGGGCGACGAGCAGGAGTGCGTAATCGGTCGCGGCGCCGAACACCAGGATGAAGAGGATGCCCTGGCTCTGGCCGTTGAGCGTGATCGTGTCGGTGGACGCGAGCCAGTACGCGACCGCACTGGCCAGAGCGAGCGCAAAGATCGCCGACAGGATGACGACGAACGGAAGGATGGGACTCCGGTACACGACGATGAGGATCAGGATCACGACGATGCCTGCCACGAGCAGGAGGAGCCCGTCGATTCCGCCGAACGCTTCGGTCAGGTCTGCGGCGGTTCCCGCGGGCCCGGTCACATACATGGACAAGCCGTCGGGCGCGCCCGTGGCGAGCACCTCGCGCAACTCTTCGACGACGGCCGCGACGTCGCTCGTCGAATCGATCGGAACGACGACTCGCGCGGCTGCGCCGTCCTGCGACTGCACGGCGGGTGAGGCGGCCCGAACGGCTTGGTTCGCGTCAGCTGCGGCGGCGGTCGCCGTCTGCAGGAAGTCGATGTCGGCGGGGGTGACTCCAGAATCGCGTGACGCGGCGATGATCGCCGGGACGCTGGTGCTGTCGATGAATGACGATTCGAGCTCCGCCACCTCGGTTGCTTCTGCAGACGCAGGTAGAAATGACGAGTTGTCGTTGGTCTGAACGTCGCCGAGGCGGCCGGCGAACTGTCCGCCCATCGATCCGACGATGAGCCAAACGATGATCAAGAGTGCGGGGATGAGCCATCGTTTGCGACTCGTCGGCTGTTCTGTGTCTGCGAGGTCGGGCACGGAGTCCTCCGAGATCGTCGTGGGGCCGCGATGTGTCGTGCTCACGTACCGCAATTAAAGCTCAGTCTACTGAGTAATTCAACGGTCCGAATCCCGCGCCCGTTCGGAGGTAGGTTGATCGGCGTGAACGATGGATACGCAGGGTGGCCGACCGGGCGGTTGCTCTCGATGGCGGCGCGCCTGGTGGAGCACGAATGGGAGAGTGTGCTCCGCGAGTACGACATGTCGAGCGCCGGCCTCGTGGTGTTGCACACCGTCGCCGCCGGGCCGTCTTCGCAGCGTGAGATCGCGCGGGCCGCCAGGGTGACCGACCAGACCGCGAGCCACACGATCGAACGGCTCGTGCGCAGTGGATACGTCACGCGGGAAGTTGATCCCGGGGATCATCGTCGCAGGGTTGTCGCCGCGACTGCCGCGGGCCGCACTGTGTACGAGTCGCTGGTGGAACGGGAACGCACGGATCCTCGCCTGATCGCCGCGATCGGCGACTCCAAGGCGGAACTCCGCGCGATACTGCTCAAGCTCATCGAGATGCAGAGTGAGGGTGAATTGCCCTAGGGCGATCCGCCGAACGGCCGAATTCATGCCGTTCGGTGGACATCGTCGCCGCCCGCCGCCTACGGTACCCACCAGTTGATCGATCGATCGATTGGCTGTTCGCCTCATAGGCGTCGGCCGGTGACTCGGGTCCGTGGGGGGCCCGAGTCATCGTCGGCCGATGACAGGCGTCGCGATGAGTGATAGCAAGGATTGATGACCAGCGATGCGATGACGTGGACATCCGACGACCTTCCCGACTTCACCGGTCGGACGGTGATCGTCACCGGCGCGAACAGTGGGCTGGGTCTGGTGGCGGCTCGGGAGTTCGCGCGAGTCGGTGCGCACGTCGTCCTCGCTGTCCGTGACACGACCAAAGGCGAGAAGGCCGCGGCATCTCTGAGCGGACACACCGACGTCCGACGCCTCGACCTCGCGGACCTTTCGTCGATCCGCGACTTCGCGCGCGACTGGAGCGGCGACATCGCCGTCCTGGCGAACAATGCGGGTGTGATGAATGTGCCCGAGTCGCGGACCGCGGACGGGTTCGAGATGCAGGTCGGCACCAACCACCTGGGTCATTTCGCCCTCACGAATCTGCTGCTTCCGCACGTCACAGACCGAGTCGTCACGATGTCGTCGATGATGCACCGCAGTGGCCGAATCGACCTCGCCGATCTCAACTGGGAACGGCGCGGCTACAACAGGGCGACCGCGTACGGGCAGTCGAAACTCGCCAACCTGCTGTTCTCGCTCGAGTTGCAGCGCAAGCTGACCGCCGCGGGGTCGACGGTCCGATCGATGGCCGCCCATCCCGGCTACGCGGCCACCAACCTGCAGACCCGCACCGGTAATCCGGTGTTCGACTGGGGTGGACGGATCGGCAACAAGGTGATCGCACAGTCGGCTGAGGCGGGGACGTGGCCGATGCTGTTCGCCGCGAGCCAGGACCTGCCGGGCGGATCGTACGTCGGACCCGACGGACTCAACGAGATGCGCGGTCACCCGGCGCTCGCGGGCCGCACCGCCCGCGCGAGCGACCTCGATGTCGCGACGAAGTTGTGGGACCTGTCGGCGGAGTTGACCGGCGTCTCGTTCGCCCTCTGACGCCCTATACCCAGGCGAAGCCGTCGGGGTCGGTGAACGCGCCGGCGTCGGACGACACGAGGAGGCGATGGGACCCGTTGCCGTCAGCGGGCACGCCGGCGTTCTTGGCGGTGGCCTTGCGGCTCTGCAGTGCGAGGGTGATCTGTCCGTCGCCCTTCTCGAATTCGACGTACTTGCGGCCGAAGCTCTTCGCGACGGTCAGGCCCTTGTCGACGTAGAACGCCTTCGTGGCCGCCACGTCGGACGCGCCGAGCAGCAGGACGACCGAGTCGACGACGCCCAGAGGCGCTCCGGTGGCCTTCTTCGTCGACGACGCGAGCGTCCACACGGTGCCGTCGGGCGCCTCGAGGGTCGCGCCGTACCCCCAGAGGGACTTCGACGCGGGCTTGACGATCTTCGCCCCTGCGGCGACGGCGGCGTCGAAGAACCCGTCGACCACGCCGGCGTCGGCGACGACGAGGGAGACTGCGAAGCCGCGGAAGCCCGATGACGGTTCGTCGGAGTGCTCGACGCGGAGCAGGTCGCCGAGGCCGAAGGCCGAGTTGTAGAAGGTCCGCGTCGCGTCGACGTCGGATGCGGTGATTGTGAGTGTGTTGATCGATGTCATGGGAAGAACGCTACGGCGGTCTGCGCGACTCCCGCTTCTCGAAAACTGATCGATGCGGGATGCAGTCCGTGACGCTCGACGCCGCTCTCTGGCACAGATTTGCCGTTAGTCCGAACAGATGATTAATTTCGTGTCGAAACTGCCGTCTCATTGCGCAGAACGGTCCGCGACGTGGCTAGATACAGAGCGGTCGCGTGCTTGCCGCACGCTGGTGAGTCGGGAGAACTTCACGTGATTACGTTCGGTGAGACGGCACGCGCACGGGCGCTGCGAATCGGAACCGCCGCCATGGTGTGCGGCCTGCTGGTGGTCGGCACCACGCAGAGCACGGGGGGTGTCCCGTCGGCGTCCGACCGAGCCTCCGTCGTCGACCTTCCCGAGCAGGTTCTCGACCGGTCGACGACAGTGGATGAGGAATCCACTGCACCTACGTCGCCGAAGAAGTCACCTCCGACGGTGACGTCCCCGGACGGCACCGTGTGCGCGCCCGGTCGGTCGGCGACTCTCGGCGTCGTCTTCAGCGCGGTGTTCGATTCGTTTCTTCCGCAGATACCCGCTGAGCATCGTGGCGCGGCACGGGCGGCGAAGACGAAGGCGCTGTCGGGTCTGCATCAGATGACGATCTCTGATCTCGCGATCTCGATGCACCCGTCGGACTTCGGTGCGTCCGACGATGCGCCGATCAACACCTATCGCGATCCGATCTCGCAGTGGATCGTGACGCAGCTGATGAACGTCAAGGACGGCGACGCCGGTCGGCCGATTCGCGTGGACAACCTCACGGTGTCTCAGGCGGTGGAGACGGCGTGGTTGTACTTCTATCTGACCGCGGTCATCCCGCTGACGATGGCCAAGGACACGATGCCGACGTTCTACTCGGTCGGCCCGACGTCGCTCGGTACCCTGATCACCCTTCCGATCACCATCGGCACGGCCGGAATGAAGCTGTTCTACAAGGCGATCAGCAATGCGGTGGTCGACCGCTGCACCGCGCAGATGACCCCGGCGCAGATCGAACAGGCGGGCAGGCCCGACCCCGACCTGGCCTTCACCTCGCAAGTTCCGTCGATCATCGCCGACATCGCAGGTCAGGTGTCGATCGCCGAACCCGGAACGTGTCCCGCCGTCGCCGACATGTCCCTGGGGCGCGTCGTCGAACGGACCTCCGAGTACCTCCAGGCGGTCGCGCCGAACCGCGGCACGGCGGCCGAGGTCAAGAACCGGATCCGCGGCCTGAAGCAGTTCATGAAGATCACGCTGGTGCCCCACAACCTGATCCCCGCGGATCCCGCAGACTTCTCGACAGTCGAGACCCTGCTGTCGTACGGGCTCGGCGTGGCGCCGTACGCGGGCGGTGCTCTCACCGACATGCTCGTCGGGTTGGCACACAACCTCGCGAAGGGCGACAAGCCCGGTGAGATGGTCCCGATGTGGGACCTGACGGTCACCAAATCGCTCACGGCCGCGTACTTCGCGTACGCGCTGACCACTCAGGTGATCTCCCTGATCCAAGATCAGGCCGCGTCGGGACTCGCCGCGACCATGGGCGGCGTCGACCTGATGCCGCGGATCAAGGGCGTGATCAACGCTCCGAACACGTACGGACTGGTCGTCTTCCACAATGTCTTGCGGTCGATCTGTCTCGACGAGGATCGGACGACCGTCGCCGGTACCGGTGTGTCGGCCACGCGGTGGTGAACTGAGCGGACGGCCCCTCATCGGCGCGACGAACGCTACGATCCCGGCATGTCGACTCATCTCCCGATCGGAACCCACCTCGACTCCGAGACCGCCGCGTCGCTGCTGGCTCACCGGTTGAATCGGCACACCTTCTGGTGTGGCCAGAGCGGTTCAGGAAAGACGTACGCGCTCGGTGTGCTCCTCGAGCAGGTGATGCTTCACACCGAGTTGCCGATTGTCGTTCTGGACCCGAACTCCGACTTCACCGAACTCGGCTCCGTCCGCGCTGACGCCCCGGAGGATGCGTCGGCGGAACTGGCCCGACGCACCGTCCGCGTGCTCCGGCCGGGTGACGGCGCGGAGAACCCGCTGAAGGTCCGGTTCGTGGACATGGACATCAGGTCGCGGTCGGCGATCCTTCAACTCGACCCGATCCGGGACGCGGACGAGTTCAACACGATGATCAGATCGGCTGCCGCAGGTCTGCCCGACATGGACGAACCGCTCGTCGAGTGGCTGCGGAGAAGCGGGGACGAGCAGTTTCTGCGAATCGCGGTCCGTTTGGAGAACCTCGGCGTGGCCGACTGGGACCTGTGGGCGTGGGGGCGGCCGGACGTCACCGATGCGATCGCGGAACGGGCTGATGCGACCGTTGTCGACCTCGGATCGTTCGGGACGCCAGAGGAGTCGCAGGCGACCGCGCTGGCCGTCTTGGACAACCTGTGGGCGCACCGCGGTCAGCGTGTGGGCCGACTAGTCGTGATCGACGAAGCGCACAATCTCTGCATGCCCAACCCGTCAACGCCGCTGGAGAGGCTGCTCACCGACCGGATCGTGCAGATAGCCGCCGAGGGCCGCAAGTACGGGATCTGGCTGCTTCTCTCGACGCAGCGCCCGTCCAAGGTCCATCCGAACGCCCTGTCGCAGTGCGACAACCTCGGGTTGATGAAGATGAGCTCGGCGCTCGACCTCGCTGAGTTGGGGCAGGTCTTCGGTTACGCCCCGCCGAACCTCCTCGATCGTTCGCCGTCGTTCGGCCAGGGACAGGTGCTCTTCGCCGGCGGGTTCGCGCCGACTCCCCAGATCGTCCAGGTCGGTGCTCGTCTCACTCACGAGGGCGGATCGGATGTCGCGGTCCCACTGCGGTGACCACCGGGGTGACCCACTGGGATGACCCCGGTGGGATGACTATGTGAGACCCGCGCGGCGGTCGACGGCACGATTTCGACCGGCCGACGCCAGACTCGGGCCGTGTGTGCGTCAGCACTGAGCCGCAGGCGTTGTGATCGACGTAACTCGTGGCTCAATGTACTCGTGGACGTCGCATGGTCATGCGTGACGTCGTGAGTAGAGGGTTCGTAGTCCAGTGGCAATTAGTCGTCTCCTGTCGTCGCGGGTGATCCGCGTCGGCGGCGCCCTTCTCGCGAGTTCCGTCATCGTCATGAGCGTCGGGCAGAGCAATCCGGTGCCCGCTCGTGATCTGACGGCGTCCGTGGAGACGGCAGCGGCCGCGATGGAGGAGAGCCCGGCCGCTGTCACCACCCCCGGCGGGGTCGACACGCTCACCAAGCAGCACACGGCAGAGGGCGGCGCGCTCGATCCCGCGTCGCCGAGCGACCCCGAGAAGCCCGACACCGGGAGCTCGGGCACCGGATCGTCCGACACCGGCTCGACGGGCACCGGGTCGTCTGACAGCACGTCCGACCAGAGCTGTGTCGGCGCGGAGACTGCGACCTTCGGTGCTGTGGTCCGAGCGGTGTTCGACTCGTTCACGCCGTTCCTTCCGCCCGCGCAGCGTGCCGAAGCCGAGACTGCCCGGGCGTCGGTGCTCGCCGATCTGCGCAGCATGGAGATCTCGACGCTCGCGGTGTCGACGCATCCGAGGGGCCTCGGCGCGTCGGAATCGGCCCCCATGAACACGCATCGGGACCCGATCTCCCAGTGGCTCGTGACGCAGCTGATGAACGTCAAGGAGGGCCGGTACGCTCAGCCGATCACGCTCGACAATCTGACGATCAGCCAGGCAGTCGAGACCGCGTGGCTGTACTTCTACCTCACCGTGTTGATTCCGTCGTCGGTGCTCAACGACATCGCGCCGGTCCTGCTGGCGGCCGGCCCGGCGAGCAGCATCACCCTGATCACGATGCCGTTGTCACTCGGCGCACAGGGCATGTCGCTGCTGTACTCGAAGGTCAGCGACGCGATCATCGGCCGGTGTCTGGTGAAGATGACGCCGGACGAGATCTCCCGCGCGGGCAAACCCGACCCGGACCTGCAGTTCACCACCGAGGTCCCGGCGATCATCCAGTCGATCGCCGACCAACTCGCGATCGCCGAGCCGTCCACCTGCCCGTCGGTCTCCGACCTCTCGCTCGGTCGGATCGTCTCGCTCACGTCGAAGTTGCTGCAGGCCAACGCCCGCGACGAGAAGACAGCGAACCGGATCGCGACGGTCACTCGCGGCCTGGAGAAGTTCCTCGGCGCCACCCGGGTTCCCGAAGGAACCGACCCCGGGCCGTCGGAACTCGAGAAGATCATCGACATCGGCTTGGAGAACGGCTCGTCGGACAATCCTGAGCTCGCCGAGATCCTCGGGGTCGCGAAGCTCCTGGGCCGCGGCGTGGGTCTCGCGCAGACGATCACCCTCGCCGACGTGACCGTGGCGAGTGCAAAGCTCGCCGCCGACATCGCGGCGCAGGTCATCACGTTCGTCCTCACCACGATCGACGACGCGACGGTGTCGCCCCTGTTCTCGTCGGCGCTCGGCATCGAGCTGCTGCCGCACGTCGGTGGATTCCTCACCACGTACGGGCTGAACGTTCTGCTCAACCTGATGTCGTCGCTGTGTCTGGAGATCGAGCGTTCCTGATCGTTCTCGCATCAACCGATTCGGCGGTGCTCTCACGCGGCGTCGTGGAAGACGAGGGCGAGGGTGTGGCGCTCGCCGGATCGGACGGTGGACACTCCGTGGCGGACCGGTGCCGCGGACCATCCGCGGGCCGATCTCACCGGGCGGTCGCGTGTGGTGAACACGTATCCGTGCCCTAGCGGAAGTTGCGTGCTGGTGCCTCGCGACTGTGCGCGGGGTCGTTGTTCGACGAGCAGGAACTCGCCGCCGGTGTGGTCCACGCCGGGCTCGTTGAGGTTGATCACCACTTGCAGCGGGAACACGAGGTCGCCATAGAGGTCGCGGTGCAGTGCGTTCCAGTCGCCGCGCCCGTACCGCAGGATGATGGCCGTCGACTTCGTCTGACCGGCGTCGTGGCACTGCGTGAGCCATTCGTCGAGGGTGTCCGGCCACGGTGTGGGTCGACCGAGCCGGGCCCACCAATCACGGGCGATCGGCTGCAACCGCGGGTACAACGCCTGCTTGAGCTGCTCGACGGGCTCCGGATAGGGGGACTTCAAGTACCGATACTGACCGTCGCCGAATCGGTGCCGTGCCATGTCGACGGTGCTGCGGAACAGTCCGTCCTCGACGTACAGGTCGCGGATCCCAGCCGCTTCGTCGACGGTCAGCAGTTGAGGAAGGAGTGCGCCGCCGAACTCGTCGAGTTCGCCTGCGACGGCGTCCCAGTCCGCCGAGTCGACCCGCTCGCCCCAGGTCTGGGTGCTCATGCTGCCGCCTCCATGTCCAGAAGGGTCGTCTTCGCTTCCAGACCACCGATGTATCCGCCGAGCGAGCCGTCGGTGCGCAGCACCCGGTGGCACGGGACGACCACCGGCAGCGGGTTGGTCGCGCACGCTGTGCCGACCGCCCGGACGGCGTTCGGGTTGCCGACCATCAGCGCCATCTCCTTGTAGCTGCGGGTTTGGCCGTAGTCGATGTCGGGAAGGTGCTGCTGCACGAGTCTGCGGAATCCGCTCGACAACGACAGGTCCAAGGGCAGGTCGAACCGGTGGCGGCGGCCTGCGAAGTACTCGTCGAGTTCGCGGGCGGCCGGGTCGAGACGGGCCGGGGCCCGCATGATCCGTGGGCTGATCTTCTCCGCGAGCGCGGTCAGCACCGCGTCGTGGTCCTCAACGGCGAACGCCACCCGCACCAGGCCGGTCGGTGTCGCGGCCAGCAGCAGGTCGCCCACCGGGGAGTCGACGACGGTGTAGGCGACATCGAGAAGTCCTTCAGCGGCCGCGTCTGCCTCGAGTCGGGAGTGCAGTCGTGCCAGTAGGTCGGCGGTGATCGGCGCGCTTGCGGCGGCGACGGCGTCGTGGTCGGTGTTGTTCATGATCGTGCTCCTTTCACGGTCGCGCCCGGATAGGTCTTTCGCAGTTTCTTCATGCCATCGGCCGAGGCTCGGCGGGCGGCGTCGACGGTGCCGCCGATGACGGCGGCGATCTCGGCGTATGACATACCCGCCAGATAGCGCAGGGTGATCGCTCGACGTTGCCGATCCGGCAGTCGTCCGACGTGCTCCCACACCTCGCCGTCGACCGCTCCGGGGACGCCGAGTGCAGTCGGCGCTTCGGGGAGTTGCTCGGCGGGAATCGGGTTGCGTGCGGCGGCGCGGTGGACGTCGATCGACTTGCGCCTGGCGATCGTGACCAGCCACGCCTCGATGTTCGCGGTGTCGGGCAGGTCGGGGTAGGCGCGCATCGCGGACAGAAACGTCTCCGACCACGCGTCATCAGCATGGTGGAGCCCGAGGATCGACCGGCACACGCGCAGGACTGTTTCCCCGTGCTGCTGCACGACTTCCTCGAACGGCTGCTTCATCGTGAACGTCATTCTCGTCGTCAGAACAGACGTCCGGCAACGGCCGGCGCGGGCTCGTCCAACTCCACCAGCGCCTGCTTGCGCTCGAGTCCGCCCGCGTACCCGGTCAACGACGTGGTCGTCTCCCCTCGCGGAACGTCGGCGACGATCGTGACCTGCCCGAGAGACGTGCTCGCCTCGATGTGTCGAATGCTCATCGCTGGTCCCTTCATCGTGGTTTCTACTCGGTAGACGGACGCCGGCGACCGAATGTGAGATCGGCTCAGGCCAATACATGGAGCGTTCCTGAACGTTCTATGACAAAAACAGATCGTCAGTCTCAATGAATCGGACTGTGACCTACGGTGGCCGCCACTACGTTTGACGATGACGTGGTGCACCAATCCGCCGCGGCATGCTCCCGACGCTCCCTGCCGAACCCTTCACGGGGCGTCGCACGACGATGATCAAAGGAACACCGATCCGATGACCACCCAGAACTTCGCCAAAGTCCTCGTCGCCAACCGCGGCGAGATCGCGATCCGCGCCTTCCGCGCCTCCTACGAACTCGGCATCAAGACTGTGGCCGTGTTCCCGTACGAGGACCGCAACTCCGGACACCGGACCAAGGCCGACGAGTCGTACCAGATCGGCGAACCCGGCCATCCCGTCCGCAACTACCTGGACATCGGTCTCATCATCGATGCGGCCAAACAGGCCGGCGCAGATGCGATCTACCCGGGATACGGCTTCCTGTCGGAGAACCCCGACCTCGCCGCGGCATGTGAGGCCGAGGGCATCACCTTCGTCGGGCCGCCGCGCGAGGTGCTCGAACTGACCGGCAACAAGGCACGGGCGATCGCCGCCGCGAAGGCGGCCGGACTCCCGGTGCTGCCGTCGTCCGAGCCGTCGACCGACGTCGACGAGCTGCTGCGTGTCGCCGAGACCATGACGTTCCCGATCTTCGTCAAGGCCGTCGCAGGCGGTGGCGGACGCGGGATGCGTCGTGTGGAGAAGTTGTCCGGACTCCGTGAGGCCATCGAGGCCGCATCGCGCGAGGCGGAGTCGGCGTTCGGTGACGCGACGGTGTTCCTGGAGCAGGCCGTCATCAACCCGCGGCACATCGAGGTGCAGATCCTCGCCGACACCCACGGCGACGTCATCCACCTCTTCGAACGCGACTGCTCGGTGCAGCGACGTCATCAGAAGGTCGTCGAGCTGGCGCCTGCGCCGAACCTCGATCCGGCACTGCGCGAGAAGATCTGCGCCGACGCCGTCGCCTTCGCCAGGCAGATCGGCTACAGCTGCGCGGGCACCGTCGAATTCCTCGTCGACGAGCGTGGTCACCACATGTTCATCGAGATGAACCCGCGCATCCAGGTGGAGCACACGGTCACCGAGGAGATCACCGACGTCGACCTCGTGCAGTCGCAGCTGCGCGTGGCCGCGGGCGCGACCCTCGCCGAACTCGGTCTGACGCAGGAGTCGATCGTGATCCGCGGCGCCGCACTGCAGTGCCGCATCACCACGGAAGACCCGGCGAACGGATTCCGACCGGACACCGGGCGCATCACCGCCTACCGCAGCCCCGGCGGCGGCGGCATCCGCCTGGACGGCGGTTCCGCGCTCGGTGCCGAGGTCGGAGCCTACTTCGACTCGATGCTCGTCAAACTCACCTGCCGTGGCCGTGACTTCGAATCGGCCGTCGCCCACGCGCGTCGCGCCGTCACCGAGTTCCGTATTCGCGGCGTCTCCACGAACATCCCGTTCCTGCAGGCGCTGCTCGACGATCCCGACTTCCGCGCCGGTCACGTGACGACGTCGTTCATCGAGGAACGTCCGCACCTGCTCACGTTGAACGCCTCGGCGGACCGTGCGTCGAAGATCCTGTCGTACCTCGCCGACGTGACGGTGAATCTTCCGGACGGTCCGCGACCCAAGACCGGACGATCCACGGAGAAGCTCCCGGCCGTCGATCTCAGCGTCGAGCCGCCCGCGGGGTCGCGCCAGCGACTGCTGGAACTCGGCCCGGAGGGCTTCGCGAAGGCACTGCGCGAGCAGTCGGCACTCGCGGTCACCGACACGACGTTCCGCGACGCACACCAGTCGCTGCTCGCGACGCGGGTCCGGACGTCGAGCCTGACCGCGGTCGCGCCGCACGTGGCGCGACTGACCCCGGAACTGCTGTCGATCGAGGCGTGGGGCGGGGCGACGTATGACGTCGCTCTCCGCTTCTTGAAGGAGGACCCGTGGGACCGGCTCGCGCAGCTGCGTGAGGCCGTCCCGAACATCTGCCTGCAGATGCTGCTCCGCGGCCGCAACACCGTCGGGTACACGCCGTACCCGGAGTCGGTGACGCGTGCGTTCGTCGCAGAGGCCGCGTCCACGGGCATCGACATCTTCCGCATCTTCGACGCCCTCAACAACGTCGACCAGATGCGTCCCGCGATCGACGCGGTCCGCGAGACGGGCACCACGATCGCCGAGGTCGCGATGAGCTACACCGGAGACCTCGCGAACCCAGACGAGAAGCTCTACACGCTCGACTACTACCTGCGCCTGGCGGAGCAGATCGTCGACGCGGGCGCGCATGTCCTCGCCATCAAGGACATGGCGGGACTTCTGCGCCCGACGGCCGCGACGAAGCTGGTCACTGCGCTGCGGTCGGAGTTCGATCTGCCGATTCACGTCCACACGCACGACACCCCCGGCGGTCAGCTCGCGACGTACCTCGCCGCGTGGCAGGCGGGCGCCGACGCGGTCGACGGCGCGAGTGCCCCGATGTCGGGCACCACGAGCCAGCCGTCGCTGTCGGCGATCGTCGCGGCAGCGGCGCACAGCGACCGCGACACCGGGATCAGCCTCGACGCGGTCTGCGACCTCGAGCCGTACTGGGAGGCGCTGCGCAAGGTGTACGTGCCGTTCGAGTCAGGTGTCCCGTCGCCCACCGGCCGCGTGTACACGCACGAGATCCCCGGCGGTCAGCTGTCGAACCTGCGCACGCAGGCCGCGGCGCTCGGCCTGGCCGACCGGTTCGAGGAGGTCGAGGCGAAGTACGCGGCCGCCGACCGTCTCCTCGGCCGCCTGGTGAAGGTGACGCCGTCGTCGAAGGTCGTCGGCGACCTCGCCCTCGCGCTCGTCGGCTCGGGAGTCAGCGTCGACGACTTCGCCGCCGACCCGGCACGCTACGACATCCCCGATTCGGTGATCGGCTTCCTGCGCGGTGAACTCGGCACTCCCGTCGGCGGCTGGCCGGAACCGTTCCGCACTCGCGCACTCGCCGGTCGCAGCGAGGCCAAACCGCAGACCGAGCTGACGGCCGAGGACGAAGCCGGCTTGGCAGGTGACTCGGCCACACGCCGCGCGACGCTCAACCGGCTGCTGTTCCCCGGCCCGACCAAGGAATACCTCGCGCACGTCGAGCAGTTCGGCGACACGTCGCGTCTGTCGGCGGGGCAGTTCTTCTACGGTCTGCGCAGTGGCCAGGAGAGTCGCGTCGAACTGTCGAAGGGTGTGAACCTGCTGATCGGCCTCGAGGCGATCTCGGAACCGGACGAGCACGGCATGCGAACGGTGATGTGCATCCTGAACGGTCAGCTCCGGCCGGTCACCGCACGCGACCGGTCCGTCGCCGCCGACATCCCGGCCGCCGAGAAGGCCGACAAGAACGATCCCGGCCACGTCGCCGCGCCGTTCGCCGGCGTGGTCACGCTGTCGGTCGCAGAAGGCGACACTGTGGAGGCCGGTGGCGCGATCGGCACCATCGAGGCGATGAAGATGGAGGCCGCGATCACCGCCCCGCATGGTGGGGTGGTCAGCCGCACCGCGATCACCAAGGTGGCGCAGGTAGAGGCGGGCGACCTGCTCGTCGCACTCCGCGATGAGTGAACTCCCACGTCGGACGATCGTCGTCACCGGCGGAAGCGACGGGATCGGCGCAGTCGCCGCCCGGGAACTCGCCGGCGACGACGTCGACTTGATCGTCGTCGGTCGGTCGACCACCAAGCTCGCCGCGGTGGCCGACCAGACCGGCGCGGCCGTGCTCAGCGCCGACTTCGGTGTGCTCGACGACGTGCGTCGTCTCGCGGCGGACATCGTCGAGCGGACCGACTCGATCGACGTGCTCCTGAACAACGCGGGCGGCACGTTCCACCCCGGTGACCGCACCGCCGACGGATTCGAACCGAACTTCCAGGTGAATCATCTCGCCGGTTATCTGCTGACGAATCTGCTGCATGGGCGGCTGGCGGCGGCGTCGGCTGGTGCGCTGGTGGTCAACACCTCGAGCATCGGGAATCTATGGGGGAGGGTTGATCTCACCGATCTCGACGGACGCCGGCGACAGATCGGCCAGCCACGGGCGTACGGCAGCAGCAAGCTGATGAACATCTTGTTCGCGCGGGGGATCACCCAACGGTGGGCGGGCGATGCGATCGTGGCGGCCGCCGTCCACCCCGGCGCCGTCGCGACGAGCTTCGGTCGGGACTCGAAGTGGGTCGATCTCGCCTACCGTTCACCGTTGCGGCATCTGGGGCCGATCACGCCGGAGAAGGGCGCGCAGCCGCTGATCGCGTTGGCGAGGCGGGGCGCGGACCCGGTGGTCAACGGCGTGTACTTCCATCGAAACCGCCCGAACGGGCCGCAGTCACGTCAAACGCGGAACCAGCGCCTGGTGGACGGGCTGTGGGAGGAGTCGAGCGAGTTGGTCGGACTTCGCTGATCGGACGGGTCGGGACGCCTCCCGCTGGACGGGAGATTCTGCGACGGTGTGCGCGCTTCTGGGCGAGACTTGGCGTCCACGCACGTTGCCTAAGCCGTAGAAGGAGCCCACCATGTCCGCAGTTGTTCCCGCCCGTTTCGACGGTCGCCGAGTTGTCATCACCGGGGCCGGATCCGGGATCGGTCAGGCGACGGTGCTCCGCGTCCTCGCCGAGGGCGGCTCCGTCGTCGCCGCCGACGTCAGCGAAGCGGGTCTCGCGGACACCGTCGCCAAGGCGGGCGACGCCGCAGGCCGTCTCACCACCGTGGTCATCGACGTCTCCGACGAGGCGTCGGTGACCGCAGGTGTCGCCGCCGCCCGCGAGGCGCTCGGAGGCATCGACGCCCTGGTCAACGCCGCGGGCATCCTCCGGTCATCGCACACGCACGAGACGTCGCTCGCGGACTTCGAGCTGGTGCTGCGAGTGAATCTCGTCGGCACCTTCCTGATGATCCGGGAGTCGCTGCCCGCTCTGATCGAGTCGGACGACGCTGCCGTGGTCAACTTCAGTTCCACGTCGGCCATGTTCGCGCACCCCTACATGTCGGCGTACGCGGCGTCGAAGGGCGGAATCCAGTCGATGACGCATGCACTCGCAGCCGAGTACGCGAAGCAGGGAGTCCGCTTCACCGCGGTTCAGCCGGGATCGATCTCGTCGGGCATGACCGACGGCAGTGGTGAGAGCGGCGCAAGCCGTGGCCCGGGTCTGCCGGAGGACGCGGACATGATGCTCTTCGCGAAGCTCGCTCCGGCCCTCGGCCAGGGGTTCGCCGGACCCGAGACCGTCGCTGGTGTGGTGGCGATGCTCGCGAGCTCCGACGGTGCGTTCATCACCGGCACCGAGGTGCGTGTCGACGGAGGCACACACTTCTGATCATTCGATTGTGATGGGCCGCGCCGCTTGACCATTGGTGTGATCCAGATTATAGCTTGTTGCTAGATAGTTAAGTGGCAAGCTAAATCGGATCACACCCAGGGAGTCCATCAGATGAAAAAACTGCAGGCAGCGGTCGTCGGCGGAGGCGTGGGTGGCCTGACGGCCGCTGCCGCGCTTCTCCGTTCGGGTGTCGACGTGACCGTGTATGAGCAGTCGTCCGGCTTCTCAAGGGTCGGCGCGGACGTCAATCTCACGCCCAACGCGGTCAAGGCTCTCGACGGTCTCGGCGGCGGAGTGGGGGACTGGCTGCGCGCCCACGGCGGCCGCCCGCGGTTTCGATTGAGCAGGATGTGGGACACCGGCGAGGAGACCTCGCGAGTTGCGCTCGGCGACGACGCTCACGAGCGCTACGGCGCGCCGCAACTCACGGTTCATCGAGGGGACCTCATGTCCGCACTCGAGCGCGACCTCCCCGGCGGTGTCATCGAGCTCGGCAGGCGACTCGAGTCCATCGAGGACGGCGCCGACGGTGTCCGCCTTCGGTTCGCCGACGGATCCGACGCATTCGTCGACGTCGTCGTGGGCGCCGACGGCATCCATTCGCGCGTGCGTCACGCGTTGCTCGGGCCCGACGAGCCGGAGTTCACCGGCATCGTCGCCTTCCGTGCGGTGATCCCGAGCGATGCGGTCGCCGGACTCGCCAATGCCGACTGCTTCACGAAGTGGTGGGGACCGGACCCCGCCATGCAGATCGTGACCTTTCCGCTCGGCCTCGACGAAGTGTTCGTCTTCGCGACGGTCGGTCAGACCGCGTGGACCGAGGAGTCGTGGACGGCGCCTGGGAGCATTGACGAACTCCTGTCGCTCTATGCGGACTTCCACCCGGAGGCGCGGACTCTCCTCGATCGATGTGACGGCGTGCTCAAATCCGCGCTGTACGTCCGACCTCCGCTGCCCACCTGGAGTGCGAATCGCGCAGTGCTCCTCGGCGACGCGTGTCATCCGATGACGCCCTTCATGGCTCAGGGTGCAGGTCAGGCCTGCGAGGATGCCGTGGTGCTGGCCCGGTGTCTGGCCGATTTCGACGATCTGTCGACGGCCTTCGAGTACTACGAGGCGGTGCGGAAGCCGCGCGCTTCGAAGATTCAAGCGTCGTCCCGCGACAACAACTGGCTGCGCAGTGCGGGCGGTGGCGACTGGGTGTACGGCTACGACGCCTGGACTGCGCCCCTCGATGCACGATGATGTGATCTGAACTCGACTTCACGAATCCTTGTGATCCAGCCAACACTTAAGCTATAAATAATTGAGACCTAAGGCACTAGCCTTCCTTCCTCCCTCAGAGTCCCAACAGCCTAGGAGCACTCACATGGAGACTTCCACCATCGACGCCGGGCGCGCGGCTGATGCGATCAATGCGCGCATGGAGCGTCTGCCCATGAGCCGATGGCACGTCAAAGCACGTGTCATCGTCGGCGCCGTCACCTTCTTCGACGGCTTCGACCAGCTCATGATCGCCTACTCGCTGCCCGACCTCCCGACCGCTTGGAACCTCACGTCGACGATGATCGCCTGGGTCATCGCAGTCGGCGGCCTCGGCATGCTGTTCGGCGCGCTCGGCGGCGGCTGGCTCGCCGACCGGATCGGCCGCCTGCGCGTTATCGAGATCTCGCTCGTCGTCTATGCGATCGCCAGCCTCGGAATGGCGTTCACCAACTCGCTCGTCATCTTCATGATCTTGCGGTTCATCCAAGGTCTCGGCCTCGGGGCCGAGGTCCCGGTGGCCGCCGCCTACATCGGCGAGATCGCCAAGGCGCACGGTCGAGGTCGATTCGTCCTGCTCTACGAGACGATCTTCCCGGTCGGTCTCGTGGTGTCGGCGGTGGTCTCTGCGTGGATCGTGCCGAACTACGGTTATCAGATCCTCTTCGCGCTCGGCGCGCTGCCGGTGCTTCTCGTTCCGCTCCTGCATCGCCTGCCCGAGTCGCCCAGGTGGCTCGCCGCACGCGGCAGGTTCGACGAGGCCGACGAGTCGGTGTCGATCATCGAGGCCGATGTGCGCTCGCGGGGTATCGAACTGGCCGAGCCGCGGCCTACCGTCGACGACCCGGCCGTCGTCCGCAAGGCTCGCTTCCGTGAGCTCTTCGAAGGCATCTACCTGCGTCGCACGCTGATGCTGGCGTCGATCTGGCTCTGTGCGTACTTCGTGAACTACGGCATCGCGTCCTGGCTGCCGACCCTCTACCGCAAGCACTTCGGAGTCAGCACGGAGACAGCGCTGCACTACAGCGTGTTCACCACCGTCGCCGGTCTGATCGGCTGCCTCCTGATCGCGTTCCTGATCGATGGACTCGGTCGGCGCCTGTGCATCTCGACCGCGATGGCCCTCTGCGCCCTGACGCTCGGACTGCTCGCCGGCTTCGGCACCAACACCGAGACGGCCGTTCTTGCCTGGTCCGCATCCGCCGCACTGCTCGTGTTCGCCGTCAACATGGCGCTGTACGTCTACACCGCCGAGCTGTACCCGACCCGCATGCGGGCGATGGGTGCCGCGTTCGGCGGTGCCGCCGGCCGACTCGGCATCGTCGTCGGTCCTCTGCTCGTCGGCTGGATCCTCGATCACGGCGGGTCGCTGAGCTGGGTGTTCGGTGCATTCGCCGTCGTCGCAGGAATCGGTGCGATCGTCGTCGCCCTGTTCGCCGTCGAGACCAAGGAACTCACTCTTGAGGAGATCTCCAAATGAGGCCCGACTTCACCCCCATCCCGGACGAGGCGTTCGTCGGAGGCAAGTGGGTCACGGTGGCAGGCCCCGCGTCGGAGATCGTCGACCCGGCGACCGGACGCATCCTGCAGACCGTCTCGCAGTCCACGGTCGACGACGTCGACGCCGCGGTCGCCGCGGGAGCCGCGGCAGCGGCCGACCCCGACTGGCGACGCATGGCGGCGCATCACCGCGCAGCGTATCTGCGGCGCCTCGGCGACCTCGTCGAACGAGATGCAGACCGTCTCGCGACGCTTCAGACCTTCAACACCGGCAAGTCGATCGCGGAGACGCGTGCACTCGCCGGGAGCGCTGCCGGCACGTTCCGCTACTTCGCGTCCGTCCTCGAGACGTACGACGAGTCGATGACGGCGCCGCGGGGCGACTACAGGACCTGGGTGCAGCACGAGCCGATCGGCGTCGTCGGAGCGATCGCGCCCTGGAACTCGCCTATCGCGTCGGACGCGCAGAAGCTCGCGCCTGCCCTCGCCGCGGGCAACGCCGTAGTGCTCAAACCGGCCGAGTGGACACCTCTGGTGTCGCTGGCTCTCGCCCGACTGATCGAGGAGGCGGGTATCCCCGCCGGTCTGGTGTCCGTGCTGCCGGGCCGGGGGTCCGTCGTCGGAGACGCGATCGTCAGGCATCCCGGCATCGGCAAGGTGAGCTTCACCGGCGGCACGTCCACCGGCAGGGGGCTGGCCCATCAGGCGGCCGAGAAGCTCATGCCGGTGTCCTTGGAACTGGGCGGCAAGTCGCCGACCGTGGTCCTCGACGACGCGGACGTCGATCAGGCGGTGGCGGGCGTGATGTACGGGATCTTCTCGTCGTCCGGACAGAGCTGTGTCGCGGGCTCGCGGCTGTTCGTGCACGACTCGCTCTACGAGACGTTCATGGACAAACTCGTCGCGTGCACGCAGGCGCTGCCGGTCGGTGACGGTTTCGACCCGGCGACACGTGTGGGGCCGCTCGTCCATCGCAAGCATCGCGACAGTGTCGCGGCGTACGTCGACTCCGCACGCGTCGACGGCGGCCGGATCAGATGCGGCGGTTGTGCGCCTGACGATCCCGCACTCGCCGAGGGGTCGTACTATCTGCCGACAGTCATCGACGGGCTCGACGCCGACGCGAAGGTGTCACGCGAGGAGATCTTCGGTCCGGTGCTCGTCGCATTCGGGTTCTCCGACGAGGACGACCTGGTTCGGAAGGCGAACGACAGTGTGTACGGACTCGCCGCCGGCATCTGGACGAGAGACTACCGACGGGCGCTGCGGCTGGCCGACCGGCTGGAGGCGGGCAACGTCTGGATCAACACGTACAAGGCGTTCTCCATCTCTACGCCGTTCGGCGGCATCAAGGAGAGTGGACTCGGCACCGAGAAGGGCCGGGAGGGCATCGCCGCCTACTCCCGGGTGAAGAGCGTCTACCTGGGGCTCGACCCGGAACCGAACCCGTGGGCGGGCGTCGGCGACGCGTAGCGCCGTCCGTCACTGTTGAAAAGATTCGTGAAACACTTCACATAGTAATACTTGAGCGCTAAACTACTAATCGTAAAGTTATTTGAGGAGGTCACGATGAATCAGCCGGTAGCGACCCTGGCCAAGCTTCGATCCGTCGAGCTGCGGACGTCGGCGGCGTCGGAGTCGGCGGACTTCTATGAGAACGTCTGGGGCCTGTCCGTCGTGGAACGCGGCAGCGAGGGCGCATGGCTCCGAGGCGCCGGCGACGAGCATCACGTCCTCCAGCTGACGGCCGCGGAGCAGAACGGCCTCGGCCGGATCACGTTCGCGGTCCGTACTCCAGCGGAGGTCGACGAGGCCGCCCGCCGCCTCGGGTCCCGCGGCGTCCCGATCGTCGCAGGCCCCGGTCCGACCGGCGAGATCGCCGCCGGATACGGCGTCAGCTTCGTCGACCCGGAGGGACGGGTGATCCAACTCCTCGCCGCCGCCTACGCGGTCACCACGATGCATCGATCCGACGCGGTCCCGGTCGGCGTCACCCACGTCGTTCTGAACACCGTCGACATCGACGCGGCCGTCGCGTTCTACACCGATGTCCTCGGGATGCGGGTGTCCGACTGGTCCGAGCATCAGATGGCGTTCCTGCGCTGCAACTCCGACCACCACAGCATCGCGTTCAACCAGGCGGAGTGGACGGCGATCAACCACGTCGCCTACGAGATGCCGTCGGTCGACCACTTCATGCGAGGCATCGGGCGGCTGCGGCACCACGGCGTAGTTCCGATGTGGGGACCCGGACGACACGGGCCGGGCGACAACACGTTCTCCTACTTCGCCGACCCGGCCGGCCTGGTCTGCGAGTACACGTCCGGCATCGCTCAGGTGGAAGAGGACCGCTGGCTCTGCCGCGTGTGGCGGCGCGTCCCCGAACTGTCCGACACCTGGGGGACCGCGGGCCCGCCGTCCGCGGAGGTGCGCTCCCACATGGCGGGTGTGCCCGACGACGGCCCGTTCGCCGGCCGCGCCGACCTGCGCGTGAGCGCCGACCGATGACCGGAGGAATCATGACCGACCTGCACGTTCTCGACGAGGGCTCCGGCCCCGCCGTTGTCCTCCTGCACGGCATCGGAGGAAGTTCGCGTTCGTTCGACCCTCAGGTCGCCGAACTCGCCGAGAACCATCGGCTTCTTGCGTGGGACGCACCCGGTTACGGCCGATCGGCCGACGTCGAGGCCCCGCTCACCATGGACGACTACGCAGACCGCGTGGCCGCGCTCATCGAGGATCGATGCGGCGAGCAGGGCGCTCACGTCCTCGGCATGTCGTGGGGCGGAGTCATCGCCACCCGACTCGCCCTGCGGCGCCCCGACCTGGTGCGCAGCCTGATCCTCGGGAGTTCGACAGTCGGTTCCGGCGCGACGCCGGAGTCGGCCCGCTCGATGCTGGCACGGGCCGCCGAGGTCGAATCGGATCTGGCCGCGTTCACGGCGGATCGTGCACAGAGGCTGCTCGCTCCCGATGCCGACGAGGCCGCGGTCGCCGCGGTCTCCGAGGAGATGGCCGCGGCCATCCGACCGGCAGGCTACCGCAGCGCCGCCGAGGCGATGGCGGCCACCGATCACACCGACCGCCTGCCGGAGGTGAACGTGCCGACACTCGTCGTCGCGGGCGACTGCGACGAGGTGACCGGCCACGCCGCGTCCCAGGTGCTCGCGGGAGGCGTCCCCGGCGCCGTGTACGTGACCCTCCGCGGGGCGGGGCATCTCGCCAACCGCGACCGACCCGAGGCGTTCAACGCCTGGGCCGAATCGTTCATCCAGATCACCGAGCGCCTCCGCGCGCAGTGACACTCATCAAATTCACAACCATCATTAGAAGGAGAAAAGACATGGACTACCAGACTTCCGACCTCGCCGAGTTCACCGACTCGCTCATCCTCACCCGCGAGAGCCGCAAGGAGGACTGGGACGCACTCGGCTTCCAGGCCAAGGCGGGAGACCAGTTCAAGCGCGCACAGATCCGGTACGTCGGATCGGGCGCCACCGGCGACCACGGCGACGACAAGCGGATCATCCCGTCGCGCGGGTTCACGTTCTCGAACATGCTGCTCCCGGCCGGTGCCGAAGGTCCCGAGCACACCCACCACGACGCAGAAGAGGCGTTCTTCGTCCTCGAAGGGCAGATCGAGGTCGGCGTGCACCGCGACGGCAAGGAGGAGAAGCGCACCCTCGGATACCGCGACATGATCGTCGTGCCCGCAGGCGTGCCGCGCAGCCTGAAGAACGTCACCGACGAACCCGCGCTGTTCTGCGTGATCATCGGCGCCCAGAAGCCGCAGGTCCCGACCTACCCCGAGACGTCGGTCATGCACGGCGTCAGCCGGGACTGATCGCAGTGACGGACCTGGCCGGGAAGACCGTGCTCGTCACCGGTTCCGGGCGCGGCCTCGGACTGGCGATCGCCGAGCACGCCGGTCTCGCCGGAGCGCAGGTGTGGGTCGCCGACATCCGAGAGGACTGGGGCGCGGCCGCGGTCGAGACGTTGGCCGACGCGGGCGTGCGGGCGAGGTTCTGCCCACTCGACGTCCGCTCGGCCGACTCGGTCGAGGCGATGGTCCAGACGGTGACCGCGGACGGTGCCATTCACGGGCTCGTCAACAACGCTGCCCTCGCCGACGGCGTCGGCGGCAAAGCCGTCCACGAACTCGCCCTCGAGGAGTGGGACCGGGTGCTCGACGTGAACCTGCGGGGCACGTTCCTGGTCAGCCGAGCAGTTGCGCCGCATCTCATCGCCGCGGGTGGCGGACGGATCGTCAACATCGGGTCGGACGCGGCGCTCTACGGCTCGCAGAACCTGTGCCACTACATCTCGTCCAAGGGCGGCGTGGCGGCACTGACCCGCGCGATGGCCCGCGACCTCGGCCCTCACGACATCACCGTCAACACGGTGTCGCCGGGGTTGACCGAGTCGGAGTCGGCGGCGCACGTCCCCGAGCACCGACACGACCTGTATCGGCGCAACCGGGCCTTGACTCGGCCGCAGCGCCCAGCCGACCTCGTCGGAGCAGTCACATTCCTGCTCGGGGACGAGGCGTCGTACATCACTGGACAGGAACTCGTCATCGACGGCGGGTTCGTCTTCCACTAGAAGGACATCAGACATGGATCTCCTGCTGCGCGACCGCGCGTACCTGGTCACCGGAGGCAGCTCGGGCGTCGGCCTGGCGACCGCTCGTCTCCTCCTCGACGAAGGGGCGAACGTGGTCACCTGCGCCCGTGACGGTGACAAGCTCGCGGCCGCCCTGGCCGAGGCGTCGCCGGATGCGGCGGACCGGGTTGTGACGGTCGCGGCGGACGTCCGCAGTCGTGCCGACGTCGACGCTGTGGTGGCCGCAGGCGTCGAGAGGTTCGGACAGCTTGACGGCGTGGTCAACAATGCGGGCGGATCCAGAATGGCGCCCCGCGCCGAGACCACCCTCGACGACTGGCGCGACGAGCTCGACCTCAAGTTCTCGAGTGTGCTCAACACCGTCGACGCCGCCCTGCCGCATCTTCGGCGATCGGACGCGGCCGCCATCGTCAACGTCAACGCCGTCCTCGCCCGCCAGCCCGAATCGAGACTGGTCGCGACGAGTGCGGCGCGTGCCGGCCTGCTCAATCTCAGCAAGTCGCTGTCGCAGGAACTCGCGCCCGAAGTACGCGTGAACTCCGTCGCGCTCGGCCTGATCGACACCGGGCAGTGGCGCCGACGCTACGACCAGTCCGGCGACCCGCAGTCGTTCGCCGAGTGGGAGGCCCGGATCGCCGACGATCGGGGTGTCGCCCTCGGTCGCTTCGGGCACGCCGACGAAGTCGCCGCGATGATCCTCACCCTGCTCTCGCCGCGATCGTCCTATGTCACCGGCTCCTGCCTCGACGTGTGCGGCGGCGTCGCACGGTACGTCTGACCCACCCCTCCAGCCCTCTCGATCGTCTCGCGATCGTCGACTCTCCCGGGAGAACCCCATGACCGACAAGAACATCAAGAACGGCGGAGACCTGCTCGTGCAGGTGCTGCGCGAGGCAGGCGTCGACACCGTCTTCGGAATCGTCAGCGTGCACAACCTGCCGCTGGTCGAGGCCGTCGCCGCACAGCTGCGGTTCGTGCCGGTGCGGCACGAGGCCGGGGCGGTCAACGCCGCGGACGGCTACGCCCGCGCGACGGGAGGGCTCGGATGCGCCCTGACCAGCACGGGAACCGGTGCGGGCAACGCGGCGGGATCCTTGATCGAGTCGTTGAGCGCGGGCACGTCGGTGCTGCATGTCACCGGTCAGGTGCAGTCCGACTATCTCGGCTCCGGTCGGGGCTTCATCCACGAGACCAAAGACCAGCTCGGCATGCTGACGGCGGTGTCGTCCTACGCCGTGACCGTCACCGATCCGGGCGACGCGGGAAAGATCCTGCGCGACGGTGTCCGACGCGCACTGGCCGCGCCGGGCGGACCGGTGTCCGTCGAATGGCCGATCGATCTGCAGTACGCCGAGCACGATGTGATCGGGGGGCCGCCGATCTCCGCGGAGCCCCCGGCCGGGATCTCTGCAGAGCAGATCGCTCCGCTCCTCGCGGCGATCGACGCCGCCGAGCGCCCGGTGATCTGGGCGGGCGGCGGTGTCCGCGACGCGGGTGCGCAGCTCACCGAGCTCGTCGAGCGGTGGGGCGTCCCGCTGCTGACGAGCAACTCCGGACGAGGCGCGGTCGACGAAGAGCACGAGCTGTGCGTCGGCAACTACGGTGCGACGCCTGCCGGACGCGAACTGCTCGCCGACGCCGACCTGCTGGTGTCGTTGGGCACCCATTTCCGCAGCAACGAGACCGGTGACTACTCGATCCCGGTGCCGGCGCACCACATTCAGGTGGACCTCGACGCGGCGGCCCCGGGCCGTGTGTTCCCGGTGACGGCCGGCATCGTGGGCGACGTCCGGTCCGTCCTCGACGCGGTCCTGGCCTCGACGGACTTCGGCGGACAGGTCGACGCGGAGTGGACCGAGCGTGGAAAGCGCGCCCGTGTCGACGCCCGCACCCGCCAACGTGCAGGACTCGGCGATCACGCGCGGTTGTGCGACGCCGTCCGCGCGGCGTTCCCCGCCGACTCGGTCGTCGCCCGCGACGTGACCATCGCGTCGAGCTCTTGGGGCAATCGCCTGTTGTCGATGAGTGATCCCCGCGCCAACGTGTTTCCGCGTGGCGGCGGCATCGGACAGGGCCTCGGCATGGCGATCGGCTCCGCTCTCGCCGACGAGACCCGCCCGACGCTGGCCATCGCGGGCGACGGCGGACTCGCTGTGCATCTCGGCGAACTGCTGACCGTCGCACAGGAGAAGCCGTGGCTGGTGATGCTCGTCTTCAACGACGGCGGGTACGGCGTGCTGCGGAACATGCAGGCCACGACCGGTCCGACGTACGCCGTCGACCTCGCCACCCCCGACTTCGCCGCGCTGTCCGGCGCCCTCGGTCTCGACTACCGGCGAATCGGATCTGCAGACGACGCGGAGTCGGTGCTTCCCGAGGCGGTTTCGCTGCGGGGCCCGGTCCTCGTCGAAGTGGATCTCGCGGCATTCGGGCCGATGCCGACTCCGTTCACGCCGCCGGTCTCCGTTCCGCGCTGACGTTCTGCACGGTTGCCGAGAACTCACTCGGCGAAATCTGTGACACCTCTCATACTTGAGTGCTAAACTATTCACTACTCAGTTAAATGCCCACTGTGGGCCGGCTCGGAAAGGTCGAGCAATGAACCTGGACACCGGAACAATGGAACTTCTCGTCCGCTCGATGCGGTGGGAGGCCGACGGCGTCGTGTCGGTCCACTTGGAAGACGTCGCGGGCGGCTCACTTCCCGAGTGGACCCCCGGCTCCCACATCGACATCCACCTGGGGAAGGGCCTGGTCCGCCAGTACTCGCTGTGCGGTGACCCGTCCGACAAGACGAAGTACCGGATCGGAGTGCTCCGCGATCCGGCAACCCGAGGCGGTTCGCGCTACGTGCACGACGACCTGCGTCCCGGCCACCTCGTGTCGGTCAGCGCACCGCGGAACAACTTCGAACTGCTCGCCGCTCCGAAGTACGTCTTCGTCGCAGGCGGCATCGGCATCACTCCGATGCTCCCGATGATCGCGCAGGCTCACCGCTCAGGCGCCGAGTGGGAACTGCACTACGGCGGTCGTAGTCGAGAGACGATGGCCTTCGTCGGAGAACTGCAGGCCTACGGCGAGAACGTGTCGATCGTCAGTGAGGACCGGGAGGGCGTCCTCGATCTGGACGCGCTGATCGGCGAGCCACGAGCCGACACTCTCGTCTACACCTGCGGCCCGGAAGGGCTGCTCGCCGCCGTCGAACAGCGTGGCGAGGCATGGGACGCGGAGACGATCCGGCTTGAGCGATTCAAGCCCAAGGCGCGCGCCGAAGAGGACGAGCCGGGCGCCGACACCGGCTTCACCGTCCGGTGCGACGCGTCCGACGTCACCGTCGAGGTGGGTCCCGACGTCGCCATCCTCGACGCACTCGAAGGGGCCGGTGTCGACGTCCCCAACTCGTGTCGTGAAGGCATGTGCGGAAGCTGCGAGACCCGCGTCCTGCGCGGCGTCCCAGATCACCGCGACTTCGTCTTGTCGACCTCCGAGCAGGAGAGCGGCGCAACCATGATGATCTGCGTCTCGCGCGCACAGTCCGAAGAATTGGTACTCGACCTCTAGGAGGAGCTCGATGAGTCTGTATCTGGTGCCTGATCAGGCACGTGTAACCGATCCGACGCCGTACGAGTCGCGGCTCGCCAAAGCGATCGAACAGGTCTTCGGCGACGGGGGACACACCCTCGAAGCCCTCGTCGAAGGCCTCAATCAGATCGGCATCATCAGTCCTGACGGCACGCCGTGGTCGCAGGAGTCGTTCCAGGTCGAGATCGCTCGACTCGCGAATTCAGGAAACGGAGGCCGATGATGGCCCGCGTCTACAGTCCAGGAGCTCTGTCCGCCGACGACATCTTCGCGACCGGCATGCGAGATCAGTGGCATGCGGTCTGCCCGTCCGACTGGGTCGAACGGGGCGCCATCCGGAAGCTCGAACGGCTCGGCGAGCAGTGGGTGCTGTTCCGTCAGTCGGACGGACAAGTACGGATGCTCGCCGACCGGTGTCCTCACCGCGGTGCGCCGCTGTCGCAGGGCATGCATCTCGGCGACCGCATCGCCTGCCAGTATCACGGCGTCCAGGTGGGCGGCGATGGAACGGTGCTCGCCGTGCCCGGCATGCCGGGGTGCAACCTCGAAGGGAAGAAACTCGTCAGGAGCCTTCCGATTCGTGAGGTCGGCGGAGCGATCCTGGCGTGGTTCGGCACCGATCCGGAGGCTGAGCCCGGACCTCTGGAGGTCCCCGAACGGCTCACTGACGACGGCATCTCCGCGTTCCTCTGCTACGTCGAGTGGGATGCGCCGTGGCGTTTCGCACTGGAGAATCTCCTCGACCCGATGCACGGAGCATTCCTCCATCACGAGTCGCACTCGATGGCGGGCGGCGCCACCTCGGCACGGTTCCGCATCCGCGAGACCGACCGCGGCTTCTTCTTCGAGAAGACCGATCAGCGCGGCGTGAACTTCGACTGGGTCGAGTTCTGCCGGACCGGTGTCGACTGGGTCGACCTGGAGATCCCGTACCCGGCGACGGCGGGCCCCGGCGGATCGTTCGGCATCGTCGGAATGGCGACGCCGATCGACGCGACCAAGACGGCGACGTTCTTCTGGCGCTACCGCCGCGTGAGCGGCTGGGAGCGCGACGTCTGGCGTTTCCTGTACAAGACCACGCTCGAGGCTCGCCACTGGGCGGTCCTGGAGCAGGACCGCATCATGCTCGAACACATGGCGTCCGACGCCGATCAGGCCGAGAACCTCTACCAACACGACCTCGGTGTGATCCGGCTGCGGCGCATGTACCGGAATCAGGCCGAAGAACAGGCGAAACGACTCGCCGACGCATGAGAGACGAGAACGACGCGGCCGCCGGGACTGATCCCGGCGGCCGCGTCGTCGTCATCGGTGGATCACGCAGTCAGGCGGAGTCCGGTTCGTCGAGCCGGTTCTCGGCGTCGCGGATGGACGACTCCAACGCGCGGAGCAGACGAGCGAGCTGCCGCTGATCGGTCTCGTTCAGCCCGTCGAGCAGGACGAGTTCGTTCTGGAAATGGGCGGTCGCGGCGTCGTCGATCACCCGGAGTCCGGTCGTGGTCAGGCAGACGTAGACCACTCGTCGGTCGTCGGCGTCGCGCTGGCGCTCCACCAGGCCTGACTTCTCGAGACGATCGACACGCAGCGTGACTCCGCCCGTCGTGACGAGCATGGTGCGGGCCAGGTCGGTCGAGGTCATCCGGAACGGAGGACCCGACCGACGGAGTGCGGCGAGGACGTCGAACGACGCCGTGTTCAGGTCGTACTGGGCGAACAACGTCGACATGGACGACTGATATCGCAGGTAGGTGCGATGAAGTCGGCCGAAGACCTCGAGGGCCGACACGTCGAGCGTCGGTCGTTCCTGCGCCCACTGCGCGATCGCGTGGTCGACCGCGTCCGGTGGTAGGTGATGCTCAGACACTCGCTCATCCCTTCGGGTCGTGATGTCGGCCGACGTTTCGATCACGAGTGGTCGGTGGTGACGGCTATCGCGTCGATCTCCACGGTCGCACCGTACGGGAGCGCACTCACTTCGAGGAAGGTGCGGGCAGGTCGCGGAACGGCGAAGAGACGCTCGAACTGCCGGTTCGCTTCTTCCCGCAACGAGAGGTCGGTCACGAAGTAGGTCAGTTTTACCACGTCGGAGAGTGTTGCTCCGGCGGTGGCCAGGCGGTCGCTCATTCGGGCGACGGCGGCGTCGAGTGCCTCGTCCCGGCCGGGAACGGGCTGGTAGTCGACGTCCACCGACAGCGCTCCGGAGACGTAGACGTGGTCTCCGGCCCGGTATGCCGGGCTGTACGGGTGATTGGCTGAGGTGGTGACGGTCATGTCGCTCTCGTTTCGCTCGGGGATCCTCCCTTTAGCTTAGTCCTCAACTACTTGATTGCAAGGTTCTTTGTCGGCGAACCATTCCCGGCGGACTCTGTTGCCGAATCGAGATCTGCGTTACAGTTCGTGCAAATTGTCGATCAATCGATCTACAGGAGATGATGTGATGCGGAGCCGATTCTCGACGGCACTCGGAGTGGCGATGGCAGCGGCGGTGGTCGTGGCGGGCGGCCTGGTACCGGGAGATGCTCGTGCGGAGACTGTTCGCTACGTCAACCTCGGCGACAGCTATTCGGCCGGTTCCGGAGTGCTTCCGCCGGCACCGGGATCCTCGCTCCTGTGTCTACAGGCGAACGACAACTTCGCGCACCTGCTCGCACGGAAGAATCGGTATCGGCTGACCGATGTCAGTTGTGGGGGTGCGACGACGGACGACTTCTTCACCTCGCAGAACGGCGACGTGAAGCCGCAACTCCGTGCTCTCGACGGGAAGGTCGACATCGTCACGTTCTCGATCGGCGGCAACGATGAGAACGTCTTCGCGGGCACGGTCATGAAGTGTGTGATCGCCGGCGTGAAGGCTGGAATGAGGGGCTCGCCGTGTGAGGATCAGAACTCGACGACCGTGCTCGAGACCATTCGCGACAAGACCTTCCCGAAGCTGGTTCGGGCGATGAAGGCGGTGCGAGTCGCCGCGCCGAATGCGAAGGTGCTCGCACTGAACTATCCGTGGATCGCGCCGGATTCGAACTCTGTGTGCCCCGGCATGCCCGTCGCTCCCGCCGACGGGAAGTTCACTCATCGTGTCCAGGTGGAGTTGAACGACGCGATCGCACGGGCCGCCGAGCAGACCGGCGTCACCCTCGTCGACGTCGCGACGGCGTCTACCGGGCACGACGCGTGCAAGCCCGTGGGCGTCCGGTGGGTGGAGCCGCTTTTGACCACTGTCCAGCCGGTGCCTGTGCACCCGAACGCCCTCGGTGAGCGAAACATGGCGAGACTTGTCGGAAGGGTTCTGAACGATTGACGTTCAGGCGCCGTCTGCGCGCAGGGCGGCGGCGTTGACCTTGGTGAGAACGGCGTGCAGCTCTTCGAGGTCGGACAGGTCGACGCCGAGTGCGTCGACCACCTGTCCGGGGATGCTCAGTGCTTGTTCTCGTAGGGCCGCGCCCGCCCCGGTGAGAAGGATCTCGACGATTCGCTCGTCGTCGACGTTGCGTCGACGAGTGATCAGCCCGCTGGCCTCGAGGCGTTTGAGCAGGGGGGACAGTGTCGCCGAGTCGAGCTGCAGGAGGCGGCCGATGTCCTTGACCGGAAGCGGCGAATCCTCCCACAGTGCCAGCATCACCAGGTACTGGGGGTGCGTGAGTCCGAGGGGATCGAGGACCCGGCGGTAGATCTTGAGCACCGACCGATTGGCGACGGCGAGCGCGAAGCAGACCTGCCGATGCAGTTCGAGGGGATTGCCGTCGATCACAGTGCTCATGGACACAGAGTAGCCCCAATCGATCGTGCGCTATTGAATCGCGCATTGATTCGTGCAATATTCAATAGCGCACTACTTGAATCGACGTCTGTGAGGACCCGGAGATGAGCGCTCGCCCGAACCCGCTGCAGTGGATCGCCTACGCGTACGGAGCGAAGCTCCCCGAGGCGCAGCACGAGTGGGTCCGCAACGATCTCACCGGCCGGTTCGCCACCCCGCGGCACCTGATCCGCGCTCAGTTCTGCTTCCTCCCGATCTACCTCGCGTTCTACTTCGGGTTCGGCGGCGACTGGTGGATTCGGGCGCTGATGGTGCTGCTCGCCGCGATTCTCGCGTTCGTCTACTCGGTGTCGTACAAGGACCAGAACCGCGTGCGCAGGCTCCAGCAGCACGGGCTCGGGAACTCGCCGCTCACCCAGCGGCAACTCGCCGACGCCGCCCTCGCCAAGCAGAAGTACGAGGCCGCCTACGCGGCTCGCCGAGAGGCGCCCTGAGTCGAGGTCGGCGACGATACCGGTCACGTACGGGCATCGCCCCCGTCATCGCGGTCGCGGAGCCCGGCGAGAATCAATCGGTGCATCGCCTCGACGGTGTCGGCCGTCGACGTCGTGAGGGCGGCAGGCCACTTCGATATCTGTTCGGACGTGTGGAATACGAACATGTGCAGTATGCGAGGGTCGATGTCGGACCGGATCTCTCCGGACTCGACAGCGTCGTGGACCAGGGCGGCCCAGAACTCGGAGAACCGCTCCAGAGATGGGCGGAGACGGTCGCGCATCTCCTTCGGGACGTCCCGATAGTTGCGGATGTGGGCGGCCGACATGTTGCCGACCTCGATTCGGACCCGGATGATGCTGCGGACAGCAGTCGACAGCCGCTCACCCGGCGTCGCGGTCTCCGGCAGGTCGTCGACGGCGCTGTAGACGGCTCGGTGGATCAGCGCGCCCGCCTCGCCGAGAGCGGCCTCCACCAGTTCGTCCTTGGACCCGAAGTAGTAGTAGAGACTGCCGATCTGCATGCCTGCCTCGTCGGCGATGGCCGACAGTCGGGTGTGCCCGAACCCGGTCTCGGCGAGGACCTTAGCGGCCGCGGTGATGATGCGAGCGCGCGTGGCCTCCGACTTCGACTGCCGACGTCCGGCCGTCCCGACGGGATCAGTGGTCGGCATGCATCTCCAGCAGGCGACGTCCGATGATCATGCGCTGGATGTCGGCGGTGCCTTCTCCGATCAGCAGCATCGGCGCCTCGCGGTAGAGGCGTTCGATCTCGTACTCCTTCGCGAAGCCGTAGCCGCCGTGGATTCGGAACGCGTCCTCGACCACGTCGCGGCAGTACTCCGATGCGAGGTACTTCGCCATGCCCGCTTCGAGATCGTTGCGCTCACCTGTGTCTTTGACGCGGGCGGCTCGGACCACCATCTGATGTGCGGCCTCGACCTTGGTGCCCATCTCGGCGATGCGGAACAGGACGGCCTGATGCTGGGCGATCGGTTTGCCGAACGTCTCGCGCTGCTGGGCGTACGACGTCCCGAGTTCGAACGCCCGGTGCGCGACGCCGACGGCCCGCGCCGCGACGTTGACGCGCCCCACCTCGACGCCGTCCATCATCTGATAGAAACCTCGCCCCGGTTCGCCGCCGAGGATCTCGGCCGCGTCGATCGAGTAGCCGTCGAAGAGGAGTTCGGTGGTGTCGACACCCTTGTATCCCATCTTCTCGATCTTTCCCGGGATGGTGAGTCCGGGCGCGACCTCGCCGAAGCCGGGAGTCTTCTCGATCAGGAAGGTCGTCAAGTTCTGGTGCGGGCGGTCCTTGCCCTCGGGGGTGCGGACGAGCACGGCGACGAGGGACGACGTGCCGCCGTTGGTGAGCCACATCTTCTGGCCGTTGATCGTGTACCGACCGCCGTCGTCCGGGATGGCGGAGGTCGTGATCGCGGCGACGTCGGACCCGAGACCCGGCTCCGACATCGAGAACGCGCCGGTGAGTTCACCCGCCGCGAGGCGCGGAAGGTACTTGTCCTTCTGCTCCTGCGTACCGTGCTGCTGCAGCAGGTAGGCGACGATGAAGTGTGTGTTGATGATGCCGCTGACGCTCATCCACCCGCGGGAGATCTCCTCGACCACCAGCGCGTATGTCAGCAGTGATTCGCCGAGCCCACCGTACTGTTCGTCGATGGTCAGCCCGAAGATGCCCATCTCCTTCATCGTCGCGACGATGTCGGCCGGGTACTCGTCGGCGTGCTCCAACTCGGTCGCGACCGGCAGGATCTGACTGTCGACGAAGCGTCGGACGGTGGACAGGATGTCGCGCTGAACGTCGGTCAGGTCGGCTGTTGCGCACAGTGTGCTCATGAGGCTCCTCGCGTGACTCCGATGAGGTCGGAAGGCCCGTCCGCAAATCTGCAAAACCTTTAGAAAATCGACTCTACATATGCCCCGGCGGCGGTGTCGTGACCGCCGCCACCGTAAATCTGACAACGTCTGTTCGCACACTCTACGGCCGGTCTGAATCGTGACCTGGACGTTTGAGCACTAGTCTCCAGGCATGACCATCGCTGACCAGCCAGCAGTCGTCGCCCGGGGGATCACACAACGAGGGCCGTGGGGACCGGTCTACGGGCCGATCGACCTCGACATCCCCACGGGCGGGCTCACCGTGCTGCGTGGACCCGCAGGATCGGGCCGCACCGCCCTGCAGATGACGCTTGCGGGTCGAATGAAGATCAAGGGCGGCGAGCTGTCGGTGTTCGGGCGCTCGGGGGCGAAGCAGATCTTCCGGATCGCCGGACTGGCGGCCGTCGACGAACTGGACGCCGTGTACAACGCGGTTCGTGTGGTGGATCTGATCACCGAGCAGATCCGGTGGGATGCACCGTGGTATCGACTGATCGGCAAAGCCGGGGCCGACGACCTCGAACGTCTCGGCCGCCCGGTGTTCGGCGACCTGCCGCTTCCCGACCTCGACGAATACGTCGACGACCTGTCCGAGCTCGACCGGATGCTCCTGCGGATCACCCTCGCGAACACGAAGCGCCCGCCGTTGTTGGTGGTCGGAAGCATCGACCAGGTGACCAGCGATGTGAACCAGCGGGTCCTGGTGCGACGTCTCGCTCACCTCGGTGAAGCGCAGACGGTGATCACGTCGACCGTCAACCCGCTGCCCGACGACCTCGGCCATCGCCTCGTCATCGATGTCCCGAACTTGACGCACGACGAACTCACCTCCGGGGAAGGGAAGCGCTGATGTTGGCTGGAATGTCCCTCGGGACCGAGCTCAAGCGGTACTCGAAAGGCGCGATGCCCCGCATCGCGATCGTCACCGTCATCCTGATGCCGCTGCTGTACGGCGCCATGTACCTGTGGGTGTTCTGGAATCCGTTCGACGAAGTCGCCAAGGTCCCTGTCGCGCTGGTCAACGAGGATGCCGGGGCGTCTGCCCAGGGTAAGACGTTGAACGCGGGCGAGCAGGTGGAGACCGAGCTCGTCGCGTCGGGCAAGCTCGGCGTCAATGTGACCGATGCGGCGGACGCCGCGGACGGTCTGGCCCACGGCCGTTACTACTTCACGATCACCATTCCGAAGGACTTCAGCTCGTCGATCGCCTCGGCGACCACGAAGAATCCGCACAAGGCGCAGGTCGACTTCCAGTTCAACGACGCCAACAGTTACCTGGCCGGGATCATCGGTCAGAACGCGGCGGCGCAGGTCACCGCGACGCTCAACGACAAGATCGGCCAGCAGGCCGTCGACCAGGTGCTCGTTGGGCTCACCACCGCCGGTGCCGGTCTGACCAGGGCCGCCGACGGTGCGGACCAACTCGCCACGGGTCTCAAGACGGCGGACGACGGTGCCCAGAAGCTGGCCTCCGGCGCTGACGAACTGGCCACCAACATGGTGACCGCGCGCGACGGTTCGGCCAAGCTCGCGGACGGCGCCGGTCAGCTCGCCGACGGCATCAACTCGGCTGCAGGGCCGTTGAAGGCCACGCTTGCGCAGGTGGCGAGCTCGGGGATCAAACCCACGCAGTACGCGGCCGACGCCGCTCGTCTGACTCGGGACATGTCGAGTGTGCTCGACGTCGTCGGACAGGTCGGCGCAGGGCAGTCGCAGGCCGAGCATGTGCTCACCGGGGTGATGACTCAGCTGCGCAACAGCAGGGACCCGAACGCCCGCGCCCTCGCGAACTCGCTGAAGCCGGTGCAGACGTTCCTCAAGACGCAGGGTGTCGATCCGTCCACCACACAACGCGTCGACAATCTGTCGCAGCAGTCGCGCGCGCTGTCGCGGCAGTTGGGTGACAAGAACTCCGGGCTCTACGGGATGCTGGCGATGCTCGAGAACGGTCAGCTCGCGGGCAAGTTGGGGCAGCTCACCGACGGTGCGAATCAGCTGAAGGACGGGTCGGCCGCGCTCAATTCCGGTCTGATCCAGCTCACCGACGGAAGCAACCGACTGGCGACGGGGGCCGCACAGCTCGCGGACGGCACGCCGAAGCTCTCGGCGGGCGCGGATGAGCTGTCGAAGGGGCTGTCGGACGGCGTCAAGCAGATCCCCGACTTCGGTGACGACGCGCAGCGTCAGAAGACGGCGGCGAATCTGTCCCAGCCCGTTGCGTTGAACGAGTTCACCCACAACAAGGCTCCGACGTTCGGCGCTGGTTTTGCGCCGTTCTTCCTCCCGCTCGCCATGTTCATCGGCACCATCATCATCTGGATGATGATCAAGCCGCTGCAGGCGCGTCCGGTGGTCAACGGCCTCGGCGGCCTCCGCGCGATCCTCGCGTCGTACTGGCCTGCCGTACTGATCGCGATCGCGCAGGTGGTCGTCATGTTCCTGGTCGCGCACTTCGCGGTCGGCCTCGACCCTGCACACCCGCTGGGGATGGTCGGTTTCATGCTCCTCGTCTCCGCCGCGTTCCTGGCGTTGATACAGATGTTCAACTCGGTGCTCGGCGTCGCCGTCGGACGCGTGGTGTCCTTGGCCTTCCTGATGGTGCAGATCGTCGCGTCCGGCGGCATATATCCAGTGGAGACGACGGCGAAACCCGCGCAGATCCTGCACCCGTACGACCCGATGGGGTACGCCGTCACCGGCATGCGACAGCTGATCTCCGGCGGCGTCGACTACCGCCTCGGCATCAGCGTCGCCGTCCTAGCGGGCGTGATGCTCGGCAGCCTGGCCTTCAGCTCCTGGGCCGCGAGACGGAACCGGCAGTACACCATGGAGCAGCTCTACCCGCCGATCCAGGTGTAGACCCTTAACCTGTCGTTTGGTGTCGGCCTGTGCCACCAAACGGCAGGTTCGCCGGCGACGCCGTACCTGTGGACAACGGTGTTTACCGATTGGCCCTTATTTGCCACGATTCGGGCGTGGCCACGACCGCCGATCTGAACGTCGCCGATGTCCTCTCGATGCAGGACGGCGTCATCGCGCGCCGACAAGCCATCAAATGCGGGTACACGCCGAACGACATCCGTCGTCTTGTTCGGCGTCGTGATTGGACAGTGGTTTTCGCAGGCGTCTACGTCAATCACACCGGACCGCTCACGTGGCGTCAGCGCGCGTGGGCGGCTGTGCTCGATCTGTACCCGGCCGCGCTCGGCTACACGTCGGTTCTCCCGAATGCAGGCGCGACAATCCACGTTGTGGTCGCCGACGATCGGAAGTTCACGAAGCGGCCGGGTGTTGTGGTCCATCGCCGATCGAACCTCGAGGAGGCTGTCGCGTGGAATCTGCAGCCGCCTCGGCTGCGTGTCGAAGAGGCGGTTCTCGACGTCGCATCGGCTGCGGCGTCGGAGATCGACACGATTGCGGTGCTCGCCGATGCGGTGAACGCTCGCGTCACGACCGCTCAACGACTTCTCGCTTGTCTCGCTAACCGAGGCCGCTATCGTCGCCGCGCTTTCGTTCGTGACGTGCTGACAGACATCGCTGCCGGCACGTGCTCGGTGCTTGAGCATCGCTACCTCACCGACGTGGAAAGGCCGCACGGCCTTCCGGCTGCGATCCGGCAGGCCCCGACGACGTCCGGGCGAAAAGGCTACCGGGATCTGGACTATCCGGACGCTGGAGTCGTCGTCGAACTTGACGGATGGCGCTTCCACAACAGTGCACGCGACCGGGACGCAGATATGGAACGGGACCTAGACGCCGCCGTCAGTGCGAACCGTCTCACCTTGAGGCTTGGTACAGGCAGGTTATCGGGCGGCCGTGCTCCACGGCCGCCAAGGTGGCTCGTGCGCTGTCCGAACGCAGCGCTCTGACATCGTTCCACAAGTGCCCGAAGTGCCGCTGACCTGCCGTTTGGTGTCATCTGGTGGCACCAAACGGCAGGCTAGGTGCGTTGAAGCGCTGGTCACCCCTTAAGAGCGCGGGCGGCGGAGGTGGCGAGGGTGTCGGCGATCTCGTTGTACTTGTCGCCTGCGTGGCCCTTGACCCAGCGCCATTCGACGGTGTGCTGGTCCTCGGCGTCGATGAGGTCTTGCCACAGGTCGGCGTTCTTGACCGGCTGCTTGGACGCGGTCTTCCAGCCGTTGCGGACCCAGCCCGCGACCCATTTGGTGATGCCGTTCCGGACATAACTGGAGTCGGTGTAGAGGATCACCGTCGACGGGCGAGTGAGAGCGTTCAGTGCCTTGATCGCCGCCATCAGCTCCATGCGGTTGTTGGTCGTGTCGGGCTCCGAGCCGGAGATCTCCTTCTCGACGTCGCCGTACCGGAGGATCGCACCCCAACCGCCGGGGCCGGGGTTGCCGAGGCACGCACCGTCGGTGGAGATCTCGACAGTCTTCGCGGAGGAGTCGGGTGCGCTCATGATGGATCAGATTACCGGGCGGTCATCGAGCGACCGCGAACACGACCGCCAGCACCACGAAGGCACCGACGAGCACCCAGATCCCGACTGGTCCAGGCATCGGCCCGCCGTCGGACAGGGCACGCGTGACACGCTGCCATCTCCACGCGCCGAGGGCGGCCGACGCGCCGCCGAGCAGTACCAGCGCCACTCCGAGCGTCGTCTGCAGGGCAGGGGAGGCGAAGTCGCCGACCACGTGCAACACGGCGACGCCGGCGGCGAGGAGCCCGAGCGCGGTCCGCAACCAGGCGAGCAGGGTCCGTTCGGCGGCCATCGTGAACCGGGCGTCGACCGACCCCGGCGGCTGCTCCGTCATGCCCGCGCCCGTTCGACGAGCGTCGCAGTGGTCCGGAGGTTCCGGCCGGTCCCGGTGACGCCCAACAGTTTCGCGATCTTCGCGGGAGTGAGTTTCGTGGCGCCCGCACCCTCCGGATAGTCGATGTGCAGGTCGGCGCCGATCACCGCGAACCGCTCCCCGCCGCCGAAGTCGGTCGCGCAGAACGCCTCCGCCGCATCGGCGTCGGGCACACCGGTCAGGAAGTAGATGTGCGCATGCTTGCCGCCGGTGAACGGAGATGCGGCGAGAGCCGCGGCGACCTCGTCCGGCGTCCGACTGATCACTTCGCGGAAGTACCCGAACTCGTCGGAGATCGCCTGTTCGAGGGTGCGGTCGAAGGAGTCCGGATCACCAGGCGGAGTGCACAACAGGTTGCCGGACGCGATGTACGTCGACACGTCTGTGGCGCCGAGGTCGGATGCGATCGCGCGAAGCCGTTCCATCGGGAGCTTCGCGCCGCCGACGTTCACGGCGCGGAGCAGGACGATGCGCGATGCGGGCATGCCTCGACGGTAGTTCACCCGCGGGCGGCGTGTGCCAGCGCGGACCGGAAAGCACGGATCGACGGATGACCCGACCGCCCGGCCCGAGCGGCCGTGTACAGGCGGCGGTGGGGATTGCCGGGCAGCGACGCGAGCCGTGTTCCGTGCAGGTGGGCGTCGGCGATGAGCGACGGCAGCAAGGCGACGGCGTGACCACTGCGAACCAGATGCGCCTGGAGGAGCGGATCCGGAGTGTCGAAACGGACGTCCGGTTCGAAGCCCGCCGATCGGCACACGTCGCGCGACCACGCCCCCATCGCCAGATCCGCGGGGTCGAGTGCCCACGGGGCGTCGGCCAACTGCGTCACGTCGGCCGGCAGGTCGGCGAGTGGGCCGTGGGACGGCATCGCCAAGAGCAACGGATCGCGGAGGAGATCCTCGCGGTCGATTCCGGAGCGGATCTCATGGGGTCCACCCGGGAACTCCTCGCCGAGGACGACGTCGAACTCGTGCGCGAGGAGTCCGCTGCTGCCGAGAACTTCGTCGCGTTGCGTGATCTCGACCTGCAGCAGTGGATGCCGCTCGGCGAGGAGAGTGAGCGCTGCGGGGGCCAGCTCGAGAACAACCGACTGGAACGACGCCACCCGCAGGACTCCTCTCACCTCGGGCTGTGCCGCCGCCAACTCCGACTCCGCGAGTTCGAGGCGCGCGAGAATCGCCTCCGTGTGACCGACCAGGGTGATCGCCTGATCGGTCAGCCGGACGCCGCGCCCGACCTTCTCGAGCAGTTGGACCCCGGCCTCTTTCTCGAGTTGGGACAACTGCTGAGAGACGGCCGACGGTGTGTACGACAGGGCGTCGGCGACCGCGGCGAGAGTTCCGCGCAGGTGCAGTTCGCGGAGCACTCGGAGGCGTGCGACGTTCAGCATTTCGGGCCCTTCAACACATCAGAACTGCTAACTATTATCGGCCAGAGACATTCGCTGGACTGATCGTATCGTCGGGCGAAGAGTGGATCTCGTGAACATGAAGGTTGGCGAGGCTCGGACTGGCGCGGCGGTGGCGATGATCATCGGTTCATGCGTGTCGTTGCAGTTCGGAGCAGCGATGGCCGTGCACCTCTTCGACGACGTCGGCTCATGGGGTGCGACGCAACTGCGGCTGACGATCGCGGCACTGGTGTTGGTCGCGATCACCCGACCGAGAGTCCTCCGGTGGGACAGATCCCAATGGCGTGCGGTGGTCGCGTTCGGCGCGGTGCTCGCCGCTATGAACGGCTCGTTCTACGCCGCCATCGACCGCATCCCACTCGGCACCGCCGTCGCCATCGAGTTCCTCGGCCCGCTGATCCTGTCGGCGGTCCTGTCGCGCCGCCGCACCGACCTTCTGTGGGTCGGACTGGCGTTCGTCGGCATGATGCTGCTCGGTGTGGACAGTGTGCTCGGCGCGTCGTCGCTCGACCCGATCGGTGTGCTGTTCGCGTTGCTCGCCGGCCTCTTCTGGGCCGGCTACATTCTCGCGGGCGCCAAAGTGAGCGCCCGCGTACCGGGTACGGGTGGTCTCGCCGCGGCCCTGGTGATCTCATCGATCGTGCTGCTGCCCATGGGAGGCGCCGCCGCGGCACCCGCAGTCGGCGACTGGCGTCTGCTCGCGCTCGCCGCGGGCACCGCGCTCCTGGGCTCGCTCATCCCCTACTCGCTCGAACTGAGCGCCCTGCGCCGCCTGCCGAAGAACGTGTTCGGCGTCCTGCTGAGCCTGGAACCGGCGATCGCCGCCGTCGCAGGCTTCGTGCTGCTCCACCAACCGATCGGCGTCCTCCCATCGCTAGCCATCGCGGCGGTCATAGCCGCCAGCGTAGGAACGACGATGAGCGCGGCAACAGGAACGAGCGGAACAGACAGCACCCTGCCGAGAGGGGAACGACGCAACCGGAAGAAGACACCACAACGAGGTCAGCGGGCGGAGACGTCCGCGGAGCCCTCCGCAGCGCGCGAGCCGCTGGTGTCGCGTGTCGAACATTCCTGAATGGTTGGCGGCACCCCGCTGCACACCTGGCGGCGTTGTCGTCGGTCGTGATACCTGCCGGTATCCCTCCCTCCTCCGCCTTGCCAGCTGCACAGCGGAGCACCACCAACCGTCGAGCAATCTCCAACACGCGACACTGCCGAGCCCGCGAGGACTGCCGAGGCGGACGTCTCCGCCCGCTGACCGGGTGGGACGGGGTTACGTGACGGCGGCGGAGAACTGGGCGGAGTAGAGGCGGAAGTAGGCCCCTTCGGCTTCGAGGAGCGACTCGTGTGAGCCCTGCTCGACGATGTGTCCGTCCTCCATGACCACGATGACGTCGGCGTCGCGGATCGTGGAGAGGCGGTGCGCGATGACAAAGCTGGTGCGATCGGCACGCAGGTTGGCCATCGCCTTGCCGATCAGGAGTTCCGTGCGGGTGTCGACGGAGCTCGTCGCCTCATCGAGGATCAGCACCGTCGGCTTGGCGAGGAAGGCGCGTGCGATCGTGATCAGCTGCCGTTCACCCGCGGAGACGCCGCCGCCCTCGTCGTCGAGGACGGTGTCGTACCCGTCGGGCAGCGTTTTCACGAAGTGGTCGACGTGACTGATCCGGGCCGCCTCGAGGACCTCCTCGCGGCTGGCGGTCGGGTCGCCGTAGGCGATGTTGTCGTAGATGGTCCCGCCGAACAGCCACGAGTCCTGCAGCACCATTCCGGTGCGTTCGCGGAGGTCGTCGCGCGACATGTGCGAGGCGTCGACGCCGTCGATCCAGATGGTCCCCTCGTCCACCTCGTAGAAGCGCATGATCAGGTTCACGAGAGTGGTCTTGCCCGCGCCGGTCGGGCCGACGATGGCGACGGTGTCGCCCGCTTCGGCGGTCAGGGACAGGTTCTCGATCAGCGGGCGGTCGTCGACGTACCGGAACGAGACGTCGTCGAACACGATGCGGCCTCGGCCGGCCTCCGGCGACTCCGGCTTCTCGGGATCCGGGGCCTCTTCGGGCTCGTCGAGGACGGAGAAGATGCGTTCGGCCGACGCGACACCGGACTGCATCAGGTTGAACATCGACCCGATCTGGGTGAGCGGCTGCGTGAACTGCCGTGAGTACTGGATGAACGCCTGCACTTCGCCGAGGCTGAGCTGGCCGGACGCCACGCGCAGGCCGCCGACGACGGCGACGGCGACGTAGTTCAGGTTCCCCAGGAACATGATCGTCGGCATGATGATGCCGGAGATGAACTGGGCCCGCCACGACGATTCGTAGAGCGCGGTGTTGCGTTCGTCGAAGTCGGCTTCGACGGCTTCCCGACGACCGAACGCCTTGACGAGCTCGTGGCCGGTGAATGCCTCTTCGATCTGTGCGTTGAGCGCGCCGGTGGACGACCACTGGCCGATGAAGTGCGGTTTGGAGCGCTTGGCGATCATGCCGGTCGCGATAGCCGCGATCGGGACGGTGGCGAGGGCGATCAGCGACAGCAGCGGGGAGATGCTCAGCATCATCACGAGGATCGCGATCACCATGAGCACAGAGTTGAGCAACTGGCTGATCGTCTGCTGCAGCGACTGCGAGAGGTTGTCGAGATCGTTCGTCACGCGGCTGAGGAGGTCGCCGCGCTTGGACTCGTCGTAGAACGACAACGGCAGGCGATGGATCTTGGCCTCGATGCGGCCGCGCAGGTCGGTGATCGTGGAGACGACGACCTTGTTCAGCAGGTACGCGCCGAGCCAACCGAACAGCGCCGACGCCACGTACAGCGCGAGAACGATCGCGAGGATCCGTCCGACGGCACTGAAGTCGACTCCGTGTCCCGGCACGACGTCCATCGCGGAGACCATGTCGGCGAACGTGTCGTGTCCCGACTGGCGGAGCCCGTCGACGGCCTCGTCTTTGGTCAGTCCGGCAGGCAACTGCGATCCGATGACACCCGAGAACAGTTCGTCGGTGGCGTCGCCGAGGACTCGCGGCGAGTAGGCGTTGAGTGCGACGGAACCGATGATCGACACGACGATCACGGTCATCATCGTGCGGTACGCGCCGAGGTGGCGCACGAGCCGCTTCAGCGATGGTCCGAACGAGTCGGCCTTCTCCATCGACGGCGTCATTCCGGGCGGGCCGGCTGCTCCGGGGCGAGTCACTGTTCGGCTCCGATCGACAGCTGAGATTCGGCTATCTCAGCGTAGGTGGGACACGATTCGAGCAGTTCGTCGTGCGTTCCGATGCCGACGACGGTGCCTGCGTCGAGGACGACGATCTGGTCGGCTCCGGTGATGGTCGAGATGCGCTGCGCGACGACGATCATCGCGGAGTCGCGCGTGGCGGGCGCCAAGGCGGCGCGCAGTCGGGCGTCGGTCGTCAGGTCGAGGGCCGAGAACGAGTCGTCGAACACGTAGACGGCAGGACGGCGGACGAGGGCGCGTGCGATCGCCAACCGCTGTCGTTGCCCGCCCGACACGGTAGTGCCGCCCTGCGAGATCGCGGTGTCGAGACCGTCGGGCATCGCCCGGACGAAGTCTGCGGCCTGCGCGACGGTCAGCGCCTCCCACAGTTCGTCGTCGGTGGCGTCGGGCTTGCCGTGCCGGAGGTTGGTGGCGACTGTCCCGGAGAAGAGATACGGCCGCTGGGGGACGACGCCGATGCCGGCCCGCAGCAGGTCGGGATCCTGATCGCGGACGTCGACGCCGCCGACGCGGAGCACTCCGCCGGTCGTGTCGAGCAGGCGCGGGATCAGGTTCACCAGAGTCGTCTTACCTGATCCGGTGGAGCCGACGATCGCCGTCGTGGTGCCCGGCGCGGTCGTGAACGAGACCCCGCACAGGACAGGTTCGGCAGCGCCCGGGTACCGGAACTCGACGTCGTCGAACTCGACGATCGCCGCGTCGGCGGTCTGCTCCTCCGCCACTGCGGGCGAGTGCACCGACGACTCGGTGTCGAGGACCTCGCAGATGCGTTCGGCGCACACCCCGGCGCGCGGGGCCATCATCGCGAGGAACGACGCCATCATCACCGACATCATGATCTGCATGACGTAGCTGATCATCGCCGTGAGTGATCCGATCTCGACGGAGCCGTCGTCGACGGCGTGTCCACCGAACCAGAGGACGGCGATCAACGTCAGGTTGGTGATCAGCATGACGGCGGGGAACATCAGCGCCGTCATCCGCCCGACCTTCAGCGTCGCGTCGGCGAGTTCGTCGTTGGCGACGCCGAACCGTTGGGTCTCGTACCGTTCGCGGACGAACGCCCGGACCACGCGGATGCCGGTGATCTGTTCGCGCATCACCCGGTTCACGTTGTCGATGCGTTCCTGCATCGAACGGAACGCCGGGATCATCCGGCCGATGATCAGACCCATCGTGATGCCGAGGATGGGCACGGCCACGACGAGGACCCACGAGATCGGGAGCGCGACGTGCATGCCCATCGCGATGCCGCCGATGCCCATGATCGGAGCCGTCACCAGGATGGAGATCGACATGACGGCGAGAAGCTGCACCTGCTGCACGTCGTTCGTGGTGCGCGTGATCAACGACGGCGCGCCGAACCGTCCGACCTCGCGTGCGGAGAATTCGTTGACCCGATGCAGGAGGTCGTGGCGCATGTCGCGGCCTGCGCCGAGGGCTGCCTTCGCGCCGAAGTACATCGCGGCCACCGAGCACACGATCTGAACGAGCGACACGAGCAGCATCCACCCGCCGGTCGACAGGATGTAACCGGTGTCGCCTGCTGCGACTCCGCGGTCGATGATGTCGGCGTTCAAGGTGGGGAGATAGAGCATCGCCGCGGTCGCCACCAGTTGGAGGGCGATCACGGCGATGATCAGACTGCGGTACTTCGTCAGGTACATGCGAAGGAGTCGGATCAGCACCCGATCGACCCTACGCACTCCTCGGCGTCATGGCACCTCGAAATTCGGCGGTCAGGTGAGCGCGACGGCCGCCTCATCGGTGTAGTTCAAGTAGGTGAACGACTCGGTGAAGTACAGGTTGACCACATCGGCGTCGTGCGAGTCGTAACCGATGGACACGTCCTGGCCGATGGTCAGCTCAAAATCGCCGCCGCGAGTCGACACCAGGTATCCGCCGCTGATGGCGGGCGCCCACACGATCTCGCCGTCGACGAGGAGCCGCCGTAGGTGCTCGCGGATCGGGTAACCGTGGTTGGACGTCTCGTTGACCAGCGCGAACAGCTCTGCCGACAGGGCGAGAGAGTACGGGCCGTCGACCGATGCGAGACGCAGCGCGTTGATCGCCTGGCTGAGGGCCTCCGGGTAGTCGCGGACGTCCTCGGGAAGTGCGATCTTGGTGGCGCCTGCGGCCATTCCGGCGATGCTCGCCGCCGAGTAGCCGGAGAAGATCGCCCGGTCCTCGGCGTGCGCGAGGTCGCGAGCCGCGTTGACCACCGGGTCCCAGTCGGAGTCGGCAGCACCGCGCTCCACGTCGTCGATCGCCTCGCGGGTGATGGTGAACGGCACCTTCAGTTCAACGAGCGGCTGCGCGTTGCGCAGGTACGCCTGGATGCCGTCGGCGGGTGCGTCGATCTTGGTGCGATGGCCGATGGTCACCGAGTCGGTGTCGAGGCCGAGCGGGCCCTTCACATCGACGAGCCGACGTCCGGCCACGTTCCGCTTGAACGAGCGGGTGGCCTCCTCCTCGATCTCGGCCCAGGCGGCGGTGGAGATCGGCGCGAGCTCGCGGTGCAGATTGGTCATGGGTGGTGTCCTTTCAATCCGTCGTTCACTTCGGTGGGGTCAGCGGAGCGATCCGATGCCGAGCGATCCGTCGGACGGTCCGACAGTTGTCGGTTGTTCGGCTGGTTCGGTCTCGGGAGCGGGTGGCAGGTCGGCCAGGAACTCGGCCGTCGGGGCGAAGAACTGGGTTCCGGTGACCGCTGTGGTGAAGTCGAGCAGCCGGTCATGGTTGCCGGGCGGGTCGCCGAGGAACATGTGGCGCAGCATCTCCTCGGTGATCGCCGGGGTCTTCGAGTACGCGATGAAATAGGTGCCCTTCACGCCGTCGCCTGCGATGTCGCCGTACGGCATGTTGTCGCGGACGATGTCCTGCGGTTCGCCGTCGACGTCGGGGAGGTTCGTCAGTGCAGTGTGAGCGTTCGACGGTTTGGTGTCGTCGTCCATCTCGACGTTCTCGAGCTTGCTCCGTCCGATCGCGTCCTCCTGATCGGAGGTCGGCAGCGCATTCCATTCCGAGAACTCGGTGACGTACCGCTGCACGGCGACGTAACTGCCGCCCGCGAAGTCGGGATCCTGATCGGGGTCGACGGTGATCGCGGAGACGGCGTCCGGACCGTTGGGGTTCTCGGTGCCGTCGACGAACCCGATCAGGTCGCGCATGTCGAAGTACCGGAAGCCGTGAGTCTCGTCGACGGTGGTGACGGCGTCGCCGAGCTGTGCCGTCCAGAGCCGTCCGACCTCGTAGGCGAGGTCGGCGCGGTCGGACTTGATGTGAAGAAGCAGATCGCCCGGGGTGGCGGGCGCGGTGTGGACCTCGCCCGTCAATTCCACGAACGGGTGCAGCTCTGCCGGACGAGGTCCCGAGAAGAGTCGGTCCCACGCATCCGACCCGATCGCGACGACCGCGCACAGTGTGGCGTCCGGAACGCGCGACGACACGGTGGTCACGATGCCGGCGAGGCCTTCGAGCGCATCGCGTGCGGCCTGCTCGCCACCGTCGTCGACGGTCACCACCAGGAACACCGCCGTCGGCGTTTTACTCGTCAGAATGTGCTGTCCGGTACCCACTCGTCTACCCTAGCTCGGCCTACTGACTCCAGTGCTGACACGCCGACGGCCGGCGACCCACGAGGGGTGCCGGCCGTCAGGTTCCGCTCGACGAGCGGAGAGGATCAGAAGAAGGCGGGGCGGAAGGTCGAGGCCCACGACTCCTTGAAGCGTGCCTGCCAGTAGTCCCACCAGTGCGCGCCGTCGGGCGAGATGTGCGTGGTGAGGCGGACGCCCGGGACCGTCGCGAGACGCGCGATGTACAGCTGCGAGCTGGTCGACGCGGCGACCTCGAGCGGAACCATCTGAGCGAACTTGGTCGCGTTGAAGTTCGGGCTGCCCGGGGTGAGTGACGAGTCGTACTTGGAGCCGACGCCGGTGCCCGACGACACGTACACGCGGTGGCCTGCGAGGTTGCCTGCAGTCAGGAACGGGTCGTTGGCGGCCCACTCGCCTGCGGGCCAGACACCCCACATGTTGACCGGGTTGCCGCCCATCTCCATGACGGAGGCCTGGATGCCCTGGCCGAAGCCGGGCATCGTGACGGTCGGGTAGCCCGAGTACGAGGCGACGGCCTTGTAGAAGTTCGGGTGGCGCGATGCGAGGTTCAGCGCCGCGGTGCCCGACATCGACAGGCCGGCGACACCGTTGCGGCGGTTGTCACTGCCGTGGTTCTTCTTCATGTACGCCGGGAGCTCCCGGGTGAGGAAGGTCTCCCACTTGTTGAGGCCGAGCTTCGGGTCGCGCCGCTCCCAGTTGGTGTAGAAGCTGCCGCCGCCGCCGAACGGGATCGCGACATTGGTGCCCTTGCCGACCATGAACTGGTCGACGTTGGTCTCGATGAGCCAGCCGCTGTTGTGCTTGGGGGCGCGCAGGCCGTCCAGCAGGTAGAGGGTCGGCTTCGACTTGCCTGCGCCGCCGTCGATGATCTTGACGGGGACGCTGCGGTGCATCGCGGCGGACCAGACGTTCTCGACGACGCCCGCGGCCTGAGCCTGCGGTGCGGGGGTGACGACGACGGCTGCGGTGGCAGCCGTGGCCAGTGCGAGCACACCGGCAGTCAAGCGCTTACGGGCGCTGGAGAGCATTCGGTTTTCCTTTTCGTCTGCGACGGCCGAAGCCGCCGGAAGATCGTAATCAAGGGACTGAGACCGGCCCGATCCCCCGTTCGGTCGTTCAGCGTAATCGAATCGTGATGGTGTGTCCAAAGCAGAGACATGGCTCGCCACCTGCCTTTGTCGGACGTTCCTCAGGTAGTTCACGCTGCTCGCGCCGCTACCGATCGCGGTTCTGGTCGGGATCGGGCATCGGTCGGGTGGGGTCGGCGAACGGCGACCGGAACGCCCCGGTGTCCGTGTCGTCGAGGGGGCTCGGCGCCACGTGGCCTGGCGTCTGGGCGTCGGGTGCCTCGTGGCGAGGCTGCCACTCCGACTCCTGGGGGACGGCGCGCTGCCACTGCGACTGATCCGGGAGCACCGTGGTCTCGGGGGCGTCCGGCTCCACAGAGGGGATGACTGTCGTGTCCGGCGCAGGCGCGTACGGTGCCGCGAACGTCGGCCGCTGATGGTTCGGATCGCCGAACGACGACGGGTCGTACGTGTACGCGCCGTCGGTGACCGCGTACGACGTGGTCGGCGTCTCGTCTGCGGGGGCCTTGTCGAGGGCGACGGCGGGCGGAGCGCCGCTTGTCGGCTCGTCGAGGGTCGGCTGGTCCTGCGGGTCCTGGGGATCGTCGCCTGAGGTGGCGGGCTTCTTGCGACCGCGCCAGACGAGGAACACCCACGCGAGGAGCAGGAGACCGCCAAGGACACCCAAGATGATCGGCACGTACGTGCCGCCCCACTTGAGGAGGTTCACGTAGTGCTTCGCGCGGTCGGTCTGCTGTGCGACCGTCTCGTCGGACCACTGGAACGTCGCCTTCAGGGCGTCCATGCGGAACTCGCGGATGGCGCGAGGGGTCTCCGAACTGTCGTCGGGCGACTTGAAGTACTGGTGCTGCTCCTCGAAGCCGGACACGATCGTGCCGGTCACCGGCTCCACGTACACGTGGCGAGTCGCGGCGCCGTAGCGGTGCATCTCGACCATGTCCTTGGCCTTGACGCCCCGGCCGGTGATGCCCCACCAGCTGGCGGGCATGTTCAGGATCGTGCCGAGCGCGGCGTCGCCCTGCGGGTTCGGCAGGTCGGACAGGTCCTTCTCGGGCACGTCGGCCTCGAAGTGATAGGTCTTGACGCCGTTGATGACCTTCTCCTCCACGAACTTCGCCGGGGAGTCCTGGCGCGTGTTCGTGTCGAAGTAGTAGTACTCGCGCTTCTGCACGTTGAAGCCGAATTTGTACTGGAAGCCCTTGCGGTCGTCGAGACGGACCGAGGCGTCTTCGACGTTGCCGCCCTCAGGGACCGACTCGAGCTGCAGTGAACTGACAACACCGTTCGGGACAGAGGTCTTGCGGTTCACCGACACGCGGTCGACTGTCGCCGTGAGCAACGCGTCGTCGCAGGCTCGCTCGCCGTCCGTCGACATCGTCAGGTCGCGTTCGGTGCCCGCGGAGTCGCGGACGCGGTCGATGCGCACGGTCTGCGCCGACTGGAGAGTGGCCTGGTCAGCGTCGGACGGATCGACGATCACCGAACGGCGCTGCTGAGTCAGGTGCGCGTCGAACTGCGCCGCCTTCTTCTTGGTCACCGAACAGCGGTCGAAGATGACTGCGGGGAAGCGGTCGCCGGTCTCGCCCTGGGCCGGGACGGTCGTCGCGACCGACGTGATGTCGAGGTCGAGCGGCACCACCTTCAGCTTCGGCACCAGGTAGATGGGAATGACGACGGCTGCCGCGATGAACGCGACGCCGAAGAACGCGGTGAAGGCCAGTAGGACGCGCTTCATTTCAGACGGCTCCTTCGATCACGTTCGGCTTCCTTCATGATCCCGGCCATGTAGCCGTAGATCTCTCGGTCGCTGATCGCCTTCCATCGAGGCGCGAGCAGCTTCATGTACTTCTCAACGTAGAGCAGTTGCTTCCCGACGAGCACGAGCTCGCGTGGCAACCGCGCGTCGTGCGCCTTCGCCACGGCCGCGAGCTGCCTGCCGAGGTCGGTGTAGCTCATCGATCCGAGTTCGGTCGTCGACAACGGCGAGGTGACCTTGCGCAGGTCGTCGCCGCCCTTGGACGTCGAACCCGGATTGTGGACCGCGCCGAGCAGGAAGATCGCGCGGCCCGCGGAGTCGTAGTCCTGTTTCACGATCAGGTCGACGACGAGTTGTCGGAGGATGCGGCGAGTGCGGGCGTCGAAGCGTCCGACGATGCCGAAGTCGAGGAGGACCAGCTTGCCGTCGTCGTCGACGAGGACGTTGCCCGCGTGCAGATCGCCGTGGAAGAGACCGCCGTGGAACGCCGAGTCGAGAAGCGACAGCAGCAGATTGCGGACGAGCGCCTCCCCGTCGTGGCCCGCCGCGCGGACTGCGGCTGCGTCGTCGATGCGGGTGGCGTAGATGCGTTCCATCGTCATGACACGCCGGGTCGTCAGCTCGGGGTGGACGCGAGGGACACGGACGCGGTCCCCGAAGGGGCCGGGCTGCAGACACTCGAACCACTCGGCCATCGTCGCGGCCTCATTGCGGAAATCGAGTTCGGCGCCGAGGCCGTCGGCGAAGTCCTCGACGACGTGGCGGGCTGACAGCATGCGGCCGTACTCGGAGATCTCGACTAGACCCGCGAGTCGCTCGAGGATCGCGACGTCGGGTGCGAGGCGGCCGGCGATGCCGGGCCGCTGGATCTTGACGACCACCTCGTCGCCGTTGTGCAGCGTCGCGGTGTGGACCTGGGCGATGGACGCCGACGCGATCGGCGTCTCGTCGAACGTCGCGAACACCTCGTCGGGTGCCGCCCCGAGGTCTTCGACGAAGAGGGTCTTGACCTGGGCGAAGTCGAGGGGTCGAACCTGATCGAGGAGAGTCTCGAACTCATTGGAAAGCGTTGGACCGAACACGCCGGGACTGGACGCGATGAGCTGTCCGAGCTTCACGTACGTGGGGCCGAGGTGCTCGAAGGTGCGTCGGACTTCGCGTGCCACATCCGCCGCGCCGGGCGTCTGACCACGGAACAGGCCGCCGATGGCGCCGACGGCGAGCCGCCCCACGCCGGCCGCCGCATGTACGGAGGTCGACGTGAAGCGGCCGACTTCGCTGATCGGCGACACGGCGGGCAGGGCGCCTCGGCCGGAGTCCGGATCGGGTTCGACGGTCGTCACGCCTGAGGAGTCTAGTTGCTTCAGGGCCCCGCGTCCGATTCGTCATTGCCTCACGCCGCGCGCAGGACTACCGTCGAGCTGAGTTTTCGATTCTGAGTCGATAACTGGTTCGTGGTTGGAATCGGGCAGGAGCATGTCATGGGTGCACGCACGGAACGTCGTGCCGACCTCGTTGTGATCGGTGCGGGAATCGCCGGACTCACGGCCGCATTGTCGGCGGTCGACGCAGGGCTGGACGTTGTCGTCCTCAACAAGGGGCAGCGGTGGAATCCCGGCGACGCCGAGCACCCGACCTCGACCTTCTACGCGCAGGGCGGGATCGCCGTCGTCGATCCCGCCATGGGCGACGACTCGATCGACCTGCACGTCACCGACACGCTGAACGCCGGCGCTGGTCTCACCGATCCGAAGTCCACCAGGCCGATTCTGACCGACGGCTGGCCTGCGGTGAGCCAGCTCGTCGACCGGGGCGCGCACTTCGACACCGACGCTCAAGGGCGATTCCTGCGCACCCGCGAGGGTGGCCACAGCGTCCGACGGATCATCCATGCGGGAGGTGACGCGACCGGCGCACGCGTGCAGCAGGCCCTCGGGGAGGCCGCCGGGCGCGCTGGGCTCACCGTGCTGGACGACACGTGGGCGTCGGACGTCCTCGTGCACGACGGCGAAGTGGTCGGTGCGGCGTACGTGACGGCGGGCGTGCCGGGTGTCGCCTGGGCGCCGACGGTCCTGCTCGCGACCGGAGGGGTGGGCCACGTGTATGCCGCCACCACCAATCCGGCGGGTGCCACCGGAGACGGCATTGCGCTCGCGCTCCGAGCCGGTGCGGCCGTCGCCGACCTCGAGTTCGTGCAGTTCCACCCGACCATGCTGTTCGTCCCGGGAGCTCGTGGACGCCGGACGCTCGTCAGCGAGGCGGTTCGCGGTGAAGGGGGCAGGCTCGTCGACATGAACGGCCAGTCGGTCACCGCCGCGGTGCACCCGCTCGGTGATCTCGCCCCGCGTGACGTGGTCGCTCGCGCCGTCGCCGCGGCAATGGAGCGGACGGGCGCGGACTGCGTCCACCTGGACATCACCGGTGTCGCCGACTTCGCCGACCGCTTCCCGACGGTCACCGCGGGCGTCCGTGCGTCGGGTCTCGACGTGACCGGCGGTTATCTTCCGGTGGTTCCCGGTGCGCATTACCTGTGCGGCGGTGTCGCCACCGACGGCGACGGCCGGACTGATGTGCCGGGACTCCTCGCCGCGGGTGAGACCGCCCGCACCGGACTGCACGGTGCGAACCGGCTCGCGTCCAACAGCCTTCTCGAAGGTCTTGTGATGGGTCGACGCAGCGCGGTCGAGGCGTCCGCCAGGGTCGGCAGGCGTGTGGTCGAGGTCGACGTGCCCGAGTCGGGTGCGGCCAGAGTCTGCGACCGGACTGCCCTCCAGGATGCGATGTCGCACGACGTCGCCCTCGACCGTGACGCTGCGGGGCTTGAATCGGTCGCCGCGCTGCTCGACGGTTCGCCGTTGCGTCCGAGGACCGATCTGCGGTCCGCGGAAGACGCCGCGCTCACGCTCACCGCCCGTGCGATCGTCGCCGCGGCGCTGCATCGTGAGGAATCGCGTGGTTGCCACCAACGTGCTGATCACCCGGCGACGTCGGCGGATCCGGTGTCTCGGCAGTTCGTGCTGGACGGCGATCGGCTGGTCGCGGCGCGCGAACGCGCCGTGCCAACCTCCTAGATACCGCCCGGCAACCTCCGTACACTGCACACAGCAGCAGCCGGGAAGGGGTGTGTCCATGAGTGGTGGACGATGCTGGTCGTCGATCGTCGCCACATCGGACGAACGCGCCGCCCTCAGTCTCGGACCCGACGCCGAGTGGCTCATCGGATGTGTCCTCTACGAAGGCCATCCCGGCGCCCACGCATCGGACGGTGACCAGCCGCATCACGGTCGTCGCCGATGGCTGGTCTGGGGCGACTTCGCGCGCGGCGCGCAGATGCTCCGCGATGAGGATCCCTGCCCGATGGCGGGCGTCGACGGTTCGCCGTGTCGCTTCTACCGGGGCCACAGCGGACCGCACAGTGTGGCCGCTCCCGCCGCACCGCCGGTCATGGAGGCTCCGCGGGTCGATCCGGCGTCGCCGATGGACCGCAGGCCCGCCGCAGCTGCGGCGTATGTGCCGCCGAGCCGCCCTTCGTTCCCGCCGACTGCGCCCTGGCCTGCGCCGTCCGCATTCGACATGGATCCCGACCCGCCGACCGAGACGTTCGCGCCGCTGCCCACCCCTCCCGGGTGGCCGCACGTCGTCGACTCCAGGACGGCGATGGACCGTCTCTTCGCCGACCTCCCGTCGCTCCGCCCCGAAGATGCGCCGTTCGTTCCTCCGTCGCCGGACGGCACCTGGCGCACCTTCGGGGACGCGCCGCCCACCCCGGTCGCCGCGATTCCGACCGATCCGGTCCCGGCTGAGCCCGCGGAGGTCGACGTCGTCGATGTTGAGGTCGTGGACGTCGACGAGGTGGACGTCGTGGACCCGCCGTCGGGCCCGGTCGACGACGTCCCGCCGATCGAGGTTCCCGACGGCGCAGTCGCCGTTCATCCGGAGCCGGTGATCATCACCTCCGAGGAGTCGGTCACCTCCGGTCCAGCGAAGTTCGTGCCCGCGGACGACCGGTCGGGCAAGCGGCAGAAGCACAAGCGCAAGAAGGTCGACAACACCTACGAGCCCTCTCTCGGCGACGACGCGCCGGGCGGCGCGACGACGGTCGTCTTCCGGGACGACCCCGACGCCACGCTGATGGAAGTGCGGCCGACGTCCGACGCGGTCCTCACCACGTCGATCCTGCAGGTCATCGCCTCGACTGATGATCCTCTGCGGATGGGGGTGCCGACGACGCTGCGGCGTGCCGCCACTGCGACGCCCGAACTCACCGGCGCCGATCTCAAGGCGATGACCGCAGCTGTTCGCGGCGCCGCCGACCGCCTGCGCGACGAGGCGGCCGCCGACGATGCCAGGGAACTCCGCGAGGCGCTCAGGGATGTCGCCGGCACCATCGCCGAGATCGCGTCTCGACTCCCGGAGTGACATCGTCCGATACCCCGCAGGGGTAGACGGAATCATCCCGAGCGGGTACAACTGATACCAGCGGGGGGTATAGGCGAAAGGGTGGGCCATGTGCGCACACGACAACACTGACGAAGCCGACCACGGGCACCACGGCTACATCGGCAATCAGGCCGGCTACGTCCGTCGTCTGAAGCTGATCGAGGGACAGGCGCGCGGCCTCCAGCGGATGGTCGAAGAAGAGGCGTACTGCATCGACATCCTCACGCAGGTGTCGGCGATGACGAAGGCGCTCGAGGCGGTGAGTCTCGGACTGCTGTCGGACCACATGAATCACTGTGTGGTGTCCGCCGCTCGCGAGAGCGACGAGGCGGCCGACGAGAAGATCGCCGAGGCGATGAAGGCCATCACGCGCCTGGTCAAGTCCTGACCTTCGTCAAATGTGCACGTGAGCGGTGTGACGCCGCCGTATAGGGCGATGTCTGCCCGCTGGCGTGAACATTCCGCGGGCCTATGCTCGATTGATGACACCTCCCACGTGGCCGGAGCTGGTCGGCCGCAACTTCGGTGCGACTGCAGTCTCCTTCCGAGGGCGGATGACCGCCCGGACTCCGGACGGCGCCGAGACGTTCGATTTCTGGTACTCCGCAGCGGGCAAGTGGCGAGTCGAACACGAGGGTGAGGTCCTGTTCCTCACCGACGGCACGGCAACGTTCCTTCGTGGCGAGGACGGTGACCTCACTCGGCACGACGGCGGTCGGTCGTCGTTCCGCGCGGTGGGGCTCGGCGGCGGTTTCAGTCCGCTCGACCTCATTGGAGGCCAAGGTCTCCTCTACCGGATGTCGCGGGACATAGCGGTCGTCGGTGGTCCCGAACCTCGAAACGTCGAGGGCCGGGAGTGCTGGTCCATAGAGCTCGCGACAGGGGAGTCGCCCGACCGTCGAGTGACGATCACCATCGACGGAAGGACGGGCCTGGTTGTCGGAGTCGATACGCCGGCGGGTGGTTCCGTCGAGGTCACCGGTCTACGGGAGGACGCCGTCGATGACGGACTGTTCGTTCTCGACGACGCCCCGGACGCTGGAGAGGTCCCAGTCGTGACCGACAGGCAACGGATGGTCGAGAGGCTTCAGCTGCTCGCGGCTCTCGACGCGGGTCTCACTCGGCGCGACGAGGTCATGCGGCTCGTCGCCGATGCCGCCGACGCCGAGACCGCTGTTGCGGCGGTCGCTGAACTCCTCGATGTGGACGTTGTGGTGGCCGGCGTTGTACTCGCTGCGCAGGTGCGGAGCTTCACCGTCGAGGCCCGCGACAAGCTCGCGCGGGAACTGGCGGATCTGCGCGAGATCATCGCGTCCCTCGATCCCGACGAAGCCTGAATCAGGGGCTACCGATCGGGGCCGCGGGCGCGCAGACTTGAACGAGGCCGGGAACCCGAAGTCACGAGAGGTCCGTCATGAACGTTCGGAAGTCTTTGTCGATGGTCGCGGCCGGATGTGCGGCGGCCCTTGCGCTGGTCGTAGCCGCCCCCGCGCCGGCGGATGCCGCGCCGAGGTGCCCGTCGACGGTCACCGCGGCGACGTCGAAGGCCGGGACCGTCTCCGCGCTGCGGAACACGTGCAGTCAGGCGGGCGTCGACCACCTGTTCCGCACGGCGCAGGCGGGTGCTCTGCCGGTCGGCGTCTACAACGGGCAGGCACGGCCGATCGGAGGCCCGAACAGCGGGGCGTCGTCGGCGATCGGCGGTGTGTGGGCGGGCAAGCACTTCTACCGGGGGTGGCTCACCAACCGGGTGCTCGGCGGCGAGGCGTTGCCGGCGAACGTCTATTACGGGCGTTCGGCGCTCGATGGGAAGCGCGTGATCCGCATCGACTATGCGCGCAGTGGCCTCGGAGGCCTGCACGACGAGATCCGCAGGTTCGGCAACGGTGTGTATCTCGGATACGGGTTCGACGGTCCGCGCCGCATCGTCACGTTCTGGGTTTGGCGGTAGTCAGAGCCCGTCGAGGAAGTCGACGAGGATCCGATTGACCTCGTCGGCGGCTTCCATCTGCACGAAGTGGCCGGCGCCGGGGATCACGTGCGTCGACTGCAATCCGGGCACACGGTCGGCGGTCTGGGCGAGGGGATCGTCGCCCATCATCTGCAGGACGGGATCCTGAGCGCCGACGATGAACGTTGTCGGCACGGCTACGGGGGTGTCGTGGAGGTCCGTGTTCTGCTCCCACACCAGATCTTCCGCGCGGTACCAATTGAGGCCGCCGGTGAAGCCGGTGCGCGCGACGTACACGTCGAACTCCGCCTGCGACAGCCACGACCACGGGAGGGCGGGCGGCTCCGGCAGCACGTCGAGATACCCGTTGCCGTCTGACGGGAATCCCCAGCAGTCGAGGTAGCGGCCGTCACCGCTGAGGGCGTGGAACAGCTTCGCCAGGAACTCGCGGGGGCGGGCGTCCAGTTCGGCCTCGGCGACCCCTGGCCGCTGGAAGTAGTGCAGGTGCAGAAAGTGCTGCTTGGCCATGTACTCGAATGCGACGCTGGGCCGCACCGGCATCCGTGCGACGCGCGGAACACTGAGCTGTGCGAGTGCGACGACGCGGTCGGGTGCCCACGCGGGCAGGTCCCACACCAGGTGAGCGCCGAAGTCGTGGCCGCCGAACACCGCTCGGTCGATGTCGAGGGCGTCGAGCAGGGCGACCATGTCGGCGACAGTGTGCGTGCGGTCGTAGACGCGGAAGTCGGTCGGGGTCGAGCTCGCACCATAGCCGCGCATATCGGGTGCGATCGCGCGGTAGCCGGCGTCGGCGAGTGCCTGCATCTGGTGTCGCCAGCTGTACCCGAGACCGGGGAAGCCGTGGCACAGCACGATCGGATCGCCTTCGCCCTGTTCGGCGACGTGCATCGTGATGTCGCCGGCGTCCACCGTGTGGTGTCTGATCATCGCGACTCCTCTCGGTACGAGTTCCCGTGACACTAGAACATGTTCTAGAACATCGTCTAGGCTGGCGTCCATGAGTGGCTTGGACATTCCGGAAACAGTCGATGCGAACGATGTCGCGGAGTACACGGACGACGTGGACGTGCTGGTTCTCGGTGCGGGGATCGGTGGATGCTGCGCGGCGGTCGAAGCGGCAGAGGCGGGCGCGAGTGTCATCGTGCTCGAACGCTCGGCTGCGGCAGGCGGCACCAGCTGCATGGCGGGCGGACACTTCTATCTCGGCGGCGGAACTGCGGTCCAGCAGGCCACCGGGCACGAGGACAGCGCCGACGAGATGGTCAAGTACCTGACGGCGGTCTCTCGCGATCCCGAGCCCGACAAGATCCGCGCCTACTGCGACGACAGCGTCGAGCACTTCGGTTGGCTGGAGAACCTCGGCTTCGAGTTCGAGCGGTCGTACTACCCGGAGAAGGCCGTCATCCAGCCGCAGACGCAGGGGCTGATGTTCACCGGCAACGAGAAGGTGTGGCCGTACAAGGATCAGGCGATCCCAGCGCCCCGCGGACACAAGGTTCCGGTGCCGGGCGACACCGGCGGCGCGGGCATGGTGATCGGTCTGCTCGTCGACCGCCTCGGCGAGCTCGGCGTCCCGATCCGCTACGAGGTCGGCGGTCGTGCGCTCATCGTCGACGACTCCGGCGCGGTGGTCGGCGCCCGCTTCAAGGACGGTGCGACTGAAGGTTTCATCAAAGCCAAGTCGGTGATCATCGCGGCGGGCGGATTTGTGATGAACCCCGACATGGTCGCCGAATACGTTCCGCAGCTCGCCGAGAAGCCGTTCACGCTCGGCAGCACCTACGACGACGGTCTCGGCATCCGCATGGGCGTCTCGGTGGGCGCGAAGCTCAAGCACATGGACCAGGCGTTCATCACCGCACCCGTGTATCCGCCGTCGATTCTGTTGACCGGTCTGGCTGTCAACAAGGAGGGAAAGCGGTTCGTCGCAGAGGATTCTTATCACTCCCGCACATCGGGATTCGTGATGGACCAGACCGATCGAGCCGCGTATCTGATCGTGGACGAAGCGCACATGCAGCGGCCGGAGTTCCCGCTGTGCCCGTTCATCGACGGATGGGAGACGGTGGAGGAGATGGCCGACGGTCTCGGTCTGGATCGGGACACCCTCGTTTCGACTCTGGACCGGTACAACACCTATGCTGCAAACGGCGAGGATCCCGACTTCCACAAGAGCCCCGAGTTCCTCGCCCCGCAGGATCGCGGGCCCTGGGCGGCCTTCGACATGAGCCTCGGCAAGGCGCTGTACGCCGGTTTCACCATCGGCGGAATGGCGACCACCGTCGACGGCGCGGTTCTGCACGAGGACGGTTCGGTAATCCCGGGCCTGTACGCCGCCGGAGCCTGCGCAGCCAATCTTGCGCAGGACGGCAAGGGCTACGCTTCGGGCACTCAGCTCGGAGAAGGCTCCTACTTCGGTCGGCGTGCCGGCGCATCCGCCGCAGCACACATCTAGCAGTGCTGTGATCTGACTTACAGGCACTCTTGGGTGATTCTTACCCCGTGCTAAGTTCGTCCCACGTTTTCCATCATGCGGGTTACCCCACGTTTCCTGCAGCATCGCGCGAGTTCGATGAAGCACTTGCCGGTCACTATGGAACCGTTCTCCGGAGCGGGAGCTCCTGGCGTTGACCTGTACCTTGTGCCCGTCGATCTCGTCTGATGCGGCGATCAGATCAAGGTGAGAACAACAGATATGAATGCAGGAGAGGCATCGACATGCTGATCGGCATCCCTCAGGAGTCCAAGACAGGCGAGACGCTCGTCGCTGCCACCGCCAAGACGGTCGGCCAGCTGCAGCAGCTCGGATACGACGTCCTCGTCGAGGCCGGTGCGGGTTCGCTCTCGGAGCAGCCTGACGCGGCGTTCACCGAGGCGGGCGCACGGGTCGGTTCGACCGACGACGTGTGGGCCGCCGACGTGGTCGTCAAGGTGAACGCCCCGACCGACGCCGAGATCGCTCGCATGCGCCGTGGCGCTGTGCTGATCTCGATGATGGCCCCGGCGCGCAACCCGGAACTCGTCGAGAAGCTGACGAACGCAGGCGTCACCGCGCTCGCCATGGATGCTGTCCCGCGCATCTCGCGCGCACAGTCCATGGACGTGCTGTCGTCGATGGCGAACGTCGCGGGCTACCGTGCCGTCGTCGAGGCCGCGCACGAGTTCGGCCGCATGTTCACCGGTCAGGTGACCGCAGCGGGCAAGATCCCGCCGGCTCGCGTGTTCGTCGTCGGCGCCGGTGTGGCCGGTCTGGCCGCGATCGGCGCCGCGTCCGCGATGGGCGCCGTGGTGCGTGCGTTCGACGTGCGTCCCGAGGTCGCCGAGCAGGTCGAGTCGATGGGCGCGGAATTCGTGCACGTCGATTTCGAGGCGGAGAAGTCTGAGGACGGCTACGCCAAGGAGATGACCGCAGAGCAGGAGGCGGCCACCGCGTCGATGTACGACGAGGAGGCGCGCGCCGCCGACATCGTCATCACGACTGCGCTGATCCCCGGCCGTCCGGCTCCGAAGCTGCTGTCGCCCGAGACCGTCGCCGGCATGAAGCACGGCTCCGTGATCGTCGACATGGCAGCTGCCAACGGCGGCAACGCCGCGGGCACCGTCACCGACGAGAAGGTCGTCACCGACAACGGTGTGACGATCCTCGGTTACACCGACCTGGCCGGCCGTCTGGCCGCTCAGACGTCGCAGCTGTACGGCACCAACATCGTCAACCTGCTCAAGCTCCTCACCCCGTCGAAGGACGGTGAGCTGACGCTCGACATGGACGACGTCGTCCAGCGCGGCATCACGGTGACGCGTGACGGCGAAGGCATGTGGCCGCCGCCGCCCGTTCAGGTGTCCGCAGCTCCGAAGGCCGCCGCGGCCGAGCCCGCGCCGGTCGCCGAGCCCAAGGCTCCGATGTCGGCCGGCAAGAAGGTCGCGCTCGTCCTCGCGGGCATCGTCCTGTACGGCCTGGTCGTCGCCGTCGCGCCCGACCCGATCCCGCAGCACTTCACGGTGCTCATGCTGGCGATCGTCATCGGCTACTACGTCATCGGCAAGGTCGCGCACGCCCTGCACACGCCGCTGATGTCGGTCACCAACGCCATCTCAGGTGTTGTCGTGGTCGGCGCGTTGCTGCAGATCGCCACCGACAACACCACGATTCGCGTGCTCTCCGCGATCGCGATCCTGCTCGCCTCCATCAACATCTTCGGTGGCTTCGCAGTGACCCGACGCATGCTCGCCATGTTCAGCAAGGGGGCCTGACGTCCATGGACATCAATTCGATCACTGTTGCGGCGTACATCGTCGCGTCGCTCCTGTTCATCCTGTCGCTGGCCGGATTGAGCAAGCACGAGTCCGCCAAGAGCGGCCTCACCTACGGCATGGTCGGCATGGCCGTCGCGATCATCGCGACGATCGCCCTCGCCGTCGACAACATGACCGACCTCGACGGCAAGTGGATCTCCATCGGCCTGATGGTGGGCGCCGTCGTCATCGGTGCCCTGATCGGCCTCTGGCGCGCCAAGATCGTCGAGATGACGGGCATGCCCGAGCTGATCGCTCTGCTGCACTCGTTCGTCGGTCTCGCCGCCGTCCTCATCGGCTGGAACGGCGCCATCACCGGCGCACACCTCGAGCATGTCGCCGATGACGACCGCGGAGCCCTCATCGGCATCCACGGAGCCGAGGTCGCGATCGGCATCTTCATCGGCGCGGTGACCTTCACCGGTTCGATCGTCGCCAACCTGAAGCTGTCGGCGAAGATCAAGTCTGCACCGCTGATGCTGCCCGGCAAGAACTTCATCAACGTCGGCTCGCTCGTCGTGTTCGCAGTCCTCACCGGCATCTACGTGGCACGCGACCTCAAGGACGACACCACCGGTTACGTCCTGCTCGCCGTCATCACCGCCCTGGCGCTGTTCCTCGGCTGGCACCTGGTGGCCTCGATCGGCGGCGGCGACATGCCGGTCGTCGTGTCGATGCTGAACTCGTACTCCGGTTGGGCAGCGGCAGCATCGGGCTTCCTGCTCAGCAACGACCTGCTCATCGTCACCGGTGCGCTCGTCGGCTCCTCGGGTGCGTACCTGTCGTACATCATGTGCAAGGCGATGAACCGCTCGTTCATCTCCGTCATCGCGGGCGGCTTCGGCATCGAAGCCGGCCCGGCCGAGGACAAGGACTACGGCGAACACCGCGAGATCCAGGCCGACGCCGCAGCCGAGCTTCTCGCCGGGGCATCGTCCGTCGTGATCACGCCGGGCTACGGCATGGCCGTCGCACAGGCGCAGTACCCGGTGGCCGACCTGACCGCCAAGTTGCGCGCCAAGGGCGTCGACGTCCGCTTCGGCATCCACCCCGTCGCCGGTCGTCTGCCCGGTCACATGAACGTGCTGCTCGCCGAGGCGAAGGTGCCGTACGACGTCGTTCTGGAAATGGACGAGATCAACGACGACTTCCCGGAGACCGACGTCGTCCTGGTCATCGGCGCCAACGACACTGTGAACCCGGCGGCGTCGGAGGATCCGAGCTCGCCGATCGCAGGCATGCCGGTTCTCGAGGTCTGGAACGCCAAGGACGTCATCGTGTTCAAGCGTTCGATGGCCGCCGGTTACGCCGGTGTCCAGAACCCGCTGTTCTTCCGCGAGAACACGCAGATGCTGTTCGGTGACGCGAAGGACCGAGTGGAAGACATCATCTCCGCTCTGTAAGAGTCTCTTCACCACGATCGCCCCGCGAACCCTCGGTCCGCGGGGCGATCGCTTTTAGTCGTCGGGGACACGAAACTAACGACCTGGCGGGAAAGTAACGCCGGGCCGAGTTTCGTACACCGCCCTTGTGTGACTTTTGCGGCACATTGTTCACGACGGTGCGACTCGGGTCGTCAGCACCTCGGTACCGATCAGGCAGACGACGGAGGACATGCGTGAACGTACGATCGACGCATGGATGACGCCAGTGTGTTCGACGTCGATCTGAGCGCTTTGATCGACGTGCTCGGGACCAACCTCTACACGGGGCCGGGCGTGTACGTCCGTGAGCTGCTGCAGAACGCGATCGACGCGCAGGCGGAGGCCGGTCGGGCGGACGCGCCGATCGAGATCACGACGGACGGGGCAGTCTTCGAGGTCGCCGACCAGGGTGTCGGCATGACCGGCGACACCATCGCGCGTCTGCTGGGGACCATCGGCGCCAGCTCCAAGCGCGACCCGTTCGGGTTCGGGTCGACCTCGCAGATCGGTCAGTTCGGTGTCGGCCTCCTCAGCGGATTCCTCGTCGGCGACCGCATCGAAGTCACTTCCCGTGCGGACGACGCCGATGCCGTCGTCTGGTCGGGTTCGTCATCGGGAGCGGTTGAACTCTCATCCGGCGACCGCGAGGCCACCGGCACCACCGTCCGCATCACCGCTCGCCCGGACACTCGTTCATGGCTCGCGCCGGAGAAGGTCCGGACGCTCGCCGCCGAGTACACCGCCATGCATCCGACTCCGGTGCTGGTGAACGGCGAGCGCGTCAACGGAGGCGCAGGCCTGTTCGGTGATCCGTCCGGCGGCCGGGATGCGGCACGCGTCGCGTTCAGCCAGGACGAGCTCGGTTTCACGCCGTTGGAGATGTTCGACGTCGACGTCTCGGAGGCGGGCCTGCGTGGAGTGGCGTTCGTGCGGCCGAGCGGTGGCGACCTCGTCGCCAGGGCGACCCACCGCGTGTACGTGAAGGGCCTCCTCGTGGGGGACGTCCCCGCACTGGTCCCGGAATGGGCGTACTTCGTGCGGCTCGTCGTCGACTCGACCGGTCTGAAGCCGACGGCGTCGCGTGAGGGACTCGTCCGCGACGACCTGTTCGACGCCGTGTCGGTCTCGCTCGGTGAGCAGATATCCGCGTGGCTGACGGGCCTCGGCTCGCGTCCGGTGGTGCGAGAGAGATTCCTGAACGTGCACGAGCAGGGAGTCAAAGCCCTCGCCGCTCACCGACCGGAACTGCTGGGCTTCGTCGACAAGCACTGTGTCTTCGACACCAACGTCGGTCCCATGCCGCTTGCCACGTTCCGCGCTCGATTCGACACGATCCGCTACGCGGGGAGCGTCGACGACTATCGGGTGCTCGCCGACATCCTCGCCGGGCGGGGAATCGGCCTGGTGAACGCCGGACACGCGTTCGAGACCGCCGTCATCCGCGCGCTGATCGCCGCGGACCCGCAGCGCAGGTGCGAGCCCATCGGACAGCAGTTCCTGCTGTCTGCCCTGTCGACGCCGAGCGCCGAACTGCGCACCGAGTTCGATGCCGCAGTTCACCTGGCTCGGCGCGCGGTCTCACCCTTCGCCTGCGAGGTGAGCCTGCGCGAGTTCGATCCGGACGGGATCTCCGCGCTGTTGTTGACCGACGACTCGGCCCGCATCGCGCAGGACCGGACCGAGATGCTGTCGGAGGCGGCGGGCGAACCGGACGCGTGGCTCGCCGCGCTCGCCGCGCTCGACGACGGCGACGTCCCCCCGACTCGGCCGGTGCTGGTCCTCAATGCGACCAACGCTCTGGTCAAACGTCTCCCGACCCTGGGCGACGACGTCGTAGCGGGAGCGCTCATCCGGGTGATCTACAGCCAGGCGATGCTCCGAGCGCGGCGTTCGGTGCGAGTGGCCGCGGCGTCCGAACTCGACTCGGCGATCACCCTGCTCGCCGATCTCGCGACCCGCGACAGCATCGAAGGAGACGTGGAATGAGCGGCCCGCACATCGACCCGACGATCGGCGAGATCCTCGACGACCTGTGGATGGCACGACACGGCGACCCACGATTCGGGCACGAGGACTTCGCTCCGTTCCCCTCACTGATCGCACGCGCCGACGAGACCGGCGACCTCGACCTGCGTATCCTCACTCGGATCGAAGGCGCGTACTCCGCACTGTGGGCAGGCCGCACCACCGACGTGCTGACACTCGTCGCCTGGCTGTATCGGACGCAGGACGCCCACGGCGCCGACGTCGAACTCGACGACTGGCAGGTGGAGCAGTTCCAGACGACCGTCGTCGACCTGCTCGATTCACTCACCGGAATCCCCGAGTTGTCCCTGGACCAGATCCGCGGCATCACCGACGACTGGTCGCGGCGGGTCAAAGGCACCGTGTACTACGCGCCTGCCGTTGAGGCTGCCGTTCACGCCGACATCGCGGTCCACCAGGGACGGTCGGACGAGGCCGTCCGCATTCTCGACGGGTGCGTCGACTACCGCCCGCCCGCCGGGACCTGCGGCCCGGGGACGCGTGCGACCGTGGGCGCGGTCTACGTCGCGGCGGGCGCCTACTCCCAAGCCGAGGCGCTGTCGACTCCCGATCTCGACGGTGATCCGGCGGAACGGTGTGGCTTCTATCCGGCGGAGACGTACGGCGCACTGATCGAGGCGTGGGGTCGCGCCGGACGTCGGGACGACGTGATCAGAGCGGCGCGGTCGCTGGAGGAGACGTACAGTCCGGTTCATCTGTACGGCCACATCGCTGACGCGATGGTCGCACTCCTGCGGGTCGACGCGCTCGCCGAAGCGCTGCCGATGGCGCTGCGCCATGCGGACGTCGTCGACCAGTGCCCAAACCCCTTGGCGGCGGCACAGTTGGCCGCGGCGCTGTCGGCGACCTTCGCATCGGCCGCGGACAGCGACGCCGACACCGTCGTCGTCCGACGCGACGAGGACGGGGTGCCCGGGCCGGTCGCGGCGTCGCAGGTTGCCGCCGAACTCGCCGACTACGTCCGGGTGACGGCAGGTCGGTTCGACGTGCGCAATGCGTCGAACGCCGTGTCGGCGGGGCTCGAGGAGGTGTTGGCGGTCCGTGCGACCACCGCGCTGCAGACCAAGGCCGACACCCGGGTGACGCCGATCGCGAACCGGACGGCTGCGGAACTGGTGTCGGGCCTGTCGGCGTTCGCCTCCTCGTCGCCGCGGCGCGCCGAACAGTGCGCGGACGCGCTGCGGCCACGGGTCGAGGAGCTGTCCGGCCGGACCCGCATCCGAGCACGGCACATGCTGGCATGGGATCGACGCCGTACCGATCCGCACGGGGCCGTCGAGGAGCTCCGCGCCGCGGCAGACTCGAGCCGGTCGGACTATCCGGCATGGTCGGCGCAGTCGGATCTGCTCGCGGCGCTGCTCGAGGTGCACAGCGGCGGAGCATCCCCCGAACTCCTCACCGGTTGGCGCGACGCGGATCCCGAATGGAGTGCGGGCGCACGCGCCAACTTCGCACGACTTCTCGGCATGGCTCTCGCCCCGTTCGACCCGACCCGCGCGCTCGCAGCAGTCGACGAGGGTCTCGCCGTGCTCGACCGGGTGGACGCCGGGGAGATTCCCCTCCTGGACGATCCGGAGGCACTCGCGGCGACCGGTTCGGTCGACGCCGACGCCGCAGCGTCGCGGTCCGCGCTGCACCGTCTGCGGGTGGACGTGCTCGGTGAACTCGCCCGCGGATCCGACGGTTTCGACCCGTCCCGCGAGGTGGACGCGGCCTTGGTGTCGGCGCGGCGCGCAGCCGACCTCGCGAGTGATCCCGATCAGGCATTGCTGTATAGATCGGAACTCGTCGGGGCGTTGCAGCTGGCCGCAGGCGTCGCCGCACGGACGGACGGCGCCGCTGCACTCCTCCTGCTCGGTGAGGCCGAGACCGTCGCGCGGTACTCCTTGCTGGCCGAGGTCTTGGCGTCACGATCGGCGCTGCGGCTCGACCTCGACGACATCGACGTCGCACGGGACGACGCCGAACGGGCTCTCGCGGTGTGGATGGTCGAAGGTGACGACGCGGCCGCCGACGTGGCGCGCTTCGACCTCGGGCACATCATGCTCATGCGCGAGGAGGACCCGCTCGCCGTGATCGAACTCGTGGAGTCCGCGGTGGCGACGATGGAGACGCGCGGCGACATCGGGGCTCAGATGCAGGGCATGCAGGTCCTGGCACGGGCGCAGTCCGCCGCGGGACGGTCCGGCGATTCCGTGGAGTCGTACACCAGGGTGATCGACGCGTACACCGACCACGTGCCGCCGGTCGTCCAGGCGCAGTTGCACGCCGCGCGGGCCGTCGAACTCGCCGACCAGCAGCAGTTCCCCGAAGCTCTCGCCGACCTGGACGCCGCCGTCACCTGGTACTCGGAGTCGGGTGCGGGATTCGATGCGGCGGACTGCCTCCGCACGGCCGCCCTCACGGCGTACTTCGCGGGTGATCATGACGGCGCCAATGCCTACCTCGCGCGTGCCGACCAGGCGTACGAGGAACTCGCGACGGCCGCACCCGTCGACTTCGAACGAGCCCGGCTCGACTTCGCGCGCGCCGACATCGTGCGGGTGTCGGATCCGGAACGCTCCACCGCATTGCTGGTGGACGTGGCCGCACGAGCCCGGGCCGCGAATTGGATCGGCCTGTTGATACCGGTTCTGCACCTGTCCGCGACCATCGCCGCCGACGACGGTCTGACCGCCGACGCCCTCGCACTGGTGCAGGAGGCGTTGCGTCACGCACCCGACCACCCGGCGCTGCTCGACCTGCTCAGCGAGTTGGAGTTTCCCGGCTGATCAGTCCTGCAGATACGCGAGCACAGCGAGCACTCGCCGGTGCCCACCGTCGGACGGCGACAGTCCGAGCTTGGCGAAGATGTTCCCGATGTGCTTGCTGACGGCCGTGTCGCTCACCACCAGTCGCCCGGCGATCGTCTGGTTGTCGAGTCCCTCGGCCATCAGGCCGAGGACTTCGCGTTCCCTCGGGGTCAGCGTGCGAATCGGGTCGCCCGTCGCTCTCCTGCTCATCAGCTGAGACACCACTTCGGGGTCCATCACAGTGCCGCCTGCAGCCACTCTGCGGAGGGCGTCGACAAAAGCGCCGACGTCGCCCACGCGTTCCTTCAGCAGGTATCCCAGGCCGTCGGCCCCCTCGGCGACGAGTTGTCCGGCGTACCTGTCCTCGACATACGCCGACAGCACGAGCACGGGGAAGCCTGGCCGGCGTCGCCGTGCCTCACGAGCGGCCTCGAGCCCTTCGACGGTGAACGTCGGCGGCATCCGCACGTCGAGGACGGCGGCGTCGGCGTCGTCGAGCATGCCGAGGAACGCCTCACCGGTGTCGACGGCCGCGACGACGTCGAAACCCTCGCTCCGCAACAACAGAGCCAGCCCCTCCCTCAGGAGGGTGTCGTCTTCGGCGATCACGATCCGCATGGCAGTTCCGTTCTGACAACGGTGGGGCCGCCCACCGGACTGGACAAAGTCATGGTCCCCTCGAACGCCTGGACCCGCCGAGTGATCCCCTCGAGGCCTCCGTCGGGCCGGATCGAAGCACCTCCGACACCGTCGTCGACCACCTCGACGACAAGGCGGTCGGTGGGCCGGTCGTGTGTCAGGCAGATCTGCGCGTGTGTGGCGTTCGAGTACTTGGCGACGTTGTTCAGCGACTCCGCGACGACGAAGTACACCGCGGCCTCCACCGCGGCCGGCACTCGCGGAATGTCGTCGGCCCGCAGGTCGCACGGCACGGCGCTGCGTCCGGCGACCGCGGACAGCGCACCGGACAGCCCGAGGTCGGCGAGCACCGGGGGATAGATGTCGTGGACTGTCGAGCGCAGTCCACTCAGCGCGTCGGACGCGGCTTGCTGCGCTCGTTCGACGTAGTCGACGGCGGCGGGGTCGCCGGAATCGAGGGCCCGTTTCGCCAGCCCGAGCATCATGACGACGCCGACGAGCCGGTTCTGCGCGCCGTCGTGCAGGTCGCGTTCGATACGGCGGAGTTCGGTGGTGTGAGCGTCGAGCGCCGCGGCCCTGCTGAGAGTCAGCGAGTCGACGCGAGCCGACAGTTCGGCGCGGCGCGACGGTGTCAGAGTCCTGTCGGTGGCCCGCGCGAACATCGCCGCGACTGCAGGGACGAGCCACCATGCGAGGAGCCCGTACCCGAGGGCCACCACCGGCGCCCACGCCGCCTGCGCCCACGACGTGACGGTGAACGGACCGATGAGAGGCTCGCCCTCGGGGGCGTACTGCCAGCGGATCAACACCGACAGTGACGACACCACCCCAAGCGGCACCGCCACGGTGATCAGCCCGATGAGCAGGGCGGGGAGTCCGTGCAGCACAAGCCACCAGAGTTCCCGCCCGGTAGTCAGAGTCAGTGCGGCGCTCAGCCGCTCGCGTCTGGTGACCGACACCGCGGCCGGCGGTCGATCGGGAGTCTGCGGCCGTCCGAGAAAGGCTCGCGAGCGGGCCTGAGCCCTCCCCGCCCACCGATGGAGAACCCCGGCGAGCGCGGGAACGATGATCCAACCGCCCGTGAACAGCATGAGCGGCGACACCAGCAGCAGCACCATCCCGATCGCGGTGGAGCCCACGGCCGCAACGGTCTCACCGACGACGAACCGCAGAGCGGTCCACCACGACCGCATCGGACGGTGCGGACGCGGTCGATTCACAGATACGAGTCTGCCGTACCCGTCGGGCGACGACACTACAGCTGGCTATACCCCGAACTCGGCAGTCTGCTGTATCGGAAACGATCGGCATCGTTCATAGCGTTGACCCCATGACATCGACAGCACTGGCCGTGGAAGCGGTCGTCAAGAAGTACGGCAGGGGACGCAGCGGGATCACCGCGTTGCGCGGCGTCGACCTGACGTTGCCGACGGGTTCGTTCACGGCGGTCATGGGCCCGTCGGGATCGGGCAAGAGCACCCTGCTGCACTGCGCCGCCGGCCTGGACACGCCGACCAGCGGAACCGTCCGAATGGGCGGTGACACGGTGTCGCAGCTCGGAGCCAACAAGCTGACCGCATTCCGTCGAGATCACGTCGGGTTCGTCTTCCAGTCGTACAACCTGCTGCCGGCACTCACCGTCGAAGACAACATCACCCTCCCGTTGCTGCTCGGGCGCCGCGCGGTGGACCGAGACTGGCTCGACTACCTGATCGGCGCCGTTGGACTCGCCGAACGACGCAAGCACCGTCCGACCGAACTGTCCGGCGGCCAGCAGCAACGCGTGGCGATCGCCCGCGCCCTCGTCACCCGGCCGCACGTCGTTTTCGGCGACGAACCGACAGGCGCCCTCGACTCCCGGACCGCCAAGCAGGTCCTCGATCTCCTGGCCTACACCGCACGCACCCTGGACCAGACGATTCTCATGGTCACCCACGATCCGGTGGCCGCGGCACACGCCGACCGCGTCGTCTTCCTCGCCGACGGCGCGGTCGTCGGGTCGATGGCGGGCGGCGACGCGCAGGCGATCGCTTCCCGCATGAGTTCACTCGGGGCGTGGTGACCGTGCGTCGACTCGTCCTCGCCGATCTCCGGCACTCGCGCGCGAGCTTCATCGGCGTCTTCGTGGCCGTCCTCATCGCGACGGCGCTGATCACCGGACTGGGTGTCCTCTTCGAATCCGGCTTCCACGGAGGTCTTGAACCCCAGAGACTGGCGGGCGCGCCGATCGTCGTCTCCGGCCCGCAGAGTGTCGACGTGATCGAAGACGCCGATCTGCCGTTGGCCGAACGCGCCCCGCTGCCGAAGGACACGGCGTCGCGGATCGCAGCCATGCCGGAGGTCGAGAAAGTGATCGGGGACCGTTCGGCTCCGGTGATGATCGGCGGTCGGCCGGTGATCGCACACGGATGGCAGTCGGCTCCGATCACAGGCCTCGAGATCGTCGACGGTCGGGCGCCCACGGGCCGCGGTGAGGTGGTCGTCGCCGACGGGAGCGGGCTGTCGGTCGGCGAACGCACCGTCCTCGACCGTGCCGGACGCCGGGTGGACGTCACGGTCGTCGGGACCGTCGACGACATCGGTCGGTCCGACGACCGGCCGGCCGACGTCTACCTCGGCGACAAGATGCTGGCCTCCATCGCGCCGGGCTCGGCTCGTGTGCTCGCCGTGGTTCCACGCGAGGGGCAGTCCCCGGAGTCGGTGGCCGACCGGATCCGGAGCGCGTTCCCGGGCGTCGAGGCACGTACCGGCAGCAGTCGCGGTGACACCGAGTTCCGAGATGCGGGCGCCGGGCGTGCCGCGCTGATCGGGATCAGCGCCGCCTTCGCAGGAACTTGCCTGCTCGTCGCGCTGTTCGTCGTGTCGGGCACGCTGTCGCTATCGGTGCAGTCGAGGCATCGCGACTTCGCGCTGCTCCGCGCGGTGGGCGCATCGGGCAGGCAGATCCGCGGCATCGTCACGCGCGAGGTGCTCCTGGTCACCGCTCTCGGTGCGGCGGTGGGTGTTGCCCCCGGTTACCTGTTGGCGAGTGCGCTCCAGTGGGGCTTCGTCGAAGGTGGAGTGATCCCGTCCGACTTCGAACTCTCCGCAGGCCCGCTCCCCGCGGTCGCCGCCTGCGGATCCGTGCTGGTCGCGGCCGTCGTCGCAGGACTCATCGCCGCACGACGCCCGGCGAAGCTCGACCCCGTCGACGCGCTGCGGGACGCGGCGGCGCCGACCGCTGCGCCGCACAAGCTTCGGCTCGTGGCCGGGATTCTCGTCGGCGCAGGCGGTTTCGCCGCGTCCGCCGGGCCGATGATGGCCGAAGGCGAGGCTGCCCGGGCATCGTCCGCGGGTGCCGCGATCCTGCTGATCATCGCCGTCGCGCTGCTCGGCCCGTGGTTGATGTCGGCGATGACCGCCGTTGTGGGCGTTGTGCTGCGCGGCACCAGAGCACCCGCACCCGTGCTGGCCGCCGCGTCCGCGCGGCACGACACCCGCAGGCTCGCGGCGGCGGTCACGCCACTCGCCCTCGGGATCGGGCTCGGACTCGTCCAGTTGGGGGCGCCCGCCATCACGGCGGACGCGGCGTCGGCGGAAGTCCGGGTGGGAGTGACCGCCGACCTCGCGGTCCGGCACCCCGGAGGGCTTGCGCCCGAGGTGATCGACGACCTCCGCGACATTCAGGGTGTGCTGGCAGTGAATCCGTTGACGGCGACCCAGGCGGTCGCGCAGTACCGGATGGTCGACGACGACCGTGACACCCGGACCACGATGTCACTGACCGGCGTCGATCCCGAGGCGCTGCCCGCCACCCTCGACGTCGGCGTCCGCTCGGGCGACCTCACTCGGCTCTCCGAGAAGAACACGGTGGCCGTCAGCACGGACTTCGCGTCCACCGCGAGGGTGGATGTCGGTGGTCGGCTGGTCGGGTTCTTCGGGGACGGCGCACCGCTCGACGCGACGGTGGTCGCCGTGTACACGCGTGGCCTCGGTTTCGGCGCCACGCTGATGGCGGACCACACGGTCCGAGCACACACCGAATCCGGAGTGAGCACGCAGGCTCTCCTGTCCACCGAACCGGGCGCCGACGTCGCGTCCAAGGTGGCGGACATGGGTCTCACCGCAGTGGCGCCGTCGGACGATCCCGCCGATCGCGCCGAGGCGGAACAGCAGGGCTGGGTCAACACGATCGCGCTCGTCGTGATCCTGGGCTACATCGCGGTGGCGGTGGTGAACACCCTGGTCATGGCCACCACACAGCGGCGTCGAGATTTCGCTCTTCTCCGCTTGGCCGGCGCGAAGCGACAGCAGATCCGATCGATGATGCGGATCGAATCGCTTCTCGTCGCAGGCGCGGCGCTTGTCCTCGGCTTGCTGGTGGCGGCCCCGCCGCTGATCGGTCTGAGCATCGGCATAGGCGGGTCCGCGGTGCCGACGCTGCCTCTGGTCGGCTCGATCCTGGTGGTCGGTGCGATGTGCGGAATCGGATTGGCGGCACTCGCGGCCGGCACTCGGGTCGCGATGCGCGGCGCGGAGCCGGGCGAGGTCGGCTGACCGGAGTTAGGGCGTGCCCTGGCCGAGCCGAACGCTGCGGAAGTGGGTGGTCAGTCGCCCGGTGTCGTCGATGAAGTGGAAGGCGATGCCGGGCGGCTGCGTCTCGTTGAGGACGTCGTCGCCTTCGAACGGCAGGTTCAACGTCGACGACACACCCGGCGCGGTGACCAGTGGCACTCCGGCGAACGTCGTCGCAGACGGGGAATGGATGTGCCCGCACACCAGGCCCACGATGTTCTGGTGACGGCGCACGAACGCCTCGAAACCCGACGGGTCGAGTTGGCGGATCGAATCCATGAACGGCATGCCCACATCGATCGGCGGGTGGTGGAACGCGATCAGGACCGGGACGTGGCCCGCGGCCTCGATCTGCTCGGACGCCCACGCGAGTGTCGTCTCGGTGAGTTCGCCGTCCTGGCGACCGGGTATCGACGAATCGAGGCCGAGCAAGAGCAGTCCGTCCAGGAGCAGTGAGTTGTTCACCGGCTGTAGACCGCCGTGGTAGGCGATGCGGTCGTCGTGATTGCCGAGCAGCGTGAGTGTGGGGATCTCGGTGATGACGTGCGCGGCCGCTTCCTCGTACTGGCCGGGGAGCCCGTCGTCGGCGAGATCACCGGTAACCAGGAGCGCGTCGATCGCCGACGGGCCGCCGCAGCGGTCGTTCAGGTAGCGCATCACGGCGTCCACGCGCGCGAGTTGCTCCGGGTCGGAGTTGCGGAAGTGCAGGTCGCTGATCTGTGCGACGACGAACATGACCCCAGGCTATCGGAAGCGACCGAAGGCGGCCGATCAGGCGACGGTGACGTCGACGTCTCTCGCGAATCGGTACGGCCCGGTCGTGAGGAGTCCGCCGAAGGTTCTGCGGAGCCGCGACATCTCGGCCCGCACGGTCACGGTGCGCGTCGGATCGCCGAAGATGGTGGCGGCGAGTTCGGCGGCACTGCAACCTTCGGGGTGAACTGCCAACTGCGCCAACAGATCCCGATGCCTGGGGGTGGCTCGATGGGTCCATTCACCGTCCGTCGTTCGGACGGTGACGATCGCCCGGCCGTCGGGCTCGTCGGTGATCACGACGGTCGTCCCGGTCCGCGACTCGACGTCGGCGGGCCGCACCAGCCAACCGCCGGGGAGGGGTTCGAGGTCGCACAGGCCGAGGCCGGCGACGTGCATCCGGTCGGGCGCGACGTCGGAGGGCAGGGCGATCCGTCGCCGCGGCGGAACGCGGTCGACTGCGGCGACCCAGCCGAACTCGTCGACGGCGAGGGCGGGCCGCCCGGCACGGGCCAGGATCGGGGCGGCGACGCTGCGGAGCATGTCGAGCTGGTCGTGATGCGCGATCTGCAGTCGGGCCTCCGCGAGGCGGGCCACCGAGTCGACCAGGGCGACGGTCGCCGGATGGATCGACGACGCGGGGCCGCTCACATCCACGGCGCCGAGCAGCCCGCCGGTTCGCGGGTCGCGAATCGGTGCTCCGGTGCAGGTCCACGCGTGATGTGTGCGGACGAAGTGTTCGGCGGAGAACACCTGCACGGCTCGGCCGGACGCGAGCGCGGTGCCGATGGCGTTGGTGCCGACGGCGCCTTCGGCCCACGACGCGCCCTCGACGAACCCAAGGTGGTCGGCGCGGCGTCGCACCGCCGACGTGCCGGCCCGCCACAGGACGTGCCCGTCGGCGTCGGCCACGACGAGGATGTTCGGGCTGTCGCGGACGACGGCGTCGAGCCCGTGGGTGAGGTCGTCCAGAAGATCTGCGAGGCCGGACGAGCGGCGTCGTTCGGCGAGGTCGGCGGCGGCGATCGGGTCCGACGGCCCGCCTCGGTCGGGGTCGACGCCCGCGTGGGCGGCCCGCTCCCATGACTGCCCGATCACCGAGCGGGGACGTGCCGGCAGGCGCTCGCCTGCCATCGCCGCGTCGTAGACGGCGTGCAGCACCTGTGCGAATGCGCGCGGGTCCTCCCCGGTCGCGAGGGCCGGTTCGGGTGCGGGGTGGCCTGTCGTGATCGTCATCTGGTCCTCGTCCTCACCGTGTGGCGGCAGTCACATCTGCCTGTCGTCCAGAGTGCGCCGCACGGTGAGGCGGCGCAACGACGTTGCAACGCTCTGCAACCCTTGTCTGCCCGATCGGCGATGGAGTGTGCTGTCCATCACATCAAGTGCATGAGAAACGAGAGGGAAGTTCAGATGACGCAGACCGCCGACATCGTGATCGACACGGCAGCCGCCTCGCCGGGAGCACGAATGGACGCCTGGCTGGCCAAGTTCAACAACGCGCTCGCAGCGAACGACCCGCAGGCCGTGGCGTCGCTGTTCGTCTCCGACAGCTACTGGCGCGACCTGGTGGCGTTCACCTGGAACCTCAAGACCGTGGAGGGGCCGGATCAGATTGCAGAGATGCTCGCTGAGCGGCTCGCCGAGACCGCACCGCGCGGATTCGCGCCGAGCGAGGCCCCGTCGGAGTCGGACGGCGTCGTCGAAGCGTTCATCGAGTTCGAGACGGCCACCGGTCGAGGCGACGGCCATCTCCGCATCAAGGCCGACGACGACGGGGAGGATCGTGCGTGGACGCTGCTCACCACCCTCCAGGAACTCAAGGGGCACGAGGAGCGCAACGGTTTCTCGCGGCCGATGGGCGCGGTGCACGGCAACGACCCGGACCGTCGGTCGTGGGCGGAGAAGAAGGACGACGAGGAAGCCGAACTCGGCACCGCCGTCCAGCCGTACGTGCTGGTCATCGGTGGCGGTCAGGGCGGCATCGCGCTCGGCGCCCGCCTGCGGCAGCTCGGTGTTCCGTCGGTTGTGGTCGACAAGTACGACCGCCCGGGCGACCAGTGGCGCAGCCGCTACAAGACGCTCTGCCTGCACGACCCGGTCTGGTACGACCACCTCCCGTACCTGCCGTTCCCCGACAACTGGCCGGTGTTCGCGCCGAAGGACAAGATCGGCGACTGGCTCGAGTTCTACACCAAGGTGATGGAGGTCCCGTACTGGAGCAAGACCGAGTGCACCTCCGCGTCATACGACGAGGAAGCGGGCCGATGGACAGTTGAGCTGGTCCGCGACGGCGAGAAGATGACGCTGCACCCGACTCAGCTCGTCTTGGCGACAGGCATGTCCGGCAAGGCGAATGTTCCGACGTTTCCCGGTGCCGACGTCTTCGCGGGCGACCAGCACCATTCGAGCCGGCACCCGGGACCGGACGCGTACGTCGGCAAGAAGGTCGTGGTCATCGGCGCCAACAACTCGGCGCACGACATCTGCAAGGCGCTGGTCGAGAACGGCGTCGACACCACGATGGTCCAGCGTTCGTCGACGCACATCGTGAAGTCCGACTCGCTGATGGAGATCGGCCTCGGCGCGCTCTACAGCGAGCAGGCGGTGAAGGGCGGCATGACCACGAAGAAGGCCGACATGACCTTCGCGTCGCTGCCGTACAAGATCATGCATCAGTTCCAGATCCCGCTGTACGACCAGATCCGCGAACGCGACAAGGACTTCTACGCCCGACTCGAGGCGGCCGGATTCGACCTCGATTTCGGTGACGACGAGTCCGGTCTGTTCATGAAGTACCTGCGACGCGGCTCCGGTTACTACATCGACGTCGGCGCCTGCGAGCGCGTCGCCGACGGCACCATCAAGCTGGCCCACGGCGGTGTCGATCATCTGACGGAGAACAGCGTGGTGCTCGCCGACGGCACCGAACTGCCCGCCGACGTCGTCGTCTATGCGACCGGCTACGGCTCGATGAACGGCTGGGCGGCCGACCTGATGGGGCAAGAGGTCGCGGACCGGGTCGGCAAGGTGTGGGGCCTCGGCTCCGACACCACCAAGGACCCCGGCCCGTGGGAGGGGGAGCAGCGCAACATGTGGAAGCCGACTCAGCAGCCGGGTCTCTGGTTCCACGGCGGCAATCTGCATCAGTCCCGCCACTACTCCCTGTACCTCGCGCTCCAGCTCAAGGCTCGTTTCGAGGGCCTCGACACGCCCGTCTACGGACTGCAGGAGGTGCATCATCTGAGCTGACATCTACGAGAGCACGGACCGCCCGGGCATCCCCCCCACCCGGGCGGTCCTCTCATGTCCGCGTCAGCTCGCGGGAACCGCGCTACCGTCGAAGGCATGACTCCTGAACTGAGCCCCACCGACTGGGTCCGCAACCAGACCGAGAAGATCCTCGCCCAAGGAACCACCGACGGTGTCGGAATCAACGGCATGAAGGTGGTGCTGTTCACCACGCTCGGCGCGAAGTCGGGCAAGGAGCGCTACGTGCCCCTGATGCGCGTGGAGGAGGACGGCAAGTACGCGATGGTCGCGTCCAAGGGCGGCGACCCGAAGCACCCGTCGTGGTACTTCAACGTGAAAGCCAACCCGCAGGTCACAGTGCAGGACGGCGACGTCGTCTCCGTGAAGACCGCCCGCGAGGTGTCCGGCGACGAGCGAGCCCACTGGTGGGAGCTCGCCGTGGCCGCGTACCCGCCCTACGCCGAGTACCAGACCAAGACCGACCGGCTGATTCCCGTCTTCGTGCTGGAGTAGTCGGCCGCGCGCCGGCCTTGATCGGCGATTTGTCATAGTCGATTGACACAAGTCGACTGCCTGATCCATCATGTATCAGTCAACTGATACAAGATCGGGGTCGGGTCATGTTCGTCGTAGCTTTAGTTCTGGCATTGGTCATCGCCGGGTCCGTGCTGTTCAAGGGTGCATCGAAGCCAGAAGCTGGGCCGGACTCGCCGGAGTACCTGGACTTCAGGCGACGGCTGCGCCGGAACATGATGATTGCGGTCGCGTTGATGGTCGCGTCGATTGTCCTCAACATCGTCGACGGCATCGGCGCGACCAGCGCAACAGACTCGTTTCTCGGGCTCCCTGACTGGGCGGGCGACGCGCTTGCGCTCCTGGTGAACCCCGGAGCGTACATGCTGCCGCTAGCCGCGTTGTCCATCACCGAACTCACGAGTCCGAAGCCGGCGAAGCGAATCGCGACGCTAACGCCACGGAGCGTGCGGACGTTGGCGCCGACCTGGCTGGTGTGGAGCGTTGGGGTCGTCGCCGGGCTCGCGGTGGTGTCGACGCTGTTCGTGGCGGTGCCGGCGATTCGTGACGCCCGCGAATTCCATGCTCCACGCGTCGACGTCAACTACGGCGGCGGCGCCGACATCTGGCTGCAGATCATCTACGTCGTCGTGGCCGCGCTGCTTGCCGCTGTCACCGTCCGGGCGGCGGTCTGGAGGCCGGATCTTGATCCCCGGACGGACAGCGACAAGTGGTCACGAAGTGGGGTCGTCATCCGCGCGCTCGGGCTGATGCTGGTCGCGAGCCTCGCCGCGATCGGCGCGGTGGCGAACGAGGTGTCGACGGCTGCGTGGGCATATGTGACCTACCTGGACGGAGGCGGCACGGCCGTGGACGGCTATCGGTGGCTGGTCAACTTCCCGGTCAAGACGACGTCGACATGGGTGATGAATCTGAGCTACCTGGGCGTGCTTGGCGCCTTGGGAATGTTCGCGTTCCCGCCGAAGCTCCGAGAGGACGATCCGGTGATGGTCGCTCGATGACGGAACCGGATGCGCGAATCACGCTCGATCTTGACGATCCGACACCCGCGTTTGAGCAGATCAGGCGGCAGATCATCGGACACATCGCAGCGGGACGGCTGCCGATTGGCGCGAAGCTGCCCGCGCTGCGGCAGCTGGCGCGCGACCTGGGTGTAGCGGTGGGAACGGCGGCTCACGCGTACCGAGAACTGGAGCAGGCTGGAGTCATCACGACACGGCGGGGAGCGGGCACTCGAGTCGCCGCGGTTCCGGACGTTGAGGATGCGCTCGTGATGGACGACCGCATCCTCGGGCTCGCTGCGGACTATCTCGCCGCCGCCTCCGATGTCGGTGCGACGTCGGAGGCTGCACTGAACGCAGTCATCAGGCTCATTCAGGGAAGATCGCAGGCACTCGACGGGAAATCGAACTGATTTACGAAAGTAGTGTGATTCTACTCATAGTAGGTCTACACTGGAGATAACAGCAAAACCGGACATGATCGCAAGATGCGACGAAGGGAGATGGACACCATGACCAGCACCTTTGATCTTCCCGATTCGCCTCTCGAACTCGCTCGCCTG